>NZ_JAWDIR010000004.1:0-150119 GCF_046156265.1 Pseudoxanthobacter sp. M-2
TAGTCTCCAAGTCCGGTAGCCATCGGGGGGGCGAAAATCGAACTGCCTGAGGAGCGTCACAGAGATGATGAAATGCGTAGACGACGTCGACCGAGCGTTTCCGATGTATGCGGAACGCGGTGCGTTCTTCGACAGCGCTGTTTCCGCGCAGCGAAACGACTGCTTTCGTGCCGATTGACCTAAAGCACCTGCGCTATGCCGAGGCGGCGGCACACCATGGCAGCTTCCGCAAGGCGGCGGACTCGCTCGCACTCAAGCAATCCAATCTGAGCCGCCGGATCAGGCATCTAGAGGATCAACTCGGCGTTAAGCTTTTCGAGCGAACCAATGGCGGCGTGCGACCGACCTCGGCTGGGCGCGACTTCGTTCACGGAGCGCGGCGCGTCCTCCACGAGCTGGAGGTTGTGATCGATGGCGTCAAGGCGGTGGGGCGGGGCGAAGCCGGACACATCACAATCGGATTCTATACGTCGTTGTCGGCGGGCAATCTCCGCGCCACGCTTGTCGAGTATTCTCGGCGCTTTCCGCAGGTGCACATCAGCACGGTCGAAGGCTCGCGGGCACGACTGTCCGAGGGAATCGAGAACGGCAAAATCGACATCGCCATCGTTACCGGCGAGCCCGCACTGGACGGCAACCGCTCGATGATGCTGTGGAGCGAGCGCATTATCGTTGCCCTGCCTCAGGACCATCCTCTCGCCGCCAACGAGATTGTCTACTGGACTGACTTGAAGCGCGAGCGGTTCCTCTTGTGCGAGCGCGATCCCGGCCCGGAGATCTATGATATCCTTGTTGCGAAGCTGGCTTCTCCCGGCGATCTGCCTAAGGTCGTTCGGCACGATGTTAGTCTGGAGAATATCAAGAGCCTGGTCGGCGCTGGCTGCGGCGTCAGCGTGATGTGCGAAGCCTGCATGGGCGCCAACTATGCGGGCGTGGTCCATCGTGAAGCGCGCGACGGCAATGGCTCGACTCATATCGTCTATCGCGCCTATTGGAAGGGCCACGACGACAACCCTGCAGTGGAGCATTTCATCCGGCTTTTGGAGGAGCGCTGCCCGCCGGTTGCGAGCGGGAACGGGCCGCGTGGCGGAGTTTCGCGAACCCCCGATCAGTTGACATGAAGCGCGCGAGCATCGGTGCGACGAGCTTGGCGGGCTCGACGACTTTGCCGCTTTCGCGGCCAAGGATCTCCGCGTATGCGATGAGATCGCGGTGAAGAGCAGCGGACAATTCCACCGAGAGTTTCACCGGCTTGTCGTCTTCGAGCGCCCCTAGCTTGAGTTTGGCCATCGCTTAACCTCCATAGGGTTCGAGCACCAAGTCTCGCGTGACGATGACGCGAACCGGAAAGCCCGGCCGGATCGTGAGTGTCGGCGCGACGTTGAGCTGGCGGCGCACGATCTGCTGGCCGGCATCGTTGATGGTGTCCTGCCCACCGTTACGGATCGCCTGGATCAGGCGGTCGTCGTCATTAGTGGCAAGCTCGGCGCCGATGCTCAGCAGCGTGGACAGCCCCGCCGCCTTGGCCAGGTCCCACCAATGATAATCGACGCCATCCTGAAGGCCCGCATAGCCTTCAGCGTCGGCGCCGGGCTGACGCTCGAGGACGATCGAGCGGCCGTTCGGGAAGATCAGCCGATTCCAGACCAGCAGCACACGGCGTTGGCCGAACTGAACGTTGTTGTCGTACTGACCGATGATCCGCGTGCCTTGCGGCACCAGGAGGATGCGGCCTGTCGGGCTGTCGTAGATGTTCTCCGTCACCTGTGCGGTGATTTGGCCGGGAAGGTCAGAGCGTATGCCTGTGATGAGCGCAGCGGAGATGACCGCGCCCGCCTGCAGGATGTTCGGCGACGCTGGCGCGGCGACGCGATCCGGTGCGACGGTGCGCCGATCGGCCGCCGCATTGAGGAATGCGAGCTGCCGATCCTCGGCCGACGGCGTGGCAGGCTGTGGCGCTAGCCCGAGACCGGCCAAATCAGGCGCCGGCGGTGGCGCGATCGTCGCGCCGCCGGAGCCCGTCGACGCCATGGGCCGGTTCTCTGTCCCGGTGAAAAGCCTGCTGACGCGGGCGGTCTCGATCTCCTGCAGACGGCGCTGCTCCTCAGCGCTAAGGCCAGGATTGGGCTGGCTCGGCAACGGCTGGCCACGATTCTGCGCGCCCAGGATGGGTCGCCCTAGATCCCCCGGGAGCGGCGGACCAAGCTGCGGGACGCTGCTGTAGTCTCGTGGCAATCCGGCAAGGCCGTCAGCGGTCGAGCGATTGTCGGTCGAATAGAGTTCCTCGGCGGACTTGCCGCTGTCGCGTGTTTGGAGCGCATAGATGAGCGCGCCGCCAATGCCCACGCTCGCGACAAGACCGATGCCGGCAAGCACCTTGCGCGAGAGCCGCGTGACACGCGGCGCCTCACCACGGAGCCGCATCGGGTCGGCCGCGTCGCTGGCCGACCCGGTCAGCGGCGCATCGTCTTCCTCTTTCCGGGTTGCAGGATCGCTCACGACGTCGGCCTCCCGTCAGTGCGGACGATGCGAACGCGCTTCTGGCGGTCGCCGGCGCCGAAGCGTAGCTCGGCGGCCGCGAACAGGCGGTCGACGATCATGTAGTTGGCGCGGACGCGGTAATTCACGAGCTCGGAGGTGTTGCCCTCCGGACCGACCACAAACAGCGGCGGCATCTCGCCCTGACCGATGCCACGCGGAAACTCGATGAAGACCTGGCGTCCATCATCGTAGGCGCGCAGTGGCCGCCACGGCGCACGATCGCCTTCGATGGCATAGCGGAAATTGATGTTGGCGAGGTCGACGCCGGTGGCGACGGGACTGCTGGCCTCGGCCTGCGCGTTCTGGCGGCGCAGCGCGATGAGCTGATCCTGCGGATACTGCCAGGACACCGAAGCCATATAGGTGCGTTCGGTCGAGCGCAGCTCCATGTGATAGGTGCGCAGATTGGTGTTGATGATGAGATTCGTCATCAAGTCGGCGCGGGTCGGCTTGACCAGGATGTGGACTTGTTGGGTGGCGCCCGAACCGCTCACCGTGTCGCCGATGATCCACCGCACGGTGTCGCCAGCGGCGACCGGGCCGGAGCCGACCAATTGTTCGCCCGGCTGGAGGGCGATGTCGGTGATCTGGCCGACGGCGGTGTAAACCTGATAGAGCGCGCCGCCCGTATAGGGATAAACCTGCATGGCGTTGATGAAGCCGTCGCGGACGGGCTGAACGCGCGCGGCGGCATTGGCCTGGTTGACGCGCGCTGTGGGCTCGGCCGGCTCCGGCGGTCGGCGCGTCGATTCAACGGGCTGCAGTTGCCCGGGCAGTGGGAGCGGCCTCGGGATTTCGACCACGCGCACGGGCGCCGGAGGATCAGCGCTTAGCGCCGCAGGGACGGCGTTGTCGTAGGAGATCTCCGGCGGCCTGTTCGCCGTGGCGCAGCCGGCGAGCGCCGACGTGCAGAGCAAAATCGCAAGTGTGGAAGTGCGGAAAGCCGGGTCGCCGGCTTTACGGAAAGACGGTTTCATTGCCCAAGCTCCCGTGACCAGTTGATGGCGTTGACGTAGATTCCGAGCGGGTTGGCGCGCAGCCGGTCGGCGTTGCGGGGCACCTGCACGACGATGGTGAGGATGGCGGTCCAGCGGGTCGTCTCGGCGAGCTGGCCATTCTCGTACCGGCGTTCGGCCCATGCGACGCGGAAGCTGTTGGGCGAAGCCCGGATGACGCTGGAGACGTCGACGGCGACCTGCTGCCGGCCGACCTTGGTGAAGGGGTCGTTCGATCGCGCGTAGTCGTTGAGCGCCATGGCGCCGCGATCCGTCGTGAAATCGTAGGCGCGCAGCCAGTTCTGCCGAACGATGATGGCGTCGGACGGAATCGAGCGCACCTGCTCGATGAAGCGTGCGAGATGAAAGGCGATCTGGGGATCGGTCGGACGATAGTCGGCGACCGCTGGCGCCACCGCCTGCGCCTGGCCGAGCCGGTCGACCTGCACAACCCATGGCACGATCGTGCCGCGGGCCGATTGCCAGACCAGCGCCGCCGCAAAGCTGGCGGACAGGACCAAAGAACCGAAGGCCATGAGCCGCCAATTCTTCGCCTGGACGCGCGCGGCGCCGATACGCTCGTCCCAGACCTGAGCGGCGCGCTGATATGGCGTCTCGGGTTCTGGTGCTTTGCCGTAGTGAGTAGAAGGTCTTTTGAACATCAGCGATCGCCTTGGGAGAGGTTGATGGAGGAGCCGCCGCCATGGCTGTCGCCGCTGCGAACGGCGTGGGCGGCGGCCGTCACACCGTGGCTCAGGGCTTGTGAGCGCTTCATGCGCTGGGCCCAGGCCGGCGGTCCGTCAGCCGCAACGGGTGACGCAGCCTCGGCCGCGCTTCCACCGATCGTGCCCATGGTCGACGTGCCGCCGGTGGCCGCGAACGCGGATTTGGCGCCCTCGGAGAAGCTCGACTTCATGCTGTCTGCTGCCTGGGAGGCCGCGCGACGCAGGGGTGACGTGGCGGCCGCGCCAGCGGCGCGAGCAACGCCACTGAGTCCAGACCCGACGGCAGACGCGCCCGACTGGCCAGCGGCGCCGAGGCTGTAGGCCGTCGAAGCGCCACCTGCCATCGCCGCGCCACCGCGCGCGGCCGCAGCGGTTCCGGAAAGAGCGGCGCCGCCGCCGCGCAGGGCCATTCCGCCCGCCGCGCCGGCCGCGACCAGAGCCCCGCCCGCCGCGAGTCCGGTTCCGACCGCGGCGCCCGCGCCCAGCTGCGGACCGCCGGAGACGAGGCCGTTGGCGATGCCAGGACCGAAGATGCCGAGTCCGAGCAGTGACAGCGCGGCGAGCACGATCGCCATGGCCTGGTCGATCGTCGGCGTCTGGCCAGCGAAACCGGCGGTGAACTGGGAGAACAAGGTTGAGCCGATGCCGATGATGACGGCGAGGACCAGCACCTTGATGCCGCTCGAGATGACGTTGCCGAGGACGCGTTCGGCCATGAACGCGGATTTGCCGAACAGGCCGAAGGGGATCAGCACGAAGCCGGCAAGCGTCGTCAGTTTGAACTCGATCAGAGTGACGAAGAGCTGGATGGCGAGAATGAAGAAGGCAAGCAGCACCAGGGCCCAGGCGAACAGCAGGCAGGCGATCTGGATGAAGTTCTCGAAGAAGGCGATCCAGCCCATCAGGTTGGAGATCGAATCGAGCAGCGGTCGGCCGGCATCGAGGCCAGTCTGCGCAACGCGGCCGGGGCGCATGAGATCTTCGACGGTGAATCCGGTGCCTGACGCTTTCAGGCCCAGCCCCGCGAAGCTCTCGAACACGATGCGCGCGAGGCTATTCCAGTTGCCGATGATGTAGGCGAAGACGCCGACGAACAGCGTCTTCTTGACCAGGCGCGCCATGATGTCGTCGTCGGCGCCCCAACTCCAAAACAGTGCGGCCAAGGTCACGTCGATGACGATCAGCGTCGTGGCGATGAACGCCACCTCGCCGCCGAGCAGGCCAAAGCCGCTATCGATATAGCGGGTGAAGACCTCCAGGAATTGGTCGATGACGCCGGTGCCGCCCATGGATCACCGCCCGTCGTCATGCTGCGGCGATGTCCGCGCTGGTGCGGGCGTAATGCCGAGGAATCGGTCGCGGGTTTCGGCCCAGGTGCGCAGGCATTCGGCATCGCGCGCGGCGGCCTCGCCAAGCAGTTGGCACCGCCGCTGCGCCTCGCGCAGAGGATCCGTCGGCGCGTCTTCGCTTGGCCGTGACGCTTGGCCGTGCGGTTGTTCCTCGTTCCGGGTCATCTCGATCGCCGTCGCGGTGATGGCGACGGCGACGAAGACGACGGCGCCGAGGCGCGCCAGGAGCTTGCCGTCCATGACCTGATCCTCGCGAGGGGCCTTAGTTGCCATTCGGGAACATGCGGGCGTTGCCGGGCTGATAGCCGCTGCCGGGGGTCAGGAAGCGGCGGCGCTGCTCGCGACCCTGCTCGGCAGCCGCCGCGCGCTCGGCTTCGGTCAGCGCCTGGGCCCGTCCGTTCGCAGCGACGACGGCCGTGAGATCGGCGAGCTGCTGGGCCTGGAGCGCGAGGAGCTGATTGCCGGCCTGCGCCGCCTGCAAGGCGCCGGTCGCGCCCTGGCTTTGGCCGATGAGCGCCGACATCTCGGCGCGGTTGGTATCGATGTTGCCGACGACGCCGGCCTGCACCCGCATGGCGTCCTGCAAGCCGCCGACGGTGTTCTGCCAGCGCTCGCGCGCTTGCGCGACGAGCTGCTGGTCGGACGCCGACATCGACGCATTGCCGTAAGTCGATGTGAACGCCTGGTCGATTTGCTGGACGTCGTAGGCGATGCGCTGCGTCTGGCCGAGGAGCTGTTGCGTCCGCTGCACGGACTGCTGCAGGCGTTGAAGCGAGGAGTAAGGCAGGCTTGCGAGGTTGCGCGCCTGGTTGATCAGCATCGTCGCTTCGTTCTGAAGCGAGCTGATCTGGTTGTTGATCTGCTCCAGCGCGCGAGCCGCTGAGAGCACATTCTGCACGTAGTTCGTTGGATCGTAGACGATCCATTGCGCGGACGCCGGCTGGACCATCACGGGCGACATCGCCACGGGAATGGAAAGGATCGACGCGGCAAGAAGCGCCGCGCGTGAGCGACGGAAGATCATGGCTGTGTCTCCAGGTTGTTAAGGTTGGGGATGAGGTCGGCGGCCCAGGCGACGCCACGCAGCCGCAGCCAGGCCGGCAGAAAGCCCTCGCGTCCATGTTCGGCGATGACGCGTTCGATGGCGGCTTGATCGGTCTTCGAGGAAGCGGCGCACAGCGCCAGCGCCACCTCGGACAGACCGAGCTCGAAGAGCCGGTTGCCCCGCCGGGATTGGCAGTAGTAGTCGCGCTTCGGCATCGCGCGGGCGAGGATCTCGATCTGGCGGTCGTTGAGTCCGAAGCGACGGTAGATCGCGGTGATCTGCGGCTCGATCGCGCGCTCGTTCGGCAGCAGCAGCCGGGTCTGGCAGCTTTCGACAATGGCGGGCGCGATCGCCGAGCTGTCGATGTCGGAAAGCGATTGGGTGGCGAAGACGACGGAGGCGTTCTTCTTGCGCAGTGTCTTCAGCCACTCGCGGAGCTGACCAGCGAAATCCTCGTCGTCGAGCGCCAGCCAGCCTTCATCGACGATGAGCAGCGTGGGGCTGCCGTCAAGGCGGTCCTCGATGCGGTGGAAGAGATAGGCGAGCACGGCCGGTGCGGCGCCGGTGCCAATCAGGCCCTCGGTCTCGAACGCCTGCACAGAGGCTTCGCCAAGATGCTCGTTCTCGGCGTCGAGCAGCCGGCCACAGGCGCCGCCGACGCAATAGGGCCGGAGCGCCTGTTTGAGATCGTTCGATTGAAGGAGGACGGCCAGTCCGGTGAGCGTGCGTTCGCCGACGGGCGCGCTCGCCAGCGAGGTCAGCGCAGTCCAGATGTATTCCTTCACCTCCGGCTCGATCGTCACGCCCTCGCGCTGCAGGATGGCGACGATCCAATCCGCCGCCCACGCGCGTTCCGGCACGTGGTGGATGCCGGAGAGCGGTTGCAGCGACACGCTGTCGGCCACGCCCTCGGTCAAACCGCCGCCGAGATCGTGCCAGTCACCGCCCATCGCGAGCGCCGCGGCTCGGATGCTTCCCCCGAAGTCGAAGGCGAAAACCTGTGAGTTGGGATAGCGCCGGAACTGGAGCGCCATCAGCGCCAGGAGCACGGATTTGCCGGCGCCCGTCGGTCCGACGACGAGCGTGTGACCGACATCGCCGACATGAAGGGAAAACCGGAACGGGGTCGAGCCTTCGGTCCTGCCATAAAGCAAGGGGGGTTGCCCGAAATGCTCGTCCCGCTCCGGCCCCGCCCACACCGCCGACAGCGGAATCATGTGGGCGAGATTGAGCGTCGAGATCGGCGGTTGCCGGACGTTGGCGTAGACATGGCCGGGCAGCGAGCCAAGCCAGGCGTCGACGGCGTTGATCGTCTCAGCCATCGCGGTGAAGTCGCGGCCCTGAACGATCTTCTCCACCAGGCGCAGCTTCTCGGCGGCGATGCGTGGATCGGCGTCCCAGACGGCGACCGTCGCGGTGACATAGGCCTGACCGGCATAGTCGGCGCCGAGTTCCTGAAGCGCGAGATCGGCATCGGCCGCCTTGTTCGCCGCATCGGTGTCGACGAGGACCGACGCCTCGTTGGTCATCACCTCCTTCAGGATCGCCATGATGCTCTTGCGCTTGGCGAACCATTGCCGGCGGATCTTGGTGAGCAGCTTGGTGGCGTCGGTCTTGTCGAGAAGGACGGCGCGCGTCGACCAGCGATACGGGAAGGCGAGCCGGTTGAGGTCATCGAGCAGCCCGGGCGTGGTCGCGGTCGGAAAGCCGACGATGGTCAGGATGCGGAGATGCTTGTCGCCGAGGCGCGGCTCCAATCCGCCGGTGAGCGGCTGATCGGCCAGCAGCGCATCGAGATACATGGGCGTCTCGGGCACGCGCACACGATGGCGTTTGGTCGAGACGGTCGAATGAAGATAAGTCAGCGTCTCGCCGTCATCGAGCCATGCACATTCCGGCATGAAGTTCTCGACGAGCTGGAGCACGCGATCGGTGCGATCAGCGAAGCCGCGTAACGCCTCATGTGGGTCAAGACCGTTGTCGGCCTTGCCTTCATAGAGCCAGCTTTCGGCGCGGGCGGCGTCCTCGGCCGGCGGCAGGTAGACGAAGGTCAGGAAGTAGCTGGACTCGAAGTGCGAGGCGTCTTCCTCGAAATCGGCTTTGCGTTCGGCGTCGACCAGGGCGGACGCGGCCTCGGGAAAGCGGCTCGCCGGATAGGCGCCGGCGCCATGGCGCTGCGCTTCGACGAAAATCGCCCATCCCGAGCCGAGCCGGCGGAAGGCGTTGTTGAGCCGGCCGGCGACGGCGACGAGTTCGGCCGGCACCGCAGAGTCGAGGTCGGGACCGCGAAAGCGAGCGGTGCGTTGGAAGCTGCCGTCCTTGTTGAGGACGATGCCCTCGCCCGCGAGCGCGGCCCAGGGCAGGAAATCCGCGAGGCGGGTCGAGGTCCGGCGATATTCGGCGAGGTTCATCATCGGGGCCTCACGCGCTCAGATGGCCGGGGATGCGCAGGTGACGGCGCACCACGTCGACGAATTGCGGATCGCGCTTCGCCGCCCATACGGCCGCGAAATGCCCGATCGCCCAGAGCGCGAGACCGACCAGCCAGAGACGCAGGCCGAGGCCTAGCGCCGCCGCCAGCGTCCCGTTGAGGATGGCAATCGAACGCGGCGCGCCGCCGAGCAGGATGTGCTCGGTGAGCGCGCGATGGACCGGGACGGCGTAGCCCGGCACGTCGCCGGCGCTGTCGATCAGGCTCGTCATCAAACGAGCGCTCCGCCGCCGAAGGAGAAGAAGGACAGGAAGAAGCTCGACGCGGCGAAGGCGATCGACAGGCCGAAGACGATCTGGATCAGCTTCCGCGCGCCCCCTGACGTATCGCCGAAGGCGAGCGTTAGCCCTGTAATGATGATGATCATCACGGCGATGATCTTGGCCACAGGTCCCTCGATGGATTCGAGGATCGACTGCAGCGGCGCTTCCCAAGGCATGGACGAGCCGGAAGCATATGCGGCGGGCGCCAGCATCATGCTGACGACGGTGACGGACACGGCCGTCGCGATATGACGACGAATGCGCGGGGCATGGCGGATCATGCGGGGTCTCCTGAGACGGGCTGGGTTGCGGGGATGACGCGGTAGTCGCCGTCCGGCTGAAGGCCTTCGACGCGGGCGAGTTCGGCGAGGCGACGGGTCGAGCCGCGGCCGCTGAGCACCGCGACGAGATCGATGGTCTCGGCGATCAGCGCGCGCGGGACCGTGATGACGGCTTCCTGAATGAGCTGTTCGAGCCGGCGCAGCGCGCCGATCGCAGTGCCGGCGTGGATGGTGCCGATGCCGCCCGGATGACCCGTGCCCCATGCCTTCAGTAGATCCAGCGCCTCGGCGCCGCGGACTTCGCCGATTGGAATGCGATCGGGGCGCAGGCGAAGCGAGGAGCGGACGAGATCGGACAGCGATGCGACGCCGTCCTTGGTGCGCATGGCCACGAGGTTGGGCGCGGCGCATTGCAGTTCGCGGGTGTCCTCGATCAGCACGACGCGGTCGGAGGTCTTGGACACCTCGGCGAGCAGCGCGTTGGTGAGCGTCGTCTTGCCGGTCGAGGTGCCACCGGCGACGAGGATGTTGCGGCGGTCCGCGACGGCGCGACGGAGCAGTTCCGCTTGTTCAGCGGACATGATCTCGGCGGCGACGTAGTCAGCGAGCGTGAAGACGGCGACGGCAGGTTTGCGGATCGCGAACGCCGGGGCCGCGACGACAGGAGGCAGCAGGCCTTCGAACCGCTCCCCCGTCTCGGGAAGCTCGGCCGAAACCCGCGGTGAACCGGAATGAACCTCGGCGCCGACATGATGCGCGACGAGGCGGACGATGCGCTCGCCATCGGCGGGCGACAGCCGCTCTCCAGTGTCGGAGAGCCCCTCGGACAACCGGTCGATCCAGAGCCGCCCATCGGGATTGAGCATCACCTCGACGATCGACGGGTCTTCCAGAAATCCGGCGATGGCGGGGCCGAGGGCGGTGCGCAACATGCGCGCGCCTCGCAGGATCGCCTCTGATTGCTGGTGAGAAACCACAGTGTCGTCCCCGTTCTGCGCGGGACCGCAAACACGCGGCCCTGGATCGGGGATCAGTAGAAGAGGCAGAAATCAGGGCATGACAACAAGCAGAATGGGGTCGTAGTGCTCTGGCGTAGAAAGACAGGGACGCGGCGGAAATGCCGGACTCTTGCGACGCCGCGCGCGATGATTATTCCGCGCCCGGGATGCCCGACACGTCTTCGGAAATCTCCTCGCGCACCTTCGGCCCCTTGGCGAGTCGCCGACCGAGCGCGGCGACGAAGGCGTCGTACCGCTCGCCCGCCTGTGCGCGTGCGGCCGCCTGGGCAGGCTCCGGCAATGGCGGATTGGTGGTAAGCCAGTGGCGGACGAACACCGCGAGCATTTCGACGGAAATGCCGAGGTCGCGTTCCATGCGCGTCATGCGCCGATCGAGCTGATCCAGCCGCTTGGTGGTCGCCGCTTCCTGACGCTCGGCCGCGTCCGGCGAGAGGAAGGATGCAATGGCTGCTTCAGCGATCAGAGATCGCGATTGGTCGCGGCGCGCGGCATAAGCAGCCAGCGCCTTCATGATGTCTGGATCGAGATAGACCGAGAGGCGCTGCTTCTTCGGAATCTTCATGATCGCCACGCTCAGAGGTCCATCCCGTCGTTGGGATCGAGCGAGACTTGCCGCGCGACGCCCTGCATGACCTCGTTCAGCCGGCCCGCGCGGGCGGCGTCGTCATCGGCATCATCGGCGCCATCGACATCGAACTCGTTGCCGATCGGCGCCTTCTTCTCGACTGTCCTCGCCGTCGTCAGCTCGGGTTGCTGACGACGCTCCGAGCCGGTCGAGTCGTCGTCACCCGTGCCGTCCTGCGCGGCGGCTGGATCGAGCAACGGCCCCGACGGCAACGGCATGGCGCTCCAATCGTCCGGCTTTCCCGCGGCTGGCTTCGCAAGCGCCGGCGGCGGCAGGACGCGTTCCTGAAAGCGGCGGTCCTCGAAGTAGCGCGCCTTCTTCGCACGGATCGGCGGCGTGCCGGCGACCATGACGATCTCGTCGGCGGGCGGGAGCTGCATCACCTCGCCCGGCGTCAGCAGCGGGCGCGCGGTCTCCGAGCGCGACACCATCAAATGGCCGAGCCACGGGCTGAGCCGGTGTCCGGCGTAGTTGCGCATCGCGCGCATCTCGGTCGCCGTCCCGAGCGCGTCGGAAACCCGTTTGGCGGTGCGCTCGTCGTTGGTAGCGAAGCTGATCCTCACATGGCAGTTATCGAGAATGGAGTTGTTGGGGCCATAAGCCTTTTCGATCTGATTGAGCGACTGTGCGATGAGGAAGCTCTTCAGTCCGTAGCCCGCCATGAAGGCGAGCGCGGACTCGAAGAAGTCGAGCCGCCCCAGCGCGGGAAACTCGTCGAGCATGAGCAGCAGCCGATGCCGCCGCCCTTTGGCGTTGAGATCTTCTGTCAATCGGCGTCCGACCTGATTGAGGATCAGGCGGATCAGCGGCTTGGTGCGCGCTATGTCGGATGGCGGCACTACGAGATAGAGCGTCGACGGCCGCGCTCCGCCGACGATGTCGGTGATGCGCCAATCGCAGCGGCGCGTCACCTCGGCCACCACTGGATCGCGATAGAGGCCGAGGAATGACATGGCGGTCGAAAGGACGCCCGAGCGCTCGTTGTCGGATTTGTTGAGCAACTCACGCGCAGCGCTGGCGATCACCGGATGGGGTCCGGCATCGCCGAGATGCGCGGTCTTCATCATGGCCGCGAGCGTCGACTCGATCGGCCGTTTGGGATCGGACAAGAAAGCGGCGACGCCCGCCAGCGTCTTGTCCGCCTCGGCATAGAGGACGTGGAGGATCGCGCCGACCAGCAGCGCGTGGCTGGTCTTTTCCCAATGATTGCGTTTTTCCAGGCTGCCTTCCGGGTCGACCAGGATGTCGGCGATGTTCTGGACGTCGCGGACTTCCCATTCGCCGCGACGGACTTCCAGAAGCGGATTGTAGGCGGCGGACTTCGCGTTGGTCGGGTCGAACAGCAGCACACGGCCATGCCGGGCGCGAAACCCGGCGGTGAGTTGCCAGTTCTCGCCTTTGATGTCGTGGACGATCGCGGAGCCGGGCCAGGTCAGCAGCGACGGCACCACCAGGCCGACACCCTTGCCAGAGCGGGTCGGGGCGAAGCAAAGCACATGCTCAGGCCCGTCATGACGAAGATAGGCGCCGTCGAACTTGCCGAGCACCACACCATCGGGTCCAAGCAGGCCGCCCGCCCGGACTTCATCGGCGCGTGCCCAGCGCGCCGAGCCATAGGTCTCGACATTCTTGGCTTCGCGCGCACGCCAGACCGACATGCCGATGGCGACCGCGACGGCGATGAAGCCACCCGATGCCGCGATATAGGCGCCCTCGACAAAAACGTGCGGTGCATAGGCATCGTAGAAGTACCACCACCAGAAGAAGGCCGGCGGATAGTAGATTGGGAAGCCGAACACTTCGAACCATGGCCGGCCGAGCTGCGGCTGGAAGCCGAGCTGCCATGCCGTCCACTGCGTCGCGGCCCAGGTGGTGGCGAGCACAATCAGGGAGACGACAAGGATTTGGCCCCAGAGGATTTTGGTGGCCGACATAGCGGAGTCCTTTCTTGATGAGGCGCGCTGTTCACAGGCCCAGCCCCCGTTTGCGGCCGAAGCTCCAATCGATGCCGCCGTCGTTTCGGGCGAGGCCGGAGACATGACGGCCGAGCTGCTTTTCGAGTGAGGGCGACCAGGGCACGAGCTGGAAGCCAAGGCCGTCATCGATCATCGCGAAGCGGCCGGAGGCGAGCGCGATGCGCCGCTGGTAGGCGCCAGCGACGTATTCCCCCGCCGCGGCCTTATTGAACGGGCGGCCGCTCTCTACAGCGAGCTTGGCGCCCACGGCGTCCAGCTCGCGCCGGCGCAGCGTCTCGATCAGGTTGCGGCTGAAGCTGACGCCGCGGTTCTGACGTTCAGCCAGACCTTGCCCGATCAGGTGTTCGGCGCGCCGGTCCAGGGCTTCGCGCACTTCCGCGCCGAAGCCCCCGCCGCCGAGCGCAACCGGCTCGCGGGCGATCGCCTGTCGATCAAGCCAAGTCGCACCTTTCGCCGTGATCTGCTGCTCGATGGCGAGGTCTGACCGGACTGCCATCGCGACCCGACGCTGCCCCTTCGCGTCGTCGAACCTACGCAGTTCGACGATGGAGCCGGGCGCGCTGTCGCCGGCGGCGTCGAGGTCGGGCAGCTTAATGTGATGGGTGCGGCCGTCCGTGCCGTCGACCACGGCATAGGCCGTACCTTTCAGCTCATCGTCGAGACCGCGGGCGACCAGCCGGCCGACGACGGGATCGTCCAGGCTTTCCCCGGCGAGCACATAGTTGGACGCACCGCGCTCGATGCCGTGTTCGGTCAGGCCGCGATGGATGCGCTTAATGATGTCGCCGCGTTCACCGAGCTGGCGCAGCGTCGTCTCGGCGTTCTCCGAAATCGCCCACTGGCCGGGACCGATCTGATCGGCAAGGCCGAGGGACTCAAGCTTTCGCAGGCGTCCAACTTTGAGCGCATGAAATTCGTCGGGCTGGCGGTCGGGCCGCGGCGCGAGGTCGACGACGCCGGTGCGGTAGCTGTCGCGGGCGAGCTGCCGATCAAGATTGGTCCAGCGCTCCGTGTCGATTTGGCGCTCGAGCGTGCGGCGGATTTCATGATCGGTGCGCGGTCCGAGTTCTTGGGTGATCAGATCCCGCGCCCGATCCCGCATCCCCTCCTTGATGTAGTCGCGGGAGACGACGAGGTTCTCGCCATCCTCGCGCACGCCGCGGACGATCAGGTGGACGTGGGGATGCTCGGTGTTCCAATGGTCGACGGCGACCCAATCGAGCTTGGTGCCGAGGTCTTTCTCCATCTGCCCGATGAGATCGCGCGCGAAGGTCTTGAGGTCCGCCATTTCGACGGCGTCGTCAGGCGATACGATGAACCGGAAATGATGCCGGTCATTCTCGCACCGCTCCGCGAAGGCCCTCGGGTCAGCGTCATCGGCGCCGGGGCCGAACAAAAGGGCCTTCTCTCCGTCTCGGGTGACGCCCTCGCGGCGCAGATAGTTCAGGTGGGTTGCGAGCGGCGCGTTGCGTCCGCCGTAGCGGACCACACGCGCCTTGACGACGGCGCCGCGGGAACGGGAGGTGATGAGCCGGTTGGCCTGCACTGACGCGCGCTGACCCCGGCCGAACCGGGAGCGGTGGCCGGGTCCGATCGCCCCTTTCCGGGAGACCGATCCGCCCGCGCGTTGGGCGGCGGCGAGCGCCTGCGCGATGAACGGGCGGGCTCGCTGCGCGCCGGTAGAGCGGATGCGCCCTGGCCGGATGCGGAAATCGTTCTCGTCGGTCATGGTCGCGCGCCCGCACATCGCGCGATGGCGCTGATTTGCTTATGAAATCGCCGAAGCCGCAGGCTGCGCCGAGCAAGCGCACCTCGCGAAATCGCTGCGTAAGTCCTTGAAAAAGCACACCCGAACCAAGGCGCACATCGCGCCCCTTTATCCTGCCATCGTGCGGTTGTGTTGCCCTGCTTCCCCCTCCACGCACTCCATGATGCGCTGGAACCCGCCAGACCACGATCCGGGTGAAGCGCCGTCATCGCGCGCCTCCGCGATCCGAGCGCGCGACGAACAGGCCCGAGGATTGCGGCGCGACTGCGGGAGTCTCGCGCGCCGGAGTTGCTGCCGAGGCGTCGTCCGGAGGGCTTTCCGTCTGCGCTGGATCGACAGCGGTCATGCCGCCAGCAGGCGTGATGAACAACGGCGCGCGAGTCCAGGAGCGCGGATCGGCTGCGGCGACGGTGATTGCACCGGGGAGGTCACCGCCGCCGAAGGAAGGGAGCAACGCAGCCACATAGGCGCGGGTCTCGGCCGGCAACGGGCGGCCCGCGAGATGCTCTTCGTAGCGCCCTGGTCCCGCATTGTAGGCCGCAAGAAAACCCGGCGAGCCGTAGCGATCATACATCTCGCGCAAGTACGCGGCGCCGGCCAGGACGTTGTCGCGCGGATCGTACGGATCACGCCCAAGCCTATGGCGGACGCGCAGCTCCGCCCAGGTATCCGGCATGATCTGCATCAGGCCCATCGCGCCGGCAGAGGAGATCGCACGCACATCGCCAGCGCTTTCCGCGTGCATGACGGCGCGAATCCACGCAGCCGGGATGCCGAAACGCTGTGCGGCCTCCTCAATGTAGGCCGCGAACGGATGGGCCGGCACCGTGCGCGTGGCCGGTACATTCTGCGCGTTCGCTGTGGCGCTGAGCGGCACGGCGAGGAGCAGGCCGGAAAGGAGAAGGAAGGCTGTCAGTCGGACGGCGTTTGGCCGCCCGACGACAGTTTGGTGGCGCGGGCCAGACATCGTTCAGTCCCGCTCGCCGCGCTTGGGCGGACGATTCCAGTGCAGGTTCCAGGCGGATTTGTCCTCGGTCGATTGGAACAGGTTCGCGCGGATCGGCTGGGCCAACGTGGGATCATCGATCTGCACGGAGACATAATCGCCTGCCTTTTCACCGGTCCGCTTCCATCCGGCGCCGATCTCGGGTCCATCGTCGTTGCCGTGGTGAACACGATAGTCTGGCGCATTCTCGGCATCGGTGTGCTCAGCGGGGATGAGCACGATTTCAGCGGCCAGCGAGAGCGTGCGGATGTGTCCGGCGTAGCCATTCTTTGTGCGCTTGAATTCGCCGATCTGCGGCATGAGAAGACTCCTTTGCTATGCGGTGAGGTCGGGTAAGCGCGTCGTTCACCGCGTCGCGGCGCGCCATTCGAAGCGGCCGCTACCGTCTTCATCGGTCCACACGGGTGTTGCGCGGCCGATGATCGAGCGGGTGGAAATCGGACCGAAGTAGCGACCGTCGAGGCTGTCCTCGACGGACCAGTTCATGAGGAATATCTCGCCGTCGGCGATGCGCCGGCAGCCCTGCCAGACGGGCAGATCGCGGCCGAGACGGTCGCGCGTCAGCGCTGCGCCTATGGCGATGCCGTCGACGGTGACGAGTGCGCCGGTGCGACAGACCTGCTGCCCGGGAAGGGCGGCGACGCGTTTCATGAGCGGGACGCCGCGCGGTGCGTAGCCACGCTCAGCGAGTAACGATGCGAGCGGCTCCGGGGCTTCGACGGCGACGAGGTCCGTCACTTCAAGGCGTGGCGACCGCTCGAGCGAATAGAGTCCGATAGGCGTGCTGGCGGACGCGTTCCAGATCAGCCGAGGCGTGATGTGGATGAACGACAGGCCGCCGATCAGCATCACGGTGAAGTACGTCGTCATGACGTAGCCGAAGCGGGTCATGGCGCGACCTTCCGGCGCAGAAGGATGGCCCGGTGCTGCTCGATCGTGTACCTGCGCGGCTCTTGGCCGGCAGCAAGACGATTGTGAACGTGCCGCCAATGATGCGGCGTGACCTCGGCGGGATTGATGCCGATCGCCTCGATGGCGTCGATGATTTGAAGGACCCGGTCGACCTTTGGCCAGCTCTCCACCTTCAGCAGAATGTCGCCGCCGGGGCGCACGAAGGGGAGCGTCTGATAGGGTTCGCCCGGCGAGATCGCGCGCACGATGTCGATGCGTGAGATGATCGTCCCGAAGTCGTTGGCCGCCCAACGGACGAAGGCGAAAACGCTATGCGGTGGGAAGCTGACGACGCGCCGACGGCGGTCGAGAATCTGTTCGTGGACGTCCTGGCCGAACCTGATCCAGTATTCGACCTTCTTCTCAAGCCAGGTCAGCTCGACGTGGGTCAGACCAACCACAGTCGGTGTCGCCGCGCGACGCAGGTCAGGGGCGCCGTTCATAGCGTACCTCCTTCGGCTGGAGGAAATTCGCGGGTGAGGAGTTCGCGCAGCATGTCGGCGACGGTGACGCCGCGCTGAAACGCGGCGATCTTGATCTGGCCGCGCATGTCGGGCGTGACGTCGATGGTGAGGCGCGCCGTGAACGCAGCGCCGCCGCCACTCCGCACGGGGCGCGGATCTGAGGCTTTGATCCAGCTCTCGGAATTGGCGGAACGTGCAGTGAAGGCATGTTTGTGGGATCGCTCTGTCATGGCGCGATCCTCCCGAGCTCGGCGCACAGCGCGGTGATTTCGCGCGCTGCCGGGCCGTGCCCGGTGATCTCGGAGACGAGGCGGCCGGAACGTGCCGCGTCGGCGAAGGTGACGCGCTGGCCGATGGTGCTGGTGAGTACCGGCGGATCGTGATCGGCGAGCGTCTCGGCCGTCTCGCGCGCGATGACGGTTAGCGCTCCGCAGCGATTCAGCACGAAGCGGGCGGCGAGCTGAGGGCGGTAGATCCGCGCCTCGCCGAGCAGCGAGAGCATCTCCGCGGACGCCCAGCCATCGAAAGGCGATGGCTGTACGGGGATCAGCACCAGGTCGGCGGCAAGCAGCGCGGACCGCATCAAGCTGGCGACACGCGGCGGCCCGTCGATCACCACATGGTCGGCGCTTCGCGCCAGTTCCGGCGCTTCGCTATGAAGCGTATCGCGCGCCAAACCGACGACACCAGACAGGCGTTCGCGGCCTTCGCGCGCTCGCTGCTGCGACCAGTCGAGCGCCGAGCTTTGGGGATCGGCGTCGATGAGTACGACGCGCTTTCCTCGCCGAGCCCATTCGCCGGCGAGATGAAGCGCGAGCGTCGTCTTGCCGACGCCACCCTTCTGGTTGAGCAGCGCGACGATCACGACGCGCCGCCGCCGCGTCGCGCGGCGGGTCCTTGGGAGAGCCTGGCGTGCGGCTTGGCGGGATGGACAACGTCATGGCCTGGATCGGATGTGGACAGCCGCGTGCCACGATCCGCCCAGGCCTGGAGGTCGTCGAGGGCGTAGACGATGCGGCCGCCGAGCTTGCGATAGACCGGTCCGGTGCCATAGGTGCGATGTTTCTCGAGCGTGCGACCCGACAGGCCGAGGAACCGCGCTGCCTCGGGCGTGCGCAGATAGCGTGGCGGTGGGTCGAGTCGCGCTGCTGACATGGTCTCCTCCGGAGCTGCGACCGCGCCGTCGGCGTGCGGTGGCGAAGCAGCGATCACGATGGCGAACCACCGGCGTCCGGGTGGATGACGGAGTGAGACCCCTCCGTGCGCGTACCCCAGGGAATGCGGGTCAGCGGCCTGCAAGCAGGCGGAGATAGCCGCCGTGCATCATCGTCTGCCCATCCTTGACCAAGCGGATCGTCTGGGCGCGGATGGACGACGTTTTCCATTCGGTGGCGGACTGCTGGTGCGACTCGAACAGAACGCCGGCGATTTCGCGGTACGTGGCGCCTGAGGATCGGCCGTCCAGCGCGCGCACCATGCGCACCAGCCGTTGACGGTGACGCGGCGTGAGCGCGAGCGCGCGCGGCAGCGGGCCGGCGGCGCGTCCGAATAGACGGCGCTGGAATCGCAGCGCCGCTTCGGCGCGGATGTGGAAGTTGTCGTCGAGCGGCAGCAACACGGCGAGCGGCTGAGCGGGGTCGATGGCGCAGGCGACCAGATGATGATCACCGTCGGGATCGGTTAGTAGGATCGCAGGTCCACTGCCTGGCTGCGTGTGCAGCATGGCGTGGGTCAGGTCGAGTTGTTCGAGCCGTCGCGCCGTTCGAAACACTGCCGGCGCAGCTTCAAGCAACAGCACGCTGGGGATTAGTTCGGGCCGCCAATAAATCGCGGTCTCATGAGCGGAGAGGTCGGGGTTGAGCAGGAAAGCGTAACCCCCATTGCGGGGGAGCGCTCCTTTGCGAAGCGTCTAGCCGACTCGTCGGCGCGCTCCGCAAGCGATCGTACTCGCTGCGATAGTCGGGATTCCGCCGTAGAAACTCCCACGCGAACCCTTGACGCTCCAGCCGGTTCAACGCGCGTTCGGTTGTCTGCAATCGCCAGTCCGGCGGCTCGGCCATACGCGTCTCCTCGTTCGCGCTCTGAGTGGCCCCCTGCACGCCAAGCGTCGCCGCCGACAAGGCGCGGCGGAAGTCCCCAAAACTGCGCGGCGCGATGCCCGCACAACCGGGGGGAGTGTCCTGCTTTATGACACGCGAGGGCGGAGGAGCTCGCGATAACCCGTGGTGGTCATCCAGCGGGCGCGGGCGAGATGGCTATCATGAACCATTCGGGCGCGGCCGGGATCACGATCGGGATCGAGCCCGAAAAGAATCTGCACCGCCTCACGCCAGTCGGCGCCCTCGGCGGCGGCGTCCAGGAGGCGAATATAGAGAGCAAGATGGTCTTCGTCGTAGCCGGTCAGGCGATCCCCATCAGGCGGACGATCCTGGAAAGCAATGACGGTCATTGGCGCGCCCATCTTCTTTGGTTAATTGATCGTATCCGCATCGCCAATGCAAACCAGACCGAGAGCTGAAATTTCCTGATGCTTCTCAAGCATCGCGCGGTCCCACTGGCGGCATCGCACGCTGGCCTCACGGCCGTGTATTATAACACGTAGCGCTATAATGCACGATTGCCTCCTATCCTGCGGATGGACATTCGCAGAATTTTTGGAGCCAACGTCAGGAGGTATCGCGTCGCGGCCGGTCTGAGCCAGGAGGCGGTCGCAGTGAAAATGGGTGTGGACCGCGCCTATGTGAGCGGCATGGAGCGGGGCCAGCAGAATGTCACGCTGTTGACGATGTGGCATTTGTCGGAAGCGTTGGGCGTAAGACCTGCCGACCTTCTCGATGAGGCGGTGGAGGACGCTGAGACGTGAGTCTTGGCGAGTCGGGTCTGCGACCCGCTAGCGCACGCCGCCCGCGAACCGGATCGGCGGTACGTGCAAAGCCGTCAAACCGCCGACGCAAAGCCGACAATCCACAAAGCCGGATCGCCGAGTATTGAAAGGCTTGCCCCGCCCGAGAATCGGGCGGGGCGTCCTGAGCCGGTCAATCCGCGTTGCGGCGGCTGGGGCGGGACCAGATGAGGCTGTAGCCGTCGCCGCCCTCGTCGTCGAAGAGGTTGGCGAAGATCGGGGCGGTAAAGCTCGGATCGTCGAGCTTGAGGCCCAGATAGTCGCGGCCTTCGTTCGAGCGCTTGGACCAGGCGGCGCCGATCTCGGCGCGGCCGACGAAGACGCGGTGGCTGGGAGCGTTCTCGGCAGAGCGGCTGGTCTCCGGGACGATGCGGACGTTCCTGGCCTGGACCGAGAGGGTGACGATTTCGCCGACATATTCGTTGGTGCCGGTCTTCTTGAAGGTGCCGATGGTCGCCATGATAGTTCTCCTTGAACTCTGTTCCGAGCCCGCACCATTGCGGCCTCGATGGCGATCGGCAGGCCGAAGGCGATCGACGCGGCATCGCTTGCGACCGCAGCGCAGCGGAGGATGGCTGCCAGGCGACTTTGTTGTTTCGCGAGGAATGACGGCGCAGCCGGCAGGGGAAGAAAGTCGATCGGCGCCATTGCCGCATAGGCGATCGAGGCGTAGCCGGCCTTCGGCCAGATCAGCCCATTGAAGAGGCCGTTTTGGAGCGGTCGGTTAGACAGAGATTTTGATCAAGGAGAACGTGGCGAGTGCGGCGCTGCCGTCACGATCCCGGCAACAACGGAGTCAGCGATTCCACAGAGCCAGTCCAGGCTTGACCGCATCTCGATGCCGACACCGCTCTGGCAAGAAAGCCAGCGCACCGATGTTTTGATCGCGTGACTGAACGGCGTCTCGCTGCTCCAGCGTAAGACTGCGATGACGGGACACGGGTTGGCCGAAGCTAAGGTCTGAGCGCCGACCGCCATCTCGGGGTTTCGATGACGAGGACGGCGCGGTGAAGATCGGCCGATGGTCCCGCCTCTGCTGCTGTTAGCGTTAGGCGCGCGCCAAGCCCCGCCCCGACGGTCGGGGCGCTGCCACGGCCGTCACCCGGACGAACGCGGTGACGCCGACCGCAATTGCGCCGATGACGGAAAAGATGATCTGCCACGTGTCGGATGGCATCGTGTGCTTCACGATGCCATGGGTGGCGTGATAGCCGGCGAGAGCGGCGGGCGCGACAAAGACCATCGCGATCGCAAGGCGCAGCCAGAGCGGCCGCGCGAAGGCGAGCATGAGCTGGCTGATGCCGAGCGTCAGCGCGGCGGCGATAAGGCCGACGATGATCCCGCCGGTCCAGCCCGCACCGGTCTGATAAGCCCAAGTGCCAGCGGCGGCGCCGGCGAAGACGGGCAGCGCGAATACGGCGAGCGTGAACAGCAGCCAGCAGAGGACGCCGATGGCTGCGATGCTAGCGAGAATGCCGATAAAGATCATGGTGGCGGTCTCCGTGAGAAAAGGTCTGACGGTCGCGCCTTCCACCACCACCACGGCGCGGTCTGAGCATACCTGAAACTCAGCGAAAACGGGAGCCGGAAATCCGCTGGACTTCCGCTCCCGCGAGCAGATTGAGTTGGGAGGCGCTCACGAGCCGCCGAACTTCCAAACCGGGATTCCGAGCTTGCGAGCCTTGTCCGCAAGATTGCCCTGGATGCCGGTTCCCGGAAATACCATGGCGCCGATGGGCAGGACTTCGAGCATCTGATCATTGCGCTTGAACGGTGCGGCCTTGGCGTGTTTCGTCCAATCGGGCTTAAAAGCGACCTGTGGCACTTTTCGATGGTCGGCCCAGCGGGCAGCAATGCGCTCGGCGCCCTTCGGCGACCCGCCATGCAGTAGCACCATGTCGGGATGCTTGGCGTGGGCCTGATCGAGCTTGGCCCAGATGAGCCGGTGATCGTTGAAGTCGAGACCGCCAGTGAGGGCGATCTTCGGACCTGCCGGTAGCATCACTTCGGTTTCTGCTCGACGCTTGGCGGCGAGAAAATCGCGGCTGTCGATCATGGCCGAGGTCATGGTGCGGTGGTTGACCATCGACCCGCTGCGCGGTCGCCAGGATGAACCGGCATGGCGCTCGAAGTGCTCGGCGGCCTGATCGCGCATCAATTCGAAAGCGTCACGGCGTTCGATCAGCGTCTGGCCCTCAGCGGTAAGCCGCTCCAGCTCGACGGATTTCACCTCGGAGCCGTCCTGTTCCCGCTGGCACCGCCGCTGAGCCTGTTCGTTGTCGTCGAGTTCGCGTTCGATCCGGTCGGTAGCTCGGTGGAAGAGATTGACGGTGGACCAGAGTAGATCGTCGAGGTCGGGCTCGAGGCGGGTGTCCTGCAAGGCGACAATCAGCGCATCGAAGATGTCGGCGATGGCGCCCGCGACGGCGTTCCCCTCGGGTAGCGGCCTCGGGTCGAGTTCGTCCTGGAAGGGGCGGAAGCCGTAAAGCTGAAGCTCGGTGAGAAGGTGGTCGGTAGGAGATGAAGCGTGATGCGGCTCGAAGTCGTCGCGATCGCTCGTCATGGGATGCTCCTTCGTCGGTCTGACCGCGACCCTCGCGGCCTTCTGGCGACGAATGCCGTCGGGCGAGCCGGACCTGCACCCGGAGCGAAGCGTAGGGCCGAAGCGTCAGCGGAGGATGGCGAAGCCCGGTTGTTTTGCTTCGCGATGCAAAGGCCCGAAGGGCCGGCGGAAAAGAACCGGGGCGCAGCCATTGCTGGGCCGGACCGTTTGACGGCCGATCGCCCTCTTGAAGGCCGGGTCGCGGTCTCTCCGACGAGATGGGAAGCAGCCAGGGTGATCGCGCTGACAGCGCCGCCGCTCTTGTCGCATCCCTCCGAAACTACACCGCCTCTGTCGCGATGAAGCGTGCGACATCTTCCGGGGCGAGCTGGACGCGGACGTTGGCCCAGAGCGCGCCAATGCCGATCAGCCTGAGATCCTCGTTGAAGTCTCCGAGCGTCGGCGACAGGACAATCGCCTCGATCCCGACAGCGTTTGCACGTGCGACCAAGCTATCGCGCGCGCCATCGCCGGCCGGATCGTCGTCACGCACAATGTAGAGTCGGCGGAGCGTCGGCGGGAACAGGATGGCTGCGAGATGCGCGGCCGATAGAGCGGCGACCATCGGCATGCGGGGCGACGCCATCCGCAGCGACAGAATGGTTTCGATGCCTTCGCCGGCCGCCATTACGTCATGCGCCACGCCGAACCGGACTGCGTGGCCGAGGAGGTCGCCCATCGCCCGCCGCGGCGTGTCGATCGGCGCCTTGCCGCTGCCGTCGGGTGCAAGCCAGGTACGATGCGCGCCGGTGATCCGGCCGCCAAGATCGGTGACGGATGCGATCATCGCCGGCCAGTTCTCGGTCGGACTGTGCTCGTCCGGCCTGTAATAGCATCGGGGATGGAAGCGCAGCGATCCGGTCCCGTGCAAAGCCGTGATGCCGCGTTGGCGCAAGTACGTTTCCACGACCGTGCCCGGTATCGGTTGCGACATGGCGAAGAGCCGGCGTGCCGCCTTCGGCGATCCGGTCGGAGCTGGCGCCTGCCGCGGACTTGATTGCCGCTCAGGCTCGGGATGCGGAAGGCTGAGGAAGGTTCGCGCCTCTTCGGCGACGTCCTTGAAATCCATCAGGCCGCGTGCCTCGCGGATGATGTCGAGCAAATCGCCATGCTCGCCCGTGGCGGCGTCGGTCCATTTGCCCGCGGCACCCTTGCCGGATTCGGCGCCCTTCAGGCGGACGAACATGGACCGCCCCGGGCTGTTGCGGGCATCGCCGACCAGCCAGTAGCGTCCTTCACGGCGGCCGTTGGAAAGATAATGACGGCAGACCGCCTCAGCCTGTATGGCCATTCGGCGCGCCAGATCGGATGCAGTGTCCGGCATCGTGTCCTCCGAGACGAAAAAGGGCCCGCCATCGCTGGCGGGCCCCTGGCAGTGCGGTTGGCTCATTCGTTATTCGGCCGCGGTCGCGTGAACTTCGAGCGCGACCGAGTCATCCTCGGCCACTTCCTCATCTTCCACCACGGCCGTTTCGCCGCCGTCCGCCGTCGTTTCTACGCTCGCTGCATCGGCGTCTGCTTCCGCGGCGTCGATGGCGTCGGTCTCAACGGAGTTCGGCACATCGCGGCCGGGCGTGCGCAGCGGCTCCGGAAGCCATCCGGACTCCGCCAACAGCGTTTCGGCCTGCTCCGCCATCTCGGCCTTCTTGAGGTGCTCGATGCGGTCACCCGCCCGCGCACCTTTCACCTCCCGCACGGCTGCGAGGATGCGGGCCTTGGTCACCCGACCGAAATAGGTGTCGATCGTCGGCGTCCAACCGGCTGCGACCATGTCGAGATCGACGGCCTGGGCGATCCGGTCGGCGTGGGCCAGCGCGCGAGGCTTGCGATTGTACGCCTCATAGATCGCGTTGACCGACAGCGAGACGCAATGAGCGAACAGCGCCTGACGGCTGTCGCCGTCGAATGTCATGAGCCCGTCCCAAAGATCGGCCGGCTCCTTGGGCAGAGCAGCGAGCCAAGCCTGATGCCGGGCGTCGAAAGCGACAGCGAGCGTGCTGTCCGCGAGGCCCGGCGCCTGAGCGCTGAAACCGGCGCTCTTCAAGTCGAGCTCAAGACAGGTGTCTTGCGCATAGCGGTAGAACACCTTGAGGCACAGGGCGTGAAGCGCGGCGACGAAGGCGATGTCAGGATTCTCGCCCAGCGCGTGGCGAAGCGCGAGGGTTCGATGGGACGTGAGCTCGGTCATCAGCCGGTCGGGGATCGGCTTGATACCATCGTCTTCCTCAGGCTCATCCGCAGGAGGCTCGGTGCCTGCGGCCACGCTCGTACCGTCATGCTCGGTTCGCGCCGCGATCGCCGGCTCGTCGGCCGGATCGGTTTCGGCGCCGTTCTCCGCGGCGATCGGAAGTTCGTCCTCGGGGCGGACATAGCCGCGCTCGACACGCAGGGCGCCCGAACCGTCGATGCTGACGAAGGCGCCAGCGCGCGAGACCTCCTCGGGATCGAAGGCCTGGGGGCGATCATCGAAGGCGGCAAGCGCCGTCTCGATCTCGCCGAGCCGCTGATCGACCTCGTCGGGCAGTTCCCCGGCTTCGGCGTAGGTCTCCTCCAGACCGTCCATCTCGGCTTGCAGTGCACCGCGCGTCGCCTGCTCATCGGCGGCGAGCGGAATCTGCTCGCCGCGCAATTGCCGCAGGCCATAAGTGTGGCCGTAGGCAAAGTCGGGCGCGACATCGATCCACTTCCAGCCTTCGGCGCGGATCGCCTCGGACTGCTCCCGCAGCTTCTCGGCCACCAGCATGTCGAGGAGACCGACATCCTGCAGCCAGCCACCATCGTCGCCCTGGAACAGATCGCGCAGAATCACACCGCCCGCCTCGGTGTAGGCGTCGAGGCCTATAAATTGCGCGCGCTTGTCAGACGCCCGCACGGCGCCCTCGGTGAGCATCCGGCGGATGACATGCGGCTCCTTGGAGTAGGACTGACTCAGGCGCTGGAACACCTGCTCCTGGCGCTCATGATCGCCGTTGACGGTGAACGCCATGAGCTGGTCCAGCGTCATGCCGTCGTCGGCATAGACGTCGAGCAGCTTGGGCGAGACGGACGCGAGGCGCAGACGCTGCTTGACGACCGACACGGCGACGAAGAAGGCCGCGGCGATGTCCTCCTCCGACTGACCCTTCTCACGCAGCGCCAGAAAGGCCCGGAACTGATCGAGCGGATGCAGCGGCGCACGCTGGACGTTCTCGGCGAGACTGTCTTCCTCGGGAATGCCGTCCTCGCGCACGACGCAGGGCACGGGCGCGGTCTTGGCCAAGCGCTTCTGCTTGACCAGAAGTTCGAGCGCGCGGAAGCGGCGACCGCCGGCCGGAACCTCGAACATGCCGGTCTCGACGCCTTCGGCATCGCGAACCGGCCGCACGGTGATGCTCTGCAGGAGCGTGCGCCGGGCGATGTCCTCGGCCAGCTCGTCGATCGAGACGCCGGCCTTGATCCGGCGGACATTGGACTGGCTCAGCACCAGCTTGTTGAACGGGACGTCCCGCGATGAGGACAGGACGATCTTCTGAACTCGGGTCATGGTCATTCTCCATGACGGGCGGCCGTGAGACTCTCTCTCGACCTCAGCCCGTCACGAAGCGAGCGCAGCCCTCTTCCTCTAGGAGGCTGGGGCTGCGCGGAATCGTAAAGGCGTGGAGCCGGGGACCCGGCTCCACGCCTCGCAGTATTACCGGACGCTGGAAAGGAGTTTCGCGGCTTTGCCCTCCAGCTCCAGCCGCGCATCTTGATGCGGCTTGGCGCGGGCGAGCGCCGTGATCCCCTGGACGAAATCGAAGATCGACTCCGGCGGCCGCCCTTCTTCCTCCAGCACGGTGGCGATGATCTTCTCGGTCTCGGGACGCGAGAAACCGCGCCTGCGCAGGAAGGTCTCGCGATCCTCGCCCTTACGGGCAACGATCTGCTCGCGGGCGGCCCTGATCCCCGCTAGAAACGGCGCGGGCGACGACGTGGCGAAGCGTTCCAGCGCCGGCGCCGCCTGATGTGCGAACCGGTGGCTGGCGAACTTGCTGTGGCGGATCGAGATCTCCTCGAAGCCCTCGGTGCCCCAGATGTTGCGATTCATGCAAACGGCGCGGAGGTAGAAGGACGCCATGCCTAGCGTCTTGGAGCCCACCTCGCTGTTCCAACAATAGAAGCCGCGGAAGTAGAGGTCAGGATCGCCATTGGGGAGGTGGCCGGCCTCGATCGGATGGGCATCGTCGACCAGGAAGAGGAAGACATCGCGATCGGACGCATAGAGCGTGGTGGTGTCCTTGGTCACTTCGACGAACGGGTTGTGCGTCATGGTCGACCAGTCGAGCAGGCCCGGCACCTTCCAGCGTGTATCGCCCGTGCCCTCGCCGGCGATCTTCATGACCGCAGCGACCAGCTCATGGTCCCAGATGCGGCCATAGTCGGGGCCGGTGACGGCGCGGAGTTCCATCCGCCCGTCGTCGGCCTCGAGCGTCTTCACCAGTTCGGCCCGGTGCGAGAGCAGTCCGTGCTGCATGTTGATTCCGGCAAGCGGCGCGGGGAGTTGCCGCATATAGCCGGCGGGCGCACCGACCAGGCTGCACATCTGGCCGAATGACCAGTGCGTCGGAGTGATGGGCTCCGCGCGTCCGGGCACGATGAGCGCCAGGCGTTCGGCGTTGTCGCGACTGGCCTCGATACGAAGGGTCCGGGTCTCGACAGTGCGTGCGGTGGCGCGGTCGGCGCGTGTTCGAACGGCGGCGTAGAGGGCGCTGAGCGACAGATAGCGCTCGTCGTCCGGCCGGGAGAACCATTCGGACGACACGCGTCCGATCCGTTCGCCGCGCGAGATGTCGACTTTATAGCCGGCTGAAACCGGCGGTGGACCGAAGCCGTCTCGCTCGGCGATGGTGCTTGTCTGGGTCATGGCGGATTCTCCATGACGGGCCGGCCGGGAGCCTCTCTCTCGACCCTCAAACCCGTCACGGCGACAGCCGCAGCCCTCTCACTCTCGGGGCGTTGCGGGGTGTTTCCGCAGAAGGGGTAGGCCGAGACCGTAGGCTCGGCCGCAGGGGAAGGCCTTCCCCTCAGACTTCCGTTTCTCGGGGCCACCTATGTGGAGCCCATGGCGTTCGAGCCACTTAGGGCCGCTCCGTTCCGGAAAATGCGTTGGAGGGGGCATTTGATACCCCGTGCGGCGCGTTTTTAGCGACCAAAAGGACGGTTCCGGCTTTTGTTCCCAAGAAGACTCTGTTGACAAATATGCGTCATAATGGCTATTTACTACCCACTTTGACGCAGAATCACAGACCCACTATGCAGCCTCGCCAGCACAAAACGGCCAGTTTCCTGTCGGCTCATCCGGTGTTCACCCGGGCTGAGTTCGCGGCGGCCTTCGGCCACCCGGCGGGCGGGGCCAATGTTACGAGCCTGCTCCGGCATCATCTGCGGGCCGGCAACATCAAGCGCGTCAGTCGCGAGGTGTTTGCCGCGGTGCCGGCCCACCTGGCGGCCGAGCGGATGGTGATCGACCGCTTCGCCGCGGCGAGCAAGCTGCGCTCCGATGGCGTCCTGGGGTTTCATTCCGCGCTTGAGCTGCATGGCATAGCCTACTCCGAGTTCAACGAGGTTCAGCTCATCAGCGCCGGACGGACCGAACGCGTGGACCTGCCATTTGGCGCCTGCCGCTTCGTCACGCCGCCGAAGGCATTGGCGGCGGCTGGCCAAGCCGACTACCTGACCGTGACCATGGACCGGCAAGGGGTGGCGGTCCGTGTCACCGCGGTCGAACGCACGGTCGTCGACATCTTGCACCGGCCGGAACTCGCCGGCGGCGCCGAGGAAGTCCTGAAGTCGCTGGACCTGGTGCGCTATCTCGATCCAGCGAAGGTCGCCGACTATGTCGAGCTGTTGGACAATCGGTCGCTCGCCTCCGTTTCCGGCTGGTGGCTCGAGAAGCGGCGCGCCGCGCTCGGCGTCACCGACGACGTCCTGGCGCGCCTGCGGGCACGGCTTCCAAGATCGAAACACTATGCGCTGGGCGCTGAACCTGGTCATGCCGTGTTCGTCGAGTCGTGGCGCGTGCTTCTCCCGAGGCAGGCTATCGATCCCGCTTTTGAGGGCGTCTGATGGTAGCGTCGCGAGAAACACTTCAGGACATAGCGGCCGAGCGGCAGCTCCAGCCCGCGACGCTGGAGCGTGTGATCCGGCTGATCGACATTCTCGATGCCTTCGGTGCCGACAAACTGATCGGGCCGCGCGTCGCCTTGAAGGGCGGCACGGCGCTCAACGTCTTTCATTCCGATCTGGACCGCCTCTCGGTCGATATCGACGTCAACTATGTTGGCGCGGTCGCGAAGGAGAAGATGGACGCCGACCGGCCGGGACTGGAGGACCAGATCGAGCGGCTGATGGAATCGAAGGGTTATGCCGCGCGGCGTGAGCCGTCCGAGCACGCCGGCGGCAAATGGATTTATCGCTACGCCTCCGCGCTGGGCGGCGCGGGGACCATTGAGATCGATATCAACTATCTCTATCGCGGCCCCCTTTTCGGCGTGGATCGCATGTCCTCGGTGGCAGTCGGATCATACCAGGCCACGAATGTGCCGGTTCTCGATATCCACGAGATCATCGCTGGCAAGATGGTCGCGCTGATCACGCGGCGCACCGCACGCGACTTGTTCGACGCGCATCGGATCATCGCCATGCCGTCTCTCGACTGGGCGAAGATCAAGGCGGCCACCTTGATGATCGGTGCGAGCGCCAAGAGCTTCGACTGGCGCACAGCCTCGCCCGAAGCGATCGGATGCGAGGTCGGCGACATTACCGGCAAGCTGACCATGTGCCTGCACGATCGATATTTCGATGTCTTTGGCGGTCCGGCGACCTGGATCGAGAACGTCACGGCAGAATGCCGGGACAAGCTCGCGCCGCTGTTTCAGTTTACGGCGGGGGAGAGGGCATTTCTGGACGGCGTGCTCGATCGGGGTGAGATCGATGCGTCTTCTCTGGAGGCGCCGGAGAACGTGCGCGCCTCGATAGAAGCAAGTCCGGCCCTGCGGTGGAAAGCACAGAACGTCAAAGCTTGGAAATCGGGCGACAAGTCGCTGGCGCCACGTACGAGACGAGCGAAGCGGTCACGTGGGGAAACCAGGTGAATACTGAAGCGGATACCTGTCGAAAGTTCGTTGTTCCCCGCCTGCAGACGGCAGGTTGGGAAGGCGCGCCCCACGCCATCAACGAGCAACGGACCTTCACCGATGGTCGAGTGATCTTCATTGGTGGTAAGGCGAAGCGCGGCCGGCAAAAGCGTGCCGACTACATCCTGCGCTACCGCGCCGACTACCCGATCGCTGTCGTCGAAGCAAAGGCCGCGTACAAATCCGCCGCCGATGGCTTGCAGCAGGCCAAGGATTACGCCGAAATTCTTGGCCTGAAATTCGCGTACGCCACCAATGGCGCGGAGATTCTCGAATTCGACTTTCTCACCGGCCTGGAAACCCTACGACACGATTTTCCCACGCCTGCCGAGCTGTGGGGTCGGCAACGGGCCGGTCTCGGTCTGACCGATGACGCAGCCGCCGAGCGCCTGCTCGCGCCGGGGTTCCCCGATCCCGCCAAGCCGCTGCGCTACTATCAGGAGATCGCCGTCAACCGGGCGCTTCAGGTGGTTCTGACGGGCCAGCGGCGGGCGCTCCTCACCCTCTGCACGGGCGCCGGCAAGACTGCGGTGGCATTCCAGATCGCCTGGCGGCTGTGGACCGCCGGATGGAACAAGCGCGGCGACTTCCGCAAACCCAAAATCCTATTCCTCGCCGATCGTAACATTCTCGTCGACGACCCGATGGCCAAGACCTTTGCGCCATTCGGTGACGCGCGGTTCAAGATTGAGAATGGCGAAATCAGCCACGGCCGCGACATCTATTTCGCGATCTACCAGGCTATCGCCAGCGACGAACGACGGCCGGGTTTGTATCGGGAATATGCGCCAGACTTTTTCGACCTGATCATAATCGATGAGTGCCACCGCGGCAGCGCGCGCGACGACAGTAACTGGCGAGACATTCTGAACTATTTCGAGCCGGCCTATCAGCTCGGCATGACGGCGACGCCACTGAGGGAAGACAACCGGGACACCTACAACTATTTCGGCGCGCCGCTCTACACCTACTCTCTAGCGCAAGGTATCGCGGACGGATTCCTGGCGCCCTATCGCGTGCACCGCATCGTCACGGACTATGACGCGGCGGGGTGGCGACCGACCAAGGGCGAACTCGATCGCTTCGGGCGCGAGATCCCCGACGATGAATATCACACCAAGGATTTCGAACGGGTCGTGGCCCTGCGAGCTCGCACCGAGGCGATCGCGCGCCACCTCACGCATTTCCTTGCGCAGACCGATCGCTTCGCGAAGACAATCGTCTTCTGCGTGGACCAGGAACATGCGAGCGAGATGCGTCGGGCGCTCGCCAATCTCAACGCCGATCTCGTCGCCGGCGACCCGGACTATGCCTGCCGCGTGACGGCCGACGAGGGCGACATCGGAAAGGGCAAACTCAGCCGTTTCCAGGACGTCGAGACGAAGGTCCCGGTGATTCTGACGACGTCTCAGCTTCTCACCACAGGTGTCGACGCGCCGACCTGCAAGAACGTCGTGCTGGCGCGCGTGGTCGGATCGATGACGGAGTTCAAGCAGATCATCGGCCGCGGGACCCGGCTGCGCGAAGACTACGGCAAATTGTTCTTCAACATCCTCGACTACACCGGCACCGCGACCGAAAAATTCGCCGATCCGGACTTCGACGGCGAGCCGACAACGGAGACGATCACAGAGATCGATGCCGACGGTGAGATCATCACCGCCCTGGAAGAAGAAAATCCTGTGCCCGAGGCCCCGGACGACGTCGGGGCGGAACTCGAAGGCGCTCTTCCCGCCGACGAGGTGTCCGGGGAACCGCGCAAACTGTACGTCGATGGCGGCACGGTCGAAGTGGTTGCGCATCTGGTCTACGAACTCGATACGGACGGCAAACGGCTGACCTGCAAGAAACTGACGGACTGGACCGGCGAGAAGGTCCGAACGCTCTATCCGACTGCCGCAAGTTTCCGCGCCGACTGGATGCTCGCCGACAAACGCCACGCGATCGTCGAGGCGCTCGCTGAACGGGGTATCGATCTGGAGACCTTAGCTGAAGAATCCGGCCGCCCCGGGGACGATCCGTTCGATCTGCTTTGCTACCTCGCATGGAATGCGCCGCTCCGTACGCGACGTGAGCGTGCGGAACGTCTCAAGCAAGATCGCACCGATTTTTTCGAACGGTATGGCGCCGATGCGCGGATCGTATTGGAGGCGCTGCTCGAGAAGTACGCCGAGCACGGCGCCGCGCAGTTCGTCCTGCCGGGCATTTTGAAGGTGCCGCCGCTGGCCGGGTTCGGCAATCCGAGCGAAATCGCCCGCCGCTTCGGTGGTCCGGATAAGCTTCGCGACGCCGTCAACGAAATGTCCGGCCTGTTGTACGCCGCTTAAGGAAGACCCACGAATGTCCCGTGAGAAGAAGATCAATACGCCGAAAACAACGGCGCAGCGGCTCGACAGCCTCATCAAGTCCGCGCGCAATAAGATGCGCAAGGACCGCGAGCTGAAGACGGACCTCACACGGCTGCCCACCCTTACCTGGCTGATGTTCCTGAAATTCGTCGACGACATGGAACGCGTCCACGAGGATGAGGCGGTGCTCGCTGACGAACCGTACCAGCATCTGATCGATGCGCCTTATCGCTGGCGAGACTGGGCGGCCGATCCGGCGGGCATCACCGGGCCGGACCTGCTTTCGTTCATCAACGGCGAGCAGTCCGTTCGTGCGGACGGCACCCAGGGTCCGGGCCTGTTCGCTTTTCTACGAGGTCTGCGCGGCAATGGCGCTGGCCGCCAGCGGCGCGACGTGGTCTCCGCGGTGTTTCGTGACCTCCGGAATTACGCGACCAGCGGCTATGTGCTGCGGGACGTCATCAACCTGATCAACGGCATCCACTTCGACAGCACCGAGGACATTCAGACCCTCGGCCGGATGTACGAGACGTTGTTACGCGAGATGCGCGACGCCGCTGGTCAGAACGGAGAGTTCTATACGCCGCGTCCCGTCGTGCGTCTCATGGTCGAGGTGATGGATCCCAAACTTGGCGAAGTCGTGCTCGACCCCTCTTGCGGCACTGGCGGGTTTCTGGCTGCTGCCTTCGACCATATGAAGCCGCAAGCCAGCACGGTCGAGAGACGCGAAATCCTTCAGCGCAAGACTTTGCGTGGCGGCGAAGATTCCTCACTTCCGTTCCTGCTTGCGCAGATGAACCTGCTGCTGCACGGGATCGAGGCGCCCGACATCGAATTCGGCAACGCACTGCGATTCAAACTGACGGAGATTGGCGAGCGGGACCGGGTCGAAGTCATCCTGACCAATCCGCCGTTCGGCGGTGAGGAAGAAGCCGGCATCCTCGCGAATTTTCCGGATGATCGCCGGACCGCCGAAACTGCGCTGCTATTTCTGCAGCTCATCATGCGGCGGCTCAAACGCGGTGGACTCGGACGTGCCGGCGTCGTCGTGCCGAATGGAATCCTTTTCGGCGACGGCATTGCTGCGCGGATCAAAGCCGACCTTCTCGAACAGTTCAATGTTCACACCGTCGTCCGGCTGCCCGAGGGCACCTTTGCGCCATACACAGACATTCCGACCAATATCATCTTTTTCGACACGTCCGGTCCGACGAGCGACATCTGGTACTGGGAGCAACCGCTACCGGAAGGCCGACGGAAATACTCCAAGACGCAGCCGCTGCAGTATGAGGAGTTCGCCGATTGCCGAGCTTGGTGGTCTGACCGCAAGGAAGGATCGCAGGCATGGAAGGTATTTGGCCCCGATTTGATCAAGCGCGATGAACAGGGGCGCGTCGTCACGGTCGATCTCGATCTGAGAAATCCCCACGCGAAGGCTGCGATTGATCACCGCTTGCCGGCGGAAATTGTCGATAGCGCCATTGCCAAAGAGCAGCAGGTGCTGACCGTCTTGGACGAGATCAAGGCGCTTGTGGCGGAGCGCGCGTAGTTCATGCCGAGCTTTCCGCTTATCCCATTGGGTGAACTCCTTACCTACGCACCGGACCCTCACGGGGTGGAGCCCGACGGCGAATATCCAATCGCCGGCATCTATGGATTCGGTCGCGGGATGATTCAGCGTGCGGCGGTCGCTGGACGGGAGATTGCCGCCACGCAGTTGTTTCGAATCCGGGCTGGCCAGTTCGTATATAGCCGCCTGAAATCTTTTGAAGGCGCCTATGCGATCGTTTCGCCAGAGGTTGACGGGTATTTCGTTTCGAACGAATTCCCGACGTTCGATCTGCATTGTGAACAACTCGAGCCCGGGTTCCTTGGCTGGTACTTCAAGCAGGATCGCGTCTGGCGCCAGCTGGCCTCAGACGGGAAGGGAATCGGCGCCCGCCGAGAGAGGCTGCATCCCAGGCGTCTTCTCGATCATGCAATCCCCCTTCCTCCGATCGAGCAGCAACGTCGGATCATTGCGAAGCTCGACGGCGCGGCGTTGCAACTGAAGACGATGCGGCGGGCCGCCGACGCCGCGCGCGCGGAGCTCAATGCAGCCATGGAGGCAGCTTTTCGGAGGGTGATCGCTGGCGTTCCCCGCATCGCGATCGGGGACGTCGCGCCCATACTCCGTCGACCTGTCGAGCTTGAATCGAATGGTGTTTACGCAGAACTTGGCGTTCGATCCTTCGGCAAAGGACTGTTCAAAAAGCCGGACCTAATCGGCGGCGAATTAACATGGCAAAAACTCTTCCGAATTCACTGCGGAGATATTGTCTTCAGCAATATCAAGGCGTGGGAGGGGGCTTTCGCCGTTGCGAAACCGGAGCACCACGGCAAGGTTGGTTCTCACCGTTACCTCACTTGCGTGGTTGATACTAAAAGGGCGACCCCAAACTACCTGTGGTACTTCCTCCAGAGCGAGCAAGGACTCGCCCAAGTTCAAGCCGCGTCGCCGGGCAGTGCAGATCGAAACAGGACACTCAATCAGAAGAAGCTGGCGGCTATCCGAGTCCCATTGCCATCATTGGACGCGCAGCTCTGGTTCGACGGGCTTCAACAAAAGGCCGGCGCTGTTCAGTCCGGTCAGGTTGAGGTTGCGGCTGAACTTGATCATTTGATTCCAGCGCTGATGCAGCAGGCATTCCGTTGAGCGCGCCGACGCTCGCGTTCGTGAAGCCGGGGAAAGACTGTCCCCAAAATAGTAGAGCCGCTTTTGCGAGAACCGGGATCGGCGTGCCGTTCGAGCAGCCGCATCAGGACGCTGTTCGCGTGGGTGAAATTCTCGCGCTGGTCGTGAAGCCCGTAAGCACATTTGGCGCCGTGGAAGAGGTTGTTGCGCAAGCGCCAGACGATCATCAGCAGCGCGAGCATTCGGTCGCGAGGATCGTCGTTGGCGCCCTCGATCACGGCCTGGACGAGGTCGGGGTGATCCGATGGCCGAAGCGCAAGAAACGGAAAATGGTGGGTCAGCGCGCTATCGGCGAAATAGCGGTTCCGGAAATAGCCGAGTTCGGCGTCGTAGAGTTCAGCCTCGAGCATTCCCGCCTGCGACCAAGCGTCCACCTTTTGGCGGATACGATCGGCGCGGGCGAAATTGCCCATGACTTGGGCTTCAAAGAGGCTCCACAGGAAGGCGAAGTCGAAGATGGCGCGGCGGTCCGCATCGGGAAGATCCCTGAGGCCAGGCGCGCGCCCCTCGAGCCACTGCTCGCTCACGCCGCGCTCCGCTGTCTCATCGTCCAGACCGCCATGGCGCAATAGTCCGGTTCTTCGCGGCGGGGATCGAGCTCCGAGAAGCCGGTCAGCGTGTCGCAGCGGATGCAGTAGTACATTTGCGATGTGTCCTGGAAATGCATGCCGCAGAGGCATCCACAAAAGGGGCAGCATTCGTCAATCTCAAGATCGGCCCATTCCCACACGCCGAGATATTCTGGAACAGCATCGCGATCATAGCCGGTGATCTGAAAGGCGTTGGCGTTCTTGGCTACAAATCCATCGCGGCCGGCGCGCATGAGAATGGGCAGGACGTCCGCCGGCTCGATGGCGAACCACTCTCCGCGGACATGAGTCGCGCCAAAATGCTGGTGCAGGTGTCGCTCAAGCTGGAAGGCGTGGGCCGTCTCGATCCACCCGAGCAGCCGCAGTTCGAGAGGGTTGTCGGTCTGGAGGTCGCGCTTGCGCGCTTCGATATTCTTCGCAACCCCGATCTTGACCGGGGTACATCCATTTTCGTCTTCGCCAAGGAAATAGACCGGCACGGCGCGCTCCCTGCGGGGTTACCGGAGCCGGTCGAGCAGGATCTCGACCATCTCCTGATTTGAGTTCGCGACGATGTCGAGCGGCCGGTTCTCCTGCCGCATGAGCGCGATCAACAGGCAGGCCGTGAACGGCCAAAAGGACGAGCCGGCCGGCAGGCTGTAGCCGCTGATCATCGCCGTCAGCCGTTCGACGATCGGCGGATATTGCCGACTGCCCCAATGCGCGTGGGTCGGCGTCATCGCATGTATAATCACGGCGGCGAGCGCTATTCCCATCGCACGCTTTTGCTGGACCTGCGCGTAGCTATGTCCGTGCGCCGTCGCGTAGGCGGCGAGGCCAGTCGTCATGAACTCGCGGGCCCAGGTGTCGCAGGCGATTTCCTCTTCGGGCAATGTCGAAGGCGCGCTGTTGTCGGCGTAGAACATGACGTGCCGGAATTCGTGCAGAAGGGCGAAGGCAAGGGCGAGTGCGACGAGATCGAAGACGGCCTTGTGCTGATCGTCTCTCAGGCCGTCGCGGTCGGCGGTCGGCTCGGGATCGTCCGCCGGCCAGGAAATGTCCGCCGTCTGCTCGGCGGCAATGAGCGATTGGGCGCTGGCGACGCGCTGCTTGTAGTCGAATTCGTATTGCCCCCGTTCGGCGTCTACGCTCAGCGCTTGGTCGAGCGGGATCCCGGTCACCGTCGCGAGCACCAGGGCGGGCGAATAGACCTCGATCGCGCGCCAGGCGCTGAAGCCGAGCAGCCAGAAGACGTCGATCGTCTTGGTGTCGAACCTGATGCGGCTGGCATCCGCATTCATTGTGACGCCCTTGGTGCTGGGGGCGACTTCGACGGCGTGGCCGTATCGGCTCCAGAGACCGCTGATCTCGTCGGCGCGTTCGGGGACAGCGCCGCGCAGGAGGTGAAGGACGATCGTGCGGTCGGCTGGGTCGGTCGTCATACGTGTTCGGTCTCCTGCGGGTTCTCGGGCTCGCCGGACAGGTGCAGATGGGTGATCGAGGCCAGAACCGAGTTCGCCCAGATGGTGCTGCACTCGATATCGCCCTCGCGCTCGAACCAATGGGTAGCGCCCGGGATGAGATCGAAGGGAATGGGGTGGGCGGCCTGCGGATTATGGAAGACCTCCAGCTCCTGGCACCAGGCTTCACCCCACGGCCAGAGGGATTGGTATTCTTCGCTACCGACCGCCAGCTCGAAGTCGATTGGTTCGAGCGCGCCCGGTGTTCGGTCAAACAGGATGCCGCGCCGGATCATCTCGAGACCGGGCGGCCGCCAGCCGGCGAGGAAGCCCATGCGGTTGAACTTGGCCAATGTGCCGGCATTGCTGAAGATGACTGCGGACAGGTGCGCGAAGTCCGGGTCGCGGAACAGGCCCGCCGGAATGCCATGTTTGCCGGTGAGGTTGGCAATCGACGTGCCGATCGCGCGGCGATGCGCGCCTTCGCCTTCGACATCGGCGCGCAGGCCATACAGATAAGAGGGGAGTGCCTCACGGCTCCACACCATCGAGCCGGACGCGTGGAAGTCCGCGATGGCGATGGCGAAGGATCGGCCCCTGACGTGGTCCATCGCGTGATAGTTACGCTGGAGCTTGCCGCGCAACGTCTTAGCGAAGCGCTCGGCAGGCGCGCCGGTCAGCCGCTCGTTTCGATCCTGCGGCGCGTGCACCCAGTCGCCGATCCCGCCCGCCCGCGGGGTTTCGGAATTGGCGGTGACGGCCTCGATCCAGCAGTCGGCGCCGCCCTTCTCGATCCGGAAGTCGGGCGAGACATGGTCCTGCCGGACGATCAGGCCCTGCTCGCGGAAGCAAGCGAGCAGATAGAGCTCGAAAAGCCGCGAGGCGAAGTTGTTGGTCTGCAGGTCGCTGACGAAATTGGCGTCCGGATTGGGAAGCGCGAGATAGCATTCGCCGACCGCCATGAGTGCGGGCAGATGGCTCACGGTGCTGGCAAGAAGCTCGAACTCGGGCGAGATGCCGCGCTCGCCTGGCTGCATCAGGGGTGGACGGCGCCGCGTGCCAGGCGAAAGCGGTTCGGGCGGATCACCGCCGCGCATGCTGATGCTGAGATGGTCGAGCGCTGTTTCAGGGGTAGAGAACGGGCCGCCTTCGTCGACGCGCACCCAGAGATGATCGACTCGCCGGCGCATGGCCAAGGTGGTGAACGCTCCGCGCTCGGGATCGAGGAGGATGCAGCCGCAGGCGCTGCCGCGGCCGACCCGGTAGGCGCTGAAGATGTGCGACTGGTCGAAGTTCGGCCCGCGCTCGAGCGACAGCGCGTAGAGCTCGAACTGCCGTTCGCTGATCGGCGCAATCAGGTGTGGGTCATCGGCGGCCATCGTCACCCTCGCGGCGTGGAGGGCGCATGATCGGCGGGTCTGACCCGTGCTGTACACGCAGCAGCGCCGTCATTGCGCCTCTGATACGGTCGCGGGCGCGAGGATGTCGTTGCTCTCCCATGCATCGCCGTGCGCGGTGGTGACGAACTCGCGATCCCAAATGCCCCAATTCGTCGGCAGGGAAACCTGCGCGAGCGGGTTATGGACATAGGTGATCGGCCGGACTTGGCGTGACAGGTTGCCGAGCCCGACGCGCGACCAGATCACCCCTGAGATGTCGGCGAAGCGCTCGTCGAGAAACGCCGTGCGCGGGATGGGATTGCGTGCGCGCTCGATCAGGGGAGCCGGGTGGAATCCTTCCTCGACGACGTCCCCGGTCGCGCGGTCGATGGTGATATAGGCATCGCCGATCGGGAAGAGGGTGGTCATGATCAGTGGCAGGGGCCGCTCGGCGACATAGACCCCGAACCGGCTTGCGCTGATGGCGATGATCCGCGTGTCTTCGGGCGCGATCACGCCCAGCTGGATATAGCGGGCGATCTTTTGCGCCTTGGTCCAGAAAGCGCTCGACGTCCGCAACTGGGCCTGGCGGATGGGCGCGGCGACGAGACCGCCACCCTCGTTGAGGGGCACGGGCCGCACGATCTGGTCGGGACCCGGCGCGCCTTCGTCGGGTGTGATGGCTTCGATCCAGATGCGCCGGTCATCTTCGAGGACGCAAAGGTCAGGCTGGCCGCCCTGGCGCTGGCGATCGACGACCGGCAACAGCGTGCGACCCGCCTCGAGCAAGGTGCAGCCGAGATACATCTCCCAGAAACGGCCATCGACGTCGCGGGCGAAGCCCTGCGGAAAATCAGGGTCGGCATAGGGCTCATAGATTGACCACATCGCTTCGATCCGATCGTGAAGCTGCCGCTCGAAGGGCGATTCCGCAGCCTTCAGGTTCTCGAACCCGCGATCGAGATTGTTGCCATCGACGTCGAAAAGGCGGGCCATCGTCCGGCTCCTTTCAGGCGGTGCGCAGCATCCGTTCGATCCGGACGCGGTGATAGCCGTGTGCATGCACCTGCTGCCGGAGTTGCCGGATGTCGCGGACGCCGAAGGCCACGGCCGCCTTCAGCGGGCTGGCGAAGGTCGCGTAATAGGTCCAGCGCACGTCAGCGGGCAACGGCGCGTTCTGCCGGCGGTCGGTTATCGCGACATCGCGCGGATCGCTGCTGTTGCGGAAGGCGTGGAACGTGATCCAGTCCGGCCGCCGATAGCGCGTGGCCTTGCTGAAGGGCACCGACTGCACCTTCACGTCGCTCTGGTCCAGTACCCAGTCCCGCTGCTCCAGGATCTGGCGCACCATGTGGCCGACCATCTGCTTGACGCGGTCGGCCAGCACGTCCTCACGGAATTCCGCCAGGAGCTGCTCCTCGATGCCCTCGACCGCGGGCTTGCCCAGCTCCGAGGCGGTCTCCAGGCGGGCGACGCTTTCGGGCCGGGTGAGAAAGGCCCAGATGCGCTGACCGAGATCGGACGCATAGAGCGATGCGAATTTTTCGGGGCTGTAGGTCAGCATGAGTGGGCCTCCTTTACCGGGCAAATATGCCCGGTTATAACTGCCTGTCAATGCTGCTGGCGAATGCGCGCTCCGACGCTGGAATCGGGGAGGGGGGATTTGGACTTCGAAGATCTCGTCACTGCGAGCGGATTGCTAGCCATGCTCGCTCGGCATGGACGCGCCCATGCTGCGCCGAAAACCGCCCAAGGATAGGGCTGCTGGTCCGGCTTGTGGACCCGCTCGACGAGTGTGGAGGGTTGACTCTCGGATCAATTAGGAGAAAATAGGTCCTAGAAATATTTGGAGGCCATGATGGCGAATCCGCAGACCTCAGTAGCGTCGACCGTGCGTTCCAGTCCCGTTCACCACCTTCATCCCGTCGACGACGTCTGTCCGGTTTGCGAGCAGGCCATCCCACACGATCGCGCCGACGAGGTCGCTGAGCGGCTGCAGGCGCGTGAGCAGGCGCAGTCCGCCACTATCACCGCGCGGCTGCAGGAGAAGTTCGACACCGAGAAGACCGAGGCGCTCGAGCGTGCACGGTTAGAAGCTGACCAAAAGATCACCGAGGCCAGAGAACAGGCCCGCCTGGCTGCTGAGCTCCAGTCGAAGGCGCTGGTGGACGCGGCGGAAGCGGCGCGTGTCGCAGCCCAGGACGCGCTTCAGGCCAAGACCGTCGAGGCCGCGACCGAGAAGGCCGACGCTGACGCGGCGAAGGTCGCGCTTCAGGGCCAACTCGAACAGGTCCAGCGTGAATCCGCCGCCGCGATCGAGAAGGTGAAGGCGGACGCGGCGGCGCAGGAAGACGCGATCCGCTCAGAGGCGGCGCGCGTCGCCACGGAAGCGGCTGCGAGTCGGCTGGCGGAAGTGGAGGCTCAGAAAGTGATCGCCGAAAATGCCGGCGAGACACTGAAGGCCGAACTGGCGCAGGCCAGACTGACCAGCGAACAAGCCCTGGCGGACGCCCAGGCAAAAGCGGCCGCACGCGAAGTGGAAGTCCGTGCTGAAGTCAGTGCGGCCGCTGAGGCCGCGGCCCAGCTGCAGATTGGCGCCGCCGAACAGGCCAAAGCTGACGCCGAAGCCAGGGCGGCCGCTGCGGAGACGACGGCGAAAAGCCTCCAAGAATCCCATGAAGCCCAACTCAATGAGCGGCTGCAAGAACAGCGTGAGGCCCTCGAGGCCGACAAGGTAGCGGCCGTCAACGCCGAGAAGTCCGCCACGTTTGAAGACCGCCAGAAGTTGGCCAACAAGGTGGAAGAACTGCAGCGCGCCCTTGAGAAGAAAACCGCCGAAGAGCTCGGCGAAGGCGCCGAAATCAATCTGTTTGAAGCGCTGAAGGCTGAGTTCGATGGTGATCGCATCGTGCGCGTAACCAAGGGCCAGCAAGGCGCAGACATCCTGCACACCGTTATTCACAACGGACAGGAGTGCGGCACGATCATCTACGATTCGAAGAACCACAACGCGTGGCGGAATGATTTCGTGACCAAACTGCGGTCGGACCAGTTAAGTGCGCAGGCCGACCATGCGGTCTTGTCGTCCAGCAAGTTCCCGGCCGGCGCCCGGCAGCTGCATATCCAGGACGGCGTCGTGATCGCGTGCCCGGCGCGGGTTGTCGCCCTCATCCAGCTCGTTCGCGCCCATCTCGTTCAATCTCACACCCTGCGCATGAGCAACGCCGAACGGACTCAGAAAACCGCGGCCCTGTACAGCTTTATCACTTCCCAGCAGTGCGCCGACTCATTCGCGCGGTTGGACGAACTGGCGGAGTCGCTGCTGGATATTCAGACGAAGGAGGTTAAAGCCCACGAAAACGTCTGGAAGCAGCAGGGCCTTGCCATCCGCGCGGCCATGAAAGTGCAGGCTGAACTGCGCAATCAGATCGACTCCATCATCGGTACGGCGTCCGCGCCGGAGAGCCCTCAATGACGAACCCGAAGGTCATTCCTGACCGCAACAATGTCATCAATCTTCAGGAGCGTCGGCTCGATCGTACCGTCCTGCGCACATACCGGACCAGGGCCGATATCGACGACATCGTGCCGAACGAAAAGCAGCCCCGCATGGGTCCGAAGATCGATGAAGAGCTGCAACGGCAGATCGAAGCGAATGGCGGCCTCTTCGAACCCCTACTTGTCGAGCCCCACCCTGACTTACCGGGAAAGTTTCGGATCATCGACGGCGACCGCCGGTGGACCAATTCGCAGGTTCTGGTGGAACAGGGGAAGGAAGATTATCGGCAGATTCCAATCGAGGTTACCGACCGAACCTTGAGCGAGGAGGACCGGCTTCGGGTCTGGATTTATATCCATCGCCAGCGGAAGGAATGGGACGCCAAGGAAAAGGAAATGGTGGCCTATCGCCTGGTCGACATGATGGGCCGGTCGAGCGCTGCCAACATCCTCGGCATCACAGTGCGTGAGCTCGACAAGCTGGTCGATGTGTTCGAGCTCTCAGAAAAATTCACCAGTCTTCGTGATCCCAGTGCCGCAATCACCTGGTCACGTGAGTTGATGGGGGTGAGCAAGAAACTACTGACGCCGACTGTTATCGAGGCGGTGGTCAAGAAGGTCAACCAGAAGCGCATTACCAATTCGAAAGACCTTCGGAAGCTCCGCACAATCTTGCCCGATCCAGTCGCGCGTTCGCAATTTCTGAGCGATGCGGGAGATTTGGAGTCGGCAATGCTGCGCCTTGGGCCCGCGCCGAAGCCAGTCAAGGGCGGCCTATCCGGCGATCTCGAAGCTGCGGTAGACGCGATGAAAAAGGTCCCTTTCTCGACCCTGCAGGAACTCAAAGGGGATGCGGATATCTTGAAGAAGATCGACGAAGCGGAGGCGTTGTTGCAATCGCTCCGCGGCGCGCTTTCGTAGTTTGGAGATTGTCGGCGCGACCTCAAGAAGCTGGGCCGCGGAAGTTTTCAGAACAGGTAGCATTGCGAGCACATACCTATCGGAAAGTCCTGCGTTACGGCAGCGTCGGTTGTGAAGAAATATTGGTCGTCGCGAGATTGCGAGAGCGTCGGCTGGGGGGAACTGAAGGTGATGCTGACCGACAACGAAACGAAGGTCGATCTTCTTATGGGAACGATCGGGCGAGGCTGGGGAGGGTGCTGGCATGAAGCTGGAGGCTGATGCGCACCGTGCGGACGAGGCGGTGGTGACGCCGCTGCGAAAACGGCGTCTCACCGGAGAGCTCTATGCGCGCGACCCGAAGATAGAAGCGCTCATCGCCGAACTGGTGGTCCTGCCGCGTGACGCGTTGATCGCCAGGGCCGCGATCACGAAGCGCGCCGACCCAGGCTATATCCCCAGCGAATGTCTCGTCTATTTCCTCCGCGCGAGCCGCCATGACAATAGTGAGGCGGGGTTCGAGCGCGTCTATCGGATACTGACCAAACGGGTGCTGCGCAGTCTGCCCAGGGCGGAAAGCTTCGACGGCGAGACGGAGTCGCTGACGCGCGGGATCATACGCGACAAGGTGTTCGGCCGGTTCGTTGAGCTGCTTTCGGCGGATCGCGCCGCCTATGTCGACAAGGTCGACTATTTCGAGGTGCGGTTCGACGGCGCGCTGGCGAGCCTGCGTCGCGACGCGCAGGAGCAGGCCTGGCGCGACGAGAACCGTTCCCAGCCCCTCGAATTTGACGAGGAGAGCGGCGAGCTGTCGCCGGAGGTCGAGGTGGCCGCGGGGGTCTACGACCCGTTCGCCGCGTCGGATTTCGACGATCCGGCTTACCGGTTGCGCCTGGATGCGGCGATTGAGGCTCTACCGACAGAACAAAGCAGGATCATTCACATGCTGAGGCAAGGCTTTCCCATCGACTCCAAGGAGCCGGACGTCATGACCATCGCAAAAGCCCTGGGCCGCTCCGAAAAGACTGTTCGAACCTATCGCGACAAGGCCTTCGCCGCGCTACGGACGGCCATGGCCGACGGAGATGAGCGGTGAGTCCCGCTGGCGCACGTCCCTCCCGCGAATCTGTGCTCGACGCGTTTGCGGTCGAGAGCGAGCCTGGTCGGTCGACCTTGGAGCGCTATCTCCGGCTCTACCCGGAATATGCCGGGGAGCTGATCGACCTCTCGCGCGAACTCAGTCGCGAAGCCTGTGACGATGCCGCACCACTTCCCGGTGCCGACCAGGCCTTGATCGACACGGCATGGTCGCAACACGCCGCGGCTTCTCCGGCGGCGGCCGCCGACCCTTTTGCGGCGCTGACGGTCGATGACTGGCGCGCGGTGGCCCGAGGTCTGGATGTGCCTCGACAGGTCGTGACCGCATTACGCGAACGGCGGGTATCCCTCGTGAGCATCCCGCGGCGGTTTCTCCAGCGATTCGCCGAGGCGGCGAGAAGCTCCGTGGCGCAGTTGGAAGCGTTTTGGGGGCCGGGTCAGCTGGCTGAGGCGCGCAGCTACAAGGCCGACAGTAAGCCGACGGCCGGCGAGCAGGTCAGCTTCGAGCAAGTGCTGATCGACGCTGGCGTCCCGGCCGAGAAGCGCGCCCAACTGTTGGCGGAGACCGACTGAGATGGACGGCGTGGAGCTCGCCAGGCAAGTCGCCGCCGAGCTTCATGCTCGCCTCGTCGCCTCCGGCGCCGATCCATGGTCGCCCTATGACTTTGCCGTCGCCGAGGCCAAGCGGCGGGGTCTCGATGTCGAATCAACGGCCGTCGGCGCGGCCGTCCTCAACGGCGGCCGCGCGACCTTCGTCGCCGCCGACGATCTGATCCTTCACGAGAGCGCGGGCTCTGCGTTCGAGCAGGCCTTCCTCGTGGCGCACGAGATCGGTCATGTCGAGCTCGGCGACGATCTCGATGGCGAGCCGGCGCCGACGATCGATCCGGCGCGCGCGGCCGAGCCGTCGCCGGTCGGCATGGATCGGGTTGTCGATTATGGACGCCGGCAGCGCCGCGAGGTTCAGATGGACCTGTTTGCGCGCGAGCTGCTGTTTCCGCGCACTATCGCGCGAGCGCTCCATCTCGACCAAGGGCTCTCCGCCTCGGCGATCGCAGCGAAGCTCGGCGCGCCGTTCGAGGTCGTCGCGCAGCAACTGTTCGACGCTTTGCTCCTGCCAGCGGTGCCGCCTGTCGCGGCCGCGATGCATGTCGAGCGGCCACTCAATCCCCTGCAGGCCGAGGCCGCAGCGCATCGCGGCGAAGCCTATCTGCTCGAGGCGGGCCCCGGCACCGGCAAGACGCAGACGCTGATCGCGCGTGTCGAGGGCCTTCTGGAGGAAGGTGTCGATCCGCGGCGCATCTTGCTGCTCACCTTCTCGAACAAGGCGGCGGGCGAGATGGCGGAGCGCATTGCGCGCAAGCGGCCCGAGGCTGCGGCCGCGATGTGGATCGGCACGTTCCACGCCTTCGGTCTGGACATCATCCGTCGTTTCCATGCCGAACTCGGGCTGCCGAAAGACCCGCGGATGATGGATCGGACCGAGGCGGTCGAGCTCCTCGAGGAGGAGTTCCCGCGGCTGAGGCTCGCGCATTACCGCAATCTCTACGATCCGACCCAGATCATCGCCGACATGCTGGCCGCCGTGTCGCGGGCAAAGGACGAGGTGGTCGACGCCGAAACCTATGCCGCGCTCGCCGACGCCATGCTTGCCAAAGCTCGCGACCCTGATGGACGCGAGGCCGCCGAACGCGCCGGCGAGGTGGCCCGTGTCTACGCCGCCTATGAACAGCTCAAGCGCAACGCGCATTGCGTCGACTTCGGGGACCTTGTCGCCCTGCCGGTCAAGCTGCTCGAGACCGACGCGGCCATCCGCGCAACGCTGCAGGCGCAATATGACCACGTCCTGGTCGATGAGTATCAGGACGTGAACCGCAGCAGCGTGCGCTTGCTGAGCGCGCTGCGGCCAGACGGTCGCAATCTTTGGATGGTCGGCGACGCCAAGCAGTCGATCTATCGGTTTCGGGGTGCGTCGTCCTTCAACATGACCCGGTTTGGGAAGGAGGACTTTCCCGGCGGCAAGCGCGGCCGCTTGAAGCGCAACTATCGCTCAGTACCGGAGATCGTCGCCAGCTTCTCCGGCTTCGCGATCACGATGCGCGCGGCCGACGCCGACAGCGGTCTCGACGCGGAGCGCGACGGCAATGGTCAGAAGCCCGAACTGCGCACCGTGCAGCGCGCCGAGCAGCAGCAAGTGGCCCTGGCCGACGCGATCGAGGCGCTTCGCGGCGAGGGCTATGCCTATCGTGACCAGGCGGTCCTCTGCACCGGTAATGAGAAGCTGTCGACGATCGGGCAGGACCTCGAGCGGCTTGGTGTGCCCGTGCTGTTTCTGGGCAGCCTGTTCGAGCGGGCCGAGGTCAAGGATCTCCTGGCCTTGCTCTCCGTCCTTGTCGATCGGCGCGCCATGGGCCTGGTGCGCATCGCCTGCTGGCCCGACTTCACCATGTCCTTTGCGGACGTGGCGGCGATCTTCGAGCATCTGCGGGCGGCCGACCACGCCCCGGGCAGCTGGCTCCAGCAGGTGGATGCGATCCCCGGCGTCAGCGATGCCGGCCGCGAGGCGCTCGCCAAGCTCGCGGCCGCGCTCAGCGGTTTCGACCAAACGGCTGCGCCCTGGACCGTGCTCGCGACGCTGCTGCTCGATCGCACCCGCATCGCCGCGCGCCTTGGCGGGTCGGCGGACCTAGCCGATCGCACGCGCGGCATCGCGATTTGGCAGTTCCTCAACTTCCTGCGGGTCCAGCCGGCCGGCCGCGGACTGCGGATCACGCGCGTGCTCGATCGGGTGCGCAGGCTTGTCCGTCTCGGCGACGATCGCGACCTGCGCCAGTTGCCGGCGGCCGCCCAGCATCTCGACGCCGTGCGGCTGATGACGATCCACGGCGCAAAGGGCCTGGAGTTCGGCGGCGTCCATATTCCGGGGCTCAACAGCGACACCATCCCGCGCACGCCGCCGGCGCCGCCCTGTCCGGCGCCCGACGGCATGATCGCGGGCGCCCAGGGCAGCGCGCTGGAGGCGTTCCGCGCGGACCAGGCCGAGGAGCAGGAGTGCCTATTCTACGTGGCGCAGTCGCGCGCCCGCGACCGCCTGGTCCTTTATGCGCCGACCGAGAAGAGCAACGGCCACAATCGACCGCTATCGCCATTCCTCGACCGTCTCGGGACCAACTTGACGCGCCGTTCGGTCGTGCCGGCGCGGCCGCTTCCCATGGCGGCGGAAGCTCAGGGCATCGAGTTGATCGTCGATGGACGGCTGCAGTTCGGGGCCGCGCAAATAGCCCTTTATGAGTCCTGCCCGCGCCGCTTCTTCTACACGCATGTCTTGCAGGTCGGCGGGCGGCGGACCGCCACCGCCTTCATGCACCTTCACGAGGCGGTGCGCGTGGTGGTCGAGGGGGTGATCACGTCGGATAGCCCTATAACCGAGCGGGACCTGGAGGATCGCACCGACGCGGCGCTTGCCGGTCAGGGCCTCGGCGACCATGGCTATCGCGCAGAATTCCGCGACCTGGCGCTGGCGATGCTGCGCTTCCTCCTGGCCAATCGCGCCGACGCGGTCGCCGAGGCGCCGGTCGCGCTCAGCCTCAATTTCGGCGGCGAAGAGATCATCGTTCGGCCGGACGAGGTGCTGGTGCGGCCGGACGGGGTCCGGACCGTCCGCCGTATCCGCACGGGCCATAGGCGGTCGGCCGAGAGCAAGGATGTCGGCGCGGCGGCGCTAATGCTGGCGGTCCAGCAGGCCTTTCCCGGCGCCGTCGCGGAGCTCGTTCATCTTTCCGATGGCGAGACGCATGCGCTGGCCTTGTCGGATCGGGAGTTGAAGGGGCGCAAGGACAAGCTCGCCAAGTTTCTCGGCGACATCCGCGCTGGGCGGTTTCCGGCAGAGGTGTCGTCGCGCACCTGCCCGAATTGCCCGGCCTTCTTCATCTGCGGGCAGACCCCCGACGGCCCTCTGCGAAAAAAGTTCGCCTGACCTTACCGGTCGGCGGATCTCGCCCCGATTGGACCCTTAGAGCCGCTGCATCGCCGCGGCAGAACCTAAGGACCCAATCTTATGAACACCGAAGAGCTTCTTGAATACGACGACCTCGGCGACGCCCTGCGCGAAGGCCGGGCGCTGCGTCCGGCGCAGGGGTATCGCTTCCTCCTCGCGCAGGGCGACCTCAACTTCCAGTCCCGTCAGGTGAGCGACCCCGTGCCGCTCGGCCGTCAGTTGCTCGAGGCCGGCGCCCTGGACCCGCGGGACGGCTACAGCCTGTTCGCGATCCTGCCCTCGGGCGACTTCGAGGACGTGCGGCTGAACGAGCCCTTCGACCTGCGCGAGCACGGCGCCGAGCGGTTCGTCGCCTTCCTGACGGATCGCGACTTCAAGCTCACCTTGAACGACGACGAGTTGCGCTGGGGCAAGCCGGTCATCAGCGGCACGGTGCTCTACGGGCTCGCCAAGCCGGGCGAGGGGGAAGGCGTTTTCCTCGAGGTCCCCGGCGGCGAAGATCGCCTGATCGAGCGTGGCGAGCTGATCGATCTGGCCGAGCCCGGCATCGAGCGGTTCATCACCGCGCGGCTGACGTTCGAGATCATCGTCAATTCGCGGCCGCGCACGGTGAGCGCCCGCACGGTCACGTTCGAGCAGATCGTCCAGCTCGCTTTCCCGGGCCAGCACGAGCCGAACGTCGTCTTCTCGATGACCTACCGGCACGCGGCGTCGACGCCGCACGCGGGCGAACTCGGGGCTGGCGGCTCGGTCGACGTCAAGAAGAAAGGCACGGTGTTCAATGTCACGCGAACTGTTCAGTCGTAATCCCGACCTCAAGCGGCTGCGGGACGAAGGCTACTTCGTCCTGCGGCAGGGCGGGCATCTCGTCATGCGGGAGGTGCCCTATGTCGATGCGCGTCGCGAGGTGCGCATCGGCACCCTCATCTCGAGCCTCACGCTGGCCGGCGATGCGACGCGCAGGCCCGACACCCATGTCGTCCATTGGGACGGCGACTTTCCGTGCCGCGCCGATGGGACGCCTATCCAGGGGATCTCGCATCAGGCCGGGGCCTTCGACCTCGGCCACGGTCTGAAAGCCACGCACAGCTTCTCGAGCAAGCCGGATGGCGGCTACACGGACTACCACCACAAGATGACGAGCTACGCGAACATCATCGCGGGCCCGGCCGCGGTGCTGAAGCCCGGCATGACCCCCCGCACCTTCCGCGAGCCGGAAGAGGAGGAGGACAGCGTGTTCAACTATGTCGAGACCGCCTCCGACCGTGTCGGTATCGGCATCCTGACCGAGCGGCTCGTCAACGAGCGGGTCGCCATCATCGGCGGCGGCGGCACCGGCGGCTACATCCTGGACTTCGTCGCCAAGACGCCGGTCCGCGAGATTCGGCTCTTCGACAGCGACGAGTTCCTAACCCACAACGCTTTTCGGGCGCCGGGCGCGCCGACCCTGGAGGAACTGCGCGAGGCGCCGAAGAAGGTCGACTATCTGAAGCGCATCTACAGCCGGATGCACCGCAACATCGTGGCGCACGATGTCGAGCTCGGAGCCGACAACGTGCACCTTCTCGACGGCGTCACCTTCGCGTTCCTGTCGCTCGACGCCGGCGAAGCGAAGCGGTTGATCGTCGAGAAGCTTGAGGCGATCGGCGCCGCGTTCGTCGATGTCGGCATGGGCCTCGAGCTCGACGAGGGGTCGCTCGGCGGTATCCTGCGGGTGACCGCCAGCACGCCGGAGAAGCGGGATCATGCTCGCCAGCGCATCTCCTTCGTCGGCGGCGGCGCCAAGGACATCTACGCCTCCAACATCCAGGTCGCGGACCTCAACGCCCTGAATGCGGTCCTCGCGGTCGTCAAGTGGAAGAAGATCCGCGGCTTCTACCGTGATCTCGAGGGCGAGCATCACTGCACCTACACGACTGACGGCAACATGCTGATCAACGGAGACCTCGGGTGATACGGCACAAGCGACTCGAGCATCGTTTCGTCGAGCACATCCCGGAGCGCGTTGAGCCAGGCATTCTCTATGTCTCAATGGAATATGCGACATCGGCCCACAGCTGCTGCTGCGGTTGCGGCGAGGAGGTCGTGGCGCCCTTCACGCCGACGGACTGGAAGATGACCTTCGACGGCGAGACCATCTCGCTGCGCCCGTCGATCGGCAATTGGACGCTGAAGTGCCGGTCACATTATGTGATCGACCGCGGCAAGGTGGTCGAAGCCGGCCCTTGGAGCGACGAGCAGGTCGAAGCCGAGCGCCGTCGGGATCGCACCGCCAAAGCGCGCTTCTACGGGGAGTCGCCGAAGGTCGAACCTTCGGAACAGCCTGCTACGCCCAGGGAGGAACCGGGCTTCTGGCGCCGTGTCTGGGCCCGGATATCCGGCGGATCGTAGACGACAAGCCCGGCGGTCACGCGCCGCCTGGCTCGTCAGACTTCGGTGCTGCGGGGCTGGGGCTCGGGTAGAAGGTTGCGATCCAGCGCAGCTTGAGCTTGGCGAAGGCGAGCCGGCTCGGAAGGCCCTGCGGCCAGTCGGCCGGAAAGAAGAGGTTGAGCTGTTCGCCAACCTGGATCGCGAGGCGGCCCATTTCGGAGACGACGGCTTCCAAGGTCGTCGTCTCCATGAACGGACCGATGACCGCGTCGCCGTCGCGCTGCGGTCGCATCATGAAGGCAGACTTCATGGTGGGATGGCCGGCGAGCTCGGAGAACATTTCGTACATCGCGAAGCGCTTTTTGTCGGTGAAGCCGTCGCGGGCGTCGAGGGCCTCGCGAACCTTCACCGGTCCGAAGTCCCTTAGGCGGGCCCTTTTGTCGGCGAAGCGCCAGCGCTCGATCAGGGTCCGGTCGCCGGCGAAATAGTCGATCAGAAAGACCGTCTCCAACACGTCACGCAGGATGAGCGCGCTGTTTTGGCCGTAGCCCGATAGAGCAAGCTTCACGCTCGCGCCGAAGGCATTGAAGGTGCGCATCCCGAGCAATTGGATGACCTTGAGGTCCTCGTCGGCGGTTTCGAATTGGCGCAGGACATCTGCGAGATCCATGGCCGCTTCGGTGATGGCCAGGTGCAGCCCCAGGCGCCCGTCGCCGGCGACGAGGCCGATCGCCTTGCCGCGCAGGAATTCTTCGCCAGCATGAAGGCTGGCGAGGTTTGGCGGGATGGCGTCGTCGTTGGTGTCAGGCATGGACAACTCCGGCCGTCGGGGGCGTGCGTCGGCGCTCTTATCCGTCAGCGAGCGCGCCGTGCCGTTCCAGCACCTTCATGAGCACATCGTTCGCGGTGCTGAAATTGCTGAGCTGGCCTTGCAGCTTGTACTGCCACTTTACCCCGTGGAAGAGGTTGTTGCGGTAGCGGAAGACGATGATGAGGACGGCCGTGACGCGGCTGCATGGGTCGTTGTCGCCGCCGTCGATCACGGCGCGCACCAAGGCCTCTCGGTCGGAATTCCTGAAATGCAGATGGTCGAAGTGATAGGTGAAGGCGCCATCGGCGTAATAGCGTTGCCGGAAATAGGCGAGTTCGGCGTCGAAGGCGTCAGCGTCGAGCATCCCGGCGTTCTGCCAAGCCTCGACCGTGTCGCAGATCGCCTTGACATTGCCCTGGGTGTTGAGGACCCGCGACTCGAACAGGCTCCAGAGTAGCGCGAAGTCAGTAATCGCGGCCTGCTCGTCTTTGGCGAGATGATTGAATCCGGGCGCATTCGCCTGCAGCCATTTCATGCTCTTGGTCATGGCTGGTCTTATCGCAATATTGCAGGATCGTGTAGAGAGCGGCGGCTTGATACAACAGGCATAGAGCGTCGCGGCATCGATGCCGATCCCGACGATTTGCTGCGGACCGGACTCGAAACCGGCTAGTGGATGGGCTTAGCGCACCGAGCCATTACGCCGCTGCCTTCTCGTCACCATCTCGGACCTTTGCTGGCCATGTGTCCTTCCACATCGCCGCAGCCAGAGGCGTTTGCCTATCCGCTCATTCGCTTTGCATCAAGTCACCCGACCCGGGGAGTAGATCCGGAAGGGGGAGAGACGTTGAGTGCATGGTGAGTACGAACGTCCTGTGCTATGAACGGTGACGGTCTTTTCTCGCATCGGCGCGCAGTGCCCTGAATGGTTGATGGCGCGAAAAAATTGACCGATCGTTGTCGATAGACGATGAAACCGCGCTAAATCCAAATCGCGCGAATTTTCCTTTGAAATCAAAAGCGAAGAATTTTGACGGCTCGACGGTCGGGTTTTGACCGTCAGAAGAAAGATTTTGCGCTTATAAATCAGCGCGTTACGATGGTTTGAGAGAATCGAGTGGGAGTGACCGTACGCAGGTCACAGTGGTGACGGGTTGTGCGCGTTTTCGTAACTTCTCCTGACCAGTTTCGTGCTCCCTGCAGTCAGCGCGCCAACGCGCCTCAGTCAGCCGGAAGTGGACCAACGGCAATTACTCGGCATCCGATCGATACAGGCGTCCACCTAACGCGCCGCCGGTCTCATCGGCGCGCGGTGTCCCGGGTTTGCGAGGGCTACCGCGCGTGATGGACACGCTCATCGCCACCCTGGATGGCTGGGTCCGCGCCGGCGCGGGCTGGGCCCCGGCGGCGGTCTTCATCATCACCTTCCTGGAATCGCTGCCCGGCATCAGCCTGCTGGTGCCGGCGACCGCTCTGCTCGTCGCCATCGGGGCGCTTCTCGGCACCGGCACGCTAGAGCCGGGACCGATCGTGATCGCCGCGATTACGGGTGCGATCGCCGGTGACGCCGTCGGATTCTGGGTCTCCCGCGCGGTGGGACCGCGCGTGGTGCGCCGCTGGCTGCCGCGCAGCCAGAGGCGCGCCTATGCCCGCGCACTGCTGCTGTTTCGCCGGTGGGGCTGGGCCGCCGTGTTCTTCGGCCGGTTCCTCGGCCCGGTGCGGGCGGTGGCGCCGCTGATGGCGGGCGTCGCGCGCATGCGGGAGCGGCATTTCCAGGCCGCCAACATCGCCTCCGCCGTTGTCTGGGTACCGCTGATGCTGTTGCCCGGCTACGCCGCCGCGCGCGGCGTGGAGGAGATGGCGGCCAGCGACAATCCGCTGCTGTTGGGCGGAACGCTGCTCCTTTTGACAGCGGCGGCTTGGTTCGTCTGGCGTCGGTTTCTCCAGCGCCGCAGCGCAGCCCTTCCGGACCCTGGGGCCAATTTTACCGTGCCTGGTCGCGAGAGGCAGGGCCCGGCACAAGTAGACCCCGGAGGTGACCGCATCACCAAGCATCCGGACGGCGCGGTGAGGCAAGGACCTCGCTTCCCTCGGTCGTCGTGACGCTTTGTCGTCGAGCTGGATGCGTTGTCGTCGGAGCTGTCGTTCCAGCCCGCCGGATGGGCAGTTTCTGCGCGCGCAAGTCCCGCGGTCGCCGATCGACGGCCGCGGGTGCGCGCGTCAGCGGCGCCGGGTGAGGATCATGCCCCCGTGGTGCAGCGTGTCCGCGTCGACGAAGACGCCGTCGGCGGTGAAGCCGGTGTCGTCCCAGTAGAAGATCTCCGTGCCGGTGACCTCGTAGCGCCCCTGGTAGGCGCTCTCCCGGCTGCCGCGCGCCTCGTCGTAGCGGCCGTTCGGCAGGAGCTCGTGGCGGATGCGGCCGTCGGCCGTGACCCACATGCCGACATAGGGGTGGGGCTGGAGTTGGGACTTGGGGTGGTCCTGCCGCTCGGCGGCGGATGCTTCGGGGTCGGTGGTCATCTGGGCCTGTGACTGTGGGATGAGCGCGAATGCGGTGGCTGTCGCGACCGCGAGTGCGAGGCTGCGGAGCGCCGTCATGGCGTCGCCCTCCCGTCTCCCATGGCCGCAGCGCGCCGTTCGGCGAAGAGCTCGGAGAGGGTCTGCGAGGCGGCGATGGCGCGGGGGAAGCCGGCCGGCACGGTGATCATGTAGACGACCTCCTTCAGCTCCTCCTCGCTCACGCCGACATTGAGGGCGTAGCCGGCGTGGACCTTGACGAACGGCGTCAGGCCGAGGGACGCGAACGCGGCAACCGCCGCCAACTGGCGCGTGCGGTCGTCGAGGCCCGGGCGGGACCAGACGTCGCCGAGCGCATAGGCCTCGGTGGCGTCCGCGAGGAAGGGGAACTCCCGCCGCATCTCCTCGAGCACGGGCTGGGACTGGCCGTGGTTGAGCGAGCGGACGACGGCGTCGCCGCGCTGGCGCCGTTCATCTGTCGTCTCGGCGAAGGCGGGCGCGGGCAGGGCGGCGAAGGCCAGGACGGCTGCGGCCGTGCGCAGCGAAGACTGCCTTGGAAGGGTCATGGCTGAGCTCCTCAGGTGCTGGCGGTGGGGCGGACGACGATCTCGCTGACGTCGACATCGTCGGGCTGCTCGATCGCGTAGCGGACGGCGCGGGCAATCGCGTCCGGCTGGAGCGCGATGGCGCGGTAGCTTTTCATGGCGGCCGCGGCGGTCGGGTCGGTGATCGTGTCGGCGAGCTCGCTTTCGACCACGCCCGGGTGAACGCAGGTGACGCGGATGCGCTCGTTCTCCTGCCGCAGCCCCTCCGACAGGGCGCGGACCGCGTACTTGGTGGCGCAGTAGACGGCGGCCGTCGGGACGACGCGCAGGGCGCCGATCGAGGCGATGTTGACGATGTGGCCGGAGCCTCGCGCCGTCATCTCCGCGAGCACGGCGGCGACGCCGTAGAGCACCCCCTTGATGTTGACGTCGACCATGCGCTCCCACTCCTCGACCTTGAGGGACGCCATCGGCGAGAGCGGCATGACGCCGGCATTGTTGACGATCACGTCGATGCCGCCGAACCGCTCGCGGGCCGCATCCGCGAAGGCGGCGACGTCGGCGCGGTCGGTAACGTCGAGGCGGCGAACCAGCACGTCGCCGCCGATCTCGGCCGCCAGCGCCTCGAGGCGATCGGTGCGGCGGGCGCCCAGCGCCAGTCTGGCGCCGGCGCGGCCGAGCTCGCGGGCGATCGCCGCGCCGATGCCGCTGGAGGCGCCCGTGATGAGGACAGTCTTGTCGAGGGTCATGAGGGGGTCCTTCCTCGGTTGGTGCTTGCCAAGAGGATGGGCCTGCCTGATTGTCGAGAATAGTCGCCGAGCGCTGTTCAGACAGGGAAGTTCAGCTAACCAATGGTGCCGGATCTCAACGCGCTCGCCGTCTTCGTCCTTGTCGCCGAGGAGAAGAGCTTCCGCGCGGCGGCGGACCGGCTGGGGGTGACGCGGTCGGCGGTGAGCCAGACGATGCGGCGGCTAGAGGAGAGCCTCGGCATCGCGCTCGTGCAGCGCACGACGCGCAGCGTCAGCCTGACCGAGGCCGGCGAGCGACTGCTCGCGGAGATCGCGCCGGCGGTCGCCGACATGCGCTCCGCGCTTGAGGGGCTCGAGGGGCTGAAGGGTCGCCCGCGCGGCCGGCTGCGGCTGGCGGTTTCGTCGATCGCCGAGCGGTTTCTCTCCGGCCCCTTCCTGGCAGCCTTCGCCGAAAGCCATCCCGAGGTGGCGCTCGATATCACCGTCACGGACGAGGCATTCGACATCGTCGCCGAGGGGTTCGATGCGGGTGTCCGGCTGGGCGAGGTGATCGAGCAGGACATGATCGCGGTGCCGGTGGCGGGCGAGGAGCGGCAACTCGCCGTCTGCGCGCCGTCCTACCGGGCCCGCTTCGGGGTGCCGTCACACCCGGCGGAGCTCGCCAGGCACGCCTGCATCGGCTGGCGGCCGACGCCGAAGGGGGCGCCCTATCGCTGGGAGTTCGCCGAGAACGGCCGGGACTTCAGCGTCGATGTCGCGCCGCGCTTCACCACCAACGACATGGCACTGATGATCAAGCTCGCGACGGCCGGCGCGGGCATCACCTTCGGCATGGAGGAGAGCTTCCGCCCGGCGCTCGACCGGGGCGAACTGGAGCGGATCCTCGAGGACTACCTGCCGACCTTTCCCGGCTTCTACCTCTACTATCCGAGCCGCAGGAACGTCGCGCCGAAGCTGCGGGCCCTCATCGATCATCTACAGCGCCGCGGCGGAGCGCGATCGGAGGCGGGCTGACCGGCGCTCCGCCAGCCAGTGCGCGAATCCCTTCTCGACCTCGACGATCACCAGCATCACCACGCCGACGCCGATGATGGCGAGGCCATCTGCGAGCGAGATCGGGCGGCTGCCGAAGACGGCCTGAAACGGCGGCAGATAGGTGAAGGCGAACTGCGCGACGATGACGATGCCGACCCCGATCAGGACGGCGCGGGTTCCGAGCACGCCGGTCCAGGTGAGCGACGTCCCGTGCACGTAGCGGACGCTGAAGAGGTAAAAGATCTCCATCACCACGATCGCATTCACCGCCATCGTGCGGGCCGTCTCCAGCGGCAGCTCGCGCGACAGCGCCCAGACGAAGATGCCGAAGGTGCCGACGACCATCAGCCCCGAGACGAAGAGGATCCGCCACAGCAGCCGGCCCGAGAGGATCGCGGTTCCGGAGGGGCGGGCCGGGCGGCGCATCGCCCCCGGCTCGGTCGGCTCGAAGGCGAGCGTCAGCCCGAGCGCGACGGCCGTGACCATGTTGATCCACAGGATCTGCACCGGCGTCACCGGCAGGGTCAGGCCGAACAGGATGGCGAGGATGATGGTGAAGGCCTCGCCGCCATTGGTCGGCAGCGTCCAGGCGATCACCTTGGTGAGGTTGTCGTAGACGGTGCGGCCCTCGCGGACGGCGGCGACGATCGAGGCGAAATTGTCGTCGGCGAGCACCATCTCGCTCGCTTCCTTGGCGGCCTCCGTGCCCTTGCCGCCCATGGCGACGCCGACATCGGCGCGCTTCAGGGCCGGGGCGTCGTTGACGCCGTCGCCCGTCATGGCGATGACGGAGCCGTCACGCTGCAGCGACTCCACCAGTCGCAGCTTGTGCTCGGGGCTGGTGCGGGCGAACACCACCGCCTGCTGGGCGAGGTGGTGGAAGCCGTCGCCGTCCGCAGCGTCGAGGTCTTGGCCAGTTACCGCCTTGGGGTCTGTGGCGAGGCCCAGCTGGATGGCGATGGCGCGGGCCGTGGCGGCGTGGTCGCCGGTGATCATCTTCACCCGGATCCCGGCGGCCTTGCATTCGGCGATGGCGGCGATCGCTTCGGGGCGCGGCGGGTCGATCAGTCCGACGAGGCCGAGCAGCGTCAGGCCACCGTCCACGTCCGCTGTCTGGAGAGCGCGGGCATCCGGGGAAAGGCTGCGGCGGGCGACGGCAATGACGCGCTGGCCGTCCTTCGCCAGCGCCTCGACCCGGCGGTGCCACGCGGACGCCTCGATGGGCTGTTCGCCGTCGAGCGCCGCCACGGACGCACACATGGCGAGCACGCGCTCCGGCGCGCCCTTCACATAGGCGACCGGCGCCCGGCCGTCGCGTCGATGCAGCGTCGCCATGTAGCGGTGGCGGGAATCGAAGGGGATCTCGTCGAGCCGGACGAAACTGCCGCGCGCCGCTACAGCGTCGTGGCCCGCCTTCACCGCCAGCGACACCAGCGCGCCCTCCATCGGGTCGCCATCGACGATCCAGGGGCCCGTGCTCGCGTCGCCGCTGTCGCGCAACTGGGCATCGTTGCAGAGCAGGCTCGCCAGCGTCAGTTCCTCCAGCACGGAGTCGGAGGCCGGATCGAGGCGCTCGCCCGCGGTGTGGAAGGCGCCGTGAGGGGCGTAGCCGGTGCCGTCGATCTCGATGGCGCGGTCGGCGGTGACGACCCGACCCACCATCATCTCGTTGCGGGTGAGGGTCCCGGTCTTGTCGGAGCAGATCACCGAGACCGAACCCAGTGTCTCGACGGCCGGCAGCCGACGGATGATGGCGTTGCGGCGGGCCATGCGCTGCACGCCGACGGCGAGCGCGATCGTCATGACCGCCGGAAGGCCTTCCGGGATGGCCGCCACGGCGAGACCGACCACGGCCATGAAGGCATCGTCCAGCCCGTAGGTCTGCACGAACACGGCGTAGGCGAACACCAGGGCCGAAATCGCCAGGACCGCCACGGTGATCTGGCGGGCGAACTGGTCCATCTGCCGGACCAGTGGTGTGGCGAGTTGCTCCACCGCGCCGATCAGGGCGCTGATCCGCCCGAGTTCGGTCTCGGCGCCCGTCGACACCACCACGCCAGTCGCCTGACCGGCGGTGACGAAGGTGCCGGAGAATGCCATCGACAGGCGGTCACCCAGGGACGCGACCTCTGCAACCGCTGCCGTATGCTTGTCGACGGGGACTGATTCGCCGGTGAGGATCGCCTCGTCGATCCGCAGGTTGCGCGCGCGGACGAGGCGCACGTCCGCCGGCACGCGGTCGCCTGCCTCCAGCAGGACGATGTCTCCCGGCACGACGGCATCGGCGCCGATCGTCAGGCGCCGTCCGTCGCGGACGACGGAGGCGTGCGGGTCGATCATGCCGCGGATCGCCTCGAGCGCCTTCTCGGCGCGTCCCTCCTGAACGAAGCCGATGATCGCGTTGAGGATCACCACAGCGAGGACCACCAGCGCGTCGGTCGGGTGGCCGATGGCGGCGGCGAGGGCGGCGGCGGCCAGCAGCACGTAGATCAGGAGATTGTGGAACTGCAGCAGGAAGCGGACGAGGGCGGACCGACGCGGACCTTGCGGCAGGAGATTGCGGCCATATTGCTCGATTCGGCGAGAGGCCTCGCCGTCCGACAGGCCTTCGACCCGCGAATGCAGCGTTTCCAGCGCCTGTTGCGACGCCATCGCGTGCCAGGGGGGGACTTCTGCCTCGGGCGATCCATCCGTCGGAACCGCTGCGGAGGTGGCATGGCGCATGGCGTCGCGTCTCCCTGCGATTGATCTGGGCGGGCCGCCGGCGAGCAGTGCCGCCCCGGCGCGGAAGCTAACGTGATGGCCGCCGACGATGATTGATCGACATCAACGCCGACTGGTCGCGCCGTAAAAGTGACGTTCGACGGGTGCCGGCGTCCTCCGACTCCACCCTATCAGTATCCATGCGACGATGTCGGCCCATCGCGACGGAAGGTCCGGGCTTTTCGGATGTGCGATCGGGAACATGGCGCGGCGGATGGTACGTGTTCCAGTCTCGACGAAACAGGCGCTGGCGATATTCTGTCGGAGCCGGCGGTATTTTTGGCATCGGCGTTGCAGGCTGTCTGCGGCGCACGTCGTCTGCGGCACCACCTGTCGATTGCGGGACGTCTGCAACGGGCCTAGAGGATTCGCCTCCAGGGGGAGCGCCGATGGCCGACGATCACGAGGGTCCCACCCGTCCGCTGCGGTCCGCGCGCTGGTTCGCGCCGGACGATCTGCGCAGCTTCGGCCACCGCTCGCGCCTGATGCAACTCGGCTATGCCGAGGAGGACTTCCTCGGCCGGCCGGTGATCGGGATCCTCAACACCTGGTCCGAACTCAACTCCTGCCACGGCCACTTCCGTGAGCGCGCGCAGGATGTGAAGCGCGGCGTGCTGCAGGCCGGTGGCTTTCCGCTCGAGATGCCGGCGCTGTCGGTCGACGAGAGCTTCACCAAGCCGACCTCGATGCTCTACCGCAACATGCTGGCGATGGAGACGGAGGAGATGATCCGCTCCCATCCCTTCGATGGCGTCGTGCTGATGGGAGGCTGCGACAAGACCACGCCCGGGCTGGTGATGGGCGCGCTCAGCGCCGGCGTCCCGATGATCTTCCTGCCGGCCGGGCCGATGCTGCGCGGCAACTACGCCGGCAAGCCGCTCGGCTCCGGCTCCGACGCCTGGAAATACTGGGACGAGCGGCGCGCCGGAAACGTCTCCGATGCGGAGTGGACCGGCATCCAGGGCGGCATCGCCCGCTCCGCCGGCGTCTGCATGACGATGGGGACCGCCTCCACCATGACGGCGATCGCCGAGGCGCTCGGGCTGTCGCTGCCGGGCGCCTCGTCGATCCCCGCCGTCGATGCGAACCACCAGCGCATGGCGGCGGCGTGCGGGCGGCGCATCGTCGAGATGGTCGGCGAGGCCCTGACGCCCGGCCGCATCGTCACCGCCGCGGCGGTCCGCAATGCGGCGATCGTCGCGATGGCGACGGGGTGCTCGACGAACGCCGTGGTGCACCTCATCGCCATGGCGCGGCGGGCCGGCGTGCCCCTGACGCTCGACGATCTCGACGCCCTCGGCCGAGTCACGCCGCTGATCGCCAACGTCCGGCCGGCCGGCAAGGACTACCTGATGGAGGATTTCTACTACGCCGGCGGGCTCAGGGCGCTGATGGCGGAGATCCGCGAGTTGCTCGATGTCTCGGCCCTGACGGTCACCGGACGTTCGGTCGGCGAGAACCTCGAGGGTGCCCGCGTCTTCAACGCCGACGTCATCCGGCCGCTGTCGAACCCCGTCTACCGCGAAGGCTCGCTCGCCGTGCTGCGCGGGAACCTGTGCCCGGACGGGTCGGTGATGAAGCCGGCGGCGTGCGATCCGCGCTTCTACCGCCACGAGGGGCCGGCGCTCGTCTTCGACAGCTATCCGGCGATGAAGGCGGCGATCGACGACGAGGCGCTCGACGTCACCCCCGACCACGTGCTCGTGCTGCGCAACGCCGGCCCTCTCGGCGGTCCGGGCTTCCCGGAGTGGGGGATGCTGCCGATCCCAAAGGCCCTCATCAAGCAGGGCCACCGCGACATGCTTCGCCTCTCGGACGCGCGCATGTCCGGCACGTCCTACGGGGCGTGTGTGCTGCACGTCGCGCCGGAGGCCTATGTCGGCGGCCCGCTGGCGCTTCTGCGGACGGGCGACATCGTCCGCCTCGATCTGGCGGCGCGCCGTCTCGACATGCTGGTCGCCGAGGACGAGCTGGCGCGCCGGCGGGCCGCCTGGGCGCCGCCAACGCCCCGCTTCGAGCGCGGCTGGGGCTGGATGTTCTCCCGCCACGTCACGCAGGCAGACAAGGGCTGTGACTTCGACTTCCTGGAGCGCGACTTCGGTGCTGCCGCCGGCGAGCCGGACATCTACTGAGGGCGTCGCGCGGGTCGCGGTGAGGAGAGGGGGCGGGGCTCAGTCGGTCCGCAGCCCCTGGAAGGCGAAGAACGTGCCGCGCTTCTCGCCGTCGGCCAGCACGAGGCGGCCGAGCAGGCGATCGACACGGGCAGGGCGCTGTTCGCCGGCGAACAGGCCGTCGACGTTGAACAGCGTCTTCACCCCGCTGCCGGGCGGATCCTCGATCGACAGGCTGCCACTGGCGCGACAGCTGCCTTCCTGCGGAAACAGCGGGCCCTCGATGCTGATCTGCGGGGCGGTCAGTGAGTCCGCCTGGCAGGACTGGCGGTCGATCCAGCCCTTTGCGATGCGGACCTCGCAGTAGATCGGCGCCTTGGCGGCATTGATGACGAGCAGCCATGTGCCGTCGGCGGAGCGGGCCTCGCACGACTGCGCTGCCTCGACTGACGCGATCGGCAGCGCCAGCGCGAACATCAGGGTCGGGACAGCCGCTCCGATCCGCACCGACTCACGCCTCCTCCCCGACCTCGCCATCGTCCGATACGTGGTCCCCGCACCGCACGCAACCTCCGGAGGCTGCCGTTCGGACGACGAGGTAAACCGGGCCGACCGATGCCCCCGGACGATCACCGGGTGATGACGATCCGGGTGTTGCGGGGGCCGTAGGACGACACGAGCTGAAACAGCGTCGCGGCGTTGCCGGGCGCGAGCCGCACGCAGCCGTGCGAAGCGGGGCGACCCAGCGACTTCAGGGCATTGGTGCCGTGGATGGCGTAGCCGCCGCGGAAGAAGATCGAGTGCGGCATCGGGGAGTTGTTGTACTTGCGGGAGTACCAGCGCCGATGCAGCCGGGTCGGGCGATAGCTGCCGGTGGGCGTGACATAGCCACGCCGTGCCGTCGACACCGGCCAGGAATAGGCGGGCTTACCGGCGATCGAGACGTACATCCGCTGTTCCGAAAGGTCGATGCGTGCCACCACGCTCCCTGCCGAGGCGGATGACGCGGCGATGAAGCATCCGATCGCCAGCGTCAGCAGCGTCGAGACGGCCAGTCTGAGCATCGCTCCCCCTCCCGCGTTTCCCCCGTAATCGGTTCTTGCTCAGGAGCTTAGTCGTGGTGGCGGCGCGTTGCCATTGCCGTGAGGACCGCTGCGGGCGCCAAACCCTTGCGAGCGGTCAACAATTGGTGATGCGTGCGGGGGGGCGGACGGCAGGCCCGGCGACGGCGCGACCGTTGGACGCCTCGCCGCCGGCGCCGGAATGGTTAAGGTGCGCCGCATCGCATTCGCGATCCGGAGATGTCCGCATGCTCGTCCTCGTGCTCGGGCTCGTCATCTTTCTCGGCAGCCACCTGCTGCCGACGGCACCGGCGTTGCACGACCGGCTGGTCGCCCGCTTCGGCGTCAACACCTACAAGCTCGCATACTCCGCCGTGGCCCTCGTCGGGCTCGTCCTCGTGATCTGGGGCTACGGGCTGGCGCGGGCGGAGGGGCCGGCGATCCTCTACGATCCGCCGACCTGGCTGCGGCACGTCACGCTGCTCCTGATGGTGCCGGTGTTCGTGCTGGCGGTGGCGGCCTATCTGCCCGGCCGCATCAGCGCCGCCGTCCGCCATCCGTTGATTACGGCGGTGAAGCTGTGGGCGTTCGCGCACCTGCTCGCCAACGGCGACGTGGCCTCGGTGCTTCTGTTCGCGAGCTTTCTCGCGTGGGGCGTGATCGATCGAATCTCGCTGAAGCGGCGGGAAGCGGCGGCGCGCGTGGCGGTGCCGCGGGGCCCCATCCGCAACGATTTCATCGCGCTCGGCGCCGGGCTCCTTCTTTATGCCGCCTTCGTGGCGAAGCTGCACGCGTGGCTGATCGGGGTGCCGGTCGTCTGAGTCGTGCGCCGGCCGTTGCCGTGCCGCTTGGCTCGGTGACCCGAACCCTGTAAGCCGACGACACTTCGCGCCGTTCTGCGCCGTCCCTTCGGGCGACGGGGCAGGGGCGTGCGTCGTGTGCGGCCAGCTTCGTCGAGACGGGATCGAATGTCGGATATCTTCCACGAGGCCGAGCGCGACTATAAGCGCGAGCAGATGAAGAAGCTCTGGGAGCGCTTCGGCATCGTCGTGATTGCGATCGCGGTGCTGATCATCGCGGGCACCGCCGGCTGGCGCGGCTATCTCCACTGGCAGCAGTCGCAGGCGAACGAGTCCGGCGATCTGTTCTTCTCAGCCCTCGAACTCGCCCAGCAGGAAGACCATGCCGGCGCGGCGACCGCGCTGGCGAGCCTCGCCGAGAGCGGGCCGGCGGGCTACAAGCTGCTCGCCCGCTTCCGTGCGGCCAGCGAGTTTGCCCAGGCGGATGATCGCGCCGCCGGCATCGCGGCCTTCGACGCCATCGCCGCCGACAGCGCCGTGCCGACGCTCTATCGCAACCTCGCCCGAGTGCGGGCCGGCTATCTCGCCCTCGATGACGGCGACCGTGCCGCCGTCGACGAGCGCGTCGCGGCTCTGGCAGTGGGAGAGGGGCCGTGGCGGCAGGCGGCGCGTGAAGTCGCCGGTCTCGCCGCCTACTCGGCCGGTGATCTTGCCGCGGCCGAAGGCTATTTCCGACAGATCGCGGACGACCGGGCGGCGACGGGCGAGTTCCAGAACCGCGCCCAGTTGATGCTGTCGCTGATCCAGAGCGCAAAGCCGCCGGCCGCCGCAAGCGGTGGAGATCCCTCTTGAGTGCTTCCCCGTTCGCCGGCGCCCTCGCGCGCATCGTCGCCGTCGCGCTGTGTGCCGGTGTGGTCACTGGCTGCGAGACCGTGTCGGACGCCGTCTATACGTTCAATCCCTTCGCGGAGAAGGACAAGATCCTTCCCGGCACTCGCACCGCCGTCTTCAACGACGAAGGCTCCGCGGCGCTGGTGCAGCCGGAAGGCGGCTCGCGTGCAGCCTCGATCGGGCCGGCCCAGGCCTATGCCGACTGGTCGCAGCCCGGCGGCAACGCCGCCAACGACCCCGGCAACATCGCTTATGACGGCAGCGCGGCCCGGGTCTGGAGCACCTCCGTCGGCGGTGGTGGTGGCTCTGGCCTCGGCAACTTCGCTGGTGGCAAAGGGCTGCGCATCTCGGCCCGCCCGGTCGCGGCCGGTGGACGCCTCTACGTCTATTCTCCTGGTGCCGTCGTCACCTCGCTGTCTCTCTCGGGTGGTGGACGTGGCTGGACGGTGACGTTGCGGCCCGAGGGCGAGCGCGGCATCGCCACCGGCGGCGGCGTCTCCTACGACCAGGGCCGCGTCTATGTCGGCACCGCCTACGGCGCGCTGACGGCGCTCGACGCCGGCTCGGGCTCGCAGGTGTGGACGAAGGAGCTCGAGGCGCCCGCCCGCGGCGCGCCCACCGCCGCGAACGGCAAGGTGTTCGTCGTCACCCAGACGAACGTCGTCTTCGCGGTCAACCAGTCCGATGGTGCCGAGCTCTGGTCCTATCGCGGCATTCCCGAGACCGCCGGCCTCCTCGCCAACGCCTCGCCGGCCGTCGTCGGCGACACGGTGGTCGTGCCCTATACGTCCGGTGAGGTGATCGCCTTCAACGCCACCACCGGCGAGCCGAAGTGGTCGGATGCGGTGACGCGGGCGACGCGCACGATGGCGCTGTCCTCCATCAACGACCTGTCGGCGAGCCCGGTGGTGAGCGGCGGCGTCGTCTTCGCCTCCGGCGTTGCAGGCCGCACCATTGCCATCGACCTCTCCACCGGCGCCCGCAAGTGGGAGCAGGACGTCGGCAGCGCCCACACGCCGATCGTGTCCGGCAATGCGCTGTTCCTGGTCGACCTCGACGACCGGGTGGTGGCGCTCGACCGCAACACCGGCGCGCCGCTGTGGTCGACGCAGCTGCCGATCGTCAGGACGCGCAAGGAGCGGACGAACTGGGCGGGGCCGGTGCTGGCGGGCGGATCGCTTTGGTTCGTCTCCAGCGATTCCAAGCTCGCCTCGGTCGATGCCTCGTCCGGCCAGATCACCAGCACGCGGTCGATCGGCGAGCCCGCCTACATTTCGCCGATCGCGGCCTCCGGGCTGATGATCACCGTGTCGGAGAATGGCACGATCTCCGCGTATCGCTGACGCGGGGGAAACGCGAATGCAGCTCAGGGTCGCCATCGTCGGCCGGCCGAATGTCGGCAAGTCGACCCTCTTCAACCGTCTGGTCGGGCGCAAGATCGCGCTCGTCGACGACACGCCGGGCGTGACGCGCGACCGGCGCGAGGGCAACGCCCGACTGTCGGGCATGCGGTTCGTCGCCATCGACACCGCCGGCCTCGACGACGTCGACGCCGAGAGCCTCGCCGGCCGGATGCGCGCGCAGACGGAAGCCGCGATCCGCGAGGCGGACGTCGTACTGTTCGTCATCGACGCCCGCGCCGGCGTGACGCCGCTCGACGAGCATTTTGCCGAGCTCGTGCGCCGTACCGATCGCCCGGTCATCCTCGTCGCCAACAAGTCCGAAGGCCGCGCTGGCGAATCCGGCGCGCTGGAGGCCTATTCGCTCGGCCTCGGCGACCCCGTGCAGGTCTCGGCCGAGCACGGCGAGGGCATGGCGGACCTGCACACCGTGCTGGCGCGCTTCGAGCCGCCGGAGGAGCCGGACCTCGAGGACGACGCTGCGGCGGTCGTGGAGGAGCCCGACGACGACGGCGAGGACGATACGCCGACGATCGACACGCGGCCCCTGAAGCTCGCCATCGTCGGCCGTCCCAACGCCGGCAAGTCGACGCTGATCAACGCGCTGCTCGGCGAGGAGCGCCTCTTGACCGGTCCCGAGGCCGGCATCACCCGCGACGCGATCACCGTGCCGTGGACCTGGCGCGACCGCCGGGTCGACCTCGTCGACACCGCCGGCCTGCGCCGCAAGGCGAAGGTCGAGGGCAAGCTCGAGCGCCTCTCCGTCGGCGAGACGCTGCGCTCGATCCGCTTCGCCGAGGTTGTCGTGCTGACGCTCGATGCGACGCAGCCCTTCGAGAAGCAGGACTTGCAGATCGCCGACCTTGTCGAGCGCGAGGGGCGGGCGATCATCGTCGTGGCCGACAAGTGGGATCTCGTCGAGGACCGCAACGCGACGCTGCGGGCGCTGCGCGAGATGTCCGACCGGCTGCTGCCGCAGCTTCGCGGCGTCACCATCGTGCCGGTCTCGGGTCTGATCGGCACCGGCCTCGACAAGATGATGCAGGCGGCGTTCGCGGCGCGCGACAGCTGGAGCCGGCGCATCTCGACGGGCCGGCTCAACCGCTGGCTCGGCACCGTCATCGAGCATCACCCGCCGCCGGCGGTGTCGGGGCGGCGCATCAAGCTGCGCTACATGACGCAGGTGAAGAGCCGGCCGCCGCACTTCGTGGTGTTCTGCTCGCGGCCGGAGGCGCTGCCGGACGCCTACATGCGCTACCTGGTGAATGGCCTGCGCGAGCGCTTCGAGCTGCCGGGCGTGCCGATCCGCTTCTCGCTGCGCAAGGGCGACAACCCCTTCGCCGACAAGGACTAGGTCAGGCGAGCGTGGCAGGGGGCTGGAACGCCTTCAGCGACCGGCTCGGATGGTCGTAGAGGACGCCGGAGACGGTGCACTCCGGCGCCAGCAGGTCGAGGATCGGCGCCGCCACGTCTTCCGGCGGCGGCAGCGTCGCGGGGTCCTCGCCGGGCATCGCCTGGGCGCGCATCTTCGTGCGCATGGCGCCCGGATTGACGAGGTTCGCCTTGATCGGCGTGTGCGCGGTCTCGGCGGCGTAGGTGCGCACGATCATCTCGAGGGCGAGCTTCGAGGTCGCGTAGAGGCCCCAGTAGGGCCGGCTGCGCTGCGAAGCCGTGGACGACAGGAACACCGCCCGGCCCGCCTCCGACTGGCGCAGCAGCGGGTCCAGCGAGCGGATCAGCCGCCAGTTGGCGGTGACGTTCACCGCCATCACCTCGTCGAACACCTTCGGATCGATGTGGCCGATTGGCGACAGCGGGCCGAGCACGCCGGCATTGCCGACGAGGATGTCGAGACGTCCCCAGCGCTCGTGGATCGAGAGGCCGAGGCGGTCGAGGGCGGGCATGTCCTTGAGGTCGACGGGCACCAGCGTCGCCGCCGCGCCGCCGGCGGCACGGATCTCGTCGTCGAGTTCCTCCAGCGCCCCGGCCGTGCGCGACAGCGCGATGACGTGGGCGCCGGCGGCCCCCAGCGCGAGCGCCAGGGCACGGCCGATGCCGCGCGAGGCACCGGTGACGAGGGCGATGCGCCCCTCGAAGCGAGGATCCATCCGGCGTGTCCGTTGCTGTCGGGTCAGGAAACCTCGGCGAGCAGCGAGAGCTGCCGCACGGTTTCCTTTTCCTGGCGGTCGGTGAGGCGGGTCGGGTAGTCGCCCGTGAAGCAGGCGTCGCAGAACTGCGGCTGCCGCGGATCGCGTCCCCGCTCGCCGACGGCGCGGTAGAGGCCGTCGATCGACAGGAAGGCGAGGCTGTCGACCTTGATGAAGCGGGCCATCTCCTCGACCGACATGCGGGAGGCGATCAGCTTCGACTTCTCCGGCGTGTCGACGCCGTAGAAGCAGGAATCGGTCGTCGGCGGCGAGGCGATGCGCATGTGCACCTCCGCCGCGCCGGCTTCCCGCATCATCTCGACGATCTTCAGAGAGGTGGTGCCGCGCACGATCGAATCGTCGATGAGCACGATCCGCCGCCCCTCGATCAGGGCACGGTTGGGGCTGTGCTTCAGCTTGACGCCCATGTGGCGGATGGCGTCCGACGGCTCGATGAAGGTCCGCCCGACATAGTGGTTGCGGATGATGCCGAGCTCGAACGGCAGCCCGGCCTCCTGCGAGAAGCCGATGGCCGCCGGCGTTCCGGAATCCGGCACCGGCACGACGAGGTCGACGTCTGCCGGGGACTCCCGGGCAAGCTCGGCACCGATGCGCTTGCGGACGTCGTAGACGTTGCGGCCCTCGACGTTCGAGTCCGGCCGCGCGAAGTAGACGTACTCGAAGACGCAGAAGCGCGACTTCAGGCGCTGGAAGGGGAACAGGCTCTCGATGCCGGTCTCGGTGATCACCACCATCTCGCCGGGCTCGACGTCGCGGATGAAGGTGGCGCCGATGATGTCGAGGGCGCAGGTCTCGGACGCCAGCACGAAGGCGTCGTCGAGGCGGCCGAGCAGGAGCGGCCGCACGCCGAGCGGGTCGCGGCAGCCGATCATCTTCTTCTCCGACAGCGCCACCAGCGCATAGGCGCCTTCGAGCTGGCGCAGTGCCGTGATGAAGCGCTCGACCAACGGGCCGGGCTCGCTGGTGGCGATCAGGTGGATGATCGTCTCGGTGTCGGAGGTCGACTGGAAGATCGAGCCGCGGTTCTGCAGCCGGCGCTGCAGCGTCATGGCGTTCGTCAGGTTGCCGTTGTGGGCGACCGAGAAGCCGCCGCCGGCGAACTCCGCGAACAGCGGCTGCACGTTGCGCAGGATCTGGCCGCCGGTGGTGGCGTAGCGGGTGTGGCCGATGGCACGGTCGCCCTTCAGGCGCTCCATCACCGACGGCTTCGTGAAGTTGTCACCGACGAGGCCGATATAGCGCTCGGGGACGAACTGGTGGCCGTCGAAGGAGACGATGCCCGCGGCTTCCTGGCCGCGGTGCTGCAGGGCGTGCAGCCCGAGCGCCACCAATGCTGCGGCCTGGTCATGGCCGAACACGCCGAAGACGCCACACTCCTCGTGGAGATGGTCGTCGTCGAAGGCGTGGCCGCCGAAGCTGGCCTCGGTGACGGAAGAGCCGCCGGGGGCGGACCCTCGCGAGTGGCTCGGCGCTTTGCCGGCCGGGGCGGAACCGTCGTTCATCGTCTCGCTCGAACCACTCTGCGGTTCGCGACAAAAGACCAGTCGCCGGACCCGACTATTGGCCGTTGCTGCCGCTCGATTGAATCAACTGGTTGAGCCCCTGCCGGGCTCCCGAGCCGTAGCTCGCATCGGACTGCTGTTCGGTCGTCGGCGGTGTTCCGGCCGGAGCCCCGTCGATGGGGGCGGGGGCACCGTCGGTCGGTGCGGGCGCCGAACCGGCCGGCGGCGTCGCGGCCGGCGGCGTCCGGTTTCCGCCGGGTATATAGCGATCCAGGATCGATCGGTCAGGGGCGTCGGGCAGGGCTGCGACAAGTTGCGTGCCGAGATTGTCGAGCATCGGCTTCGAGCGCGCCTGCGCCACCCAGGCGGGCTGCTGCACCGGCGGCACGAGGAAGTTGAAGAACAGCATCGCCACGACGATCAGGAGCAGGCCGCGCGCCGCCCCGAAGACGAAGCCCAGCGTCCGGTCGAGGATGCCGATCTTGGAGTCGATGACGAAGTCGGAGATCTTCATCGTGATGATGCTGACGATGATCAGCGTGACGAAGAAGATGCCGCCGATGGCGATGCCGAGCGACACGTACTCGTTGCTGACGTACTGCCGCACGAGTGGCAGCAGGTCGTCGTAGAAGAAGTAGGCCGCGGCGGCGGCGGCGACCCACGAGGCGATCGACAGCACCTCGCGGACGAAGCCGCGCAGCATGGCCAGGAAAGCCGAGATCAGGATGACGACGAGAACGAGCCCGTCGAGCAGCGTCACCGACATTTTTCGGACAACCTCACTCGCGTGGCACGACCACGACGCCTCGTTTCATCACCGCGCATTCCCGCTCCGCTGAGGCGCGCCGACACGCTGGACGCCGGCTCTGGTGGGAGGGGAGAGTTCACCATCGTCGATCGATGAAGCCGCGACTCGGCCGACAAGATCAAGCAGCGTCCGCAATCCGGTGACCGCGATCCGGCGCTCCCGGACCTCGTCCCCGATCGATGCTTCCGGCAAGACGGCCTGCCGGAAGCCGAGCTTTTCCGCTTCCTTGAGACGCGTCGAGACGTGCCCGACGGGGCGGATGCCCCCCGTCAGGCTGACTTCGCCGAAATAGACGCAATCGGCAGGCAGGGCAACCCCGCTCAGGGACGACAGCAGCGCCGCGGCGACCGCGAGGTCGGCCGCCGGCTCGACGATCCTGAGGCCGCCGGCGACGTTGAGGTAGACGTCGTTGACGCCGAAGCGGATGCCGCAGCGGGCCTCCAGAACGGCGAGGATCATCGACAGCCGGTTGCCATCCCAGCCGACGGTGGCGCGGCGCGGGTTGGCGAGCGGCGAGGGGGCGACCAGGGCCTGGATCTCGACGAGTAGCGGCCGCGTGCCCTCGATGCCGGCGAACACCGCCGTGCCGGGGCTCGAACGGTCGCGGTCGCCGAGAAAGAGCTCCGACGGGTTCAGCACCTCCTTGAGGCCGGCCCCGGTCATCTCGAAGACGCCGATCTCGTCGGTCGGGCCGAAGCGGTTCTTCGTCGTGCGCAGGATGCGGAAGGGGCCGCTGCCGTCGCCCTCGAAGCCCATCACGGCATCGACCATGTGCTCGACGACGCGGGGGCCGGCGATCTGGCCGTCCTTGGTGACGTGGCCAACGAGCACGAGGGCGGCGCCGGACTGCTTGGCGTAGCGGATGAGGGCGTGCGAGGAGGCGCGGACCTGGCTGACGGTGCCGGGCGCGGACTCGATCGACGCGGTCCAGGCCGTCTGGATCGAATCGATGACGATCAGGGCCGGCGGCGGCGCGGCGGTCAGGGTCGCCAGGATGTCCTCGACCGAGGTCTCGGCGGCGAGGCCGACGGCGCTGCCGGCGAGGCCAAGGCGCTGCGCCCTGAGGCGAACCTGGTCGGCTGCCTCCTCGCCGGTGATGTAGACGACCCGGCCGCCCCGCGCGGCGATGGCGGCGGCCGCTTGCAGCAGCAGCGTCGACTTGCCGATGCCGGGGTCGCCGCCGAGCAGGATCGCCGAGCCGCGCACGAAGCCGCCGCCGGTGACCCGGTCGAGCTCGGCGATGCCGGAGGCCGTGCGCGGCGCTGCCGCGCCTTCACCCTCGAGGCTGCCGAGCGGCACCACCCGGCCTGGGCGCGCCGCTGGCGTCGGCCCGCTCGCCGCCTCCTCGACGATCGAGTTCCACTCTCCGCACGCCTCGCAGCGGCCGTTCCAGCGGTTGGTGATGTTGCCGCACGACTGGCAGACGAACTGGCTGCGCGCGCGCGCCATCAGGCCTGGCCGACATAGTCGCGGGAGAAGCGGCTGCCGAGATGAGTGAGCACCTCGTAGCCGATGGTGCCGGCGCGCGCCGCGACGTCGTCGACGGGCACGTGGTCGCCGAACAGCTCGATCCAGTCGCCGCGGCGCGCGGCCCCCGGCGGCACGTCGGTGACGTCGTAGACGAGGAGGTCCATCGAGACCCGGCCGACGAGGGGCACGCGGTGGCCGGCGAGCCAGCCGGCGGCACCACCGGTGGCGTCGCTCGAGCCGGCGGCGCGCGGAAAGCCGTCGGCGTAGCCGATGCCGACGACGGCGAGCCGGCTCGGGCGGGAGAGGGTCTCCGCCGCGCCGTAGCCGACAGATTCGCCCGCTCCGGCTTCGCGGATCTTGATGATGCGGCCCTCGAGCACCGCCACCGGCCGCATCGGATTGTCGCGCTTCGACACCGCCTGGCCGCCGTAGACGGCGATGCCGGGGCGCACGAGGTCGAAGTGGGTGGCGGGCAGCGCCAGCGTCGCGGCGGAGTTCGCCAGCGAGGCGGGCACGCCCGGAAACAGGGCCCGCGCCGCCTGGAAGGCCTCGAACTGGCGGGCGTTCAGCGGGTGGTCCGGCGTGTCGGCACAGGCGAGATGGCTCATCAGCAGCGTCAGGCCGAGATGGCGTCGAAGCTCCGGGTCGGCGGCCACAGACGTCGCAACGTCACGGGCGAGACCCAGGCGGTTCATGCCGGTGTCGACGTGCAGCGCCGCCGGCAGCGGCCGGCCGCGGGAGCGCCCGAGGGCGGCCCAGTCCTCGACCTCCTCGAGGCTGCCGAGGACCGGACGCAGTCCGGCGTCCGCGACCAGCGCTGCGGCGCCGGGCGGGAAGCCGTTCAGCACATAGACTGCGGCTTCCGGCACGACCGCCTTCGCCCTGAGGCCCTCGGCGATGGTGGCGGCGAAGAAGGTGCGGCAGCCGGCGTCGGCGAGCGTTCCCGTCGCCGCCTCCAGCCCGATGCCATAGCCGTCGCCCTTGACGATGCCGGCGCATTCGCTGGGGCCGGAGCGGGCGGCGAGGCTGCGCCAGTTCGCGGCGAGGGCCGCAAGGTCGATCGTCAGGCGCCCGCCCGCCAGGTGGTCGGTCTCGTCGAGGGGGACCGGGCGCACCGGTGCAGTGAGGGAGGACGGGTCGACCGGTCGATGCATCGCCGCCTTCGGCATCCTCATTCCCTGTCCGGGAGGTGGTACTCGCGCGCAAGATTCGAGAAGCGCGTCACCTCGGCATCGAATTGCAGCGGAACCGTGCCCGTCGGCCCGTGACGCTGCTTGCCGACGATGACCTCGGCGACGCCGGCGACCGTCTCCATCTCCGCCTGCCACTTGAAGAACTCCTCGGAGCCTTCCTTGGGCTTGCGGCTCTTCAGGTAGTATTCCTCTCGGTAGACGAACATGACGACGTCGGCGTCCTGCTCGATCGAGCCGGATTCGCGCAGATCGGAGAGCTGCGGCCGCTTGTCCTCGCGCGATTCGACCTGCCGCGACAGCTGCGAGAGCGCCAGGATCGGCAGGTCGAGCTCCTTGGCCAGCGCCTTCAGGCCGGTGGTGATCTCGGTGATCTCCTGGACGCGGTTCTCGCCGCGTTTGCCGGAGCCCTGCAGGAGCTGCAGGTAGTCGACGATCAGGAGGTCGAGCCCGCGCTGGCGCTTCAGGCGGCGGGCACGGGCGGCGAGCTGGCCGATCGAGATGCCGCCGGTCTGGTCGATGTAGAGCGGCAGCGACTGGATCTCCTGCGCCACCGCGGCGATGCGGTCGAACTGCTCGGCGTCGATCGAGCCGCGGCGGATCAGCGACGAGGAGACGCCCGCCTGCTCGGCGATGATGCGGGTGGCGAGCTGCTCGGCCGACATTTCGAGCGAGAAGAAGCCGACGATGCCGCCGTCCTCGGCGTGCGGGCTGCCGTCGGGCGAGGCTCCGGGCCGGTAGTTGCGGGCGACATTGTAGGCGATGTTGGTGGCGAGCGCCGTCTTGCCCATCGCCGGCCGGCCGGCGAGGATGACGAGGTCGGAGCGCTGCAGGCCGCCCATCAGGCGGTCCATGTCGTCGAGGCCGGTGGCGAGGCCCGAGAGGCCGCCCGAGCGCTGGTAGGCCGCCGCCGCCATGTCGATGGCGGTCGCCAGCGCATCCGAGAAGGCCTGGAAGCCGCCTTCGTAGCGGCCCGTCTCCGCGAGCTCGTAGAGGCGCCGCTCGGCGTCCTCGATCTGCACCTTCGGCGGCGCTTCGATCGGCGAATCGAAGGCAATGTTGACCATGTCCTCGCCGATGCGGATCAGCGAGCGCCGCAGCGCGAGGTCGAAGATCGTCCGGCCGTGGTCCTCGGCGTTGATGATCGTCGTGGCGTCGGCGGCCATGCGCAGCAGGTACTGCGTCACCGAGAGGTCGGCGATCTGCTCGTCGGCGGCGAAGAAGGTCTTCAGGGTGATGGGGGAGGCGTTCTTGCCGGCCCGCACCAGCTGCGACGTCTTCTCGAAAATCCGGCGGTGCGCCTCGAAAAAGAAGTGGCTCGCCTCGAGGAAGTCGGAGACCCGGTAGAAGGTCTCGTTGTTCATCAGGATGGCGCCGAGCAGCTGGCGCTCGAGCTCGACGTTGTGCGGCGGCAGCCGGTTGAAGGCGGCGGTGTCGAGCTTGCGGGCGGTGGCTTCCATGGCGGTTCGGGCGTCCTCGGAACGGCGGCCGACCGAGTTACCGTGACGCGGTCGGGAGCGGCCAGCCCCGCGGACCGGTTGTCCCCGCTAAACTCCCGTGGCCGCCACTTCCGAGGTTAGGCGATTCGTCGCCCCTTGACGCGGGCGCCAGGGCCGCTCCCGCTCATTCGCCGGCAAGACGCAGCGACGTGCGGGCCTGTTCGCGCTCCCGCAGCCGCTCCTCCTCCTGGAAGATGTAGTCGCGCGTCAGCGGCACGGCGTGCTGGTGGCGGGCAAACTGGATCTGGAAGTTCATCATGTCCTGGTGGCGGAAGGCCGTCTCGGACGCCGCCAGATAGAACTCCCACATCCGGCAGAAGCGCTCGTCATAGAGCGCCTTCGCCTCCTCGCGCCGTGCCAGGAAGCGCTCGCGCCACGCCCTCAGCGTCTCGGCATAGTGCAGGCGGAGGATCTCGATGTCGGTGGTGATCAGCCGCTGGCGCTCGATCACCGGCACCACCTCCGACAGCGCCGGGATGTAGCCGCCGGGGAAGATGTACTTCTGGATCCAGGAGTTGGTGTCGCCCGGCCCGTCGAATCGGCCGATCGAGTGCAGCACCATGATGCCGTCGGGCTTCAGGAGTTGCTTCGCCTTGGCGAAGTACTCGTCGAAATGGCCGACGCCGACGTGCTCGAACATGCCGACCGAGACGATGCGGTCGAAAGGGCCCTCGAGGGATCGGTAGTCGCGCAGCTCGAAGCGGGCGCGATCGGACAGGCCGCGCTCGGCGGCGCGCGCATTGGCGACGCCGTACTGCTCCTCCGACAGCGTCACACCGGTGACGTCGGCCTCGCAGACGTCGGCGAGATAGAGGCCGAGGCCGCCCCAGCCGCAGCCGATGTCGAGAACCCTCTGGCCCGGCGAGATCATCAGCTTGGCGGCGAGGTGGCGCTTCTTGGCGAGCTGCGCGCTCTCGATGTCGTCGTTCGGCTGCTCGAAGTACGCGCAGGAATACTGCCGGTCGGCATCGAGGAAGAGCCGGTAGAGGGCGCCGTCGAGGTCATAGTGGTGGGCGACGTTGCGGCGCGCGCGCTTTTCGGTGTTGTGCTGGCGCAGGCGGCGCGTCGCCACCCGCCACATGCCACGCAGCTTCGCCGGCCAGGTCGGCTGCGAATCGCCCCGCAGGTTGCCGAGCAGGACGTCGAGGAGATCGTAGATCGATCCCTGCTCGACGATCATCTTGCCGTCCATGAAGGCTTCGCCGAACTTCAGTTCGGGGTCGAGAACGATGGCACGCTCGGTTGCCGCGTCGACGAAGCGCGCCCGCACCGGGTTTCCCATGCCGTCGCCGAAACGACGCAATCGGCCGTCGGAACCGACGATCTCGAGCGCCCCGTGCGTCACCGCCCGCGACAGGATGGCTTCCAGCACACGAATCATTTCCGGCCCCCGAGCGCGGGACAAGGCGCAAACCTCGGTACGGACCCGGATGGTATTCGCGCGAGGCGCACCACTCAAGTGGGTGCGTGCAAACGCGAAAAGGACGCGGCGTCGATCGCCGCGTCCTCGATTGCTTCAGGCGTGTGACGGAGCGGGACGGACCCGCCCGGCGACGAATCAGGCCTCGGCGCTCTCGCCGCGATCGTCACCCTCGCCCTCATCCTCTTCCGGCTCGAACTCGAAGCCCGAGTCGCGGTCGCGCTGGTTGAGGCTCTCACCGCGCGCCTGGCGCTCCGCCTCGTCGGCCGAGCGGGCGACATTCAGCGTCACCGAGACGACGACTTCCGGGTGGAGCACGATGCGGACCGTGTGCAGGCCGATCGACTTGATCGGCTGCTGCAGGTCGACCTGCGTGCGGTTGACCGAGAAACCGTCCGCCTCGATGGCGTCGGCGATGTCGCGGGTCGTCACGGAGCCGTAGAGCTGGCCCGTCTCGCCGGCCTGGCGGATGGCGGTGAAGGACTTGCCCTCGAGCTTCTCGCCGACGGCCTGGGCCTCGCTCTTGCGCTCGAGGTTGCGCGCCTCGAGGTGGACGCGCTCGTGCTCGAAGCGCTCCTTGTTCGAGGCGGTGGCGCGCAGCGCCTTGCCCTTCGGCAGCAGGAAGTTGCGGGCGAAGCCGTCGCGCACGCGCACGGTGTCGCCCATCTGGCCGAGCTTCGGAATCCGCTCGAGCAGGATGACTTGCATGGGTTTTCTCCTGTGGACTGTCCCGCCCGGTTCGGACGGTTAGAGACCGGACGCCACGGTCGGGCTCCGGCCCCAGGCCGAAATCGCGGATGCGCCGGACGGATCACCCGCCCGGCGCCGCGATCTCAACGGATGACGTAGGGCAGCAGGCCGAGGAAGCGGGAGCGCTTGATCGCCTTGGCGAGCTCGCGCTGCTTCTTCTGCGACACCGCGGTGATGCGCGAGGGGACGATCTTGCCGCGCTCGGAAATGTAGCGCTGCAGCAGCTTGACGTCCTTGTAGTCGATCTTCGGCGCATTGGCGCCGGAGAACGGGCACGTCTTGCGGCGGCGGAAGAACGGGCGGCGGGTGGGAAGCTGTGCGATATCAACGGCCATGACGCTTTACTCCTGCCCGGCGGCGTCGTCGTCGCGCCGCGGACGGCGCTCACCACGGTCGCGATCGCGATCACGGCCACCGCCGAAATCACGGCCGCCACCGAAGTCGTCGCGGTCGCGGCGACGGCGGTCGTCACGGTCGCGCTTCTGCAGCATCACCGACTGCGCTTCCTCGTGCTCTTCCACGCGGATCGTCAGATAGCGCAGCACGTCCTCGTTGATGCGCATCTGGCGCTCCATCTCGGCCACGGCGGCCGGGGGGGCGTCGATGTTCATCAGGGCGTAGTGCGCCTTGCGGTTCTTCTTGATGCGGTAGGCGAGGGGCTTCACGCCCCAGTTCTCGACCTTGGCGATCTGGCCGCCGTTCTGCTCGATGACGCCCTTGAACTGCTCGACCAGCGCATCGACCTGCTGGCTCGACACGTCCTGTCGAGCCATGAACACATGTTCGTAGAGTGGCATGGATTGCCGCCTTTCCTCGTTCACGTGCACGGCCGGCGCGGAGCCTCGTCGAAGCCTCCATTGGGAAAGGCGTCGAGTTGCGTCGTCTTCGCGAGCGGAGACACGGGACGATGGGTGATCGCGCCACCCGCCGCCGCGCCGCCGGAACAAGTCCGATCGGCGACAGCCGTCCGTTCAGCCCCCGGCCGGAGCCAGTGCATCGAGCGTGCTTTTAACCGGACTTGCGGCGGATGCAAGGCGTGCGGGCGAATCAGACGTCACCAGTTTGCCGCACGGGCGGCGCACGGGGTGGGCGATGGCGGGTCGGACTTGACTTCCCGGAACCGAGGCGCCTTTGTCGCGCCGCCGGACGGCCCCGGTAGGCGTCCCCGTTGGGCGCCCCTGAGCCGCCCGTTCTCGCGAAGATCAGGACCCGATCAGATCGCCATGACAACCGCCTTCACGTTTCCCGGCCAGGGCAGCCAGAGCGTCGGCATGGGTCGCGCGCTCGCCGAGAGCTACGCCGCGGCACGCCGGGTCTTCGAGGAAGTGGACGAGGCGCTCGGCGAGTCTCTCTCGACGGTGATCTTCGAGGGACCTGAGGACGCACTTACCCTCACCGCCAACGCCCAGCCGGCGCTGATGGCGACGTCGATCGCGGCGCTGCGGGCGCTCGAGGAGACGGGTGTCGATGTGAAGGCCATGGCGAGCTTCGTCGCCGGCCATTCGCTGGGTGAATATTCCGCGCTGGTCGCGGCCGGCAGCCTCTCCGTCACCGACGCCGCGCGGCTGCTGCGTGCGCGCGGTCTCGCAATGCAGAGCGCCGTCGCCGCGGGAGAAGGCGCCATGGCCGCCCTCCTCGGCGTCGATCTCGAAGTCGCCGCTGCGGTGGCGGCGGAGGCGGCCGAAGACGAGGTGTGCGACGTCGCCAACGACAACGCGCCGGGGCAGGTCGTGCTCTCCGGTTCGAAGGCCGCGGTGGAGCGCGCCGTCGCCCTCGCCAAGACCCGCGGCGCCAAGCGGGCCGTGCTTCTCGCCGTCAGCGCGCCCTTCCATTGCTCGCTGATGGCGCCGGCGGCCGAGGTCATGGCCGAGGCGCTGGCGTCGGCGACCGTGCGGGCACCGGTGGTGCCGCTCTACGCCAACGTCACCGCGTCTCCCGTCAGCGACCCCGCCGAGATCCGCCGGCTTCTCGTGGAGCAGGTGACCGGGACCGTGCGGTGGCGCGAGAGCGTCGCGGCGCTGGCGGCCGGCGGTGTCGACTGCTTCGTGGAGATCGGCGCCGGAACGGTGCTGACGGGTCTCGCGAAGCGGATCGCCAGGGATGCGCGGGCCTTCGCCGTGGGCACACCCGCCGATGTCGAGGCGTTCGGCGAACGTCTCGCCGGCTGACGGAGTGGCTGACATGTTCGATCTGACGGGTCGCCGTGCCCTCGTCACCGGCGCGAGTGGCGGCATCGGCGAGGCGATCGCCGCGGCCCTGCACGCCCGCGGCGCCGTCGTCGCCGTTTCCGGCACGCGGCGCGAGAAGCTCGAGGCCCTCGCCGAGCGCCTCAGTGAGCGCGTCCACGTATTGCCGGCCAATCTCGCCGATCGCGCCGAGGTGGCGGCTCTGTTCCCGGCTGCGGACGCCGCGATGGGCCAGGTGGACATCCTGGTGAACAACGCCGGCATCACCCGCGACAACCTGTTCATGCGGATGAAGGACGAGGAGTGGGACGCCGTCCTCGAGGTGAACCTCACGGCCGGCTTCCACCTCGCCCGGGCGGCGCTGCGCGGCATGATGCGCCGTCGCCACGGCCGTATCATCGCGATCACGTCCGTCGTCGGGGTCACCGGCAATGCCGGCCAGGGCAACTACGCCGCTGCGAAGGCCGGCATGATCGGCATGACCAAGGCGCTGGCCAAGGAAGTCGCGAGCCGCAACATCACGGTCAACACCGTCGCGCCGGGCTTCATCGCCACCGCCATGACTGACGTGCTGGATGAGAAGCAGCGCGAATCGATCCTGTCGGCGGTGCCTGCCGGGCGCCTCGGCACCCCCGACGACGTCGCGGCGGCCTGCGTCTATCTCGCCAGCGACGAGGCGGCCTATGTCACCGGTCAGACCCTCCATGTGAACGGTGGCATGGCCATGGTCTGAACGGAGTTTTCCGTGCGGAAACCGACCCTTGGCGGGTCTGGAGGTGCGCTGGCAATGGCTTGGAAAGTGTGTTACCTAGCCCCGGCCGAGCGCGGCTTCCGATCCCGGAACGCCCGATGCTGGCCTGTCGCCATGCGTGGGTGATCCGACGGAGCTCTGGGGTCTCCCAAATCTTCCCACGTGAACGAGCGAGATCCGGACGCCAACGGACTCCTGTGTGAACCGAACGAAACCAATCGAGGACTGAGCATGAGCGACATCGCTGAGCGGGTGAAGAAGATCGTGATCGAGCACCTCGGCGTCGACGCCGAGAAGGTGACCGAGAATGCGAGCTTCATCGACGATCTCGGAGCGGACAGCCTTGACACCGTCGAGCTCGTGATGGCTTTCGAGGAAGAGTTCGGCGTTGAGATCCCCGACGACGCCGCCGAGACGATCCTCACCGTCGGCGACGCGGTGAAGTTCCTCGAGAAGAACGCCAACTGATACGGCGTCTGGAGCGCGCGCCGGCGGCCCTCGGGTCGCCTGCACGAGCCATTCCTTTGAAGCGAACGGCGTCCTGATCGATGCGACGAGTGGTCATAACCGGTCTCGGAATGATCACGCCGCTTGGCTGCGGCGTGGACGCGACATGGTCGCGTCTCATTGCCGGCGAGAGCGGAGCCTCGCGTATCGAGAGCTTCGACGTCTCCGACCTGCCGTGCCAGGTGGCGTGCCAGATCCCTCGGGGTGACGGCACGAACGGCACCTACAGGGCGGATGACTGGATGGAGCCGAAGGAGCAGCGGAAGGTCGACGAGTTCATCGTCTACGCCGTCGCCGCTGCCCAGCAGGCTCTCGAAGACGCCGACTGGAAGCCGACCCGCTACGAGGACCAGATCCGCACCGGTGTGCTGGTCGGGTCCGGCATCGGCGGCCTGATCGGCATCGAGGACGCCTCCATCACGCTGCGCGACCGCGGGCCGCGCCGCATCTCCCCCTTCTTCATCCCGGGCCGGCTGATCAACCTCGCCTCCGGCTACGTGTCGATCCGGCACGGGCTGAAGGGGCCGAACCATGCCGTCGTGACGGCCTGCTCGACCGGAGCCCACGCCATCGGCGACGCCGCGCGCCTGATCGCGCTCGACGACGCCGACGTGATGGTGGCCGGTGGCACCGAATCGCCCATCGGGCGGCTGGCGATCGCCGGCTTCAGCGCCGCACGGGCCTTGTCGACCGGCTTCAACGACCGGCCGACCGAGGCCTCGCGCCCCTACGACCGCGATCGCGACGGCTTCGTCATGGGCGAGGGGGCGGGCATCGTGGTGCTCGAGTCGCTCGACCATGCGCTGGCGCGCGGCGCCCGCATCTATGCCGAGGTGATCGGCTACGGCATGTCCGGCGACGCCTACCACATCACCGCTCCCTCCGAAGATGGTGACGGCGCCTTCCGCTGCATGACGGCGGCGATGAAGCGGGCCGGCGTCTCGGCCGGCGACCTCGACTACATCAACGCGCACGGCACCTCGACGATGGCCGACACCATCGAACTCGCCGCCGTCGAGCGCGTCGTCGGCAACGCCGCCGCGACGCTGTCGATGTCGTCGACGAAGTCGGCGACGGGTCATCTCCTCGGGGCCGCCGGGTCGGTCGAGGCGATCTTCTCGGTGCTCGCGATCCGCGACCAGATCGTGCCCCCGACGATCAATCTCGACAACCCGTCGGTCGAGACCCCGATCGATCTCGTTCCCCATCGCGCGAAGAAGCAGCGGGTGCGGACGGTCCTCTCGAACTCCTTCGGGTTCGGCGGCACGAACGCCTCCCTGGTATTCCGGCAGTACGAGACCTGATGCGTAAGGCCGGCTCGTCGGTCCGCGTGCCATAATGATGTCGATCGACGGCGGCACCAGTGAGGGGCCGCCGAAGGGCAGCCCGGTCGGCCGCAGGGCGGCGGACCTGTCCACGGTCGGGAGCCGGAGGAAGCTGCGCCGTCATGAGTGAGGACGACTACACGACGCCGCCACCGCGGGGGCCGCGGCCGCCGCGACCGACGCCGCGCAGTCCGCGCGAAGCGCTCCATCCGGAGCAGGCGCCGCCGCCGCCGACGCGCTCCCGGGCCGCCCGCAACCCGCTCGTCATCGTCATGAACTTCGTGCTGACGATGGCCGTGTTCGCCGTCCTCGGCGTCGGCGCCCTCGCCTACTGGGGTAGCGTCGAGTACACCGAGCCCGGCCCGCTGGGCGAGGATCGGGCTGTCATCATCTCCCCCGGCTCCGGCCTCAATGCCATTGCCGAAACGCTCGCCTCGCACGGCGTGATCAGCGATCCGTGGGTCTTCCTCGGCGTCTCGAAGCTCTACGGCACGGAAGACCAGCTCAAGGCGGGCGAGTATCTCTTCCGCGCCCACATGAGCATGAGCGAGGTGATGGAGACGATCATCGCCGGCCGCTCGGTGCAGCACTCCTTCACCGTCGCGGAAGGCCTGACGAGCGCCCAGATCGTCGAGCGGCTGAACCAGGATCCCATCCTTTCGGGTTCCATCGCGACGATCCCGCCCGAGGGCGCGCTGCTGCCGGAGACCTACAAGTTCACCCGCGGCACGACGCGCCAGCAGATGCTCGACCGCATGCAGCGCGCGCAGGAACAGGCACTCGAGGACATCTGGGCGCGTCGCAACCCGGAGATCCCGATCAAGTCGCCGGAGGAACTCGTCGTCCTCGCCTCGATCGTCGAGAAGGAAACGGGCAAGGCGGATGAGCGCACGCGCGTCGCCGGCGTCTTCATCAACCGGCTGAACAAGCGCATGCGGCTGCAGTCCGATCCGACCATCCTCTACGGGATCTACGGCGGCACGGCGTGGCTGCGGCCCCGCACCATCCTGCGATCGGACCTGCAGCGGCCGAACCCCTACAACACCTACCAGATCGACGGTCTGCCGCCGGGGCCGATCGCCAATCCCGGCCGCGAATCGCTCGAGGCGGTGGCGAACCCGTCTCGCACGGACGACCTCTATTTCGTCGCCGACGGAACGGGCGGACACGTCTTCGCGGTGACGCTCGACGAGCACAACCGCAACGTCGCCCGCTGGCGGGAGATCGAGCAGCAGCGCCGCGACGCCCAGCCGGCCGCTCCGGCCAACTGATGCGCCGGCGCAGTCCGCGCGAGGGTCGGTTCGGGGCCGCTTCGGGATGCGGGTGCGGGGGGTGTGCGCCATGACTGGCTCCGGCAAGACCGTCTCCAGCATGACCGGCTTCGCGCGCGCCTCCGGAGCGTCCGCCACCGGCCAGTGGGTGTGGGAGCTGCGCTCGGTGAACGGGCGCGGGCTCGAACTGCGGCTGCGCCTGCCGCCGGGCTTCGACGACGTCGAGGGGGAAGCACGCGGCCGTATCGCCAAGGCGTTCGCGCGCGGCAACATCGGTGGCACGCTGACGGTGGAAACGGTGTCCGCCGGAGGCTTCCGTCTCAATGAGGCGGCACTCGCTGCCGTCATCGACGCGGCCGAGCGCGTGCGGGCGCGGGTGCCGTCGGCGACGGTCTCGGCCGACGGGCTGCTGGCGCTGCGGGGGGTCCTCGAGCCGATTGACGCGACACGAAGCGAAGACGACGATCGCGCGTTGCGACGGGACGTGCTGGCCGGGCTCGACGAGGCGGTCGCTGCCCTCGTCGGGGCGCGCCAGGCGGAAGGCAGGGCCGTGGCGGCAGTCGTCGGGGCGCAGCTCGCGCGCCTCGAGGACTTGGCGACAGCGGCGGCGGCGACGGAGGGCCGGCGCCCGGACGCGATCCGCGCCCGCCTGACGGAACAACTGCGCCGCATCCTCGACGCCGCACCCGCCCTCGATCCCGAGCGTCTCCACCAGGAGGCCGCCCTCATCGCCTCGCGCGCCGACGTGCAGGAGGAGATCGACCGTCTTCTCGCCCACGTTGGCCAGGCGCACGCCCTCCTCGCCGAGGCCGGCCCGGTTGGGCGGCGGCTCGACTTCCTCGCCCAGGAGTTCGGGCGCGAGGCCAACACGCTGTGCTCGAAGTCGAACGATCCCGAGCTAACGCGCATCGGCCTCGAGCTGAAGGCGACGATCGAGCAGTTCCGCGAACAGGTCCAGAACCTCGAATGAGGGACGCCGGCTCGTCCGGCGCCCCGTCTGCCCCCTGGAGGAAGCGTTGACGACCCCCGCGCCCTCGATCGCCCGTCGCGGCATGATGCTCGTGCTGTCGTCGCCTTCCGGCGCCGGCAAGTCGACGCTCGCGCGCAACCTCCTGCGCGACCGTGAGGAGGACGGCCGGCTGACCCTGTCCGTCTCGGTGACGACGCGTGCGCGCCGCGGCAGCGAGATCGACGGCGTCGACTACCGGTTCCTGACTGCTCGCCAGTTCGAGCAGATGCGCGACCGCGGCGAACTGCTCGAGTGGGCGCAGGTGCACGGCAACTTCTACGGCACGCCGAAGGATACGGTGGATCAGGCCCTGGAGAGCGGCCTCGACGTGCTGTTCGACATCGACTGGCAAGGGGCGCGCCAGATCCGCGAGGCGGTGCCTCAGGACGTCGTCTCGATCTTCGTGCTTCCGCCGTCTGCCGCGGAGCTGCGGCAGCGTCTGGAGCGGCGGGCGGAAGACGCGCCGGAGGTCATCGCCAATCGCCTGACGAACGCGAGCACCGAGCTCGAGCGTTGGGGCGAGTACGACTACGTCATCGTCAACGACGATTTGCAGCGCGCCTATGGCGGGCTGAAAGCCATCGTCGTCGCCGAGCGCCTGCGCCGCGAGCGTCTGACGGGGTTGGCCGACTTCATCGCGACGCTGCAGGCGGGGCTTTAGGCCGGAGTCCGTCTGCCCCGTTCAGCTTGCTGAGATTCTCGACCCGGGCACCGTCATCGCATCGAGCCCGCGTGCGAGTGCCACGAAGCCTGTCACGTCGATCTCCTCCGCCCGCGCTGTGGGGTTAAGGCCGGCGTGTTCGATCAGGGCGGGCGTGTCGACGCCGAGGCTCTTCAGGCTCTGGCGCAGCATCTTGCGCCGCTGGCCGAAGCCGGCCGCCGTCACCCGCGACAGCGCCGCGCCGCGGCAGGGCAGGGGCGTCTCGATCGGCTCGAGGTGCACGACGGAGGAGGTCACGCTCGGCGGCGGCGTGAAGGCGCGCGGGGAGATGTCGAACAGGATGCGGGCGCGGCAGCGCCAGCCGGCGAGTACCGCGAGGCGTCCATAGGCGGGATCGCCGACCGAGGCGACGATCCGCTGCGCCACTTCCTTCTGAAACATCAGCGTCAGCGAACGCCACCACGGTGGCCACGGCTCGGTCTCGATCCAGCGGACGAGCAGCGCCGTGCCGATGTTGTAGGGCAGGTTGGCGACGATCCGCGCCGGGCCGCCCGCGAGAGCGGCATCGTCCACCGCCAGGGCATCTGCCTCGACGATCTCGAGGCGGCCGGGATAGTGGGCAGCGATCTCGGCGAGCGCGCCGAGGCAGCGCTGGTCGCGCTCGATCGCCACCACCCGCCGGGCGCCGCAGGCGAGCAGGGCCCGCGTCAGCCCCCCCGGTCCGGGTCCCACCTCGACGACCGTCACGTCGTCGAGAGAGCCCGCTGACCGCGCGATCCGGGCGGTGAGGTTCAGGTCGAGGAGGAAGTTCTGCCCAAGCGACTTGCGGGCGGACAGGTCGTGCGCGCGAATGACCTCGCGCAGCGGCGGTAGCTCGTCGATCGCCATCCGCCCCGTCGCCCCGATCCCGTCAGCGGGCCGCGCCGCCCGCCGGCGTCACTTGTACCCGATGCGTCACTTGTACTCGATGACGGCGTTGCGCTTCAGGTCGCGCAGGTAACGGCGCGACATCAGGCTGCCCTGCTCGTCGAGCAACTCGCCCTCGATGGCCGCGCGCGCGGCAGCATCGCTCTGCAGGACCCGCTTGTTGCAGAGGGCGACCATCTCGACGCCGTTCTCCGTGCGCTGCGGCGGCGTCAGGCGCCCCACCGCCAGCTCGTCGAGCATCTTGACGTTCTCGTCGGACAGATCGGACTGCATGCGGCGGCCGAGTGGCTTGATCACGACGCCCTGCAGGCCCTTGGCGAAGGCGAGTCCTTCGGCGCATGACGCGAAGCGACCGCGCAACTGCTCCGCCTCCTTCTGCTTCTGCGCCGCAACCGCGGCGGAAGCACTCGCAGGCACGACGAAGATCACCTGCGACAGCTCGTACTCCGTCGTCGTCGCCTTCTCCCCTGCCTTGCCGGGCTCCACCTTGCTCTGCAGGGCGGCGATCACATCCTGCTCGGTCACCGCGACCGTCGCCCGGAACTTCTCCCGGATGACCTTCCCCCAGGCGATCTGCGCGCGCAGCCGGTCCTTGAAGGTCTTCGCGTCGACGCCGCCAGAGCGCAGGCCCTTCGTCAGCTGGTCCGGCGACATCTTCAGTCGGGAGGCGATGCCGGCATAGGCGTCGTTGACCTCGCCTTCCGATACGGTGATGCCACGCTTGCGCGCCTCCGCGAGCTGCAGCTTCTCGTCGATCAGCTCTTCGGTGGCCATCTTCGTTGCGTTCGGCACGCGCTGCGTCAGCTGGATGAACTTCGCCCGCTGGGCGATCTCGTAGTTCGTGATCGGCTGGTTGCCGACGACGACCTTGATCGAGGTCTGCGCCTGCGCGACGCCGCCGCCGATGGCGAGGCACAGGCCGATGGCGAGGAGTGTCCTGGCGATTTTCATGTCGTTTTCCGGGCCCCTTGCGCCGAACGGTCCGGACGCTTTCCATCCGACTCGCTGCAGCGCCGATATGGCGAAAGGATGACCCGGGTGGCAGGCCGGTCAATCGTCGGGCGAGATGCCGCTCGAGAGATCGAGGTCGCCGATGGTGCGGAAACCGAAGCGCAGGAACACCGTCCGATCGACGGCGAGACCCGTCGCCCCCGAACGGTCCTCGGCATAGGCGAGCGACAACGAGAAGCTGTCGTCGTCGAAGGCGAGGCCATAGCCGTTGGCGACGACGTTGTCCTGTTCGAGATCGTAGCGGATGGTTCCGAACACGCGCCAATCGCGCAGGACGCGCAGGGCGGCCGAACTCTGCACCTCTTGCCGGTCGTCGCGGATGCCGAGACCCGGCTGACGACCGAGATAGGCGTAGACGACCTGCGCGGTGAGCGGTCCCGTCACGCCGGTCGCGGCGACTTCCGCGCGCTTCAGGGCGAAGTCGTTGTTGTCGAAGCGGGCGCGGGTGCCGACGCGCAGGCCCGCCTGCGAATCGGCGGAGAGCCGGGCGACGTAGTCCGACGCGTCCGTCTGAAGGCCGGAGGAGGCGGTCGAGTTGAGGATATCGGCGGTGGAGAACGAGTTGCGACCGGCGAGCTGGAACGACTTGCCGAACAGCGCCGAAATGGAGCCGCCGGAGTTCCCCTGCAGCGTGTAGACGAGGCCGACATTGGCGCGCGTGCCACCTTCGACACGGTCGAAGCCGGTGAACTTGTCCCACTCGAACAGCGAGGTGTCGTCGAAGACGATGCTCTGCGCGTCCTCGTTCGGCAACTCGCCGATGGAGGTCTCGTCTGGGCGGGCGATCACCTGGGCGACCGGCTCGATCACCTGCGTGCCCCAGTTGGCCGCGAACATCCACGGATAGCGGTATTCGATGCCGACCATCGGCATAGCGCGGCCGACGAAGTCCTCGTCCCGGAGCGGCTTAACGGCATTGTCGGCGGAGGCGAGGAAGAACGCATCGCCGCGCAGGCCTGCGAACGGCGTGATCACTTGGCCGATCGGGTCGATGTACTGCTTGCGCCAGGACACGTCCGCGGTGGCGCGTGTGAACGTGCCCTCGACACCGCGGAAGCGCGTGACGTTGCCCGGTGCCAGGAAGGCGTCGGTCGTGGTGCGCGAGAGCGAGGTGAGGTTGGTCGTCCAGGCGAACTCGCCGCCGGCGACCGGGTTCTCGGCGATGCCGCGATAGTCCAGCACCGGGTGGACGATCGGCTGCTTCTCCTGCTGCTCGAGACCGGGAGCCGAGAAGGGCGGCGGCGGCGCATAGCCGGGATCCACCAGCAGCGTGTTCTGCTGGTAGACGCGGAAGGCGTAGCCGCGCAGGTCGAAGTAGTTGCGGTCGCCGAGGCCGTTCAGGAACAGCGTCGAGACGGCCTCGTCCTGGCCGCTGCCCTGGCGACGGTAGTCCTTCACGAAGGTCGGGTCGGTGGTCCACGTGAGGTCCCAGCCCCAGCTCCAGCGCGGGTTGAGCCAGAACTTGCCTTCGGTTTCGATCGAGCCGCGGAAGTCGCGATCGCCGTCCGTGTTCCGGAAGGCGTTCGGGTCCGCCTGATAGATGCCGGTGCCGCGCACCATGTAGCTGCCGGTGACGAACCGCTGCCGCCACTCCCCGGAGACCAGGGCGCCCTGGCGGGAGAGCGGCGTCACGATGGCGGTGAAGTCGTAGTTGGGGGCAAGCGCCCAGAAATAGGGGATCGCGACGCCGAGGCCGAGCTGCTCGGAATAGATCGTCGACGGCGCCAGGAAGCCCGACTTGCGGCGCACCGTCGGATCGGGATGCGACATCCACGGCAGCCAGGCGACCGGGACGCCGAGGAACTCCAGGTAGGGGTCCTCGTAATAGACCGTCTGCTCGTCTTTCTTGTGGATGATGCGGCGGGCCTTGATCTGCCAGAGCGGCTTCTTCGTCGGGTCGACGAGGCAGGAAGCGCAGGCGGAATAGACGCCCTTCTCGAAGATGATCGTTTCGCCATCCGTGCGGGTGGCGCTCTCGGCGGCGAAGCGCGTGCGTTCGATGGTGTCGACCCGCAGTGACGTGACGAAGCCGTTGCGGAAGTCGTCGGTGAGATCCATCGCGACCGCGGTCACGACAGCACCGTCCGGCTCGGTCAGTTGCACACCGTCTTCGGCGCGCAGCCGGTTGGTCTTGCGATCCAGGGTGACCCGGCCGGCGATCAGGGTATAGCCCTGATAGTAGATCTCGACGTTGCCGACGGCGGAGACGGTGTCGATCTGGGTGTCGTAGACGAGCTCGTCGGCCTGCAGAAGCATGCGGGCGTTCGGGTCCGGATCGAAGCCGAGGGCGCCCGACGCATCGCGCATCGCCGGCGACTCGGTCTTGCCGGCGGCCTTCGGCTTCTGCGTCTTCTGAACGGTGGTGGTGGCCGGCTCGGGCGTCTGCGCCGCGAGGTCCGCCGCGCCGCCGAGCGTCAGGCACAGCACTGCCGTTGCGGCAACGGCGCTCGCGGCGACCGTGCTGCCAGACTGGTGGCGACCAAGCGACCCTGCGGCCCGGGGCCGACTCATCCGTCCTCCAGATTGAGCAGGATAGTCGCGCCGAGGAGCGCCGCGACGACCCCGGGAGACCAAGCGGAAATGGTTGGGGGAACCAGGCCGACTCCCCCGAGATCGCGCGCGACCTCCGTGGCGACATAAAGCACGAAGCCGGCGGCCACGCCACTTGCGACGAGGCGGCCGGTTCCGCCGAAACGAGCCCCTCGCAGAGAGACCGTCGCGGCGATCAGCACCATCGCGCCGAGCAGCAGCGGCAGGGCGATCAGCGACTGGAACTGCAGCCGGTAGGGATAGACCGACAGCCCGGCGCGGGCCGCCCGGTCGATCAGCGTCGGCAGCCGCCAGAACGAGACCGCGTCGGCCTGGCCGAGGGTCTCCAGGATCTCCGCCGGCTGCAGGTCGGTCGCGACGAGGAAGCTCTCGTGCTGGTTCGGCTCCGCGTCGATCGCATAGACGGTGGCATTGGCGAGCCGCCAGTGGTCCGGCTCGAGCCGCGCCGATTCGGCCTCGATGCGCTCTGCGAACCCGCCGTCGGTGTCGAACGAGAAGATGGTGACGCCGTAGAGCTCGACGCCTTCCTCGCGGATCTGGCGGGCGTGGATGATGGTGTCGCCGTCGACGCCGCGCTGACGCAGCCAAAGATCCTTCGCCGTCTGGGTGACCAGCACCTGCTCGCGTCCCAGCAGGACGACGCCGAGCTCGTCCGCCTTCTGTCGCAGCCACGCCCCGGCGGGATTGAGCATCGTCGTCACGGCGATCCCCAGCACGACCGCGACGGCGACGGGTGGCACCAGGAACTGCCAGACCGAGACGCCGGCGGAGCGGATCACCACGAGTTCCGAGCGCCGCGCCAGCCCGACGAAGGCGCCGATCGAGCCGAAGAGGGCGGCGAAGGGCCACAGCCGCTCCGACAGCGACGGCGTTCGCAACAGTGACATCGCCAGGGCGCGCCCGACGGAGAAGCCGTCTCGTTCACCGGCGCGCCGCACGAGCTCGAAGAAATCGACCACGAAGATCAGCAACGCGCCGAGTGCGAGCACGCCGAGGATCCAGCGGGTGAAGCGGCCCGCGAGATAGCCGGACAGGGTGCGGCCGACCATCGTCACGCCCCCTTCGGCAGGCGCGGCAGCCGCCGGACGAGGCCGTCGACGAGATCACCGCAGGCATCGGCGAGGCGGGCGAGGGGGGCCGGCAGCGCCACCCGGCGGTCCGACAGGAGGATGGCGAGCGAGCCGGCGATGGCCACCAGCGGAACCGCGTAGACGCCGACTGCCGCCACCGGGAAACGGACTGCGAGCGTGCCGGCCCCGAAGCCCGCCAGGCGCGCCAGCACCACCGCCGCGATCGCGCCGAGGATCGCCATCGAACGGCCCTGCCGCGACGTGCGCGGCTCGCCGAGGAACAGGAAGACCAGCAGCGCGAAGGCGACAGGATAGAGCGGCTGCGACAGGCGGTCGTGCAGCTCGGCGCGGAAGCGGCCGCGGTTCTGCTGCACGTAGGCGTCGGCCTCGTCGAGTGCGACGAGCTCGAAGATCGTGCGCTCGCTCGGCCGGTACACCGGCGCGCTCTCCTCCGGCATCAGGTTCGAGAGGTCGAAGGCGTAGGCGTCGAAGCGGACGATCGACAGGCTGCCGTCCTTGCGGATGCGCCGCTGGATGGTGCCGTTCGACATGACGAGCAGCGTCCGGTCGAGTGCCTCGACGATGTGGCCGCCGTTCGCGAGGTAGGTCATCGACCGGTCCGGGTCGCGCTCGTCGTCGAGCACGATGCCGCTGATGCCGCCATCGGCGCCGCGGTCGCGGATGTGGAAGGTCAGGCCGTCGTCGATCTCGATGAAGCGGCCGGGCCGGATGATCGAGGCGACGAGGTCGATGCGCACCTGCGTCAGCGCCTCGCGCACCTGCTTGAGACCGGCCGGAGCCGCCCAGAAGGTGAGGAAGGCGGCGAGGGCGCCGACGGCGATACCGATCGCCAGAATCGGCTTCAGCGTCCGCCAGCGCGACGCGCCGGAGGCCTGCATGACCACGAGCTCGCTGTCGGCGTTCAGCGTCGCAAGCGTGACGATCGCCGCGATGACCACCGCGAACGGCGCGATCAGCAACAGGAGAAAGGGCAGCGCGAGCCCGGTGATGGCGAGGAACGCGCCGATCGCCTGGCCCTTCGCCGTCACGAGGTCCAGCTGGCGTAGCGCCTGGGTCACCCAGACGACGCCGGTCAGAACCGTGAGCGTCGCCAGGAAGGCCACCAGGGCGCGCCGGAAGATGTAGCGCTCGATCAATCCCATCAGACCATCCTTGGGCCGACGAGAGATACTCCTTCCCCTCGGGCCGTGGCAACGCAGTCGGACGGCTGAGGGCGCTTGCGGGAGTCGATCGGCGGCCCGGCGTGGCGCGGATGTCGCGTCTTGGTTAATGGAGGGTATCTGCCGCGCCCTGCCGGCCTTGCTGTGGCCGTGCCGGCGCGCCATCCTCTCGCGAGCGCCGGAGGCGCCTGCGCCGCGCCTCCCGTATCCCAAGGAGTCTCGATGACGTCGCTCAATTTCGACTTCACTGCACCGGCGACGCCGGCGACAAGGTCCGCGGTTCTCGTGACCGGGGCCGACGGCGCACTCGGAACGGCAGGCGATGCGCTCGACAAGGCGGGCGAAGGCATCATCCGCCGGGCCGTCGCCGCCGCCCGCTTCAAGGGCAAGCTGTTCAGCGGCCTCGATCTCGTCACCCCGACCGGGCTCGACCTCGACCGCCTGTCGCTCGTCGGCCTCGGTGCGGCGGGCGAGCTGAAGGAGAGCGACTGGGTGCGTCTCGGCGGTGCGGTGATGGGCCGGGTCGCCGAAGGCAAGTCCGACGCCGCCACCATCGTGCTGGAGCTGCCGCAAGGCGCCGTCGCGCCCGAGCAGGCCGCCGACGTCGCCCTCGGCATGATGCTGCGCTCCTATTCCTTCGACCGCTACAAGTCGAAGAAGGCCGACGACGACGATGCCACCAAGGACATCGCGCTGACCGTGATGGTCGGCGACGACGCCAGGGCGAAGGAGGCGTGGGCGGCGCGCAAGGCGATCGCCGACGGCGTCAAGCTCGCCCGCGACCTCGTCAACGAGCCGCCGAATGTGCTCGGCCCCGTCGAGTTCGCCGAGCGCGCCCTGCAACTGGTCGATCTCGGCGTCGGCGTCGAGGTGCTCGGCGAGCCGGAGCTCGCGGCGCTCGGCATGCGGGCGTTGCTTGGCGTCGCCCAGGGCTCGCCGCGGCCGCCGCGCCTCGTCATCCTCAAGTGGAACGGTGGCGACGAGGGCGCCAAGCCGGTGATGTTCGTCGGCAAGGGCGTCGTCTTCGACACCGGCGGCATCTCGATCAAGCCGGCCGCCGGTATGGAGGACATGAAGGGCGACATGGCCGGTGCCGCCGCCGTCGTCGGTGTCATGGCGGCGCTCGCCGGCCGCAAGGCGAAGGTGAATGCCGTCGGCATCCTCGGCCTCGTCGAGAACATGCCGGACGGCAACGCCCAGCGGCCGGGCGACATCGTCGCCGCCCGCAACGGCACGACGATCGAGATCATCAACACCGACGCCGAGGGCCGGCTCGTTCTCGCCGACGCGCTTCACTACGCGATCGAGCGCTTCGAGCCGCGCTTCGTCGTCGACCTCGCGACCCTGACGGGCGCCATCATCGTGGCGCTCGGCAACCACCACGCCGGCCTCTTCTCCAACGACGATGCGCTGTCGGCGCAGCTTTCGGCGGCAGGGCAGGCGACGGGCGAGCTCGTCTGGCGCATGCCGCTCGGGCCCGACTACGACAAGCTGATCGAATCGAAGGTGGCCGACATCAAGAACACCGGCGGCCGCTATGGCGGGTCGATCACCGCGGCGCAGTTCCTGAAGCGCTTCGTCGGAGAGACGCCATGGGCGCACCTCGACATCGCCGGTACCGCGATGGGCTCGCCGCAGACGGAGATCAACCGCTCGTGGAGCTCCGGGTTCGGCGTGCGCCTTCTCGACCGCCTCGTCGCCGACCACTACGAGGGCTAGAACCGGAGCGGCCGGCTTGCTTTCGCGTCGCCGCCCCGCCGGACTATACTCGCCGGGGCGGCGACGGAATCGACTGGGGGTCGGGTTCATGCAGGTCTGGAAGATTGCGGCATTCGCCGCCACGGCGGCGTTCGCCACTCAGCTGGCGGCGGAACCCGCCTCGGCGGCGAAGGTGACACTGTTCGGCCGCGTCGCCTCCGGCGCCGTGCCGATCACCAGTTCCAACGTGAAGCTCTATTCGGCCGGCAAGGGCTCGCCGACGCTGCTCGCCTCCGGCTCCACCAACGCGGTGGGCAACTTCCGCCTGCAGTACGAATCGCCCGGCGCGCCGGCTGTCGTCTATATCGTCGCGGACGGCGGCTCGACGGGCGGCGCGGCCAACAACGGCGCCATCCGGCTCGCGAGCGTCGTTGCCGGCCCGCCGCGCTTCCTCGAGGTCAACGAACTCTCGACGGTCGCGACCGCATACGTGTTCGCGCAGTTCCTCGACGGCAAAAAGCTCTCCGGTCCGGCTCCGGGCCTGCCGAATGCCGGGGCGATGTTCTTCAACCTCGTCACGTCGGAGGGAAAGCCGGCCGCCACCATCGCGCTGGCGCCGAACGGGTCGAAGACCGAGGCGCTCGCGACGCTCAACTCGCTGGCGGACATCCTCTCCGGCTGCGTCCGCGACGCCGCCGACTGCGACGCCCTCTTCGCGGCCGCGCAGCAGCCGGGGGCAGACCTGCCGACGGATACGCTGGCGGCGGCGCAGGCGATCGCGCTCTCACCCGGCGCCGCTGCGGCCGACGTCTTCGCGCTCCTGCCCGCCAGGACGCCCTACAAGCCCTTCCTGACGCAGGCCCCGGTCGCCTGGACGATCGCGCTCAAGTTCACCGCCGGCGGCTTCGACGGGCCGGGCGCGATGGCCTTCGACGCTGACGCCAACGTCTGGGTCACCAACAACTTCATGCCGCCCGACACCACGGCGGGCAAGCAACTGACCGTCCTCGACCCGATCGGCCGGCCGATGTTCGGCAGCCCGATCGTCGGCGGCGGCGTCGACGGTTCGGGCTGGGGCATCGCGGTGGCGGGCGACAGCAAGGTCTGGGTCGGCAACTACGCCGGCGGCTCGATGTCGCTGTTCAACCGCCTCGGCAAGCCGCTGTCGAAGACCGCCTTCGCCACCGACAAGCTCGACGGCACGCAGGGCGTCACCGTCGACTTCGAGGGCAACGTCTGGGCCTCGAGCAACAAGGAAGACCACGTCGTCCGCTTCAAGGGCGGCGACCGCACCAAGACGAAGGTGGTAAGCGCCGGTGGCATCGAGAAGCCGTTCGCCATCGCCGTCGATCCCGACGGCAACCTGTGGATCGCCAACGCCGGCAAGCAGGGCAGCGTCTCCAAGATAAGCCCGAACGGCGCGGCCCTCGGCGCCTCGCCCTTCAAGTTCGGCAACAAATCCTCGCCGAAGGGCATCGCCGTCGACCGCGGCGGCAACGTCTGGGTCGCCGACTTCCTGCGCGACGGCGTCTGGGTGCTCAACCGGAAGGGCGACTTCGTCTTCGACAAGCCGATCTCGGTGTCGAGCCTCGACGGCGCCTGGGGCCTCGCCCTCGACGGCAACGAGAATGTCTGGGTCGCGAGCTTTCTGCTGAAGCGACTGAACCTCATCTGCGGCCGCAACACCGCGACCTGCCCGCCGGGATCGAAGATGGGCGACATCATCTCGCCGAAGGGCGGCTACCGGAGCGAGGCGTTCCAGCACCTCACCGGCGTCTCGGTCGATCCGTCGGGCAACCTGTGGGTCGCCAACAACTGGAAGACGCTCGACCCGATCGCGGGCGGCGACGGGCTCGTCGCCCTCATCGGCGCCGCGGCGCCGGTGAAGACGCCGCTGCTCGGCCCGCCGCAGAAGCCCTGAGCCGACACCTGGAGACCGCCGTGACCGAGGTGCTGTTCTACCATCTCGACCGGCAGCCACTGGAGCGCGTGCTGCCGGCCCTGCTCGAGAAGTGTCTCGAGCGGGGCTGGCGCACGGTCGTGCAGGCGGGCTCGGTCGAGCGCCGCGACGCGCTCGATTCGCACCTGTGGACCTATGCCGACGACGCCTTCCTGCCGCATGGCACGGCTCGAGACGGTCCGGGCGACCTGCAGCCGGTGTTCCTGACGGACGGGCAAGACACGCCGAACGCCGCCACGGTGCGGTTCCTGGTCGACCGCGCCGAGCCCGGCGACTTCACGCCCTTCGATCGCGTCGTCTATCTCTTCGATGGCGAGGACGAGGAGGCGCGGGCGGAGGCGCGGCTGCGCTGGAAGCAGGCGAAGGACGCCGGCCACGCCGTCACCTACTGGAAGCAGTCGTCCTCCGGCCGGTGGGAGAAGGCGGCGTGAGCCGTCCGAGCCGCCCGGATCGCACCGGATTCCGGCGCTTCGCTACCATCCAGACGCGTTGGGAGGACAACGACGTCTACGGCCACGTCAACAACGTCGTCTACTATTCGTTCTTCGACACGGCAGTGAACCGCTACCTCATCGAAGCCGGCGCCCTCGACATCGAGAAGGGCGCCGTCATCGGCCTCGTGGTTGAGACGCAGTGCCGCTACCACGCGCCGCTCGCCTTCCCGGACATCCTCGAGGTCGGCATCCGTGTCGCCCGTATCGGCACCTCCTCGGTGCGCTACGAGGTCGGCGTCTTCCGGCAGGGCGGCGAAGACGCGGCGGCCGCCGACGGCCACTTCGTGCACGTCTACGTCGATCGCGCCTCGCGTCGACCGGTGCCGCTGCCGGATGCGCTGCGCGCCGCGCTCGAGGCCATCCACGCCTGAGCCCTCACCAGAGGCCGAACCACCACGCCGCGATCCCGAGGAAGAGCGAGAAGCCGACGACGTCGGTCACCGTCGTGAGAAACACGCCGGAGGCGACGGCCGGGTCGATCTTGCGGGCGTTCAGTGTGAGGGGAATCAGCACGCCGAACAGGCCGGCGACGACCAGGTTGCCGATGAGGGCGGCGGCGATGACGCAGCCGAGCTCCCAGTTGAGGAACCACGCGCCGGCGACGCCGCCGACGAGGGCCGCCAGGACCACGCCGTTGAGGAGGCCGACGAGGAGCTCGCGGCGGATGATGCGGCCGGCGTTGCGGCGGCTGATCTCGCGGGTGGCGAGCGCGCGCACGGTGACCGTCATCGCCTGCGTGCCGGCATTTCCGCCCATCGAGGCGACGATCGGCATCAGCACGGCGAGCGCCACCATCTGCTCGATGGTGCCGTCGAAGATGCCGATGACGGAGGCCGCCAGGAACGCCGTCGCGGTGTTGATGACGAGCCAGGGCAGGCGGCTGCGGGCGGTGTAGGCAACGGTATCGGACAGCTCCTCGTCGCCGACGCCGGCCATGGCGCGGATGTCTTCCTCCGCCTCCTCCTCGATGACGTCGACAATGTCGTCGACGGTGAGCATGCCGACCAGACGCTGTGCCTCGTCGACCACCGCCACCGACACGAGGTTGTAGCGCTTGAACAGCCGCGCCACGTCCTCCTGGTCGTCGGTGGCGCGGACGATCTGCTGCTCCTCGTGCATCACCTCGGAGATCTTCGTCGGCCGCTTCGCCTTCAGGAGCCGGTCGAGCGGCACCGTGCCGATGAGGCGGAAGGTCGGCTCGACGACGAAGATCTCGTAGAAGGTCTCCGGCAGGTCGTCGTCGACGCGCAGGAAGTCGATCGTCTGGCCGACCGTCCAGAACGGCGGCACCGCGACGAAGTCGGTCTGCATCCGCCGTCCGGCGGATTCCTCCGGATAGTCGAGGGCGCGGACGAGCCGGAGCCGCTCCGGCACCGACATCTGCTCGAGAATGGCCTGCTTGTCGTCCTCGTCGAGGTCTTCGAGCAGATAGACGGCATCGTCCGAATCGAGATCGCGCACACCGTCGGCGACAACCCGTGGCGACAGCGCCTCGAGCAGGCGCACGCGCACCGTCTCGTCGATCTCTGTGAGGGCGGTGAAGTCGAAATCGTCGCCGAGCAGGCGGACGAGCTGCGGCTGCTCGTCAGGCGACAGCACGCCGAGGAGCTCGCCGAGGTCGGCCTCATGCAGGTCGCCGGCAAGCTCGCGCAGCCGCTCGACGTCGGAGGCCTCGATCGCATCCTCGACGGCGGCGACGAATCGCGGATCGAGCCCGCCGTCGGCGTCTCGCACCGGCAGGTCCGTCTCGGGCTCAAGAAGGGGGGCGTCGTGTTCGGACATGGGAGGCTTCCGCGGGCGCCGGTGCGCCTGCATAGAGGCTAATGGCCGTTGGCGATACCGCCCCCGCGTTCGCCTCGGCGCTTCAGGTCAAGGGCGCGCCGATGGGCGGGATCGCGTAGCGGCGGCGCAACGCTTCGAGATCGACCGGCGCCGCCGCCCAGAAGTCCCAGTCCGGGGCGAACAGGTCGACGTTGATCGCCGACCCCCGCTGCCAGGCGTCGAAGAACGGCGCCGGATGCAGGCCGCCGATCGCTGATTTCGCAACATCATTGAACTTGATGTTGAGATGCCAGCTGAAGATCACCGGCAGCACGTGCGCGGCCATGGCGTTGCGCGGATGCATCGAGGCCGTGAAGGTCGAGGTCAGGATCTCGCCGGCCGGCCTCGTGTCGTAGCCCGCCAGCACGTGGGCCGAATCGTGGGGCACGCTGAATTCGGCGTTGAGCCCGTTCGGCTCACCCGGGAAGTCGTAGCCGTTCTCCCGGAAGTGGGTGAAGAAGTGATGGCCGAACGTCGTCTCCGGCAGGTGCTCGAGCGCCAGGAACCGCGCCGCGAGCGCCGGATCGGCATCATCGCCGCGATAGGGCAGCGCCCAGGCACCCACGTCGTTCGTGGTGTCGCCCGTCCAGGGCTTGCCGGTCACGCTCTCCATGTTCTCGCGCACCATGTGCGCCATTGCCTCCTGCAGATGACCGTGCGCGGCATCGGCGAGATCGGCGACATAGTCCTCGTGGATGTCGAGGGCAGCGGCGAGGCCCACCACCGCCTCGAGCTTCTGTGGATCGAGCACGCCGTCGACCAGCGCCATCACCGTGGCGAGACGCACCGCCTCGTTCGCGACCTCTGACCCGGGGGGCAGGACGGCGGTGGCGTCCGCGGATGTGGGGGGCCGCAGGGTGTCGTAGGCGGGCTGCGGCGCGTCCAGCATGATCGTCGCCGCCGCGGCGATGGTGGTCCGATCGACGTCGGTCGCCTTGCCCGCACCGTGGGTGGTCGCGATCCCCTTCAGGATGCCCAGGATCGCGGTCTTCTGTTCGCCTGTCGCCGTCACGCGCACGGTTTTTCCTTCCCCGGTCGGGCTGTCGCCACGCGGATGATGCCCCGGCCCGAAGCACCTGAAAACCGCTGGCGTCACCGACGGCGCGGCCATGCTTTCGACGCCGGCCGCGTCTAGGCAGGGCCGTCGGCTCGCAGCCGCCTCGGGGAGCTCTGATGACTGGACCGCGCCGCCTCTGTCCCGGCCTCGCGACGCTCGGCCTGGCGTGCCTCGTCGCCACCCCCGCGTTATCGGCCGCCGAGCCGCAGCCCGACATGACGGAGCTCGTGTGCGCGAAGGCGCGCGATCTCTCGGCTTATCGCAGCAAGAGCCTGGCGCTGCTCGTCCCCGGTTCTGACGGCTTCCTGTTCCGCAGCCGCATCGACATGCGCGACTACGGCCCCCTGAAGAGCGGGCCGAAGAAGGAACTTCTCAAGGTGATCGCCGCCTTGCGCGAGCGAGGCACAGAGGTCGTCCTCGTCGTGCCGCCGCCGCGCCCCGTCGCCGACCGCTCGCGTCTGATCGAAGCCGAGGCCGAGGCGCTGGACTACGACGTCGTCGCCGCCGAGGCGGGCTACGCGGCGATGCTCGACGACCTGCGGTCCGACGGCGTCCTCGTCGCTGACGTGCTGGGCCGCGCCCGCGCACACCTCGGCGCCGGCGAGCCGTTCTACCTGCGCCGCGACATTCACTGGTCGTCGGACGGAGCCCGCATCGCCGCCGAGGCGGCGGCTGAGACGATCACCGGGCTCCCGCTCGCAGCCACGCTCGACCGCGCCGCCTTCACGACGGAGCCCCGGGACGTCGGCGATGCCGACGAGAAGCTCGGCGAGGCGTTGGAGAAGCTCTGCGACGTCAAGGTCCCGCCAGAGCAGGAGACGTTCTACCGCACCACCGAGGCGGACGCGGAGGCGGGCCTGTTCGACGAGCGGGCGCCGCAGGTGGTCCTCGTCGGCACCAGCTTCAGCCACCGCGGCGACGACGACCCGAACTTCTCCGGCTTCCTCCAGCAGGCGCTGTCGACGCGCGTCCTCAATGCCTCGGAGGAGGGGGGCGGCTTCGAGGGTTCGATGGCGGCCTATCTGCGCTCGGACACCTTCCGGGACGCGCCGCCGAAGGTGATCGTCTGGGAGTTTCCGCCCTACGAGCGGCCCGACGTCGACGACGGCAAGCCCGTCCGCATCGTCCGCTCGGCCCTGAAGAAGGCGCTCGCCGGCGACTGACGAGGCCGCTCGGGACCAGCCGTCAGGCGTTTCCGCCTTGGTTCGCCAGAGCTTCCATCGTCAGGCGGCGACGGATCTCGTCCTGACGCTCTCGCACCATTCCGGGAATGAGGAAGGCGTCGATCAGCAGCCAGAAGAAGCCGATGACGATGAAGAAGGTCAGGATCTGCAGGATCGCCGATCCCGGGCGACGCAGATAGAAGCGATGCGCCGACAAGAGCCCGAGGAAGAACCACATCAGGTAGGCGACGACCTGGCTCGGGCCGTCGTTGCTGACCCGCATCTCGATCAGAGTGCGGTCCTGCACGTTGAGTCCCATCGTTCCATCCCCCTGCCGGCCGATAGGCCCCGCCGTCCGAAGCTAGGTCGAAACCGGAGCGCCCGCCACACGCGCACGGGCGCAAAGAAAAAGCCCGCCGAAGCGGGCTTTTGCTTTTGGTGCGGTGAAGAAGACTCGAACTTCCACGGGTTGCCCCACAGCGACCTCAACGCTGCGCGTCTACCAATTCCGCCACCACCGCATCCGGGTATCGCCGGCCGGCAGCGTGTAACAAATCGCTTCGGGGCATTCAAGGCTTATGGCGCGCCGGCGGACGATCCTGCACGACTATCTGCCGGCAGCTGTTCCAGCCGCTGCCGCGCGCCGCGATCCGCTGATCCGTCGCCGCCGAACCTCGGGTCCGCAGCGGGGCCGAGGCCCGGCCCCTTGCGGGGCGTTTCAGGGCGTGGTCACTAACCCCATGTCCAGCATCGACATGTCCACCACCGACGCCCCTGCGGCCGTGCTGCCGCCCGCCGCGACCATTCAGCCAGTGCGCTTCCTGCGCACCGATGGCGGCGCCGCGCCGGTGGAGTGGGTGATCGCCGACGGGCTTGTTCCTTACGAGGCGGCGCTCGCCGAGATGGAATCGCGGGCCGCGGCGATCGCCGAAGGTCGCGCCGCCGAGCGGGTCTGGCTGGTCGAGCACCCGCCGCTCTACACCGCCGGCACCAGCGCCCGCGACGAGGACCTGCTGACGCCCGAGCGGTTCCCGGTGTTCCGGACCGGCCGGGGAGGGCAGTTCACCTATCACGGCCCCGGCCAGCGGGTGGCCTACGTGATGCTCGACCTGACCCGTCGCCAGCGCGACGTGCGCGGCCTCGTCTCGGCGCTCGAGGCCTGGCTGATCGGCACCCTCGGTCGCTTCAACGTGCGCGGCGAGACCCGGACCGACCGCGTCGGCGTCTGGGTGCAGCGACCCGATCGCGGTCTCGACGCCGAGGACAAGATCGCCGCCATCGGCATCCGCCTGCGCAAGTGGGTGAGCTTCCACGGCATCGCGCTCAACGTCGATCCCGACCTCGAGCACTTCAGCGGCATCGTCCCCTGCGGCGTCCGCCGCCACGGCGTGACGAGCCTCGTCGATCTCGGCCGGACGGTGTCGATGCCGGAGGTCGATTCGATGCTGCGGGCGGAGTTCGAGACAGTGTTCGGGCCGACGGTGGGGGCCAGCGAGGACCGCCTCGGCGCCTGACCCGAGGCGGCGCCGTTCGCCGCTGGGGCGCTCAGGTCACCTCTGCGTCGGCGCCGGGGCTTCGCCTCACCCCGCCTATCGCAGGACCTTGAACGGCCCCGTCGGCCGCGGTGCTGCGGCATCGCTGCGGACGATCCCATCGACGCGGCTGCCGAGCGGTCCCTTCCGGCACGCCCCGATCAGCGCCTCGACCGCCTCCGCCGGTCCGGCGACGACCGCCTCGACCTCGCCGGAGCTGAGGTTGCGCGTCCAGCCGGAGAGACCGCGCCGCTGTGCCTCGGCCTGCAGGAACGCGCGGTAGCCGACGCCCTGCACGCGGCCGTGGATCAGGAGGTGGAGGTGCAACTCGGCCATCGCCTTGGCCCTGTTCTCACCAGCCGCCGCGGGCGAGCCACTCGTCCAGCATCGGCAGCCGGTCCCAGCCCCAGAACGGCTCGCCGTCAGCGATGAAGAACGGCGCCCCGAAGATGCCGCGCGCCATCGCCTCGTCGACGCGGGTGCGCGTGAGTTCCTTCACCTCGGGATCGGCGGCGGCCGCGACGAGCGCCTCGGGATCAAGGCCCACGGCCGCCCCGGCTTCAGCAGCGACCGCGGGCGCGCTGACGTCGCGGTCATGCAAGAACACCGCATCGAAGGCCGCGAGCGCAAAGCCGCGGGCGGCGGCCGGATGGGCGCGCTCGATCGCGTAGAACATCCGCGTCGCGGCGACGCCGCTCACCGGGAACACGGTCGGAAAGCGGAACGGGATGCCCTTCAGCCGCGCCAGCCGGTCCCAGTCGCGCCGGCCGTAGTCGCCGCGCATCGGCTGCTCGGTGAGTGGTGCCATCCGCGTCGTGCGGAAGGCGACGCCGAGCAGGAACGGCCGCCACGTCACCGTGCGCCCGTGGCGGGCGGCCACCGCGTCGATCTCGCGGGCGGCGAAGAAGGCGTAGGGCGAGGAGAAGTCGAACCAGAACTCGACCGGCGCCGCGGCCCCCGCCGACACCGCCTGCGATGCGTCGCTCATCCGCCCGCTCCTTCTTCGCACTCCGGGGTCAGTCGAACGTCACGATCATTCGAACTCGAGGATCACCGCGTCGACGGCGAGGCTGTCGCCGGGCTTCGCCTTCACCGCCTTGACGGTGCAGTCGCGCTCGGCGCGCAGCACGTTCTGCATCTTCATCGCCTCGACGATGGCGAGCACGTCGCCCGCCTTCACCTCGTGGCCCTCCGCCACCTCGATCGCGACGACGAGGCCGGGCATCGGGCAGAGCAGGAAGCGCGAGGTGTCGGCGGCCTTCTTCTCCGGCATCAGCGCCGCAAGCGCCGCCGTGCGCGGCGTCATCACGCGGGCGAAGACGGTGACGCCGCGCCACGACAGCGACAGCCCGCCGCGCGCCGGCCGCACCTGCACACTCGCCTGCCGCCCGCCGACGGTGCCGGTCCACAAGGGCTCGCCCGGCCGCCACTCGGACGTCACCGTCACCGACCGCTCGGCGCCCGGCAGCAGCACGTCGAGCTCGATCGGCACGGTCGGGTAGCCGGCGGTGAGCACGACCTCGAGCGGCTCGCCGGCGAGCTCCACCACCCAGTTCTCGCGGAAGACGCCCATGTGCGGCTTCAGCCGCCCGCCGAGATGGTCGAGGCGCTCGCGGCGGACGAGCTCGATCGTCAGGGCGGCCGAGGCGAGAACCGCCTGTGTCGTGTCGTCGATCGCCGCGCCGGTGAAGCCCTCCGGGTACTCCTCGGCGATGAAGCCGGTCGACAGCGCGCCCTCGCGCCAGCGCGGATGCGCCATCAGCGCGGCGAGGAAGGGCACGTTGTGGGAGATGCCGTCGACGATGAAGGCGTCGAGCGCGTCGGTCATGGCGTCGATCGCCTCGAGGCGGGTCGGCGCGTGCGTCACGAGCTTCGCCACCATCGGGTCGTAGAACATCGAGATCTCGGAGCCCTCGACGACGCCGGTATCGACCCGCACCGTCGCCCCGTCGACGAGGTCCTCGTGCGGCGGCCGGTAGCGCGTCAGCCGCCCGATCGAGGGCAAGAAGTTGCGGAACGGGTCCTCGGCATAGAGCCGCGTCTCGATCGCCCAGCCGTCGAGGCGGACGTCGTCCTGGGCGAATGGCAGCTTTTCCCCCGCCGCCACACGGATCATCTGTTCGACGAGATCGATGCCTGTGACGAGCTCGGTGACCGGATGTTCCACCTGAAGACGCGTGTTCATCTCCAGGAAATAAAACGACTTATCCTGCCCGGCGACGAACTCGACGGTGCCGGCCGAATCGTAGCCGACGGCCTTCGCCAGCGCCACCGCCTGCTCGCCCATCGCCTTGCGGGTCGCCGCGTCCAGCAGCGGCGAGGGTGCCTCCTCGACGACCTTCTGGTTGCGCCGCTGGATCGAGCACTCGCGCTCGCCGAGGTAGACGACGTTGCCGTGCTTGTCGCCCAGCACCTGGATCTCGATGTGGCGCGGGTTGGTGATGAACTTCTCGATGAACACCCGGTCGTCGCCGAAGGAGGCTGCGGCTTCCGCCTTGGCGCGGGCGAAGCCGTCGCGCACCTCGTCGGGCGAGAACGCGATGCGCATGCCCTTGCCGCCGCCGCCGGCGGAGGCCTTGATCATCACCGGGAAGCCGATCTCCGCGGCGATCGCCACCGCGCGCTCGATGTCCTCGATGATGCCGAGGTGGCCCGGAACGGTGGAGACGCGCGCCGCGGCGGCCGCCTTCTTTGATTCGATCTTGTCGCCCATCGCCTCGATGGCGTGCGGGTTCGGCCCGACGAAGACGATGCCGGCCGCCTCGAGCGCCTTCGGGAAGGCGGCGCGCTCCGACAGGAACCCGTAGCCCGGATGCACCGCCTCGGCGCCCGTCGCCTTGCAGGCGGAGACGATCTTGTCGATCAGCAGGTAGGATTCGGTCGCCGGCGGCGGGCCGATGTGCACCGCCTCGTCCGCCATCTCGACGTGCAGGGCATTGCGATCCGCGTCGGAATAGACCGCCACCGTGGCGATGCCCATCTTCCGGCAGGTCTTGATGACGCGGCAGGCGATCTCACCGCGATTGGCGATCAGAAGCTTGGAAAACATCCCCCCACCCGTGTTCTCAGCGCCGCTGACGGGCGGCTTCAGGCCTTCCTTAGCAGAGAGCAGCCCGCGGTGAAGCGCCGACCTTGGTCGGCCCCGCCGGGCGACGCTCGCTCAGACTTCCTCGCGCACGAATTCCTTGCCCAGCCAACGATAGAACGGCACCGGCCGGTCCTCACGCAAGCCTGGGTCCGCCGCCAGTCGGTGCGAAAGCTCCTCGATCACCACCTGCTGGATGCTGGCGACGTTGAGCTCCGAGACGGCGTCGAGCGCCACCCACTGCACGTCCTCGAGCTCGCCGGAGGGACCGGTGCCCTCGGGCAGGCGGTCGGCGATGGCGTCGGCCCAGACGGCGAGGAAGCGGGTGTCGAAGCGGCGGGGCCGGCCGGGCGGCGTGATTGCGCGGGCGACGAAGCGGATCGGCGAGAGCACCGGCACGAGGCCGCGGGCGGAAAACGCCGCCCAGTCCTCGCCCTTGAGACCGCGCGGGGCAGGACGGGCGATGAACAGCCCGACCTCCTCATAGGCCTCGCGGATGGCGGCCACCGCGAAAGCACGGGCGCGGGCGGCGGACTTCGGCGCCCGCATCGCGGTCGTCAGGCGCGTGAGCACCATGGGTTCGTAGTCGTCGCCGAGGCGGACGCGCGAGTCGCCCGGATCGACCCGGCCGCCGGGGAAGACGTAGTGGCCCGGCATGAAGACGTGGCGCATGCTGCGCCGGCCCATCATCACGCGGATCGGGCCGCCGGCCGTCTTGTCCAGGACCAGCAGGGTCGCGGCGTCGACCGGACGACGATACGGCGCCGTCAGGCGCCGTTCCGTCGCGTTCAGCCGGTCGACGAGGTCGTTCAACGCGGGTGACCGACCGGCAGCATGACGGCGTCTTCCGGCTCGGCGTCGGGGTCGAAGCCGTGCATGTAGAAGGCCCACTGCAGCCCGACGATGGCGCCCTTGATCGGGCGCAGCAGCACCAGCGACGAGGCGATCGTCAGCGGCACCCAGAGGGCCACGTGCAGCCACATCGGCGGCACGAAGGCGACTTCGACCGCCAGCACCAGGCTGACGATGATGTGGCCGACGATCAGGATGGTGAAGTAGGGCGGCGCATCGTCGGCGCGGTGGTGGTGAAACTCCTCGCCGCAGGCCGAGCACGAATGCTTGACGGTCAGGTAGCCGTCGAACAGCGCACGCTCGCCGCACGCCGGGCAGCGCCCGCGCGCGCCGCGCAGCATCGCCGGCATCAGCGGGCGGTGCGGCTTCGACGACGGGGCCGGCCACGTCGTGGCGGTATCGAGGGAAGTCGGAGTGGTCATTTGCGTGTCTTTCGTCCTCGCTCGGGACGCGACTTCCCGCGGGAAGCGCCGCGCGCCGAAGGCGGACGTTTGCCCGCTCCCTTCAGATAGCGACCCTCGCTCAGCAGTTCAAACCGTAGCGCCCCCGCAAACGGGGCTGCTTCGACGAGCCGCACGTCCACCGCGTCGCCGAGCCGGTGCGTCTCGCCGGTCGCCCGGCCGATGAGGGCACGCGCCGCCTCGTCGTAGTGGAAGTAGTCTTGGCCGAGCGTCGCCGCCGGGATGAAGCCGTCGGCGCCGGTCTCGTCGAGCGCGATGAACAGCCCCGCTTTGGTGACGCCGGAGATGCGCCCGGTGAAGCGCGCGCCGACGCGGTCGGCGAGCCAGAGCGCGATCAGCCGGTCGACGGTGTCTCGCTCGGCCGCCATGGCGCGCCGCTCGGTCGCCGAGATGTCGCTGCCGATCGCCTCGAGCCGCGCCTCGAAGCCCTCCGGCATGCCGTCCTTGCCGAGCCCGAGGGCCCGGATCAGCGCGCGGTGGACGACGAGGTCGGCATAGCGGCGGATCGGCGAGGTGAAATGGGCGTAGCGGCGCAGATTGAGGCCGAAGTGGCCGATGTTGGCCGGCGAGTACTCCGCCTGCGCCTGGCTGCGCAGCACCACCTCGTTGACGAGGTGCGCGTTGCCGGTGCCGGCGACGCGGGCGAGGATCTTGTTGAACTGCGACGGCCGCATGTTGCCGGTTCGCGGCAGCGAGATGTCGAGCGTCTGCAGGAACTCGCGCAGGCCCTCGAGCTTCTCCACCGACGGGTTGTCGTGGATGCGGTAGAGCAGCGGCGTCTTGTGCTTCTCGAGCTCGGTCGCCGCGGCGACGTTCGCCTGGATCATGAACTCCTCGATCAGCTTGTGGGCATCGAGGCGCTCCGGCACGATCACGCGGTCGACCCGGCCCTCCGGGGTCAGCACGATCTTGCGCTCGGGCAAATCGAGGTCGAGCGGCTCGCGGGCGTCGCGGCCACGCTTCAGGCAGGCGTACGCCTCCCACAACGGCCGCAGCACCGGCTCCAGCAGCGGCAGCGTCTGGTCGTCCAGCTGCCCGTCGATCGCCGCCTGCGCCTGCTGGTAGGAGAGCTTGGCGGCGGATCGCATCATCACGCGATGGAAGGTGTGGCGGATCTGGCGGCCACTGCCGTCGAACACCATGCGCACTGCGAGCGCTGGGCGGTCGACGCCCTCCTTCAGCGAGCAGAGGTCGTTGGAGATGCGCTCCGGCAGCATCGGCACGACGCGGTCGGGGAAGTAGACCGAGTTGCCGCGCAGGAGCCCCTCGCGGTCGAGGGCCGAGCCGGTCCTGACGTAGTAGGCGACGTCGGCGATGGCGACGGTGGCGATGAAGCCGCCGGAATTGTCCGGGTCGGCGTCCGGCTCGGCGTGGACGGCGTCGTCGTGGTCCTTGGCGTCGGGCGGGTCGATGGTGACGAGCGGCAGCTTGCGCCAGTCCTCGCGCCCGGTCAGGCGGGCGGGCTTCGCCGCCTCCGCTTCCTCCAGCACGGCCTCGGGGAAGCGGTGCGGGATGCCGTGGGCGTGGATGGCGATCAGCGATACCGCCCGCTCGGACTTGATCGAGCCGATGCGTTCGGCGACGCGGGCCTGCGGCAGGCCGTATCGACCGGCCTTCTGCACCGAAACCTCGACGAGATCGCCGTCCTCGGCGTCGCCGAGCGCCTCGTCGTCGGCCATCAGCTCGGTGCGCTGCTTCTTGTCGACCGGCAGGATGCGACCGCCCGGCACGCCGGCAACACGGCGGACGACGCCGAGCACCGCGGTCGGCTTGCGGGCGATCACCTTGATGACGCGGCCGACGCGCCCCGTCTCAGTCCCGGGCGGACCGTCGGCGATGCGCGCCAGCACCTTGTCGCCGACGCCGGGCGTCGGCCCCGGCGAGCGGTGGCGCTCCGGCATGATCGGGATCTGCGGGGCGGGGCCGTCCTCCGGCTCCCAGTTCACGGGCTCGCCGACGAGCTCTCCGTCGGCATCGCGACCGGTGACCAGCAGCACCGCCACCGGGGGCAGGGCGCCGGGCGTGCCGAGCCGCTTTCCGCGCCGGACGACAAGGCCCTCAGCCTCGATCTCCTTCAGGATGCGCTTCAGCGGAATGCGCGCGCTGCCCTTGATGCCGAAGGCACGGGCGATCTCGCGCTTGCCGGCCTCGCCCGGATGCTCCGCCAGGAAGGCGAGGATCTGCTCGCGGCTCGGGAACTCGCCGGACCTGCGGCCGTCTCTGTCGGATGGAGCCAAGGGAGCCGGGCGTCCTCTTCTCTGGGGTGGCGTCAGCCGGTGGCTTTCGCTCCGGCGGTCTTCGATTTCGCGGGCGCCTTCGCCTTCGCCGGGGCTTTCGCCTTGGCGGGGGCCTTCCCAGCCGCCGCGGCGGCCTTCGGCTTGGCGGCGGCCTTCGGCTTCGCCGCAGTCTTCGTGCGTGCCGCGCGCGCCGGCTTGGTCGAAACGCCATCCTTGGCGGCACGTTCCGCCAGCAGCACCACCGCAGCGTCCATGGCGAGCGTCGCGGGATCCGTCCCCTTCGGCAGGGTCGCATTGACCTTGCCGTGGTTGACGTAGGGACCATAGCGGCCCTCGCGCACCGTCACAGGGCCGCCGAGCGTCGGGTGGTCGCCGAGCGAGCGGCCCGGCGTCGATCCGGCGCGCCCGCGCCCGCCACCGGCGGCCTTCTCGGCGATCAGCGACACCGCGCGGTTGATGCCGACCTCGAAGACCTCCTCGATCGTCGGCAGGTTTGCATACTTGCCGTCATGCTGCACGAACGGCCCGAAGCGTCCGAGGCCGGCCGTGATCGGCTTGCCGGATTCCGGGTGGGTGCCGATCTCGCGCGGCAGCGACAGCAGCGCCAGCGCCCGCTCGAAGTCGAGCGTCGCGGCGTCCCAGCCCTTCGGCAGGCTCGAGCGCTTCGGCTTCTCGCCGTCGCCGAGCTGGATGTAGGGGCCGAAGCGACCGACGCGCAGCGTCACCATCTGGCCGCTCGCCGGATCGGTGCCGAGCTCACGCGGTCCGCTCGCCTCCGCGCTGCCCTCGCCGTCGCCGGCCTGGGCGAGCTGGCGGGTGTAGCGGCACTCGGGGTAGTTGGAGCAGCCGACGAAGGCGCCGAACTTGCCGAGCTTCAGCGACAGCCGTCCGCTCGCGCACGTCGGGCAGACGCGCGGATCGCCGCCGTCGGCCTTCGGCGGGAAGATGTGGTCGCCGAGCATCCCGTCGAGCGCCGTCAGCACCTCGGAGACGCGCAACTCCTTGATGCCCTCGACGGCGCCGGAGAAGTCGCGCCAGAAGTCGCGCAGCACGTCGCGCCAGTCGAGGTCGCCGTTGGAGATCTTGTCGAGCTTTTCCTCGAGGCTCGCCGTGAAGTCGTACTCGACGTAGCGATCGAAGAAGGACTCGAGGAACGCCGTGACGAGGCGGCCCTTGTCCTCGGGGTGCAGGCGCTTCTTGTCGAGGCGGACGTATTCGCGGTCGCGCAGCACCGTCAGGGTCGCCGAATAGGTCGACGGCCGGCCGATGCCGAGCTCTTCCATCTTCTTGATGAGCGTCGCCTCGGTGTAGCGGGGCGGCGGCTCGGTGAAGTGCTGGTTGGCAACGATGCCGCGGCGGCTCGGGCGCTCGCCGGTGCTCATCGGCGGCAGACGGCGGGCCTCCTCGTCCTCCTCGTCGTCGCGCCCCTCCTGGTAGAGCGTCAGGAAGCCGTCAAACCGCACGACGGTGCCGGTGGCGCGCAGCTCGGCGCCGCGGGGGCCGTCCTCGGCGACGATCTCGACGGTGGTGCGCTCGAAGTCGGCCGATTCCATCTGCGAGGCGACGGCGCGCTTCCAGATCAGCTCGTAGAGGCGGGCCTGCTCGGCATCGAGCATGCGGGCGACCTTGCTCGGATGACGGGCGGCGTCGGTGGGGCGGATCGCCTCGTGCGCCTCCTGGGCGTTCTTCTGCTTCGTGGTGTAGCGGCGCGGCGCGTCGGGCAGATAGCGGCCGCCGTGGTTTTCCTGGATGGCCTTGCGGATCTGCTGGACCGCCTCCGGCGCCATGTCGACGCCGTCGGTTCGCATATAGGTGATGAGACCGACGGTCTCGCCGCCGATGTCGATGCCCTCGTAGAGCCGCTGGGCGATCTGCATGGTGCGGGCCGGCGGCAGGCCGAGCTTGCGCGAGGCCTCCTGCTGCAGCGTCGAGGTGGTGAAGGGGGGCGGCGGGTTGCGCTTCTGCGGCTTCGACTCCACCGAGGCGATGGTGAAGGTGGCCGCCTCCAGCAGCGCCTTCGCCGCGTCCGCGTCGCCGCGGTTGCCGATCGTCAGCTTGCCGAGCTTCTTGCCGTTGAGCGCCGTCAGGCGCGCCTCGAAGGCGTCGCCGCGCGGCGTATCGAGCTGGGCGATGATCGACCAGTATTCCTCGGTGACGAACGCCTCGATCTCCGCCTCGCGGTCGCAGACCAGCCGCAGCGATACCGACTGCACGCGGCCGGCCGAGCGGGCCCCGGGCAGCTTGCGCCAGAGCACCGGCGAGAGCGTGAAGCCGACGAGGTAGTCGAGCGCGCGGCGGGCGAGGTAGGCGTCGACGAGCGGCCCGTCGATCTGGCGCGGGTGGCGCATCGCCTCCAGCACCGACGACTTGGTGATGGCGTTGAAGACGACGCGCTCGACCGGCTGGTCCTTCAGCGCGCGCTTCTCCTTCAGCACCTGCAGGACGTGCCAGGAGATCGCCTCGCCCTCGCGATCGGGGTCGGTGGCGAGGATGACCCCGTCCGACTCCTTCACCGCCTTGGCGATCTCGGAGAGGCGCTTCTGCGCCTTCGCATCGACTTCCCACTGCATGGCGAAGTCGTCCGTCGGGTCGACGGAGCCGTCCTTGGCGGGGAGGTCGCGGACGTGGCCATAGGACGCCAGCACCCGGTAGTCGCTACCGAGATATTTATTGATCGTCTGCGCCTTGGCGGGCGATTCCACGATGACGACGCGCATCGGATCCTATGTCGGTCGGAAGGCGGAAGGGGGCTCGGAGGAGCGGGCCGCGCGGACCATCGGGGATCGGCGGGGCCCTGTCAAATGGCCCCGCCGGCGAGGAATGCAAGCAGAGGGCGCTCGGTATGGTTGTGTTGCATCATTCGCGCTATCTGTAGTATCGTCAACGTGTTCGCGCCTGGTGCGCGTCATTCGACTGCGGTGCGCGGTTGTGATGTCCGAAACCCACGAGCCGACCACGACCGAGATTGCGACCTACATCGAGAGGATGGTGGCCGAGCTCGCCCTGCTGGCACGGGCGAGCCGGCTCGAGATGCTCGCCTATCTCCTCGACATCGCCAGGGAGGAGGCAAGCGCCCGCGCCGCCGACGCCCGCGTCGCGGTTCGCCGCTGACTTTCTAGCGGGGGGGGGCGCCCTAGCGCCCCGGCAGCAGCGAGACGAGGCCACCCGGATGGCGCTCCAGCCGGCCGGCGAGTTCGAGCTCGACCAGCACGATCATCACCGCGGCGGCCGGCTGGCCGGAATGGCGGATGATCAGGTCGACCGCCACCGGCGTCGGTCCAAGCGCGGTCAGCACCGCCGCCCGTCCGCTTTCGCCGGGATCGCCCGCCGAGCCCTCGTCGTCGCCGCGCGGCTCCTCGAGCGGCGTCTGGCTGTCCGGCAGCCGGTCGAGCAGGGGCCGGATCGCCGCCAGCACGTCGTCGGTGCAGGTGATCAGCGTCGCCCCCTCGCGGATCAGGTGGTTGCACCCTTCCGCGCGCGGATCCAGCGGCGAGCCGGGCACCGCCAGTACCTCGCGGCCCTGCTCGGCGCCGAAGCGGGCGGTGTGCAGCGACCCCGAGCGTCGCGCCGCCTCGATGATCACCACGGCGACACTCATGCCGGAGATCAGCCGGTTGCGGCGCGGAAAGTCCTGCGCCCGCGGTGACCAGCCGAGCTTCATCTCGCTGATCGCCGCACCGCCTTCGTCGACGATGCGCTCGAGCAGCGGGCCGTGCTCCGGCGGATAGATGTGGTCGAGCCCACCGGCCAGCACGGCGACGGTGCCGGTCGTGAGCGAGGCGGCGTGGGCGGCCGCGTCGATCCCGCGGGCGAGGCCGGAAGCGATGACGAGCCCGTGCTCGCCGAGGCCGCGGGCGATGCGCTCCGCCATCGTCCGGCCCGCGGCGGAGGCGTTGCGCGAGCCGACCACGGCAACCGCTGCGCGCGTGAGAACGTCCGTGCGCGCTAGCACCGAGATCATCGGCGGTGGCGCCTCGATGGTGCGCAACTCGCGCGGGTAGCCGGCTTCGCCGAGCGCCACCACGTCGCCGCCGATCCGCCGCGTCGCCGCGATCTCGTCCTCGGCCTCGGCGGCACCGACGACGCGCAGCCGTGCCCCGCCGCCGCGCCGCGCGAGCTCGGGCAGGGCCTCCAGCGCCGCCTCCGCCGATCCGTAGTGGTTTAGGAGGGAGCGGAACGTCACCGGCCCGACATTGTCGGTGCGGATCAGCCGCAGCCAGGCGGTGCGTTGAGCGTCGGTGAGCCGGGTCCGGATCGCACCGTCGCTCATGGCCGTTGCCTCAGCTCTTGTCGCCGCCGATGCGCCCCTCGGTGCCCGCCATCAGCCGCCTGAGGTTGGCGGCGTGGCGGAACCAGAGCAGCACCCCGAGCAGGCCGAACACACCGGCGAGATCCGAACGCCCGAGCAGCCCGAGGAGCACCGGGATCGCCGCGCTCGCCACCAGCGCCGACAGCGAGGAATAGCGCGACAGGAAGGCAACGACGATCCAGATGCCGGCGAACGCCAGCGCGAACGGCCAGGCGAGGCCGAGCAGGACGCCGAGATAGGTGGCGACACCCTTGCCGCCACGGAAGCCGAGCCAAACCGGCCACAGATGGCCGAGGAAGGCGCCGACGCCGGCGACCATCGCCGGCATGTCGAACTGGTCGGCGAGCAGCACCGCCGCCGTCCCCTTCAGCATGTCGCCGGCGAGTGTCGCCGCCGCCACCGCCTTGTTGCCGGTGCGCAGCACGTTGGTCGCGCCGATGTTCCCGGAGCCGATTTCGCGGATGTCGCCGAGCCCGGCGAGGCGCGTCAGGATCAGCCCGAACGGGATCGAGCCGAGCAGGTAGCCGAGGGCGAGCGCGACGAGCGGCGCGGCGAGCGACCATTCTGCAGGCGGCAAGGCTTGATCTCCTGTCTCCGCCGGACGGCCTGCCGGGATGGTTCGACCGCTCGCGGGCGTTCAGCCGTGAGCGCGGTCAGCCGTGAGCGTAGGTGTGCACGGTCCGGCCCGCAACCACGGTCCGGACGACGCGGCCCTGGAAGCGGGCGCCCTCGTAGGGCGTGTTCTTGGCGCGCGAGATGATGTCGGCCTCGCGCACGATCCACGGTGCGCCGAGGTCGACCACCGCGAGATCGGCCGGGGCGCCCGGCGCGAGCGTGCCGGCCTCCAGCCGCAGACGGCGGGCGGGTGCCGTCGACATCGCCTCGACGAGGCGCAGCAGACCGAGATCGCCGGCGTGGACGAGCCTCAGCCCGGCCGCCAGCAGCGTCTCGAGGCCGATCGCGCCGTCGGCGGCGTCGGCGAAGGGGTGGCGCTTGGTCTCGACGTCCTGCGGGTCGTGGCTGGAGACGACGATGTCGACGATGCCCTCGGCGACCGCCTCCACCATGGCGCGGCGGTCGTCCTCGGAGCGCAGCGGCGGCGACAGCTTGAAGAAGGTGCGGTAGGCGCCGATGTCGAGCTCGTTCAGCGTCAGATGCGTCGCCGCCACGCCGGCCGTCACGTCGAGGCCGCGCGCCTTGGCGGCGCGCAGCACGGCGACCGATTCCGCACAGCTCACCTGGGCCGCGTGGTAGCGCCCGCCGGTCAGCTGCACGAGGCGCAAGTCGCGCTCCAGCATGATGATCTCGGCTTCGCGCGGAATTCCCGAAAGGCCAAGCCGGCTCGCCGTCTCGCCCTCGTTCATCACGCCGGCCCCGACGAGCTCGGGGTCCTCGGCATGGTGGGCGACGAGGGCGCCGAAGTCGCGGGCGTAGGTCAGCGCCCGGCGCATGACGCGCGCGCTCGTCACCGCCCGCCGGCCGTCGGTGAAGGCGACGGCTCCGGCCTCCTGCAGCAGCCCGAACTCGGTCGTTTCGCGGCCGGCGAGGCCCTTGGTCAGCGCCGCCATCGCGTGCACCCGCACGATGGCGGTGTCGCGGGCGCGCCGCAGGATGAAGTCGACGAGCGCCGGGTCGTCGATCGCCGGATCGGTGTCGGGCATCACCACGATGGTCGTGATGCCGCCGACGGCGGCGGCGTGGCTGGCGCTCGCAAGCGTCTCGCGATGCTCGTGGCCGGGCTCGCCGACGAAGACGCGCATGTCGACGAGGCCCGGCATCACCACGAGGTCGCGGCCGTCGAGGATCTCCGCGCCCTCGGGAGCGCCCTGGTTGAGCGCCTCCGGCCCGGCGGCGGCGATGCGGCCGTCGACGACGACGACGCTGCCGACGGCGTCGAGGCCACGCGACGGATCGACGATGCGGGCGCCGCTGACGACGAGCGGCGGCGAGGGCAGGGGCCGGGGATCGGTCACGCGCGGCCTCATCCGTTCGGCAGGTTGCCGGCGAGTGCCTCGAGCACCGCCATGCGCACCGCCACACCCATCTCGACCTGCTCGCCGATCAGGCTGCGCGGCCCGTCGGCCACCGCCGGCGTGATCTCGACGCCGCGGTTCATCGGCCCGGGGTGCATGACGAGCGCGTCCGGCTTGGCGAAGGCGAGCTTCTCCTCGTCCAGCCCGAAATAGTGGAAGTACTCGCGCACCGACGGCACGAAGGAGCCGTCCATCCGCTCGCGCTGCAGCCGCAGCATCATCACGATGTCGGCACCGGCGAGCCCTTCGCGCATCGAGCGGAACACCGTCACGCCCATGCGCTCGATGCCGGAGGGCAAAAGCGTCGAGGGCGCCACCACGCGCACCTCGGCGCCGAGGGCGGCGAGCAGCAGGATGTTCGAGCGGGCAACGCGCGAGTGCAGGATGTCGCCGCAGATCGCCACCACGAGGTTGGTGATGTCGCCCTTGTTGCGGCGGATCGTCAGCGCATCCAGCAGCGCCTGCGTCGGGTGCTCGTGGGCGCCATCGCCGGCGTTGACGACAGAGCAGCCGACCTGGCGGGCGAGCAGCGCCACGGCGCCGGCGGCGTGGTGGCGCACCACCAGGATGTCCGGCCGCATGGCGTTCAGCGTCTGCGCCGTGTCGATCAGCGTCTCGCCCTTCTTCACCGACGACGAGCTCACCGACATGTTCATCACGTCAGCGCCCAGCCGCTTGCCGGCGAGCTCGAACGAGGACTGCGTGCGCGTCGAGGCTTCGAAGAAGAGATTGATCTGCGTGCGGCCCCTGAGCACCGCGCGCTTCTTCTCGACCTGGCGGGAGAGCGCGATGGCGCTCTCCGAAAGGTCGAGCAACGCCTCGATCTCGGTGCGCGATAGCCCCTCGATGCCGAGCAGGTGGCGGTGGGGGAAGGCCGTTCCGGCCGGCTTCGACGGTGCAATCATCGAAGTCGATCGTGTATGCGGAGTCGGCCCGGCGAAACAAGGCGTGCGCGCCGGTGCATGATAGGCTTCAACAGTTTGATTCGAACCGCGCGTCCATTTCGCGATGCGTCTAACCTGACAAGAAATTCCGGGGGCGGACCAGGCCGATGGCGGCAGACGGCTTCGATACGCACGACGTCGAGAACCAGCCGCCTCCGCGCGCCGGCGTCAACCTGTACGAGGCCGACCCGGTCCTCCTCGGCGCGCTGGAGGGCGCGACGACGGCCGAGAACGAGAGCGAGCTCTCGCGGATGGGCGCGTTCTGGGGGTCGGCCGAGTCCCACGAGTTCGCCCGCCTCGCCGATCTGCACGGCCCGCTCCTGCGCACGCATGATCCGCAGGGCAGGCGCCTCGACCTCGTCGAGTTCCACCCCGCCTATCACGCCCTTTTGCGCAGGTCCGTCGAATACGGGCTGCACTGCTCGCCGTGGGAGGGGACGGAGGATGCGCCGCCCGGCCACCTCGTCCGCGCCGCGGGCCTGTTTCTGGCGGCGCAGACCGAATGCGGCCACCTCGGCCCGGTCTCGACGACCAACGCCGCCGTGGCGACGCTGTCCCTGTCGGAGACGATGTCCGACGAGTGGGTGCCGGCGATCCTGTCGCGCCGCTACGACCACCGGGCGCTGCCGGTGTCCCGCAAGCTCGGCGCCACCGTCGGCATGGGGCTGGCGGAAAAGCAGGGTGGCAGCGACCTGCGCGCCATCCGCACCGTCGCCGAGCCGACCGACGACGGCTTCCGCCTCGTCGGCCACAAGTGGTTCCTATCGGCGCCGATGTCGGACGCCTTCCTGATGCTCGCCCAGGCGCCGGGCGGCCTGTCCTGCTTCCTGGTGCCGCGGCTCGATCCAGAGGGGGCGCCGAACGGCATCCGCCTGATGCGGCTGAAGGCGAAGCTCGGCAACCGCTCCAACGCCACCGCCGAGGCGGAGCTCGTCGGTGCCCACGCGAGCCTCGTCGGCGAGGAGGGCCGCGGCATCGCCGCGATCCACGAGATGGTGACGCTGACGCGTCTCGACGCGGCCGTGATGTCGGCCGGCCTGATGCGCGCCGCCCTCGCCGAGGCCGTCAATTCGACCCGCCACCGTTCGGCCTTCGGCGAGGCGCTGATCGACCAGCCGCTGATGCAGCGCGTGCTTGCCGACATGGCGCTCGACGTCGCCGCCGCCACCGCGCTCGCACTCCGTCTCGCCCGCGCCTACGACGCCGCCGAGACCGACCGCTCCGAGGCGATCTTCGCCCGCATGATCACGCCGGTGGCGAAGTACTGGATCTGCAAGCTCGCCCCGACGCTGACGGCCGAGGCGATGGAGTGCGTCGGCGGCAACGCCTATGTCGAGGAGAGCCCGCTCGCGCGGCTCTTCCGCGAGGCGCCGGTCAACGCCCTCTGGGAGGGGCCGGGCAACATCCAGTGCCTCGACGTGCTGCGGGCGCTGAAAGCCGACGAGCGGGCACTCGGTGTCGTGCTGGCGGAGATCGAACGCGACCTCGGCAAGGCGAGCCCCGTCGCCATCGACGACATCGCCAGCGCCGCCGGTGCCTGCCTCGAGGACGTTGGCTCCGCCCGCATCCTTACCGAGCAACTTGCGATTGCCGCCGCCGCCTCGGCGCTGCGCCGGTTCGCGCCGCGGGTGCTGTCTGACGCATTCCTCGCCACCCGCCTCGGCGGCCAGTGGCGCTCGACCTACGGCATGCTCGACGCGCGCTTCGACGCCCGCGACATCGTCGACTTCGTCGTCCCCTGACGGGGCCCGGCCACTCAGTCGGTTGCGCTGCGGATCGCCGCGACGGCGTCCCAGAGGTCGTCGTAGTGGTCGATGAGCTTGTCGGGCGACAGCTCCTTCACCGGGATGTCGGTGTAGCCGAAGGTGACGGCGACGACCGGCACGCCGGAGGCGCGTGCCGCTTCGATGTCGGTGCGCGAATCGCCGACCATCACGCAGTCGTCGGGATCGCCCCCGGCGGCGACGACGGTCTTGAGGATGTGGTCGCGGTGCGGCTTCGACACGCCGAACGTCTCCGGCCCGGCGATGACGGCGAAGCGGTCGGCCAGCTCGATCTTCTCCAGCAGCAGCCGCGACAGCCGCTCGTACTTGTTGGTGCAGACGGCGAGCCGGAAGCCGGCATCGCTGAAGCGGGACAGCGCGTCGGCGACCCCCGGGAAGGCACGGCTCTCGTCGGCGATGCGCCCCTCGTAGTGGACGAGGAAGCGGGCGTTGAGCCGGTCGAGGCCGGCATCGTCGAGCTGGACGCCGTGGGCGGCGAAGCCGCGCGCGATCATCATGCGGGCGCCGCGGCCGATCATGGCGCGCGCCGCCACACCGTCGACGGTCGGCACCCCCGCCTCGTCGAGGACGATGTTGAGGCAGGCGACCAGATCGGGGGCCGTGTCGACGAGCGTGCCGTCGAGGTCGAGCACCAGTGTGGGGGGTGTCGTCACGCCGTCTCCTCCGGAAGGATTGTGTTGTCGCACCGCCGGGCCGGACGGCGCCTTTATTCTATACGCGTCAGTAGCGGACTGGCTCTGTGGCGTCGAAGCGACGCGGCGCCGCGCTGCGTGTCCGCACGTCTGCGGCGAGGGCTGAGGCGCTGGCGGATTGGCCTCGCCTCGCCGCCCGTGGTAAGCACGCCTCGCTCCGCCATCGGCGCTTTCTGCCGTGGCGGCGCCGTGCGAGACATTCGGAAGGAAGCCATGCCGTGAGCGCCCCGACCGGCACTGATGCATCCGCCTTGAAGCGGGATGCGGCCCGCGCCGCACTCGCCGAGGTGAGCCATGGCATGCGCCTCGGCCTCGGCACCGGTTCGACGGCGACGGCCTTCGTCGAGCTTCTCGGCGAGGCGGTCGCCGGTGGTCTGGACGTCATTTGCGTGCCGACGTCCGAGCGCATCGGCGCTCTCGCCAAGAGCCTGCACATCCCGCTGTCGACGCTCGAGGAAACCCCGAAGCTCGACCTCGCGATCGACGGCGCCGACGAGATCGGCCCGGGCCTCTCCCTCATCAAGGGTGGCGGCGGCGCGCTGCTGCGCGAGAAGATCGTCGCCACGGCGGCCAAGCGCTTCGTCGTCATCGCCGATGCGGGCAAGGTGGTTGAGGCGCTCGGCACCTTCCCGCTGCCGATCGAGATCGTGCCGTTCGGGCAGAAGCCGACGACCCGCAAGATTGTTGCGGCCGCCCAGGCCCTGGAAATCTCCGGGCGCCTGACGATGCGCCGCGACGAGGCGGGCGAGCTCTACGTCACCGACGGTGGCCACCATATCGTCGACGCGTTCCTGACGCGCATTCCCAATCCCGCCGCGCTCGGCGAGGCTCTCGACGGGATTCCCGGCGTCGTCGAGCACGGCCTGTTCGTCGGTATCGCCAAGACCGCCTACGTCGCAGGCCCCGACGGCATCCGACGCATCGATGCCTGAGGCGCGCCGTCACCGCACAGCTTTGTGATCAAAGGAGAAGACGTCATGAGCATTTCGAGGTTCCGTCGCCTGTGCGCGCCGGCGATGGGGCTCGCCATGCTGGCAGCCGTGATGGCCGCGCCGGGCTCGGCCTGGTCGCAGGAAAACGCCGACATTCCGCGCTCGCACATGGCGCTGGCGCAGCAGGCGATCGAGCTGTCGGGCGCCTCCGCCGGCTTCGACGACATCCTTCCGCTCGTTGCCGAGCAGACGAAGGGCCTGTTCATCCGTTCGAACCCCGCGCTGACCTCCGAGATCGAGGACGTCACCGACACGGTCGCCCTCGAGTTCGCCCGCAAGCGCGCGGATCTCGACATCAACATCCAGGGCATCTGGGCGCGCCGCTTCTCGGAAGCCGAGCTCGGCGAGATCATCACCTTCTACCAGTCGCCCGTCGGCTCGAAGCTCGCCGCCCTCAGCCCGGAGATGCTGGCGCTGTCCGTCGGCGCGGCGAAGCAGTGGAGCGACGAGCTGTCGGTGACGCTCGTGACGCGTGTCCGCGAGGAGATGCAGAAGCGCGGCCACCAGCTCTGACGGCCCACATTCCGGAAAAGGAGGCGGGCGCATGAGCGGCGGCTTCGACTACGATCTCGTGGTGATCGGCGCGGGATCGGGGGGCGTGCGCGCCGCCCGCATCGCCGCCGGCTACGGCGCGCGCGTGCTGATCGCCGAGGAGTACCGCATCGGCGGCACCTGCGTGATCCGCGGCTGCGTGCCGAAGAAGCTGATGGTCTACGCCGCCCGCTTCGCCGACGCCTTCGAGGACGCCGCAGGCTACGGCTGGACCGTCGAGCCGCCGCGCTTCGACTGGTCGACGCTGATCGCCAACAAGGACCGCGAGATCGACCGCCTCTCGGCGATCTACCGCCGCAATCTCGACGGCGCCGGCGTCGAGATCGTCGAGGAGCGGGCGGTCGTCACCGGGCCGAACGGGGTCCGGCTGGTGAAGTCGGGGAGGGCGGTCTCGACCCGCTACATCCTCGTCGCCACCGGCGGCTATCCGGACAATCCAGACGCCATTCCCGGCCTCGAGCACACCATCACCTCCAACGAGGTCTTCCACCTGCCCGAGATGCCGAAGCGCATCGTCATCGTCGGCGGCGGCTACATCGCGCTGGAGTTCGCCGGCGTCTTCCGCGGCCTCGGTGCCGAGGTGACGGTGCTCTACCGTGGCGCCAAGGTGCTGCGCGGCTTCGACGAGGACGTGCGCGACGTCATCACCGAAGAGCTCGGCCACCGCGGCATCGACATCGTCTGCGGCGACACCATTGCTGCGATCGAGAAGACAGCCGAGGGCCTCACCGTCTCCACCCACGGCGGGCGGACCCTCGTCGCCGACCAGGTGATGATGGCAACGGGCCGCCGGCCCAACACCGCCGGCCTCGGCCTCGAGGAAGCCGGCGTCGTGCTCGGCCCGCGCGGCGAGGTGCGCGTCGACGCGCACTCGTCCTCCGACGTCCCCTCGATCTACGCTGTCGGCGACGTCACCGACCGGGCGAACCTGACGCCGGTGGCGATCCGCGAGGGCCATGCCTTCGCCGACACCGTCTTCGGTCACCATTCGCGCACCGTCGACCACACCCTCATCGCCACCGCCGTCTTCACCACCCCGGAAGTCGGCGTCGTCGGCCTGACGGAGGCGGAGGCGCTGGTGCAGTGCCACTGCGTCGACGTCTACAAGGCGCGCTTCCGGCCGATGCTGAACACCCTCAGCGGCCGCCATGAGCGGATGCTGATGAAGATCATCGTCGACGCCGACACCGACCGCGTGCTCGGCGTCCACATCGTCGGCGACCACGCCGGCGAGATGATCCAGCTCGCGGCGATCCCCGTCGCCATGCGCGCCACCAAGGCCGACTTCGACGCCACCGTCGCCGTCCACCCGACGGCAGCCGAGGAGCTCGTCACCATGCGTACCCCGAGCGCCCGCCACCGCCGCGAGGCGGCGGAGTAGGGGGGGCGTCGGGGCTCGACTCCAGAGTCGCTTCTTCTATCTCGGGGTCATTCCCGGTACCGCCAGAGAATCGCCACGCCCTCAACCCCTCGATCCGTCATCGCCCGGCTCGACCGGGCGATCCATCCCGCATGCAACGACTGTCGTGTCCGGGATGGATGCCCCGGTCGAGCCGTGGCATGACGGCGGAGGGGGCGGGCAGGAGTGGCGACGGGCGCCAACATTGGCCAGAAACGCACGAAGCCCGCCGGAATACCGGCGGGCTTCTGCGTTGTCGGGGCAGATCGCCCGCGCGGGTGAAACCGCTCAGCCGACCTTGATGGTGATCGTCCCCACCCCGTCGACGCCGCCGACCATCGTGTCGCCGGACTTCACCGCGTTCACGCCGGCCGGCGTGCCGGAATAGATCAGGTCGCCGGCCTTCAGCTCGAACAGGCCGGAGAGGTAGGAGATCATCTCCGGCACCTTCCAGATCAGCTGGTCGAGGTCGCCGGTCTGCTTGCGCACGCCGTTGACGTCGAGCCAGACGGCGCCCTTCGCGGGGTGGCCGATCTCCGAGGCGCGGACGATCTCGCCGCACGGGGCGGAGGCCTCGAAGGCCTTGCCGACTTCCCACGGGCGGCCGAGCTTCTTCGCCTCGCCCTGCAGGTCGCGCCGCGTCATGTCGAGGCCGACGGCGTAGCCGAAGACGTGGTCGAGGGCTTTGTCGAGCGGGATGTCGATGCCGTCCTTGCCGATCGCCACGACCATTTCCATCTCGTGATGGACGTCCTTGGTGGCGCTCGGATAGGGGAAGGTGCCGCCGTCCGGCACGATGGTGTCGGGGTTTTTCTGGAAGAAGAACGGCGGCTCGCGGTTCGGGTCGTGCCCCATCTCGATCGCGTGCTCGGCGTAATTGCGGCCGACGCAGTAGATGCGGTGGATCGGGAACAACAGGTCCGTGCCGCGCACGGGCAGCGTCGGCTGCGGCGCCGGGTCGAAGACGAACCGGTGCGCGGTCGAGACTTGGACGTTCATGTCAGCGAGCTCCTGCGTAGTATTCTATGCGTTTTTCGAAGGCTTCGACGATTGACGACAGCACCATTGCCGCGGCGAACAGCATGAAGGTGATCGCCCAGAAGTGCTCCATGTCGAACGAGCGCGAGTAGAGCTCGAACAGCGCGCCGTAGCCGATGATCGACACCAGCAGCTGGCCGATGACGACACCCTTGACGCCGCGGATGAGGCCGAGACGGATGCCGGCGAGGATCTCCGGCAGCGCCGCCCACAGGATGATCTTGCCGTAGAGCTGGACGGGCGAGGCGAGGTAGCTGCGCCCCATCTCTTCGAGCGACTTCGGCACGTGCAGGATTCCCGCCCGCGTGTCGAGGGCGATGATCCAGACAGCGAACAGGAACACGGTGGCCACCACCGTCTTCTCGCCGATGCCGAACAGGATCATCAGCACCGGCACCAGGGCCGACAGCGGCGCCGAGACGAACAGGTTCACCCACATGCCGAGCAGCTTGTCGGCGGGCTTCGAGCGCCCCATCAGCACGCCGAGCGGCACGCCGATGGCGATCGCGAGCGCCATGCCCATGCCGTAGCTCCGGAGCGTGTCGACCGTCGCCTGCTGCCAGGTGCCGGTCTGCACCAGCCTCAGCCCTGCCTCGATGATGCCCGTCACCGGCGGGATGAGGAACACCGCCCCCGTCCGCCCGACGATCTCCCACAGCACCAGCCAGACGATGAGCGAGGCCATCATCGGCACACGCCAGCCCTTGATCGTCATGGCCGTCCCTCCGGCTTCGCGTGCGCGCTCATTCGACGTAGTTCCGGAGGCCCTGCCAGATCGATTCCACCGTATCGAGATAGTGCGGATCGCGCCGGATTTCGTCGGGGGAGGCGGCGTGGTCGACCTTCGGCTCGATGATCTCGGAGATGCGGCCGGGCCGGCGCGACAACAGCACGATGCGGTCGGAGACGTAGACGGCTTCCTCGATCGAGTGGGTGACGAACAGGAAGGTCTTCTTTTCCACCTCGCGCAGGCGGATCAGGTCCTCCTGGAACTTGCGCCGCGTCTGCTCGTCGACGGCCGAGAACGGCTCGTCGAGCATCAGCACGTCGGCGTCGACGGCGAGCGCCCGGGCGAGGCCGACGCGCTGGCGCATGCCGCCGGAGAGCTCGTGCGGATACTTCTCCTCGAAGCCGGCGAGGCCGACCTCGGCGATGTAGTGGCGGGCCTTCTGCTCGCGCTCGGTCTTCGAGCCGCCGCGCAGTTCGAGCCCGAAGCCGACATTGCGCATCACCGTCGCCCACGGCAGCAGCGCGAAGTCCTGGAACACGAAGGCGCGCTCCGGCCCCGGCCCGCGCACGGCGCGACCGTTGACGAAGACCTCGCCGCTCGTCTGTTCGACGAGCCCGGCGATGATCTTCAGCAGCGTCGTCTTCCCGCAGCCCGACGGCCCGAGCAGCGTCGTCAGCTTGCCGCGCTCGATGTCGAGGTCGATGCCACGCAGCGCCTCGACGTCGTTGTAGGTCTTGCAGATGCCGCGCACGGACACGGCGGCGTCGGTCCGCGCGCCGGATGCCGGCGCGGCGGGGCGGGTGAGGGTGGCGGTCTCGGCCATGGGTGTCACGAGCCCCTCTTCTCGGGCCGCAGCACGCGCACCTCGAAGGCCTGCAGGGCGGCCAGCGTCAGGGCCGAGAGCACGACGATCGAGGCGACCGCGGCGTACATCTCGGCATAGTCCGCGACCGAGCGGTGGTAGGTGATGAGGTCGCCGATGCCCGTCGGCGTGATCAGCAGTTCGGCGAGCATCACGCCGATGAAGCCGGCGGCGACCCCGAGGCGGAGCCCGGCGAAGATCACCGGCGTCGCGTCGGGGATGATCACCTTGACGATCTGCTGGCGCCGCGTGCCGAGGAAGACCTTGCACATGGCGACGAGCGTCGGGTTGGCGTTGCGGATCGCCTTGTAGCCGTTGAGCGCGATCACCGGCAGCGCGAGCAGGATGACGGCGAGCGTCTTCGACAGGAGGCCGATGCCGTAGACGAAGGTGAGGAGCGGCACCAAGGCCGCCATCGGCGCCGCCTGCAGCACGATGAACACCGGCGCCACCAGCCACTCCGACATCCGCGACAGCCCCATCGCCACGCCGAGGCCGACGCCGAGCACGGTGGAGATCACCACGCCGATGACGAGCGGCTTCAGCGTCTCGGCATAGGCGGCCGGCAGGCTGCCGTCGGCCATCATGCGCAGGAAGGCGGCGAACACCTCCGAGAACGGCGGGAAGGCGAAGTTGATCGGGATCTGGCCGGCGATCTCCCAGACGCCCAGCACGAGGGCGATCGAGAGCAGGCGCCACAGGATCGGCCGGTCGAAGGTGGCGCGCCGGGCCGGCGCCGCCACCGCCGGGCCGGCGCCGAGTGCGCCGGCCGCGTGCCCGTCGATGCGAACGGGTGCCGTCATTCCCGGCGCCTCACTGGGCGCCGAGCTTGGCGACGGCGCGGTTGACCGGGCCGACCTCCCAGAAGTCGGCGACGGCGAGCGTCTCCGGGTCGCCCTCGATCTGGCCGGCGAGCGTGTAGAAGGCGAGATCGTCCTTCGCCGCCGCCTCGCCGCCGCCATTGAGCGGCAGCGCCTTGCCGTCGGACAGATCCTTGAAGTACGGCTTGATCTCGGCCGCCATGTCGTCGGGAATATCGGCGAGCAGGCCGTACTTCTCGCGCCACTCGACGACGACGTCGGGGTTCGCCTGCACATCGCGCCAGGTCTGCAGGACCGCCTCGACCAGGATGTCGACCGCGGCCTGGTGCTCCTCGAGGAACTTGGTGTTGGCGTAGAGCGCCTCGTCGCTCGCCTTCACTTCGCCGAGCGGCAGCACGATGAATTTGCCCGGCGCCTTCTCCATCAGCATGTTGCGGTTCGGGCTGTCGACGATCGACGCCTTGATGTTGCCCTGCAGGAGCGCGCCGGCGCGCACCTCTGCGCCCGGCACGTAGGAGATGTTCGAGTACTTGATGCCCTCGCGCTCGGCCATCAGCTTCATGATCGCCTCGGTGCCGGAGCCGCGGGCGTGCACGGCGACCTCCTGGCCGTCGAGGTCCTTCCAGGTCTTGTAGGCCTCGGCGTTGACGATCGGGTAGAAGCGCAGCGTCGAGAGCTGCAGGAAGACGCGGATCGGCGCCTTCACCTTCTGGATGAGCGCGTAGGGCGTGCCCACGCCGACGTCGGCGTCGCCGCTCACCACCGCCTGGGCGGCGACGTCCTCGGACTTGAAGAACGTCATCTCGACGTCGACGCCCTTCTCCTTGGCGCGCTCGACGGCGGCCAGGAAGTGCAGGGACTCGACGGTGGCGATGTCGCCGAAGGCGATGCGGATGGTATCCGCCGACGCCGCCGACGGCAGCGCGAGCGCCGCCGCGACGAGCGCGCCGCCGGCGAACCGGCGCATGTGGGCCAGGCTGTTCAGCATCTTCGTCCTCCCCAGGCTGTGACGTCTTCTCATGAACCGGAGGGTTCGCGGGACGGCACAATTTCAACCTTTATTGGATTGGTTTGTGATTGATCTGGAGGCGGTCGTCAAGAGAGGAAGCGGCGTCCGGGGCGAAACGCGTATGCGGGTAAGGGATGTCGGCCACGACCGGCCACAGCGCGAGGGCTAATGAACTGTACTCCAAGGCGCAGTGTCGTGCCGCCGAATAGGCACCCTGTCCCAGTCCACGCCGTCGATCTTCCCCTTCTCCCAGCAGCGCTGGGAGAAGGTGCCCGCTGGGCGGATGAGGGCCGGGAAGCGCCAGCGCGCCGGAGCAACTGGGCAGTACATCATTGTTAAGGCGTGGTTTTTCCAGACTCGATGCGCCGTCCCGTCTTGCGCAGGCCTTGGTCACGGCGACGGCGACCGCCGTCTCCGCGCCGCCAGGCGGCGCGGCCCCCATCCGCCCTTCGGGCACCTTCTCCCGGCCAAGGCCGGGAGAAGGGAGGCGTGGCGCGCGTTCGCCCCTCGGCTGCTGGCGGCGGCGATCACCGTTCCCATCCCGGGCGCCAAGACGCCCACGACAGGGCCCCACACCACTCCCGCCTTGACCGCCGCTCATTCCCGCGCCATAAGAAACCAATGCAGAGATTGGTCGAAATGGTTTCCCCTCCAGACGTCGATGCCGCCGATGCGGCGACGGCATCCGCGCGGCTGCGCGACTTCCTCGCCGGTGCTGCCATCAGCGCCGACGGCCGCCTGCCGCCGGAGCGCGATCTCGCCGGGCGGCTCGGCGTCTCGCGGGCGGAGCTGCGCAAGGCGCTGGCGGATCTGGAGGCGGAAGGGATCATCTGGCGCCACGTCGGCAAGGGGACCTTCGTCGGCGCGCGCCCCGTCGACACCGTCGCCGACGTCGCCGCCCTGACGCGTCGTACCAACCCGTCGGAGGTGATGCAGGCGCGGCTGTCGATCGAGCCGGAGATGGCCCGCCTCGCGGCCCTGCACGCCACCTCCGCCGACCTCGCGGAACTTCGCTCCTGCATCGCCCGCTCGCGCCAGGCGGAGACGTGGCGGCAATACGAGGCGTGGGACAACCGCTTCCACCGCGCCGTCGGCGAGGCGACCGGCAATGCGCTGCTGCTCGGGCTGCTGGACACATTGACGGCGGTGCGCCGCGCCGTCACCTGGGGGCGGCTGCGCTACAACCCTGTGAAGCCCGATCCCGCCCACCACAGCTTCGAGGAACACGAGGCGATCGTCGCCGCCATCGCCGACCGCGATGCCACGGCGGCGGCGACGGCGATGCGCACCCACATCCGCTCCGTCGAACGCAACCTCCTCGCCCGCATGGCGAGGGGCGACGACTGAAGGGCGCTTTGTCCCGCCTGACGAGAGATCTTCTACCTACTTCCGAATGGCGGAAAAGGTGCCCGAAAGCGGCGCGCGGCTTTCCCTCCCCCCTCGTGGGGGAGGTGGCCGGCGCAGCCGGCCGGAGGGGGCCGCCGCGCGTGAGCGCGGCGGTGCAGCGCCAGCTACTTCCGAATGGCGGAAAAGGTGCCCGAAGGCGGCGCGCGGTTTCCCCTCCCCCCTCGTGGGGGAGGTGGCCGGTGCAGCCGGCCGGAGGGGGCCGCCGTGCGTGAGCGCGGCGGTACACCGCCAGAGATTGTCAGACCGTCGCACCGCCGTCGGCTGACGCCGCCTGCGGCCCTCCCCGGACCGCTCGCGCGGTCCGACCCTCCCACGAGGGGAGGGTGGGCGCGTTGCGTCGGCGCCCGAAGGGCTGCCGTGTCGCCGGTGTCCGCTGCGGTGAGGCCGTCGCCGCCCTCAGATATCCAGATCGCGCGCGAACTGGGCGTGTTCCTGGATGAAGCGGAAGCGCGCGTCGGCGCTCGTCCCCATCAGGCGCTCGACCGTTTCGGCCGTGTCGGCGGCCACTCCTTCCAGCACCTCGACGCGCAGCATCGTGCGGGTCGCCCGGTTCATCGTCGTCTCGCGCAACTGCGCCGGCAGCATCTCGCCGAGGCCCTTGAAGCGGCCGACGTCGACCTTGCCCCGCTTGTCGAAGACCTTGGCGATCAGCCGCTCGCGCTCGGCGTCGTCGCGGGCGTAGAGCGTCTTCGTGCCCTGCGTCAGCCGGTAGAGCGGCGGCACGGCCAGGAACAGGTGACCCTGGCGGACGAGCTCGGGGATCTCGCGCCAGAAGAACGTCACCAGCAACGCCGCGATGTGCGCCCCGTCGACGTCGGCGTCGGTCATGATGATGACCTTCTCGTAGCGAAGGTCCGCCTCGCGGTAGTGGCCGCGGGTGCCGCAGCCGAGCGCCGTCACGAGGTCGGCGAGCTGCTGGTTCTGGCCGAGCTTGTCGCGCCCGGCGCTGACGACGTTGAGGATCTTGCCGCGCAGCGGCAGCACGGCTTGCGTGTTGCGGTCGCGCGCCTGCTTCGCCGAGCCACCGGCCGAATCCCCCTCGACGATGAAGATCTCGGTGCCGGCCGCCGTGCTCGTCGTGCAGTCGGCGAGCTTGCCCGGCAGCCTGAGCCGCCGCGTCGGCGCCCGCCGGGCGATCTCCTTCTCCTGCCGGCGCCGCAGCCGATCTTCGGCGCGCTCGACCAGCCGCTCGAGGATGAGGCCGGCGCGGGCGGCGTCGTCGACGAGCCAGTGGTCGAACGGGTCGCGCAGCGCCGCCTCGACGAGGCGGGCGGCGTCGGCGGTGGCGAGGCGCTCCTTCGTCTGGCCGACGAACTCCGGCTCGCGCACGAACACCGAGACGAGCCCGGCGAGCGCGCCGGCGACGTCCTCGGCGGTGATCTGCTGGGCACGCTTGTTGGCCGTGCGCTCGCCATAGGCGCGCACACCCTTCAGCAGCGCGACGCGCAAGCCCTGCTCGTGGGTGCCGCCGTCCGGCGTCGGAATGGTGTTGCAGTAGGACTGCAGGAAGCCGTCGTCCTCGACGAAGGCGATCGCCCACTCGACGCCGCCGTTGCGGCCCGCAGCCCCGGAGCGGCCGGAGAACACCGCCTCGGTGACCCGCGGCGTGCCGACGAGGCGCTCGCCGAGATAGTCTGCGAGGCCGCCGGGGAAGCGGAACACCGCCTCGGCCGGCACCTTGCCGTCGCCGCCTGCAAGCGCCGGGTCGCAGCTCCAGCGGATCTCGACGCCGGCGAACAGGTACGCCTTCGCCCGCGCCATCGAGACGAGGCGGGCGGCCGAGAAGGCGGCGCCCTCGCCGAAGATCTGCGGGTCGGGGTGGAAGCGCACGGTGGTGCCGCGCCGGTTCATCACCTCGCCGCCCTCGGCGAGCGGGCCGGTCGGCGCGCCGCGCGAGAACGACTGCACATAGCGGCGGCGGTTGCGGATCACCTCCACCTCGAGGCGGTCCGACAGCGCATTCACCACCGAGACGCCGACGCCGTGCAGGCCGCCGGAGGTTTCGTAGACCTTCGAGTCGAACTTTCCGCCCGAGTGCAGCGTCGTCATGATCACTTCGAGCGCCGACTTGTCGGGAAAGCGCGGGTGCGGATCGACCGGGATGCCGCGGCCGTTGTCGGCGACCGACAGCGTGCCGTCGGCGGAAAGCGCGACCTCGATGCGGCTCGCGTGGCCCGCCACCGCCTCGTCCATGGCGTTGTCGAGCACCTCGGCGAACAGGTGATGGAGCGCGCGCGCGTCGGTGCCGCCGATGTACATGCCCGGCCGCCGCCGCACCGGCTCGAGGCCCTCGAGCACCTCGATGTCGGCGGCGGTGTAGGCCGCCTCGGGATCGACAGGGCGCGTCGCCGCGGCCCGGCGCGGACGCTCCGCCACGGGGCGCGCGGGCGCCGGGGCTGCCGCCACCGGGCGGGCGGACGGGATTGGAGCCGCGGCCGACCCGAAGAGGTCGCCGGCGCCGTTGTCGGTATCGTCGTTCGTCATCGCCGCCGTTGTTCGTGCGGTGCGTGCCACCCGTCAATCCCTTCCCGAATCGTCGGGCGATTCTGCCACGGGACAAGCTCGGGTGCGAGCCGTTCGTTCACGACTTGTTCGCAAACGAAGGATTCACCACCGTTGGCGAAATCCGGCCACGCCGGCTCCCCTGTCTGTGGCCGGCATGCAACATGGCGAGGCGGTCATACGGGCGGAGGTCGGGCAGGGAACCGGTCGCCCCCGTCTCGCCACAAACCGGATCGAACCGTCTTCGCCGTGGTCGCCCGGTGGCCGATCCGACCTCGCGAGTGAAGGTCGGCCGAGGGGTGGGTGACAGTACGGCGTACCGGCGTTCCAGGTTGGGACCGGCTCGGATCGAGAACAAGAATGGACCTCGCATTGCGCGTTTTGGGCGATCTGGACGTGGCTCCGGCCTCCGACCCGGTTCCGTCGAACCTCCGCCGCCTGATCTCCCCGCGGCAGCCGTATGATCGCCGAAATGGCCGCTCATGGTTCGCCGCGTCGCGAGGGTGGTTGCACCGCGGGGATGTGGCCCCGGCCGCCGGTATCGCGCAGCGTCCGGCCGCCGCCGTGCGGACGTCCCGCTCGTCGGTGAAGGATACGGGTCCTGTCATGCGTGTCGTCGAGTTGGGTATCGGCTGTCTCGTCCTGGTCGGCGGCCTCGCGCTCGCCCAGCCGGCGCGGGCGCTCGACCCCTCCGCCGCCCCGCCCGCCGATGCGTCGCCGGTCGAGTTCTTCCGTGAGGGCACCAAGGCCTACTTCGCCGGCGACAAGGCGAAGGCCGTCGATGCCTACGGCTTCGCCGCCGATCTCGGTCACCCGGTCGCGCAGTGGAAGCTCGGCCGCATGTACCAGGACGGCGACGGCGTCGCCGAGAATGACCTGAAGGCCTTCGAGCTGTTCTCCGAGGTCGCCAACGCCCATGCCGACGATGCGCCGCAGTCGCCACAGGCGCCCTTCGTGGCGAGCGCCTTCGTGCAGCTCGGCAACTACTACCTGAACGGCATCCAGGACTCGGCGATCGAGCCGAACGTCGCCCGCGCCCGCGAGCTCTACACCTACGCCGCCTCCTATTTCGGCGACGCCGATGCCCAGTTCCAGCTCGCCCGCCTCTATCTCGAGGTCGATCCGGCCGAGCGCGACCCGAAGCTCGCCGCCCGCTGGCTGAAGCTCGCCGCCAAGAAGGGCCACCACGGCGCCCAGGCGCTGCTCGGCCAGATGCTCGTCGAGGGCAACGGCGTGAAGCGCAACGTCGTCGCCGGGCTGATGTGGCTCACCGTCGCCCGCAACAACGCCTCGGTGGAGGACGACTGGATCCGCCAGGAGCAGGAGCAGGCGTTCTCGCTCGCCTCCGAGAAGGAGCGCCGCAAGGCCACCGAGATGGCCGAGGCGTGGAGCTCCAGCAACGGCAACTGACGCACAGGCCCGGGGATCAGTCTCCGGGCGCGACCAGGCTCGCCACCACGCCCACGCTTGCTCGCGCCGTCGGGCAGGGGGTCTGTAGCGGCGTCCACGACGTGTTGTTGAGCACCCGCTCGCACCGCACCAGCTGCGGCCCGTCCGGCGTCTTCATGCAGACGACAGCGCCGAGCCCGAAGCTCGTGCCCTCGGCACGGCAGGTGCAGGGAATAGGTCCGTCGGCCGACGCCGCTTGCGACCACAGCAGCGCGCCGATGCCAAGTAGGCCGAGCGCTCGCATGGCGGCACGATAGCACCAATCGCAGTGGTGCGGCAGGGCGTCGTCGCAGCTGACGCCGACCGCTCCGCCGGCGTCAGTCCCTGAGCGTCGCGATCACCGGCACGTGGTCCGACGGCTTGTCGCGGCCCCGGACGTCCTTGTCGATGACGACCCGCTCCAGCCGGTCGGCCGCCTGCGGCGACAGCATCAGGAAGTCGATGCGGATGCCGTCGTTCTTCTGGAAGGCGCCGGCCTGATAGTCCCAGAAGGTGTAGAGCCCGCCGTCATCGCTGGTCGCCCTCAGCGCGTCGGTGTAGCCGAGCGCCGCCAGACGCCGGAAGCGGCCGCGCGTCTCCGGCTGGAACAGCGCGTCGTTCACCCACGCCTCCGGGCGCTTCGCGTCGCGCGGCTCGGGGATGACGTTGTAGTCACCGGCGAGCACCACCGGCTCCTCGAGCGTCAGGAGCTCCGCTGCATGGGCGTGCAGCCGGTCCATCCAGGCGAGCTTGTAGGGAAACTTCTCGGTGCCGACCGGATTGCCGTTCGGCAGATAGAGGTTGCCCACCCGCACCGCGCCCTTTTCCGTCGGGATCACCGCCTCGATGTAGCGCGCCTGCACGTCGGCGTCGTCGCCCGGAAGGCCGCGCCGCTCCACCTCGAACGGCCGCTTCGACAGGATGGCGACACCGTTGAAGCCCTTCTGGCCGTGGGTGGCGACGTTGTAGCCGAGCGCCTCGATCTCCCCCGTCGGGAAGCCCTCGTCGACCGTCTTGATCTCCTGCAGGCAGACGACGTCGGGCTCGGCCTCTTTCAGCCAGGCCGTGAGAGCCTCGATGCGCGCCCGGACGCCGTTGATGTTGAAGGTGGCGATCCGCATGGGCGGCCTCACAGAACGGGAAGGATGCGGCGCAGGATCGAGGCCGACGACGCCGCCACCTCGTTGACGAAGGCCGTGAAGTCGATGCGCGAATCGCGGCCCGCGAGGTCGGAGAGCGCCCGGATCACCAGCCACTCGGCCCCGAGCGCCTCGCACGCCTGGGCGAGCGCGCCGCTCTCCATCTCGACCGCGAGGCCGCCGAGATCGCGGTTCAGCCGCTCGCGCACCGCCTCGCCGTGGATGTACTGGTCGCCGGAGAGGATGCGGCCATAGGCGATCACCGGCGGCCGACCAATGCCGCCGGCAGCGCGCGACAAGGGCGGCAGCGCGAAGCCGTCGAGGGCGCCGCGGACACGCCCGAGCAAGGGCGCCGCCACCGGGTAGCCGAAGCGCTCCGTCGGGTTGAAGAACGGCACGTGGCCGGCCTGGTAGGTGGTGAGGCCGTGATCCTCGAGCACGCCGGCGTCATGCTGCAGCGTCTCCTCGGCGATCACGACGTCGCCGATCGACAGGCCGGGATCGAGCCCGCCGGCGACGCCGGAGAACACCACCGTCTTCGCCCCGAACCGCTCGATCAGGAGCGCCGTCGCCATCGCCGTGTTGACCTTCCCGATGCCGGCGAGCGCCAGCACCACCTCGCGCCCGTCGAGGTCGCCACGATCGAATCGCTGCCCGCCGACACTCACCGTCTCATGGTGGGCGAGCGCCGCCGCCAGATGGGCGTGCTCCTGCGGAATGGCGCATTCGATGGCGATCGTCATGGGGCAGGGGGCTCGGTGACTGTGACGGCGCGACACTAGCGGCAACCGCCGGCCGGCAACAGCCCGGCTCTCCCACCGTCGTCATCCCGGACAAGCGAGGCGCAGCCGAGCGCCGATCCGGGACCCAGCGCAAGAGTCCGCGCGAAGCGCATGGCTGAAGCGTCGCGCTCCGCGCGACCAGTTTTCCGCTGGGTCCCGGATCGCTTCGCGTTGCTTCGCGTCCGGGATGACGACAGAGGGAGGGATCGCAGCATTCCGGCACCCTGCGGGTGCCGGCCCTCATCCGGCGCTGCGCGCCACCTTCTCCCGCGAACGGGCGAAGGCAAGAGAATCAACCCTTTACAGCGCGAAGCTCACCCCACACCCGCACGAGGACGCCGCGTTCGGATTGCGGATCTGGAAGGACTGCCCCATCAGGTCGTCGACGAAGTCGATCACCGAGCCGGCGAGGTACTGCACCGACACCGGGTCGATCAGCACCAGCGCGTCGGCGCGCCCGAGCGTCAGGTCGTCCGGCTCGCGCTCGGTCACGAGGTCGTACTTGTACTGGAAGCCCGAGCAGCCACCGCCCTCGACGGAGACGCGCAGCGCCGTTCCGGGCGCCTCGCTGGCGAGGATCTTGGCGACGCGGCGCACCGCGTTGTCGGATAGGGCGACGGGCGAGGCTGCCGCCGGGGAGGCGGTCGACGTGTCGAGCGTGATGGTGTCGGTCATGTGTTTCTCCGCCGGAGGCGGCGTTCAAGGCGCCGGGCCGGTTGAAAACTCTGATGCGTGATAGTTAAGAACGCCGGACCCTCCGGTCAAACGCCGTCGCGGAGATTGCGCCCTGCCTGCCTCCGTCATCGTTCCGCCAGAGGCCCGATCGCCCGGGGCCGCGCCGTCTGCCGGTGCGCCCGCAAGGGCCCGCTTCGCCAGCGACCCCGCCGCCTCGCGCGGCCGCCTGGTGCCGGAGCCCGAGAGCGCGACGCGCACCGCCTTCCAGCGCGACCGCGACCGCATCCTGCATTCCACCGCCTTTCGCCGCCTCACCCACAAGACGCAAGTGTTCGTCTCCCACGAGGGCGATCATTTCCGCACGCGCCTCACCCACACGCTCGAGGTGGCGCAGATCGCCCGCTCGATCGCCCGGGCGCTCGGCCTCGACGAGGACCTCACCGAGGCGGTGGCGCTCGCCCACGATCTCGGCCACACGCCGTTCGGCCACGAGGGCGAGGACGTGCTCGACCGCTGCCTCGCCGGCCACGGCGGCTTCGACCACAACGCCCAGAGCCTGCGCATCGTCACCCGGCTCGAGCGCCGCTACGCCGCCTTCGACGGCCTCAACCTCTCATGGGAGGCGATCGAGGGCATCGCCAAGCACAATGGCCCCCTCGTCGGCGCCGATGGCCGCCCGTGCGGGCGCTATGCCCGCCGCCCGCTGCCGCCGATCCTGGCGAACCCGCCCGCCGCCGTGCCGGTGCCACCCGAAGGCTTCGCCTCGGCCGAGGCGCAGGTGGCGGCGATTGCCGACGACATCGCCTACGACGCCCACGACATCGACGACGGCACCCGCGCCGGCCTCGTGCCGGTTGCGGCGTTGGCCGACGTGCCGCTGGTGGGCGACCTCTATGCCGGCGTACGCCGCCGCCACCCCGGCCTCGACGACGGCCGCCTCGTCGCCGAGGTGGTCCGCGAACTGGTCGGGGCGCTGGTCGACGACGTGCTGGCCGAGAGCCGCCGCCGCATCGCCGAGGACGCGCCGCGATCAGCCGACGACGTGCGCGCCGGGACGCGGTCGCTGATCGCCTTCGGGCCGGCCGGGGAGGCGCACGACGCGGCGATCAAGACCTTCCTGTTCGCCTCGCTCTACCGGCACCCGAAGGTGATGGCGATCCGCGCCGAGGCGGGGCAGGTGGTCACCGACCTCTACCGCGCCTTCACCGCCGACCCGACCGCGATGCCGCCCGCCTGGTGCGCCGACCTCGCCAGCGCCGACGAGGGCACGATCGCCCGCCGCGCCGCCGACTACATCGCCGGCATGACCGACCGCTTCGCCCTCAGCGAACACCGCCGCCTGTTTGACGATACGCCGGATTTGCGATAGGCGCCGCGCACCCGCGCCGACCGGTCGACGCGCCGAAAACCCTGAATTCGAGCCTGCCCATGAACCTCCACGCCGACTTCGCCGAGCGCATCCGCACGATCGCCGGCCGCATCGGCCTCGGCACGCCCGAGGCGCTCGCCGCGGCGAAGATCGTCGTCGAGCCGCCGCGCGAGGCCGGCCATGGCGACCTTGCCACCAACGTCGCGATGGTTCTGGCGAAGGCTGCCGGGCGCAAGCCGCGCGAGATCGCCACCGAGGTCGCGGCCCACCTCGTCGACGATCCGGATGTCGCCAGCGCCGAGGTGGCCGGTCCCGGCTTCCTCAACATCCGCCTCGCCGACGCGGTCTGGCCGCGGCTGCTCGCCGCCGTGCTGGAGGAGGGGGCCAACTTCGGCCGTTGCGACGTCGGTGGTGGCCGGCCGATCAACGTCGAATACGTCTCGGCGAACCCGACCGGGCCGATGCACGTCGGCCACTGCCGCGGCGCCGTGTTCGGCGACGCGCTCGCCTCGCTGCTCGCCTTTGCCGGCTACGACGTGACGCGCGAGTACTACATCAACGACGCCGGGGCCCAGGTCGACGTGCTCGCCCGCTCCGCCTTCCACCGCTACCGCGAGGCGCTCGGCGAGGACCTCGGCCCGGTGCCGGAGGGTCTCTACCCGGGTGACTACCTGCTCCCCGTCGGCAAGCATCTCGCCGAGCGCTATGGCGACCTCTTGAAGGGCCAGCCGGAGAGCGAGTGGCTGCCGGTCGTCCGCGCCGTGACCATCGACGCGATGATGGTGATGATCCGCGAGGATCTCGCCGCCCTCAACGTCCGCCACGACGTGTTCTTCTCCGAGCGTTCCCTCGTCTCGAACGGGCGTGACCGGGTGAAGGAAGCGATGGCCGCGCTCGCCGCCCGTGGCCTGCTCTACGAGGGTCGCCTCGAGCCGCCGAAGGGCCAGCCGATCGAGGACTGGGAGGACCGCGAGCAGACGCTGTTCCGGGCGACCGAGTTCGGCGACGACGTCGACCGGCCGCTTCTGAAGTCGGACGGCTCCTACACCTACTTCGCCAACGACATCGCCTACCACTTCGACAAGATGCTGCGCGGCTTCGACCTGATGGTCGATGTCTGGGGCGCCGATCATGGCGGCTATGTGAAGCGGATGACGGCGGCGGTGAAGGCGCTGTCGGACGGCAAGGGCGACCTCGACGTCAAGCTCTGCCAGCTGGTGAAGCTCTTCCGCGGCGGCGAGCCGGTGCGGATGTCGAAGCGCTCGGGCGATTTCGTCACCCTGCGCGACGTCGTCGAGGAGGTCGGCGTCGACGCGGTGCGCTTCATGATGCTCTACCGCAAGAACGACGCGCCGCTCGATTTCGACTTCAAGAAAGTGACGGAACAGTCTAGAGACAATCCGGTTTTCTACGTTCAGTATGCGCACGCCCGGTGCCGCTCGGTGTTCCGCCAGGCGGCCGCCGAGATGCCGGATGTCGCGCTCGACCGCGACAGCCTGCGCACGGCGCCGCTGTCGCGGCTCGTCGATCCCGGCGAGCGGGCGATCATCGCCAAGCTGATGGAGTGGCCTCGGCTCGTCGAGGCCGCGGCGGAGGCGCACGAGCCGCACCGCATCTCCTTCTACCTCTACGATCTCGCCAGCACGCTGCACGGCCATTGGAATCGCGGCAAAGAATCGCCCGACTTACGGTTCATTAACGCCGCCGACAGAGACTCCACTTTGGCTCGACTGGCGCTCGTGGATGCCGTGGCTGAGGTCCTTTCGGTGGGGTTGACCCTGCTCGGAGTGGCCGCGCCGGACGAGATGCGCTGACCCGGGCTGAGAGGCTTCGGACCGACGATTGACGCGCACCGGCGCGTCCGGCGGTGCCGGCCAGCATTTGGGAAGCGTTTCGCCGATGTCGGACCCCCGTTTGCCTGTTCGTCGCGTACCAGCCGCCGCACCTCCCGCAGCCGAGGGCGCGCCCGACGACGATCTGCTTATGGAACTCGCGCGCATCGTCGCCGACTCGGTGCCGCAGGAAGCGCCGCCGACCACGCCCGTGCGGCGCCCGCCGGTGCTGATCGCGCCGCGTCGCCCGGTGACGCCGAACATGCGCCCGCTCCCCTCGGAGCGCGCCGCCGCTGCCGCCCGTGCCGCCGCGGAGGCGGCGAATGCGCCTGCGCCATCGACCCCGACCGACGAGGAGGTGGCAGAGCGCGGCGAGGAAGCTCTCGTCGAGACGCCGGCCGTCGAGGCCGAGACCTCGGCGCCGGCCGAGACGGTCGACGCCGTCGAAGTGATCGAAACCGTCGCAACACCGGCACCCCGAACCGAGCCGGAACCCGAACCCGAGCCCGAGCCCGAGATCGACGAGTTCGAGCGGGCGCTGTCGGCCGAGCTCGGCGCCGCCCCGCTGCGGGCACCGGCCGAAGCGCCGCCGTCCGCGTCGACTCCCGAACCGCGATCGCGTGTCAATCTGACCCGGAACGATACGTCACCTCGGCCTGCCGAGGCGCCGGCCGGCGACGGCCTGCCGGTGTTCGTCCGTCGCCAGCAGGCAGAGGCGGCAGCGCCGCCGGCCGAGCCGTCGCCGCCCGCCGTCGCCGCGACGCTGCCGCCCCGGCCGACCGTCGCCGATCTCGCCGCCGCCCTGTCGCTCGAACTCGACGTCGCCTCCGAATCCGCTCCCGCCGAAACGGACGCCACCCCTCCGCCGGCCGACAAGCGCGATGGGCCGCGGCCCGCCGTCCAGTCCGCGGCGAGCGTCTGGCTCGCCCAGTTGCCCGCCCTGGAGCTGCCGCCGCCGGACGGCGAGGAGCCGGCCGCCGCGTCCTCGGAGGATGCGGAGGCCGACGACGAGCGCGCCCGCCGCATCGCCGAGCGTGAGCAGCGCCGCGAGCAGCGTCGGGCGGCGCGCGCGCAGCGTCGCAGCGAGGAGGAGGCCGATGCCTCCCCGGAGCCGACGCCGGTCCCGGTGGCGCCCGTCGTCGCCGCCGTTGCGGGCGGCCTCGGCAAATCCTCGGACGCGGATACGCCTCGGGCGAAAGACAGGCCAAGGGCGGTCGAGAAGCCGGTCCGTGGCGAGAATCCTCTGGCGAGCGAAAGGCCCGCAGGCACGGCCCGTGCGCCCGCCGACGTTCCCGCGGTCGAGACGACCCGTCCGGTGGCGTCGCCTCGTACGGTCGCCGCGCCGTTCGATTTCGACGCCTTCGAGGCCGAGATCCGCTCCTCGCTCGACGATGGTCCGCTGCCCGAACCAGTCCGCCCGGGATCGGCCCCCAGAGCCGAAGCACCGCGGGCCGAGTCGCCGCGAGCCGAGTCGCCCGCCGTCGTGGCGAAGCCGTCGATCCCCAAGCCGGCGGGTTTGACGCCGGCTTCTGTGCCCGGACGCCCGGGCGAGGCCGCCCCCGCCTCCTTCGCGCCGCCGGTTGCGGCATTGCCGATCGCCGCTTCGGCGGTCGATGAAGGATCCGCCGCGCCGCGACCGCCGAAGGCGCCGGACGACGGCTTCGACCTCGACGCTCTCGAATCCGAGCCCGGCATTTCCGAGGATGCGGTGCTGCCGCCGCATTCCGACGCCGAGCAGCGGGCCTTGCGCTCGGCGATGCGTGGCCGCCGGCGTGCGCCGGTGGTGGCGATTGCCGCGGCCGCGGCCGTCGTGCTGCTCGCCGGTGGCGCCACGGCGTGGTGGCTGATGTCGTCGGAGACCGCCGACGGCCCGCCGCCGCTGATCCAGGCCGAGGTCGACCCGGTCAAGATCGATCCCCCGGTCTCCGAGGCGCGCGATGCCGGCGAGCCCGGCAAGGCCTTCACCGACCGTGTCAGCGAGGCCGGCGATCCCGCCCGCCAGGTCCTCGACCCGGAGGGCCGCCAGACCATCGACCTGCCCATCGCCGGCCGCCAGGCGGGCGACCCGTCGTTGCCGGGCGTTGATACCGACGATCCGCTCGCCCAGCTCGCCGCCGATCCCAACGCGCCCGTCGAGACGTTCGCGCCGGAACCGGCCGCCGAGATGCAGCCGAAGCGGGTGCGCACCGTCGTCGTCCGTCCGGACGGCACCATCGTGCCGCAGCAGGACCTGCCGACGACCGTGACGCCCGAGCCGCAGGCGCCGCCGGCGGCTGGCCTCGCTACCGATCCGGCGACCGTCACCGCCGAGCCCGGTGGCTTCGCGCCTGGCAGCCAGGCCACCACGGCGCCGGCGGCTGATCCCATCCCGGTGCTCGAGCCCGCCGCCGGCGAGGCCGACAGCCTTGCGGGGGCGATCGGCTACCCGATGCCGCGCCGCAAGCCGCTAGTGTTCGACGAGACCGCCGACCTGCAGCCGCGGCCGACCTCGAACCTGCCCGACCCGCTGCCGGCGGCCGCCGGCACGCAGGCGACGCCGGTGTTCGGATCCACACAGGGCGTCGCCACCGGTGCCACCGGGACCCCGTCGTCCGAGCCGGCCACGCCCCTGCCGGCCGCCAGCGCGACCGACGCCGCCGCTGCGGCGCTGGCCCGCGGCACCACGACCGGCGATGTCGCCACCACCGCTCCGGCGACGACGCCGGCGCCGACCGTGACGGCACCGCAGCCCGCCGCGCCGGAGCCCGTTGCCGCAGCCGCACCGGAACCGGTACAGCCGGCGGCCGGCGACGCGGCGTCCGCGGACACGCGCGCCGTCACCACGACGCCGATCCGCGTCGCCACGCCGGCGGCCCGCCAGGACCCGCCGCCCGCGGTCGACACCGCTCCGGCCGCGGTCGAGCCGCCGCTCAGCCTGCCGGCGGTGACGCCGCAGCCGACCGCACCGCAGGCCGCGGCACCGGCCGCCGCGGCGCCGGTCGCGGCCGGTCGCTCCGCCCGGCTGCTGCCGCCCGCCGGTGCCGGCATCAACCCGTTCGCGCCGTCGACCGAGCAGCCGGCACCCGCCGCCGCCGCGCCGCCGCCGCCCGCCGCAACCGAGACGGCGCCGGCACCGGCGGCTGCCGCGCCGGTGGCCGCGACCACCGCTGGCGGCGCCTTCGCGGTGCAGCTCGCCTCGCAGAAGAGCGACGCCGAGGCACGTGCCGCCTACGCCTCGCTGCAGCGCCGCTTCCCGTCGATCCTGGGCGGCCTCAGCCCGGTGATCCAGACGGCCGATGTCGGCACGCGCGGAACCTTCTACCGGGTGCGGCTGCCGTTTGGTTCGGCGACCGAGGCGAACCGCCTCTGCAACGACCTCAAGGCTGCCGGCGGCGACTGCTTCGTCGGACGGAACTGAGCGGCCACCGGGTGGCCGCCGGCTTGACGGCCGGCGGTCCGGCGGCGTCTATGGCCGCCGACCACGAGGCGCACCGATGGCTGTGGAATCGAAGGCCTTCATCACCGGCGCTGCCGGGCTGTCGCTGACGGCGGACGAGCAGGCGTTCCTCGCCGCGGAGCGGCCGTGGGGCCTCATCCTGTTCGCCCGCAACTGCGACACGCCAACCCAGATCATTGATCTCGTATTACGGTTCCGGCAGCTCGTCGGCCGCGCCGACGCGCCGGTGCTGATCGACCAGGAAGGCGGCCGCGTGCAGCGGCTGAAGCCGCCGGGCTGGCGCCGCTACCCGACCGGCCGCGCCTATGGCGAGGTTTACGACGCCGATCCCGCGGCCGGCCGCCGCGCTGCCTTCCTCGGTGCCCGCCTGATCGCCGAGGACCTCGCCGCGCTCGGCATCACCGTCGACTGCCTGCCGGTCGCCGACGTGCCGGCCCCCGACGGCCACGACGTCATCGGCGACCGCGCCTATTCGACCGATCCCGCCGTCGTCGCCGACATGGCACGCGCGGCCGCCGAGGGGCTGATGGCCGGCGGCGTGCTGCCGGTCGTCAAGCACGTGCCCGGCCACGGCCGCGCCCGCGCCGACAGCCACCTGGCACTGCCGGTCGTCGAGACCGATCGCGCCACGCTGGAGGCGATCGACTTCGCGCCGTTCAAGGCGCTCACCGACCTGCCGCTCGCGATGACCGCCCACGTCGTCTACACGGCGATCGATCCGCACGCGCCCGCGACCACCTCGGCTCGCGTGATCGAGGAGGTGATCCGCGGCACGATCGGCTTCGACGGCTGCCTGATGGGCGACGACGTGTCGATGAAGGCGCTCGCCGGCACCATCGACGACCGCACGCGCGCTCTGTTTTCCGCCGGCTGCGATCTCGCCCTCCACTGCAACGGCGACTTCTCCGAGATGCGGGACGTCGCCGCGGCGACGCCGGTGCTCGCCGGGGAGGCGGAACGCCGGGCCTCGGCGGCGCTCGCGCGGCTGACGGCGCCCGAGCCCTTCGACCGTGACGAGGCGGTGGCCGTCGTGGAGAGGCTCACGGCGGTTGCCGGGGCGGTCGCGTGACACCCCCGGCGGGTGAGCCCGACGCCCCCGCGGACGGCCTGCTCGCCGGCTGGGAGGCACCGGTTCGCGACGGACTGGCGGCGCGCGACGGTGACGCGGCCGAATCCCTGATCGTCGATGTCGAAGGCTTCGAGGGACCGCTCGACCTGCTGCTCGCACTGGCACGCACCCAGAAGGTCGATCTCGCGCGCATCTCCATCCTGGCGCTGGTTGACCAGTATCTCGCCTTCATCGGCGAGGCGCGGCGCCTCAGGCTCGAACTCGCCGCCGACTATCTCGTCATGGCCGCCTGGCTCACCTACCTGAAGTCGCGCCTGCTGCTGCCGCCGCCGCCGCCCGAGGACGGGCCGAGCGGCGAGGAACTCGCCGACGCACTGGCCTTCCGCCTGCGCCGGCTGGAGGCGATGCGCGGCGCCGCTGCCCGCCTCGCCGGCCGGGCGCGCCTCGGCCGCGACGTCTTCGCGCGCGGGGCTCCCGAGACACTGGCGACGACGACGCGGCCGCTCTGGCAGGCGAGCCTCTATGACCTCGTCGCCGCCTATGCCTCGCAGCGCCAGCGCCAGGCGGTGACGACGATCCGCCTCTCGCGCCGGGCGGTGTGGTCGCTGGTTGATGCCCGCGCCATCCTGGAGCGGCTGGTCGGCAGGGTGGCCGCCTGGACCGAGCTCGACGTGCTGATGGCGAGCTATCTCGCCGACCCGTCCGAGCGCACGACCGTGCGCGCGAGCACCTTTACCGCGAGCCTGGAGCTTGCCAAGGAAGGGGTGGTGGAGATCGCCCAGACGGCCGCCTTCGCGCCGATTTTCGTGCGCGCCCGCACCACCGCGGAGCCGGCCGATGGCTGAGCGCGGCACCATCGCCAGCCTGCCGGGGGCGGCGGGGCTGCGCGAGCACCTGCGGATCGTCGAGGCGGTGATCTTCGCGAGCGCGGTGCCGGTCGACGAGGCGGAGCTGGCGACGCACCTTCCGGCCGGCACCGACCTGTCACGACTGCTCGGCGAACTGCAGTCGGCCTATGCCGGCCGCGGCGTCAATCTCGTCGCGGTGGCCGGCGGCTGGGCGTTCCGGACGGCCGAGGACCTCGCGCCGCTGCTGCGCCGCGAGCAGGCCGAGCCGCGCAAGCTGTCGCGGGCGGCTCTGGAGACGCTCGCCATCATCGCCTACCACCAGCCGGCGACGCGGGCCGAGATCGAGGAGATCCGCGGCGTCGCAACCGCGAAGGGGACGCTCGACGTGCTGCTCGAGAGCGGCTGGGTGCGGATGCGCGGGCGGCGCAAGTCGCCGGGCCGGCCGATCACCTACGGCACGACGCCGGCCTTCCTCGACCATTTCGGGCTCGAGCGCATCGGCGACCTGCCGGGGCTCGAGGAACTGAAGGGGGCCGGACTGCTCGATACGCTGCCGCAGGCGACGCTCGCCGCCCCGCGCGACGAGCCGGACCTTTTCGACGACGAGGAGCCATTGGGCGCCCTCGGCGAGGACGAAGCCGCCGCGGCTGACGAGGACGTGTCGTGACGGAAAAGCCTGAAGAGCCGACGCGGCTCGTCTTCGAGCGGGTGTCGCGCCGGTTCGGTGCCCATGCGGCCGTTCACGAGGTGAGCCTCGCCGTGCGTGCCGGCGAGGTGCTGTGCCTGCTCGGCCCGTCCGGCTGCGGAAAGACGACGCTGCTGCGGATCGCCGCCGGCATCGAACGCCAGGATGCCGGGCGCGTCCTCATCGACGGCGAGGAGGTGGCAGGCCCCGAGCGGGTGCTGCCGCCGGAGGCGCGCAATGTCGGGCTGGTCTTCCAGGACTATGCGCTGTTTCCGCACCTGACGATCCTCGACAATGTGCGCTTCGGGCTCTCCGGCAGACCGTCGGCGGAGGCGCGGGAGACCGCGCTGGCGGCGCTGCAGTCGGTCGGCCTCGCCCACCTCGCCGACTCCTATCCGCACCGGCTCTCCGGCGGCGAGCAGCAGCGGGCTGCGCTCGCACGGGCGCTGGTGCCGCAGCCGCGCGTGCTCCTCATGGACGAGCCGTTCTCCGGCCTCGATACGCGCCTGCGCGACCGTGTCCGCGACGAGACGATGGCGCTGCTGCGGGCGCGGGGGGCGACCGCCGTCGTCGTCACCCACGATCCGGAGGAGGCGCTGCGCATCGGCGACCGCATCGCCCTGATGCGCGACGGCCGGATCGTCCAGCTCGGCAGCCCCGAGGACCTCTACCATCGCCCCGTCGACCTCGAGGCGGCGCGCTTCTTCTGCGAGACCAACGAGTTCGCCGGCCGCGTCGAGGCGGGCAGGGTGGTGACGCCGGTCGGCAGCTATCCGCTCGGTTCCCCGTCGGCCGGCGGCTCGCGGCCCGAGGGGGCCGTGGTCGCGGGCGTCCGCCCGCACGATCTCCTGGTGCGGGCCGACGTCGCCGGCGCCGAGGGGGTTGCCGCAACGGTGATCGGACGCCATTTCCTTGGAGGAGCCGATCACCTCGACCTCGCCGTCCAGGGCGTCGAGGGGACGGTGTGGGCGAGGGTTCCGGCGCCGAGCCGCCACCGTGAGGGTGAGCGGGTCCGGGTGAGCGTCGACGGAGGCAGGGTCCTGGTGTTCGCGCCGTGAGCGGACGGGGCGCCGGACCTTCGGTAGCGGCATAGGGCCGCGCCGATCGCAGGCGGGCTTGTTGCGGCGCCGGGTGCTTTGCTGCAATAGTCCCGCGGAAAGAAGGTCCCCTGGGACCGACATCCGACGAGGAGTAGCCGCACATGGGTGCGTTCAGTTTCTGGCACATTCTCATCGTCGCGGCGGTGGTGATCCTGTTGTTCGGCCGCGGCAAGATCTCCGAGCTGATGGGCGACGTCGCCAAGGGCATCAAGAGCTTCAAGAAGGGCTTGTCCGAGGACGAGACCACGGCCGCCGCGCCGCCGCCGGCGACGCCGCCGCGTGCTATCGACCACGAGCCGGTGGAGCCGGTGCGCGTCGAGAAGGCCGAGGAGCGCTCGAAGGTCGGCTGAAGGCCGTCCTTTGACCGAGGCATTCCGTTGACCGTCTTCTCGCCGGCCGCTCGCGGCCGGCTCGCCCGCGCCCGGCACCCCCTGCATGTTTGACATCGGTTGGACCGAACTGCTCGTCATCGCCATGGTGGCGATCATCGTCGTCGGCCCGAAGGAGCTGCCGCGCATGCTGCGCACCTTCGGCAGCATGCTCGGCAAGATGCGGCGCATGGCCGGCGAGTTCCAGTCGCAGTTCAACGACGTGCTGCGCGAAGCGGAACGCCAGGCCGACCTCGACGACGTCAAGAAGCAGGTGGAATCGGCGCGCAAGTTCGATCCGCTGAAGGACGTGCGCGAGAGCCTGACGAACGCCGTCTCGACCCCGAAGACGCCAACGCCGGCGACGCCGGCCGCCGCGAGCCCGCTGCCTCCCGCGACTGCGGTGACGCCCGCGGCCGACGCAGCGCCGCTGACGGCGGCGGAGGCCGGTGCTGCGCCTTCGGGTGAGATCGCAGCCGCGCCGTTGCCGCCTGCTTCGCCGGCGCCTGTTCCGGCGGCTGAGGAGCCCAAGCCGATACCCACGATCGAAACTCCGCCGCCGGCGGCGCCCACCGCCCCGGTTGCGCCCGCCGCATCCGCTCCGGTGGAGGCGGTCCCGACGCCCGCCGCACCCGAGGCCCCTAAGCCTGCTTCCGGCGGAGGAGCCGCATGAAGACCCCCGAGGACGAGGACGAGATCGAGGCCTCGCGCGCCCCGCTCATCGAGCATCTGGTCGAGCTGCGCTCGCGCCTGATCAAGACGGTGCTGGCGATCGTCGTCGCCTTCATCGTCTGCTTCTATTTCGCCACCGACGTCTTCAACATCCTGATCATTCCGTACGAGAACGCCGTCGGCGACACCAAGCCGATCGAGATGATCTATACGGCGCCGCAGGAATATTTCTTCACGCAGCTGAAGCTGGCGCTCTTCGGGGCGCTGTTTATCGCCTTCCCGGTCATCGCCAGCCAGATCTACATGTTCGTGGCGCCGGGGCTCTATCGCAACGAGCGCAGCGCGTTCCTGCCGTTCCTGGTGGCGACGCCGATCCTGTTCCTGATCGGCGCGTCGCTGGTGTTCTTCTTCGTGATGCCGGTGGCGCTCGCCTTCTTCCTGTCGATGGAGCAGCACGGCGGGGCGGGTGAGGCCTCGATCATCCTGCTGCCGCGGGTGAGCGAATATCTCGGTCTGATCATGGTGCTGATCTTCGCCTTCGGCCTGGTGTTCCAGCTGCCGGTGGTGCTGACGCTGCTCGGCCGCGCCGGCCTGGTGACGGCCGCCGGCCTGCGCCAGAAGCGGCGCTGGGCGATCGTCATCGCCTTCATCGTCGCGGCGGTGCTGACGCCGCCCGATCCGATCAGCCAGATCTCCCTTGCGATCCCGGCGATGCTTCTCTACGAGGTCTCGATCCTGGCGGTCCGGCAGATCGAGCGGTCGCGCGAGAAGGCCGAGCGGGAACGCGACGCCGCCGCCTGAGCGCCGGCCGCCGCCAGCCCGTTTCCCGCCCGGCCGGTCCGTTTGCCGCCGGCCTCCGCCCGGAGTTCTTCCGATGCTCGACGTCCGCTGGATCCGTGAGGAGCCCGCCGCGCTCGACCGTGCGCTCGCCCGCCGCCATTCCGCGGCGCGCGCCGGCGACATCCTCGCCCTCGACGAGCGCCGCCGTTCGCTGATCGCCTCGCTGCAGGCGATGCAGGAGCGCCGCAACGCGGCGTCGAAGGAGATCGGCGCAGCGAAGGCGGCCAAGGACGAGGCGCGTGCGGCTGCCCTGATGGCCGAGGTGACCGAGCTCAAGACGCGGATGCCGGAGGACGAGGTGGCGCTGAAGGCGGCGGAGGCAGCCCTCGACGCCGCGCTTGCCGAGCTGCCGAACGTGCCGCTCGACGAGGTGCCCGAAGGCGCCGACGAGAAGGACAATCTCGAGCTCCGCCAGGTCGGTGCGCGCCCCGCCTTCGACTTCACGCCGCGCCAGCACTTCGAGATCGGCGAGGCGCTCGGGCTGATGGACTTCGAGGCCGCCTCGAAGCTCTCCGGCGCGCGCTTCGTCGTGCTGAAGGGCGCGCTCGCCCGGCTCGAGCGGGCGCTCGGGCAGTTCATGCTCGACCTGCACACCGACCAGCACGGCTACACCGAGGTGCAGCCGCCGCTGCTCGTCAAGGACGCCGCGCTCTACGGCACGGCGCAACTGCCGAAGTTCGCCGAGGACCAGTTTCGCACCACCGACGGGTTCTGGCTGATCCCGACCGCCGAGGTGCCGCTGACGAACCTCGTGCGCGAGCAGATGCTGGACGAGGCAGCGCTGCCGCTGCGCTTCACGGCGCTCACCCCCTGTTTCCGTTCGGAAGCCGGCTCCGCCGGGCGCGACACCCGCGGGATGCTGCGCCAGCACCAGTTCGACAAGGTCGAGATGGTGTCGATCACCACGCCGGAGACCTCGATCGAGGAGCACGAGCGGATGACCGGCTGCGCCGAGGCCGTGCTGAAGGCGCTGGGGTTGCCGTACCGCGTCGTCGTGCTGTGCACCGGCGACATGGGCTTTGCTTCGCAGAAGACCTACGACATCGAGGTGTGGCTGCCGGGGCAGGACACCTTCCGCGAGATCTCGTCCTGCTCTGTCTGCGGCGACTTCCAGGCGCGGCGGATGAACGCCCGCTATCGCCCGGCCGAGGGCAAGGGGCCGCGCTATGTCCACACCCTCAACGGGTCGGGCATCGCGGTCGGCCGTGCGCTGATCGCGGTGATGGAGAACTACCAGACCGCCGACGGCGCCGTCATGGTGCCGGAGGTGTTGAGGCCGTACATGGGCGGCATCACCAAGATCGAACGGGCCGCCTGATGCGCATTCTCATCACCAACGACGACGGCATCCACGCGCCGGGACTGAAGACGCTGGAGACGATCGCCCGGGCGCTCTCCGACGACGTGTGGGTGGTGGCGCCGGAGACCGACCAGTCGGGCTCGGCGCACTCGCTGACGCTGTCGGATCCGCTGCGCGTGCGCGAGGTGTCGAAGCAGCACTTTGCGGTGAAGGGCACGCCGACCGACTGCGTGATCATCGCGCTCAAGAACCTGATGAAGAGCCCGCCGGACCTCGTGCTCTCCGGCGTCAACCGCGGGCAGAACCTCGCCGAGGACGTCACCTATTCGGGCACCGTCGCCGGCGCCATGGAGGGGACGCTGCTCGGCGTCCGCTCGATCGCGCTGTCGCAGGCCTATTCGGCGGCGACGCGCGGCCAGCCGCGCTACGAGACGGCGGAGGCGCTCGGGCCGGAGCTCGTCGACCGGCTGGCGAAGATCGAGGTGCCGCCGGGCACGCTGTTCAACGTCAACTTCCCCGACCGCGAGCCGGACGGCGTCACCGGCGTCGCCGTGACGACCCAGGGCCGCCGCGACCAGGAGCTCTTGTCGATCGACGCCCGCATGGACGGGCGCGGGTTCCCCTACTACTGGATCGTCTTCGGCCGCTCGCCGTTCGAGACGGTGGAGGGTTCGGACCTGCGCGCCATCGCCGAGGGCAAGATTTCCGTGACGCCGCTGAGACTCGACCTGACGGCCCACGAATTGCGTGCCAAGCTCGCTGCCTCGATCGAACGTTGAGGCGGCGATGGCGGGGCGCGACGGCGACAGCCATGAGGGGGACGAGGACCGCGACCGCGTCTCCCGCGCCGGCTTCACGCTCGGCCTGAGGCGGCACGGCATCCGTGACCTGCGCGTGCTCTCGGCGATGGAGCAGGTGCCGCGCAAGCTGTTCCTGCCGGCCCATCTGCATGCCGACGCCTATACCGACCGGGCGCTGCCGATCGAGTGCGGCCAGACGATCTCGCAGCCCTCGCTGGTGGCGATGATGACGGAGGCGCTCGGCGTGCAGCCGGGCGACCGCGTGCTCGAGGTCGGCACCGGCTCGGGCTACCAGGCGGCGGTGCTGTCGAAGCTCGCGCGCGAGGTCTACACGATCGAGCGCTTCCGCTCGCTGCTGTCGCTCGCCGAGGAGCGCTTCGCCGCGCTTCGGCTCTCCAACATCATGACCAAGCTCGACGACGGGGCGCTCGGCTGGCCGGAGAAGGCGCCGTTCGACCGCATCGTCGTCACCGCCGCCGCAGCCGAACTGCCCGAGGCGCTCGTCGCGCAGCTGAAGATCGGCGGCGTCATGGTGGTGCCGGTCGGGCCGGCGGGCAGCGTCCAGACGCTCCTGAAGATCGTCCGCACGCCCGAGGGCTATACGCCGGCGGCACTCGCCGAGGTGCGCTTCGTGCCGATGGTGGCGGGGGTCGCGAGCCGGCTATAGAGGCGAAAACGGGAATAATTGCTGTTCCCTCATCGCCATTAAGCCTTCGTCAACGCTGATTCCGTCTACTCGTCCTCGAAGTTTTCGGCCTTCGACGGGTAGGTGCCATGCAGCGCGGAACTGAGATTCGGCGATCGAGGAACATCCTCCGCGTGTCGGCGGCGATGCTCGCGGCGGCCGGCGTCGCCGGGTGTTCCGGCGACTTCTCGCGCCTGTCGATGGGGCCGATGTTCACCGCCTCCACCGACAACCAGCGCGCCGTGATGGGCGCCAACCCCGAACAGGACATCGTCACCGGCTCGGTGCCCTCCGGCACCGTCCAGACGACGGCACTGGCGCCGCCCGGCGGCGCCCACGTGTCGGCCGCGACGGGTCCGGCCCGGCAGTACCGCGGCTGGACGACGATGGGCGGCACGACCGTGACGGTCGCGGCCGGCGACACCGCCACGACGCTGTCGCGCCGCTACGGCGTGCCGGAGGACGCGCTGCTCGCCACCAACGGCATGACGAACGCCCAGCAGATCGTTCCCGGCCGCCACGTCGTCATCCCGGTGTTCTCGTCGGGTGGGGCGGCGGTCGCCGCCGCGCCGGCCGCCGGCGGCATGCCGGCGACGCACAAGGTGGTGGCCGGCGACACGCTGCTGTCGATCGCCCGCACCTACGGCGTGCCGGCGTCCTCGATCGCCCAGGCGAACGGCCTGCCGGACAACGGCATCGTCAAGCTCGGCCAGACGCTGCGCATCCCCGGCGCGACCGGCGCCAACACCCGCGTCGCCGCACTGCCGACCGCCAACGACGCGATGCCGGCGAAGGCGCCGGACGTGAAGCCGGTGACGCCGGCTCCCGTCGCCGCTGGCACGCCGCCGACGACCCTCGACGCCCAGGCGCAGGCGCCGGCCGCCGCCGCCGCGCCGACGGAGGTCGCCTCGCTGCCGGCGCTCGCAGGACAGGCTGGTGCGACCGCCACCGATGCCGCTCCCGCGGCCGCCGAGAGCCCGGAGGAGGCCGGCTCCGGCTTCCGCTGGCCGGCGCGCGGCCGCATCGTCGCCGGCTTCGGCCGCCGCCCGAACGGCGAGCAGAACGACGGCATCAACATCGCGCTTCCCGAGGGCACGCCGATCAAGGCGGCGGAATCGGGCACCGTCATCTACGCCGGCAATGAACTGACGGGCTTCGGCAACCTCGTGCTCGTCCGCCACGCCGACGGCTGGGTGACCGCCTACGCCCACGCCAAGGAGATCACCGTCGCCCGCGGCGCGGAAGTCCGGCGCGGCCAGGTGATCGGCACGGTGGGTGCCACCGGCGCGGTGAACCAGCCGCAGCTGCACTTCGAGCTGCGCAAGGGCTCCACCCCGGTCGATCCGCTGCCGCACCTGTCGGGTGCGTGAGACGAGGCGCCGGGGCGCCACCGCGCTCCAGAAACGTGATTTCGAAGGCCCGCCGGTCGCCCAGGCGGGCCTTCGGCGTTCCGGGGCTCGCTCAGGAGGCGGCGGACGTGCCGAGGCGGCCCGCGAGGTCCTGGACGAACTGCCAGGCGACGCGGCCCGAGCGGGCGCCGCGGGTGGTCGCCCACTCGAGCGCGTCGGCGCGCAGAGCGTCGGGCTCGACGGAAAGGCCGAGGTGGTCGGCGTAGCCGGTGACCATCGCGAGATATTCGTCCTGGCTGCATTTATGGAAGCCGAGCCAGAGGCCGAAGCGGTCGGACAGCGACACCTTCTCCTCGATCGCCTCGCCGGGATTGATGGCGGTGGCGCGCTCGTTCTCGATCATGTCGCGCGGCAACAGGTGGCGGCGGTTGGAGGTGGCGTAGAACAGCACGTTCTCCGGCCGCCCCTCGACGCCGCCCTCGAGCACCGCCTTCAGCGACTTGTAGGAGGTGTCGCCGGCGTCGAAGGAGAGGTCGTCGCAGAAGACGAGGAAGCGGTGTTCCGAGCCGCGCGCGAGCGTCAGCAGGGCCGGCAGCGTCTCGATGTCCTCGCGGTGGATCTCGACGAGTTTGAGGCGGCTTGCCGAACCCGCGCGCGCCAGCGCCGCGTCGACCTCGGCGTGCGCCGCCTTGACGAGCGAGGACTTGCCCATGCCGCGGGCGCCCCAGAGGAGGGCGTTGTTGGCCGGCAGGCCGCGGGCGAAGCGGTCGGTGTTGTCGACGAGCTGGTCGCGCACCCGGTCGATGCCCTTCAGCAGCGCCATCTCGACCCGGTTGACCTTTGCCACCGGCTCGAGCCCGACCGGGTCGGCGTGCCAGACGAAGGCGTCCGCCGCGTCGAGGTCGACGGGGACCGCGGCCGGCGGCGCCGCCCGCTCGAGGACGGCGATCAGGCGGTCGAGCTTGGCGGCGAGGATCGCCAGGGCGTCGTCGGACACGATGGGCAACTCCGGAGCGCAGGGAGCGGGCAGGCGAGGGGCGTTTAGCACGGCCGTACGCGCGCGCGAAGCTGTCCCCCTGCAGGCCCGCGATTGGCTCATCTGGTGACGGCGGTCACAGAAGTCTCTGCCCAGTCCAAGTAAATCCAATGATGCGGGGGCAAGCTGCTTCGCCGGATGACATCTGGTTGCAAAGCACCTGACACTGTGGAGCGAAAAAAATGAAGAGTTTTGCAGTATCGCTCATTGCCGCGACCACCGCAGCTACGGTTCTGGCGGCGCCGGTCGGCGCCATCGCGGCTCAGTCCAAGCTCATGCCGCAGTCAAGCGAGAGCCTCGCACCGAAGGCCAAGGGTCCGAAGCCCTACCAGGCGTCCCAGATCGCGACCTGCGGCGGCCAAGCTTGCGAGGTGAAGTTCGGCAAGAAAGCCAACAAGGTGCGTCGCGTAACCGACATCTCCTGCCTCTTCGCGTCGTCTGCAGGTATGGGGCTTGGCGCACTCATTCGCATCGACGAGCAACAGATCAGCTATCTGCCCCTCAACTCGCGCGGTCCATTCGGTGCTGGCGAATTCGCGTCCGGAGCCCTCGCGATCGACTTCGCCATCCTCGGCGGTCAGACGCTGACGGTCGAGTTCATCTCCAGCGATGCTGCGAGCGGTGGCAACTGCGTCATCAACGGCACGATCGACTAGCGCGCGGGATCTGCCTGTCTGGATCTCTCGCCCGTCCAAGTGCCGAGAGATCTGGCACCGCTGTTCGAGTGATGCGCAGTGCAGACGGGTCATTCTGTTTCTCGTCATGCAGGACTGCAGTCGTCCAAGTCATCAAGGGTGGAGGATACAATGAATTTTCGCCATGT
>NZ_JAWDIR010000005.1:0-81660 GCF_046156265.1 Pseudoxanthobacter sp. M-2
GCCGGGATGCGTCGCCGTTACTGGGCGAGCCAGGCGTTGAAGCGCTCGGTCAGCGCCTCGGAGTTGTCGATCCAGAAGTCGACGTCGAGCGAAACGGCGCCCTCGAGGTTCTTCGGATCGGTCGGCAGCTCGGGCTGCAGGTCGGCCGGCACCATTGCCGCGGCGTCCTTGTTGGGCAGGCCGTAGGCAACGAACGGCGGCAGCTTCGCCTGGTTCTCCGCCTTGCTGGCGAAGGCGATGAAGTCCATGCCGGCGTCCTTGTTCTCGGCGTCCTTGAGGATCACCCAGCTGTCGACGGCATAGATGCTACCCGGCCAGACCACCTTGAAGTTCTTGCCCTCGGTCTTGTTGATGCCGGAGATGCGGCCGTTGTAGGCGGCCGTCATCACCACTTCGCCGGAGGAGAGCAGCTGCAGCGGCTGCGCGCCGGACTCCCACCAGATCATGTGCGGCTTGATCTCGTCGAGCTTCTTGAAGGCGCGGTCGACGCCCTCCGGCGTGCCGAGCACGTCGTAGAGCTCATCGGGCGTCACGCCGTCGGCGAGCAGCGCGAACTCGAGGGCGTACTTGGCGCCCTTGCGCAGGCCGCGCTTGCCAGGGAACTTCTCGACATTCCAGAAGTCGGCCCAGGAGGCGGGAGCCTCCTTCAGCTTGTCGCCGTCATAGGCGAGCGCCGTCGTCCAGACGATCGCGCCGACGCCGCAGTCGCTGACGGCTGACGGCAGATAGAGGTCCTTGCCGCCGAGCTTGTCCCAGTCGAGCTGCTCGTACATGCCGTCGGCGCAGCCGAGCGCGAGCTCTTCGGCCTCCACCTGCACGACGTCCCAGTTCGGCTGGCCGGCCTTCACCTTGGCAGCGATGACGCCGTAGCCGCCGTCCCAGCTCTCGTCGAGCACCGGCTTGCCCGAGAGCTCGGCGAACGGCTTGAAGTAGATCTCGCGCTGGGCGTCCTGGTAGTTGCCGCCCCAGGAGACGACGGTGAGGTCGCGCGCCTCAGCAGCGGCGAGGCCGAAGCCGATCGTGCCGGCGAGCAAGGCGGCGAGCAGTTTGGTGGGTCGGGTGGTCGGCATCGCGGTGTCCCCTTCTTGTCGGCCGTCCGTTGGCGGAGGCCTCTGGTTGGAAGGCAATCATACTTGCAGGGAGAGGAAAGGCGCTCTCTTCGTCATGGTGAGAATTATCACCAGGGTCGTGTCGTGAATCAGTAAGTCGGTGGCGTGATCGCACTCAGGATCTCGCTCCGCCCATCGGCGACATTGCGGAAACGGTGCGGGATGCGGCTGTCGAAGTAGTAGCCGTCGCCCTCCTTCAGCACGCGCGCCTCGCTGCCGACGGTGAGCTCGACGGCGCCCCGCGTCACCATGCCAGCCTCCTGGGCGGCGTGCGAGAACGCCTCCCCCGTGTCGGCGCCGGGGGCGTAGGTCTCGTGCAGGACCAGCAGCTGCCGGTTCGGGTGGTTGACCCCGATCATCCGGTAGGAGATCGCGTCGACCTTGCCGATCTCCACGAATTCCGAAGCCGCGTAGAAGGGCGCATAGGGCAGGGCCGACTGCAGGTCGGAGAAGAAGCCGGTGAGCGTTGTGCCCAGCGCATCGAGGATGGCGGAGAGGGTGTCGATCGAGGGGCTCATGCGGTCGCGCTCGATCATCGAGATCGAGGAGTGCGAGATGCCCGAGCGGGCGGCGAGCTCGCGCACCCCGAGGCCGCGCCGCCGCCGCATCTCCTTCAGCTTCGCTCCGATCTGCGGCACCGCATCCCTCCCGCACCGACGAAGAGACTAGAAGCGGTCGAAATACTAGACAAGCCTCGTCGCGCCGATTGCCGCCCGGCCCGCCTCTCCCGATGCTCCCCGCCACGCGCCGCCGCTTCTCGCGCGGCCAACGGCTGAAAAGAGCACCCCTCATGTCGACCACGTCCTCCCGCCGTCCCGTCGGCGCCACCCACCTCAAGGCTCCCGCTCCCGACGCCGCCGGCGACACCGGCGCCATCGAGGCGACGGTGAAGCGCATCCTCGCCGACGTGAAGGCGCGCGGCGACGCGGCCGTCCGCGAGTACGCGAAGCAGTTCGACAAGGTGGACCTCGAGCGCTTCGAGGTCAGTGACGCCGAGCGCAAGAGCGCCGTCGCCGGCCTCGACCCGCAGACGCGCCGCGACACCGAGTTCGCCATCGAGCGGGTGCGCGCCTTCGCCGAGGCGCAGCGCGCGACGATCCTGCCGCTCGAGGTCGAGACGCTGCCGGGCCTGCACCTCGGTCACCGCGTCATCCCGATCGAGACCGTCGGCGCCTATGTGCCGGGCGGGCGCTACCCGATCCTCTCGGCGCCGGTGATGACGCTGGTGCCGGCGAAGGTGGCGGGCTGCGACACCGTCATCGCCTGCCTGCCGCCGACGGCACACGAGGCGATGATCGCCGGCTGCCACCTCTCGGGTGCCGACCGCATCTTCCGCGTCGGCGGCGCCCAGGCGATCGCCGCGATGGCCTTCGGCACCGAAACGATCCCGGGCGTCGACAAGATCGTCGGCCCCGGCAACGCCTACGTCAACGAGGCGAAGCGCCAGGTGTTCGGCCCCGTTGGCATCGACCAGCTCGCCGGCCCGAGCGAGATCTTCGTCGTCGCCGACGCGACCGCCGACGCCGAGATGATCGCGACCGACCTCCTCGCCCAGGCCGAGCACGACATCCACACCCGCGTCGGGCTGATCACCACCGATCGCGCTCTTGCCGAGGCGACGATCGCCGCCGTCGAGCGCCAGCTCGAGGGCCTTTCGACGGCGAACGTTGCCGGCCCGGCCTGGCGGTCGAACGGCGAAATCGTCGTCTGCGACAGCGAAGAGGCGATGATTGCCTATTCCGACTTCATCGCCGCCGAGCACCTGCAGGTGCACACGGCCGATTCCCACGCCACCGCTGCCAAGCTGCGCAACTACGGCTCGCTGTTCATCGGGCCGCTGTCGAGCGTCGTCTATTCCGACAAGTGCTGCGGCACCAACCATACCCTGCCGACGATGGCGGCCGCCCGCTACACCGGCGGCCTGTGGGTCGGCTCCTACGTGAAGGTGTGCACGCACCAGTGGCTCGACGAGCGCGGCGTTGCCGCCGTCGCGCCGCCGGCGATGCGCCAGTCGGCCACCGAGGGCATGGAGGGCCACCGCCGCGCCGCCGCCTTCCGGCTGTCGCGCGGGCAGCTTCTCGCCCGCTGAGGGGCAGGCGGCCGGACGAGAGCCCGGCCGCATCGCCGTTCGCCTCAGGCGGTGAGCGCCCGCTCGCGCACGTCGACGAGCGGGCGCACGGCGCCCGAGCGCGGCCGCCCGCCGGCCCGGCTCGCGCCGGCGGCGAGGCTGCGCTCCGCCCCGAGGCGCGCCTCGCTCGGCGGCATGCCGAAGTGCTGGTTGAAGCTGCGCGAGAAGTGCGAGGTGTTCTTGAAGCCGACGCGGTAGGCGATCTCCGAGATCGTCAGCGTCCCCTTCGGATCGCCGACCAGAAGCTCGTAGGCGCGCTGCAGCCGCTTGTTCTGGATGAACTGGCTCACCGTCGTCTGGTGGTCGGAGAACAGGCTGTAGAGGTAGCTGAGCGAAATGCGGTTGTCGGCGGCGATGCGGCGCGGGTTGAGGTCGACGTCGCCGAGCCGCGCCTCGATGTAGTCGAAGATGCGCCGCCGCAGCCGGTAGCGGGTCTGGCGCGCCGCGCCCTCGGCGTCGCGGTGCTCCGAGCCGATGACGAGGGCGAACATCGCCACCACTTCGGTCGCCAGCGCCTCCGGGTTCGGCGGGGCGTGCTCGGCGAAGGTGGCGGCGAGGCTGATGACGAGTTCGAGCGCCAGCTGCGCCATCTGCTTGTTGGGGGCGAAGCGGCCGCCGAGGTGCTCGTCGATCGCCGGCAGCCGGCCCCGCAGTTCGCCCGCCGGTAACCGCACCAGCCAGTGGAACAGGCCCTCATCGGCGGCGATCTCGCAGAATTCCGATCGGCTGAGCAGCACGTACTCGCCCGGCTCGACGACGCCGTTGCGGCCGGCATGGCTGAAATAGTGGCGGTGGCCGACCGGGATCACCAGCGCGATGGTGTCGTCCGGCTCGCGCTCGATCTCGGCGCGGTCACGGATGGCGTGGCGCTCGGTGCTGCGCACCAGCGTGATCGAGATGCGTCCGATGCGGCGCTCGTGGGAGACGGCGCGCGCCGGCCAGGGCGAGGTCGAGGCGATCGTCATCGGATGGACCTCCGGGCACGGGTTTGAGGATGGGCATGGCGGCCGCCGGCCGGGACGGCCGCGCACGGCGACCGGTCTCGGGGCCACTGTCCTGCGGTGGTGCGTTTCCCGGTCTTGGTCTTTGCGGTGGTCATGACTGCGCCCCGCGGGTTCCGGCGGCGAGCTCGCCCGCCGCCTCGTCGCCGCTCGCCAGCACCACCTCGACGCTTGCTCGCTCCAGCGTGCGCGCCAGCGTGCCGGCGGGCCGCTGGTCGGTGACGACCTTGTCGATCTCGTCCCAGGGGGCGTAGACCGACAGCGCCGGCTGGTTGAACTTGCTGTGGTCGGCGACGATGATCGATTCCGCCGAGCGGGCGATCATCGCGCGGAACACCGCCGCCGCCTCGTCGTCGGCCTCGTTGGCGCCGTGCAGGCCGATGCCGGTGGCGCCGACGATGGCGCGGTTCGCCTCGAAGCCGGCCAGATGCGCGACTGTCTGCGCGCCATAGACGTAGGCGTCGCGGCCGTTGAAGCGGCCGGGGCAGACGAGCACGCGGATCGCCGGGTTGGTGGCGAGCGTCGTGGCGATGTTGAAGGCGTGGGTGATGACGGTGATGTGGGTCTGGCGCGCCGCCAGGTGCCGGGCGACCTGCAGCGTCGTCGAGCCGGCGCCCATCATCAACACCTCGTCGGCGCCGATCATGTCGGCGACGGCGGCGCCGATGGCGCGCCGCTCGGCCACCAGCATCCGCTCGCGCTCGCCGAGCGCCGGCTCCAGCGCGAAGGGGCGCGCCGCGCCGCCATAGGTGCGGTTGATCAGGCCGCGCTCGCCGAGCTCGACGAGATCGCGCCGGATCGTCTCGCCGGAAACACCGAGATGGGAGGCGAGCTCGGAGGCGCGCAACAGCGGCGAGGCGCTGAGCTCGGCCATGATGCGGGCCTGCCGGGCCGTCTTGCCCAGCCGGTGCGCCGGCCGCTCGTGCCGGCCGAGGACCTCATCCGGGTCGGTCTCGACGATCGTCGGCTTGAATCCGGGCTCGACCACGGGACGGCCTCCTGGCGCAGCACAGGCCCGCCTCGAGGGCTGCTCCGGAACGCGGACGCACGGGATCCCTGTCGCAAGGACGGCGGCGCGAGCCACTCCCTGCGATGCGGAATACCGATCGCGTGCTGAATTCCGAGGCGTGCCGCAAAGGCAGGCACAATGAGTGTGTCGCAAGATGTGGAACTTGTCCACATCGAACGTGGAGGGACGCACGATTTATGTGGGAGATGCGGCAGATGGCGGCGGAGGTTGTGGCGCTGGTCGCCGACTCGCGCATCGGTGGCGGCTTCCACGCGCGCGCGGGCAGCCGTTCAACCCCGATCGACGATGTGTCGTGGGAAAGGTGGTGGCTGAGACTCCGTCGGGGGAGGGGCTATCACCGCCCGACTGGGGCGAACAGTCTGTGGACAGATAGTTGCTCTAAGCTCCACACTTTGTGGAACCTTCCACAGTCTGCTCGGGTCCGCCCCCTCAGCAGGGTGCCACGCTCAGAGCTTCCTGAGCCAGGCGTCCCAGCGGTAGTCGTGGATCATGTCGCGGGCGCGCATGTATTTCCACACGCCATACTTCTGGTAGTCGAAGTCCCAGCTGTTGAGCTTGCGGTTGACGATCGCCCACGACGCCCACTTGATGTCGGCGAGCGCCCGGCAGACCATCACACGGGCGAACATCTGCGGCTTCACCTCGCCGTAGTACTGCTCGATCAGCTGTTCCGTCAGCGCCTCGTCGTAGAACATCTCGGCGAAGAGGACGCCGAGCTCATAGGCGCGCTCGTTGTTGGAAGCGAACTCGTAGTCGATGAGCCGCATCGACTCCCCCGAACGGACGAGGAAGTTGCCGGGCATCGGGTCGTTGAAGCAGGGCACGAGGTCGATGCCCGACGCGAGCATCGCCGCCTTCGCGCGTCGGTACTGGTGGTCGAGCCAGGCGAAGTCCTCGGGCAGGTGGCTGCCGAGTTCGTGCGCCTGCTCGAAGTGCTCCTCGATCATGTCGAAGATCGTCTTCGTCAGCGAGAGCTTCGGGCCGCCGTGCAGGCGGCGGTAGAGGTCCATCACCGCGCCCTGCACGTCCGCCACCTGGAAATCGGCGTTGGTGCAGGTGTGGTAGCCCTCGAGGAACTCCGCCACCTCGACACCGTCGGCCGGGTCGAAGAACACCACCTCCGGCCCGAGCCCCAAGGCGTGGGCGTTGCGCGCCGCCTCGTTGGCGGCGAGCCGGTCGATGAACATCTCGCTGCCCTTGCCGGGCACCTTGACGAAGTAGGCGCGCGGGTCGCCGTCGATGCGCACCCGCCAGTTCTTGTTCATCAGCCCGCCGACCAGCATGGCGTAGCGCACCTCGCGCCCGCGCCAGCCACCGATGCGGCCGACCACCGCCTCGAGATCCATCTCGTCGGGGTTCGTGGCCTCGCCGAGGCGCCGCTCGCTCGCCATCAGACCCTCCTCAGGCGCTCGGCGAAGCGCGTCTCGCGCACGCCGATCCGGCAGCGCACGAAGCGCCAGCTCGCATATTTGTGGAATTCCAGCGTCTTGCGGGGCGACACCGCGGCCGTCAGGCAGCCGAGCAGCCCCCAGCGCAGGTCGTCGGCGATGCCGTAGAGCCAGGCCCGGTTGAACGCCGCCTCGTCGAAACCGCCGGTCAGCCGCGCGAAGGTGTCGCGCGCCTCCGGCTCGAAGGCGTGTGCCTCGATCAGGAACGAGCCGAGGTCTTCCAGCGGATCGGCGTTGGTCGCCCGGTCGAAGTCGACGAGACGAACGGCGCCGCTCTCGTGCAGCATGATGTTGGAGACGTTGCCGTCGCCGTGGATCGGCACCGGCGCGCCGGCGGCGGGCCGGATCGCCTCGGCGGCGAGCCGCAGGCTGTCGACCATCCACTCGGTATCGCTCGGGATCGCCGCATCGCTCTCGCGGCAGCCGGCATAGAAGCGCTCGATCTCCGCGAACACGCCCTCGGTGCGCGGCAGTGCCGGCAGCGCCTGGAAGGCGCGGCGGGTCTCCAGCACCCGGTCGAGCGTGGCGGCGTCGTACATCGCCTCCAAGGTCGCCGTACGCCAGCCCTCGGTGAGGTCCTCCATCACCAGCACGCCGGCCTCGGCGTCGGCGAGCAGCACCTTCGGCCCGAGCCTCGCCTCGCCGGCGGCTGTGGCGGCCGCGAAGGCGCAGTCGAAGTCGATGGTGGCGCGGCCGTCCGGCGCCATCAGCTTGACGAACAGGGTCTCGCCCGCCGCGTCGCGCACGCGCAGCGGCGCGGCGTCGGCGCCGCGCCAGCTCGGCGAGGCGAGCACCGGGATCGCCGCCTCCACCGTCACCGGCCGGTCCGCCCACCCGGGCACCGCGGCCAGCGCCGCCGCGACGCGGGCGGCGTCGCTCGTCTCCTCGCTCAAGTCCATCTCCTCGCCCGTCTCGTTCCGCCGTCGCGCCGGCGCGCGGCCGATGCCCGAGGCACCGGCCGGCGCACCGCGTCATGCCAGTGTCACTGTCGCGAGGAACGCCGGCAAGCGGGATGCCTGCCGCTCCACTTTCTCTTTGCCGAGAGATTTGGCGGCTACCGGCCCTCTCTCGCGCACCGATAATCGCCCGGCACCGAGCGGAGAGGCGGCCCTGCCCGCCGCAGTCGACCCGACGCCCGCCCCGTTTCACGCCCTCGCCGCCGGTCGGGGACGCCACAGCTCCCCGGAGTGTCCCGATGAGTGCCCGCCGATGACCGCCCACGACCTCGCCGCCTTCAGCGCCGGCAGCCTTACGGATGCCTATCAGCGGGGCGCGCTGTCGCCGGTCGAGGTGCTGGAGGCGACGCTCGCCCACACCGAGGCGGTCAACCCGGTCGTCAACGCGCTGTTCTCCGTGCGGCCGGAGGAGGCGAGGGCGGCCGCCCGCGCGTCCGAGACCCGCTGGCGCGCCGGCACGCCGCTCGGCCCCCTCGACGGCGTACCGACGACGGTCAAGGACAGCGTGGCGATGGTCGGCTGGCCCTACTTCCACGGAATCGGCGCCAACCGCGACGCGCCGGCCTCCACCTTCGATTCCCCGCCCGCCGCCCGCCTGAAGGAGGGTGGCGCCGTCATCTTCGCCAAGACGACGATGCCCGACGGCGGCCTGCTCGCCGCCGGCGTCTCCTCGCTGTTCGGCATCACCCGCAATCCCTGGGGCCTCGCCTTCAACACCGGCGGCTCCAGCGCCGGCGCCGGCGCCTCGCTCGCCTGCGGCCTCGGCGTCGTTTCGGTCGGCTCCGACATCGCCGGCTCGGTCCGCCTGCCGGCCGGCCATTGCGGCCTCGCCGCCCTGAAGCCGACGCAGGGCCGCATCGCCCACCTGTCGTCCGACATCATGCGCTCCGCCGGCCCGATGGGGCGCACGATCGGCGACATCGCGGCGATGCTCACCGTCATCGGCCAGCCCGACAGCCGCGACGCCTGGTGCCTGCCGGGCGAGGGCATCGCCTACCAGGACCGCCTCGACCGCGACCTCACCGGCGTGCGCATCGGCGTCCTCACCGACATGGGCTTCGGCCCGAAGGCGGAGGCGGCCGTCATCGCCGTGGTGGAGGCGGCCGGCCGCGCGCTCGCCGGGATGGGCGCCATCGTCGAGCCGATGCCGGCGCTGATGGACTTCGACGCCTATGCCGCCATCGACCGCGTGCTGCAGGTACGCGGCCTCGCCGAATACCGCGCGCTGCCGCCCCACGGCCCGGGCGACGTCACGGCGACCGTGTTCGACTGGTGCAAGCCGGCCGAGCACTACACGGCACTCGATCAGAGCGCCGCCATGCTGGAGATCGCCCGCATCCGCGCCCGCGTCTTCGCTGCCTGCGACGGCTTCGACTACGTCATCTCGCCGACGCTGCCGATGGTGAACTTCGCCGCCGAGGCACCGTGCGTCGATCCGGCGGTGCCGCTCGGCCACGCCACCTTCACCGCCCTGTTCAACCAGACCGGCCAGCCCGCCTCCTCCGTCTGCTTCGGCTTCGACGACCGCCGCCTGCCGATCGGCGTCCAGGTCGTCGGCCAGCGCTTCGACGATCTCGGCGTCCTGCAGGTCAGCCGGGCGCTGGAGACGGCCCGGCCGGCACCGATGGACTGGCCGGTCGAGCCGCGGGCGTGAGCGCGGCGGAAACGGGAGAACGTGCCGTGGCCAAGATGATCGGCGACGACCTCCGGGCCGAGTTCCACCGCCTGTTCGCGGCGATGGCCAAGATCGGCGCGACACCCGCGGGCGGCGTCCGCCGGCTGACCGGCACGCCCGAAGACGGGGTCGCCCGCGATCTCCTCGCCGAAACGTTCACCGCCGCCGGCGCCGAGGCGATCGCAGACACCGTCGGCAACCAGTTCGGCCTGTTCCGGCTGCCCGGCGCCGGCGACACCGCCGTGCTCTGCGGCTCCCATCTCGACAGCCAGCCGACCGGCGGCAAGTTCGACGGCACCTACGGCGTGCTCGCGGCGCTGGTCGCCGCGCAGGCGGTGCAGGCCCGGCTTGCCGCCGAGGGGCGCACCGCGAGCCACCACCTCGCCGTCGTCAACTGGACGAACGAGGAGGGCGCGCGCTTCCAGCCGAGCCTCACCGGCAGTTCCGTCTTCATCGGCTCGCTCACGGCCGAAGCGGCGCTGGCGCTGGCGGACGGCGACGGCGTCACCCTCGGCGCGGCGCTCGACGCGATCGGCTGGCGGCGCCACGGAGCGCTGCCCGTCCGCCCCGTCCGCGCGGTCGAGCTCCACGTCGAGCAGGGCGCCGTGCTGGAGACCGCCGGCGTGCCGATCGGCCTCGTCACCGGCGCCTGGGCGACCCGCAAGCTCTGCCTCGCCTTCATCGGCGAGCCCTCCCACACCGGCCCGACGCCGATGGCGCGCCGCCAGGACGCGCTGCGCGCCGCCGCCCGCGCCATCGAGGCCCTCTACGGCATCGTCGAGGCGGACGGGAAGGGCGCCCACGCCTCCGCCGCGCGCCTGACGATCGCGCCCAACTCGCCGAACGTGGTGGCGAGCGAGGTGCGCGTCTGGTTCGAGCTCCGCCACCCGGAGCAACCGGTTGTCGACGACATGGCGGAGCGCTTCCTCGCCGCCGCCACTGCGGCGGTCGCCCCGCTCGGCGTCGCGGTGGAGACCGCGATCGACGAGCGCCGGCCGGCGCTGCCGTTCGATGCGGCCGGTGTCGAGACGGTCCGCGCCGCCGCGGCGTCCCTCGGCCTCGCCGCCACGGAGATGATGACGGTCGCCGGCCACGACGTGCTGGCGCTGCAGCGCAAGATGCCGGGCACGCTGATCTTCGTGCCGAGCGAGGGCCTCAGCCACAACGAGCGCGAGTTCACCAAGGCCGCCGATCTCGATCGCGGCCTCGACGTGCTCGCCGAGACGCTCTGGCGGATGGTCACTGCCGCCAACGTCTGACCCGCCGAGAACAAACCGAGGAGCGCCACGATGGACTTCCAGGCTTACTTCGAGGAGTGGTCCCGCCGCCCCGGCGACACCGTGCGCATGGCCGTCAGCACGGCCCACCCAGAGGTGAAGGCGCGCTTCGTCCGCGTCGTCACCGGCCCCGGCGCCAAGGGCGAGCAGAAGGTCGGCACGGTCGAATTCCCAGCCGTGCTCGACACCACCTTCGCCGGCCGCGAGCAGACGACCGTCGTCGGCTCCTATGCCCGCCTGCCGCTGCCGCCTGCCGGCTGGACCGACGCCCTCACCATCCACTGCTGGATCTGGCCGACGGTGCCCGAGCGGCCGCAGGCGCAGACGGTGTGGTCGCTTCCCGGCCTCAGCCTCGTCGTCTCCAATGGCGGGCTCACGGTCATCGCCGGCGGCGCCGTCGCCGCCACCGTCACCGGCCTGCGCGGCCGCGCCTGGTATTCGGTCACCGTCTCCGCCGGTCCGGCCGGGATCGCGCTCGACGTGTCCGAGGTCGGCGCGCTCGTCGGCGGCACCTTCTCCGCCAAGGGCGCCGGCGCCGCACCCGCGGCCGCGTCTGAGCTCCTGCTGTCCGCCTCCGACATCGACGCGACCGGCTCGCCCGTCGCCCCCTTCAACGGCAAGATCGACAGCCCGCGCCTCTTCGCGGCCGTCGTCTCGCCGTCGGACCTCGGCGCCGGCGGCGACCCCGTGCCGCCGATCGCCGCCTGGAAGTTCGGCGCCGACTGGGCCTCCCGCACGATCGCGGTCGCCGCCGGCCAGTGCCCGCCCGGCGAGATCGTCAACGGCGCCGAGCGCGGCGTCACCGGCCACAGCTGGGACGGCGAGAGTGACAGTTTCGCCGAGGTGCCCGAGCAGTACGCCGCGCTGCAGTTCCACGACGACGACATGGTCGATTCCAACTGGGATTACGACCTCGAGTTCACGCTTCCCGCCGACCTGAAGAGCGGCCTCTACGCGGTGCGGCTGGAGGCCGGCGGCAAGGTCGACCACTGGCCGCTGTTCGTCATGGGGGCGAAGGGGGAGAAAGCGCCGGTCCTCTTCCTGCTTCCGACCAACACGCTGCTCGCCTACGCCAACGACCACCTGGCGAACCTCGATTTCTCCTCGGTGATGCCGCACGAGAAGGTGGTGCCGGCCGAGGAGGAGTACCTCTTCCACCACAAGGAGCCCGGCCGCTCCTGCTACGACACCCATTCCGACGGCAGCCCGGTGCGCTACTCCTCGCGCCGCCGGCCGATCTTCAACATCCGCCCGGGCTTCCCGAACTGGTTGACCGGCTCCTACCGCCATTTCTCCGTCGACGTCTACTTCGTCGAGTTCCTCGAGAAGCTCGGCGAGGGCTGGCACATCGCCACCGACGAGGACCTCGAGCGCGAGGGCGTCGAGTTTCTTTCGAACTACAAGGTCGTGCTGACCGGCTCCCACCCCGAATACTGGACGCAGATCGGCCGCGCCGCCATGGACGGCTACCTTCGCGCCGGCGGGCGGCTCATGTATCTCGGCGGCAACGGCTTCTACTGGGTGACGAGCCGCGATCCCGAGCGGCCGTGGGTCATCGAGGTGCGCCGCGACAACTCCGGCACGCGCTGCTGGGACGCGCCCTATGGCGAGCGCATGCACGTGATGACGGCGGAGGCCGGCGGCCTCTGGCGCAATCGCGGCAAGGGCCCGAACAAGCTCGTCGGCCTCGGCTTCGCCGCCGAGGGCTGGTCGAAGGCGGCCGGCTACCGCCGCCATCCCGCGAGCTACGAGGGGGTGGGAAAGGTCTTCTTCGCCGGTATCGGGGAGGAGGTGGTCGGCGACTTCGGCCACATCCTCGACGGTGCTGCCGGCGACGAGGTCGACCGCTACGACGTCAAGCTCGGCAGCCCGGCCCACGCCACCGTGCTCGCCACCTCCACTCCCCTCGGCAACGAGTACCAGCTCGTCATCGAGGACCAGATCCTGGCGCTCCCCGAGCAGGGCGGCGCCCAGCGGCCGGACGCGGTCCGCGCCGACATCGTCTACTTCCCCGTCGGCGACAAGGGCGGCGCGGTGTTCTCGGTCGGCTCGATCACCTGGGCCGGCTCGATGGCCTGGAACGACTTCGACAACAACACCGCGAAGCTGACGGAAAACGTCGTTCGGGCCTTCATCAGGGACGACCTGCCGGCCTGAGCGCCCCGAGAGGGCTCGAGGCCGGCAGCCGGCCTCAGCCCCGCTCCACCACCTGCTCGATCGCGCCGAAGATCGAGTGGCCGGCCTTGTCCTTCATCTCGATGCGCACCGTGTCACCGAAGGCGAGGAACGGCGTCTTCGGCGCGCCGGAGAGGATCGTCTCGACCGTGCGCTGCTCGGCGAGGCAGGAGTAGCCGACGCCGCCGTCGGCGATCGGCAGGCCGGGCCCGCCGTCGGCGCCCTTGTTGGAGACGGTGCCGGAGCCGACGATCGCGCCGGCCGACAGCGGCCGCGTCTTCGCCGCGTGGGCGACGAGGGTCGGGAAGTCGAAGGTCATGTCGACGCCCGCCTCGGCCCGGCCGAACGGCTTGTCGTTCAGCGTCACGAGCAGCGGCAGCGACAGCTTCTCGCCGTTCCACGCGCCCTCGAGTTCGTCGGGCGTGACGGCGACCGGCGAGAACGCCGAGGACGGCTTCGACTGGAAGAAGCCGAAGCCCTTGCCGAGCTCGGCCGGGATGAGGTTCCTCAGCGACACGTCGTTGACGAGCATCAAAAGCCGGACGGCGGAGCCCGCCACCGCGCGGTCGGCCCCCATCGGCACGTCGCCGACTACCACCGCCACCTCGGCCTCGAAGTCGATGCCGTAGTCCTCGCTCGCCATGCGGATCGGCTCGCGGGGGCCGAGAAAGGCGTCGGAGCCGCCCTGGTACATCAGGGGGTCGGTCCAGAAGCTTTCCGGCATCTCGGCGCCGCGCGCCTTCCGGACGAGTTCGACGTGATTCACATAGGCCGAGCCGTCCGCCCACTGGTAGGCGCGCGGCAAGGGCGACAGCGCGTCGTGCTCGTGGAAGCGCTCGCTCGGCACGGCGCCGAGTTCGAGATCGTGGGCGAGGTCGGCGAGCCGCGGCGCCGCGTGCTCCCAGTCGTCCAGCGCCGCCTGCAGCGTCGCCGCGATCGGCCGGGCGGAGATGCAGCGGGTGAGGTCCCGCGACACGACGACGAGCATGCCGTCGCGGGTGCGGTCGCGCAGGGTGGCGAGCTTCATGCGGGGTTCCACTCCGGGCGGGCGGGATCGAAGTTGCGGTCGAGGCCGTCCCAGCAGGCGGCGTAGTCGGGCTGCAGGGTCGGCAGGCGGGCGGCGAACTCGGTCAGTTGCTGGGCGTAGCGGGTCTCGAACATGAAGGCCATCGTACCGGAAAGCTTCACCGGCTTCAGGTCCGCTGTGCTCGCTTTCATAAACGCTTCCGTGTCCGGCCCGTGCGGCAGCATGCAGTTGTGCAGGCTCATGCCGCCCGGCACGAAGCCGGTCTCCTTGGCATCGTAGCGGCCGTAGATGAGCCCCATGAACTCGCTCATGATGTTCATGTGGTACCAGGGTGGCCGGAACGAGTGTTCCGCCACCATCCACCGCTCCGGGAAGATGACGAAGTCGATGTTCGCCGTCCCGGCCTCGCCGGATGGCGCCGTCAGCACCGTGAAGATCGACGGGTCGGGGTGGTCGAACAGCAGCGCGCCGACCGGCGAGAAGGTCCTGAGGTCGTATTTGTACGGCGCGTAGTTGCCGTGCCAGGCGATGACGTCGAGCGGCGAGTGGCCGATGTCCGTGACGTGGAAGGCGCCGCACCACTTCACCGTCAGCCGGCAGGGCGTTTCCTTGTCCTCGTAGGCGGCGACCGGCGTCTTGAAGTCGCGCGGGTTGGCGAGGCAGTTGGCACCGATCGGGCCGCGCTCCGGCAGGGTGAACTTCGCCCCGTAGTTCTCGCAGACATAGCCGCGCGACGGGCCGCCGAGGGGCTCCACCTTGAACTTCATGCCGCGCGGGATGATGGCGATGTCGCCGGCGCCGATCTCCATCAGGCCGAGCTCGGTGAACAGCCTGAGCGCCCCCGTCTCCGGCACGATCAGGAGCTCGCCGTCGGCGTTGTAGAAATAGTCGTCCACCATCGGCGCGGTGACGAGGTAGACGTGCGCGGCCATGCCGGTCTGGGTGTAGACGTCGCCGGCCGTCGTCATCGTCCTCATTCCGGTGACGAAGGTGAGCGCCTCGTCGGGCATCGGCACCGGGTCCCAGCGGAACTGCGCGAGCGGCAGGCCGTGGCGGACGATGTGCGGCGCCGTCTTCCAGTGCGGCACCTCGATCTCGCGGAACTGGGTGGCGTGGCGCACCGACGGCCGCATCCGGTAGAGCCAGGAGCGCTCGTTCTGGCCGCGCGGCGCCGTGAACGGCGAGCCCGAGAGCTGCTCGGCATAGAGCCCGTAGGCGCAGCGCTGCGGCGAGTTCTGGCCCTGCGGCAGGGCACCCGCCACCGCCTCCGTCTCGAAGTCGTTGCCGAAGCCCGGCATGTAGCTGAGCGCCATCGCGTCCTCCGTCCCGTCCGTCGAACCGCTCCCGCCGCGACCCTTGCGGGCGGGCGATCCGGCGCGCTATCGTTCCGGAAGATATCATCTCATCTGCAACGATCGTCAAGCCGGGAGGGCGCGCGCGGTGACCGACGGGGAGGGGCCCGGCCTCGATCTCGACCGCTTCCTGCCCTACCAGGTCAGCCTGCTGGCGGCCCGGCTGAGTGCCGCGCTGTCACGCGTCTATGCCGAGCGCTTCGGCATCTCGATCCCGGAGTGGCGGGTGATCGCCCACCTGTCGCAGCACCGCAAGGTGTCGGTGCGCGAGGTGCAGGCGCGCGTCGGCATGGACAAGTCGAAGGTCAGCCGCGCCGCCGCGCGCCTGGAAACCGCCGGCCTCGTCGAGAAGCGCGTCAACCCCGGCGACCGCCGCCTCGTCGAGCTGTCGCTGACCCGCAAGGGCCGCCGGCTGTTTGCCGAGATCGCGCCGCTGGCGCTCGCCTTCGAGGCCGATCTCGTCGCCGCCCTGCCACCGGCGGAGGCCCAGGCCTTCCGCACCGCGGTCGCCGCGCTGCTCGCCCGCACCGAGGGCGTGGCAGTCTCCCCCGAGAGTAGCGAGGGCTAGACAAGGCCGCCGGCTCGACCATTCATTGCATCGTCAACGAACGGTCCCGCGGGCGCCGATTCCTCCCCGCTCACACCGCTGCGGCGTGGCGCTGCGGCACGTCGCGGCGATAGCCGTCGAAGACCGCGCAGACGTGGCGCACGAAGGCGCGCGCCTCCACCGGAATCGCGAGCTTCCAGCCTGTGCGCACCACGAGGCCGTCGGCCGCCAGCCGGTCGATCGCCGGCAGCGAGGGGGCGAACCGCGACGGGCAGCGCCGGTGCGCCACCGCCACCTCGGCGAGGTCGACCGCGAGCGAGCACATCAGCCGCTCGATCACCGCCGCGTCGAGGCGGGTGTCGGCGTCGACCTCGGCGCCGCGCGCAGTGGCGAGATGGCCCTCGCGGATCGCGGTGCGCCACGGTCCGACGGTGGCGTGATTCTGCACATAGCCGCCCGGCCGGCCGACGCCGCCCGGCAGCGAGCCGATCGCCGACGGCCCGAAGGCGACAAGCGCCGAGGCGCGATCGGTTGTGTAGCCCTGGAAGTTGCGGTGCAGGTCGCCCTCGGCCGCGGCCAGCGCCAGCGGGTCGTCCGGGCGGGCGAAGTGGTCGAGACCGACGAGCACGTAGCCGGCAGCCTTCAGCTCCGCGGTGCTGCGCTCGGCGAAGGCGAGCCGCTCCTCCGTCGAGGGCAGGGCCGCCTCGGGGATCAGCGCCTGGTTGCGCTTCATCCACGGCACGTGGGCGTAGCCGAACAGGGCGATGCGGTCCGGCGCCATCGCCACAACCGCGTCCAGCGTGCGCGAGAAGCCGTCCGGCGTCTGGTAGGGCAGGCCGTAGACGAGGTCGACATTGACGCCGGCAACGCCGGCGGCCCGCAGACCCGCGATCGCCCCCCGCGTCTCCTCCACCGTCTGGATGCGCCCGATCGCCTTCTGCACGACGGGATCGAAGTCCTGCACACCGACGCTCGCCCGGTTGACCCCAAGCGCGCGGAAGGCGGCGAGATGCTTTTCGCCGACCCGCCGCGGGTCGATCTCGACCGCGATCTCGGCGTCGGGGCGGATGTCGAAGCGCTCCTTCAGGAGGGATCCGATCCACTCCATGTCGGCGCCCGACAGCGTCGTCGGCGTGCCGCCGCCCCAGTGGATGTGGCTGACCGGGCGCCGAACGCCGCCGCGGCCGGCCAGGCGATCGGCGACCAGGCCGATCTCGAGCGCCAGCACCTCGACGAAATCGGCGACGGGGCCGTAGCGCTTCACCGCCGTCGTCGTGCAGCCGCAGTAGTGGCAGAGCTCGGCGCAAAACGGCACGTGCAGATAGAGCGAAAGATCGGTCTCCGCCGGCAGCGCGTCGAGCCAGGCGCTGTACGTGCCGGCGTCCACATCGGGACCGAACTCGGCGGCCGTCGGGTAGCTCGTGTAGCGGGGCAGCTTCGCGGAGGCGTAGCGGGCGGCGTTGCGGACCATGGGGACCTCCGCGTCGGCGAGGACCGACGGCCCCGGCAGGGCGCCGTCGCAGGCACGGCGCAGGATCGCGCCGTCACCATCCTCGAGAGGCTCCGGCCGCGCGGCACTCCCCGCATTGATGCGGATCAAACCCGTCGCCGCGACGAGGCCGGCCGCGCCGCACCACAGCTGCGTCGGCGCGTCGCGGTCTTCGCATGTGCAGCATGCGGCCGGCTTGACCTGGATCAATGAGAAGGAGGCGCGCCGGGCAGAGGGTGCACGCGAGGGTTCCGGCGCAGCAGCCGGAGCCGCCGTGACGCACGAGGATCACTTGCGATGGCGACTTCCAGCACCGGCCGCAGGGGACTGAGCATCGGCGAAGGCCTCACTATCGCGGCTCTCATCGGGCTCGCGATCCTGTCGCTGTTCGCCGCCGCCAAGGCCCATACCCCCGCCTATGCCTTCCACGCCTATCTGTTCATGGCGGCGAGCGCGTGGGGCATCTTCAAGCTGATCGACCGCTGGTTCTCGAAAGAGGGCGGCGTCGAGCCCCGCGAGATCGGCGGCAAGCCCAACTACAACTTCGGCCCGGTGAAGTTCGCCACGATCGCCGCGATGTTCTGGGGCATCGCCGGCTTCACCGTCGGCGTCTGGGCGGCGCTCGAGCTTGCTTATCCGGCGCTGAACTTCGGCCTCGAGTGGATCTCGTTCGGCCGCATCCGGCCGCTGCACACCTCGGCGGTGATCTTCGCCTTCGGCGGCAACGTCCTGATCGCGACGTCCTTCTATGTCGTGCAGCGCACCTCGCGGGCCCGCCTCGTCGGCGACATCGCCCCCTGGTTCGTCGTCCTCGGCTACAACTTCTTCATCGTCATCGCCGGCACCGGCTACCTCCTCGGCATCACCCAGTCGAAGGAATATGCCGAGCCCGAGTGGTACGCGGATCTCTTCCTCACCGTCGTGTGGGTGACCTATTTCCTCGTCTTCCTCGGCACGATCATGCGGCGCAAGGAGCCGCACATCTACGTCGCCAACTGGTTCTACCTCGCCTTCATCCTCACCATCGCCGTCCTGCATCTCGGCAACAACGCCGCCGTTCCGCTCTCGCTCTATTCGCCGAAGTCCTACATCGTCTGGTCCGGCGTCCAGGATGCGATGGTGCAGTGGTGGTACGGCCACAACGCCGTCGGCTTCTTCCTCACCGCCGGCTTCCTCGCCATCATGTACTACTTCATCCCGAAGCGGGCGGACCGGCCGGTCTATTCTTACCGGCTGTCGATCATACACTTCTGGGCGCTGATCTTCCTCTACATCTGGGCCGGTCCGCACCACCTGCACTACACGGCGCTGCCGGACTGGGCGCAGACCCTCGGCATGACCTTCTCGATCATGCTGTGGATGCCCTCGTGGGGCGGCATGATCAACGGCCTGATGACGCTCTCGGGCGCATGGGACAAGCTCCGCACCGACCCCGTGCTGCGCATGATGGTGGTCTCGGTCGCCTTCTACGGAATGTCGACCTTCGAGGGGCCGCTGATGTCGATCAAGTCGGTCAATGCGCTGTCGCACTATACCGACTGGACCATCGGCCACGTCCACTCCGGGGCGCTCGGCTGGGTCGGCTACATCTCCTTCGGCGCGATCTACTGCCTCGTGCCGTGGCTGTGGCACAAGCGGGAACTCTATTCCTTGAAGCTCGTCAACTGGCACTTCTGGATCTCGACCATCGGCATCGTCCTCTACATCTCGGCGATGTGGGTGTCCGGCATCCTCCAGGGCCTGATGTGGCGCGCCTATACCTCGCTCGGCTTCCTCGAATACTCCTTCATCGAGACCGTCGAGGCGATGCACCCCTTCTACGTCATCCGGGCGATCGGTGGCCTGCTCTTCCTGTCCGGCGCGATCGTGATGGCCTTCAACATCTGGAAGACCATCACCTCCGCCGCGCCGGAAGAGGCCGGCTCCGCCGCCGCCCCGCAGCCCGCCGAGTAAGGAACGAGAGCAATGTCCGTCTGGGTTCGTCACCAGGTTCTCGAGAAGAACTCGATCCTGCTCATCATTGGCGTGCTGATCGTCATCTCCATCGGCGGCCTCGTCGAGATCGTGCCGCTCTTCTATCTGAAGAGCACGATCGAGCGCGTCGCCGGGGTGCGGCCGTGGTCGCCGCTGGAGCTCGCCGGCCGCAACATCTACGTCCGGGAGGGCTGCTACAACTGTCACTCCCAGATGATCCGGCCGCTGCGCGACGAGGTCGAGCGCTACGGCCCGTACTCGCTCGCCGCCGAGAGCATGTACGACCGGCCGTTCCAGTGGGGCTCGAAGCGCACCGGCCCGGATCTCGCCCGCGTCGGTGGCAAGTATTCCGACGCGTGGCACCAGGAGCACCTGCACGCGCCGTCCTCGGTGGTGCCCGGCACCGTGATGCCGGCCTATCCCTGGCTCGCCGAGCGCCGCCTCGATGACCGCTACATCGCCGACGACCTGAAGGTGCAGGCGGCGCTGGGCGTGCCCTACACGCCGGAGATGATCGAGAACGCCCAGAAGGACCTGCGTGCGCAGGCGACGCAGGACGCCGACTCCGAGGCCCTCGCCGAGCGCTATCCGAAAATCCAGGTGCGCGATTTCGACGGCAATCGCGGCCGCATCACCGAGGCCGACGCGCTGATCGCCTACCTGCAGGCCCTCGGCACCTTCGTCGACTTCAAGCTCTACGACGACAAAGCCAACCTCCGCTGAGGCGACCCGGTCATGTCCGACACCTACCGCATGCTTGCCGAGTTCGCCCAGTCCTGGGGACTCGTCTACTTCGTCGTCGTCTTTCTCGCCGTCCTCGCCTACGCGCTCTGGCCTTCCCGCAAGGCCCAGTTCGACGAGGCGGCGCGCCTGCCCCTGAGCGAGGACTGATCCGATGGTCGACCACACCGGTCCCGAAGTCGACGCCGCAACCGGCGTCTCCACCACCGGCCACGAGTGGGACGGCATTCGCGAGCTCAACAATCCGCTGCCGCGCTGGTGGCTGTGGGTCTTCTACGCCACGATCGTCTGGTCGGTCGGCTACTGGGTCGTCTATCCGAGCTGGCCGCTGGTCTCGGGCTATGCCGGTGGCGTGCTCGGCTGGTCGTCGCGGGAGTCCGTCGACGTCGCGCTCGCTGCCCTGCAGACCCAGCGCGGCGCCACCCTGCAGCGGCTCGCCGACACGCCGGTCGAGCAGGCGAACGCCGACCCGGAGCTGCTCGCCTTCTCCCAGGCGCTCGGCCGCGCCGCCTTCGGCGACAACTGCGCGCCCTGCCACGGCGCCGGCGGCGGTGGTGCCCGCGGCTATCCCAACCTCGTCGACGACGAGTGGCTGTGGGGCGGCTCGCTCGAGCAGATCCAGCAGACGATCACCCATGGCGTCCGCAACGCCGACGCCGACAGCCGCCAGGGCGAGATGCCGGCCTTCGTGCGCGACGGCATGCTGCCGGCCGAGGAGGTCCCGGTGGTCATCGAGTACGTCCGCCAGATTGCCGGCCTCGACGTGCTGCCGGAGGCCGATCTCGCCAAGGGCAAGGAGATCTTCGAGGCGAACTGCGCCGCCTGCCACGGCGCCGAGGGTCACGGCAACCAGGAGCTCGGCGCGCCGAGCCTCGTCGATCCGATCTGGCTCTACGGCTACGACCGCAAGGACATGACCGAGACCATCCGCAACGGCCGCGGCGGCGTCATGCCGACGTGGGTCGATAGGCTCGACCCGACCACCATCAAGGCTTTGACGATTTACGTACACGCCCTCGGTGGTGGCGCCTGACGGCGCCGCCGCCGGTGGGCGGTCCGGCCGGGTGCGGGGGTGCCCGGCCGGACACCTCTTCTGGAGACTGGTTTCATGACCGCCATCGTCGTCGACCATCGCAAGGGCAAGGCTGGCCCCGGCCCGGCCGAGCCGCCCCCCGGCGACGACGCGCCCCTCTATGAGGCGCGGCGCAAGATCTATCCGCAGTCCGTCTCCGGCACCTATCGGCGGGTGCGCTGGATCGTCCTGCTCGTCACCCTCGGCATCTACTACCTCTTGCCGTTCGTGCGCTGGGACCGTGGCCCGAACGCCCCCGACCAGGCCGTGCTGATCGACCTGCCGGCCCGGCGCTTCTACTTCTTCTTCATCGAGATCTGGCCGCAGGAGATCTACTTCTTCACCGGCCTGTTGATCCTCGCGTCGATGGCGCTGTTCCTGATGAACGCGCTCGCCGGCCGGGTCTGGTGCGGCTACCTCTGCCCGCAGACGGTGTGGACCGACCTGTTCCTGGCGATCGAGCGGCTCTGCGAGGGGGACCGGCGCGAGCGGATGCTGCGCGATTCCCACCCGCTCACCGCCGGCGGCGTGGCCCGCAAGTCCGCCAAGCACACGCTCTGGCTCATCACCGCCTGGTGGACCGGCGGCGCCTGGGTGCTCTACTTCGCCGATGCGCCGACGCTGGTGGTGGAACTCGCCACCGGCGAGGCGCCGCTGATCGCCTATGCGGCGATCGCCACGCTCACCTTCACCACCTATTCCCTCGCCGGGCTGATGCGCGAGCAGGTCTGCCTCTACATGTGCCCGTGGCCGCGCATCCAGGCGGCGTTGACCGACGAGGACGCCCTCAACGTCACCTACCGCGTCGATCGCGGCGAGCCGCGCGGTTCGCTCAAGAAGGCCGCCGCCCTGCGTGCCGCCGGCCAGCCGGCGGGCGACTGCATCGATTGCGGCCAGTGCGTCGCGGTCTGCCCGACCGGCGTCGACATCCGCGACGGTGCCTCGCTCGGCTGCATCCAGTGCGGTCTCTGCATCGACGCCTGCGACACCGTCATGCGCCGTGTCGGCCAGCCCGAGCGGCTGATCGCCTACGACACCGATCTCAACATCCAGCGGCGCCTGCGCGGCGAGCCCGAGCAGTTCCGGCTCATCCGGCCGCGCACCATCCTCTACAGCGCCATCATCGTCCTCGTCGGCGCCATCATGGTCTACGCGCTCGCGGTACGCAGCCCGGTCGGCGTCGCCGTCCAGCACGACCGCAACCCGGTGGCGGTGATCCTGTCCGACGGCGAGGTCCGCAACGGCTACGCGCTGCGGCTCGTCAACAAGGCGGCGGTCGAGACCACCTTCCTCGTCAGCGTCGCCGGCCCCGCCGGCGCCCGTCTCGACATCGTCGGCGGAACGCTGGAGGAGGGGGGTGCCGTCAGCGTCACCGTCGGTCCCGACCAGACGCGCGAGCTGCGCGCCCTCGTCACCGCCGCGCCGCTGCCCGGCAAGGATACGTCGGCGCCGATCGTCTTCCGGGCCGTCGATGCCGTGACCGGCATCACCGCCGCCGTCGACGACACCTTCCGGATGCCGTGAGGACCATCATGCCCGTCGCCCTTCCCATTGCCGCGCCGCCTCCCGCCCCCCGCGAACGCCGGCTCACCGGCCGCGTCGTGCTTGCGAGCCTCGTCGGCTTCTTCCTCGTCGTCGCAGGCGCCAACGCCGTGATGATCACGGTGGCGCTGACCACCTTCGGCGGGGCGCGCACCGATTCCTCCTACCGCGCCGGCCAGCGCTACGCCGCCGAGCGGGCCGCCATGGAAGCCCAGGACGCCCTCGGCTGGACCGTCGATACGTCCCTGATGACGACGGTCTCGACTGCCGATGCCAGCGCGCCCGAGCGCGTGATCACGGTGACGGCAGTGGACGCCGACGGCCTGCCCCTCGCGGGACTGGTGGCAACGGTCCGGCTCGAGCATCCGGCCGATACGCGCCGCGACATCGTGCTCGACCTGGTCCCCGCGGGCGCCGGCGCCTTCAGTGGGACGGTCAACGCTGCCCACGGCCAGTGGGACCTCGTCGTCGAGCTCGCCCGCGACGGCGCGCCCTCCTTCCGCTCGACCCGTCGGATCTACGCCCCATGACCACGGCCGTCGCCACCGCTCCGTCGCCGCCTGGCGGCGCCGACCCGTCCGCCTTCGTGCGGCGGCGGGCGGACGGTGGCGCACGGCTGGAACTCGTGCTCGAGCACGCCGACTGTGCCGCCTGCGTCGTCGACGTCGAGGCGGTGGCGGCAGCGGTGCCGGGCGTCGCCTCGGCGCGCCTGAACGTCACCGACCGCCGCCTCGCCATCGACTGGCAGGGCGAGGCGGTCAATCCGGCGGAGCTCGTACGCTCCCTCGCCGAGGCCGGCTACGAGGTCCATCCCTTCGAGCCCGGGCGGCCGGAGGCAGCGGAAGCGCGCGAGATGCGCCGCCTCGTGCGCGCGCTCGCCGTCGCCGGCTTCGCGGCGATGAACGTCATGCTGCTGTCGGTGTCAGTCTGGGCCGGCAACGCCTCCGACATCTCGCCCGAGACGCGCGACCTTTTCCACTGGATCTCGGCCCTCATCGCGCTGCCCGCCGCGGCGGTGGCGGGCGAGCCCTTCTTCACGAGCGCGTTCGCGGCGCTGCGCCGCCGCACCACCAACATGGACGTGCCGATCTCGATCGGCGTCGTGCTCGCCCTCGGCGTCTCCGTCTACGAGACCGCCACCTCCGGCCTGCACGCCTATTTCGACAGCGCCTTGATGCTGTTGTTCTTCCTGCTCGCCGGCCGCGTGCTCGATCAGGCGATGCGCCGGCGCACCCGCGCGGCGGCCGCCAACCTCGCCGCGCTGCACGCCGAGACGGCCACCCGCCTCGACGCCGATGGCAGCCTCACCGCCGTGCCGGCGCGCCTGCTCGTGCCGGGCGACGCGGTGCTGGTGCGGCCGGGCGAGCGGGTCCCGGCCGACGGCCTCATCGAGGTCGGCCTCGGGGCGCTGGACGAGAGCGGCCTCACCGGCGAGACGGCACCGCGCCGGGTCGGGCGGGGCGACCGCGTCCACGCCGGTGCCCTCGCCCTCGATGCCGCGCTCACCGTGCGCGTGCGGGCGAGCGGCGCCGACACGCTGCTCGCCGAGATCGAGCGGCTGATGACGGCGGCGGGCGAGCGGCGCGGCGCCTATGTCCGCCTCGCCGACCGTGCCGCCCGCCTCTATGCGCCGGTGGTGCACGCCACCGCCCTCATCGCCTGCCTCGGCTGGCTGGCGCTCGGCGCCTCCCTGCATTTCGCCGTGCTGATCGCGGTGGCCGTCCTCATCATCACCTGCCCGTGCGCGCTGGCGCTCGCCGTGCCGGCCGTGCAGGTGGTCGCCGCCGGTGCCCTGTTCCGCCGCGGCGTGCTGCTCGCGAGCGGCGACGCGCTGGAGCGCCTCGCTGCCGTCGACACCGTCGTCTTCGACAAGACTGGTACGTTGACCGTCCCAGAGCCGCAGCGCCTCGCCGTCGTCGCCGACGGGCCGGACGACGGCCTCGTCGCCCTCGCGGCGCGCCTGGCGCTGTCGAGCCGCCACCCGCTCGCCGCCGCGTTGGCCGGCGCCGCCTCGGGCCTCTCGCCCATCGACGGTGTCACCGAGGAGACCGGCCGCGGCGTCCACGCGCTCGTCGACGGCGTCGACGTCCGCCTCGGCAGCCCCGCCTTCTGCGACGTGGAGGCTCTGGCTGCGACGGCTCGGGCCGCCCATCCGACCGCCTCGCTGATCGCGGTGCGCGCCGGTGGGCGCGCCGCCGTGTTCGCGGTGCCGCAGATGCTGCGCGCCGACGCCCGCAAGACGGTCGCCGACCTCGTCGCCGCAGGTTTCGACGTCCGGATCCTGTCGGGCGACCGGCCGGAAGCGGTGGCGCCGGTCGCCGCCACCCTCGGGCTTGCGGGCGACGTCGCCCAAGGCGGCCTGACGCCGGCCGACAAGGTGGCCGCGATCGCGGCCCTGCGCGCCGCCGGCCGCCGCGTCCTGATGGTCGGCGACGGCCTCAACGACGCGCCGGCGCTCGCCGCCGCCGACGTCTCGCTCGCCCCCGTCACGGCGGTGGACCTCACCCAGGGCATGGCGGATGCCGTCTACCTCGGCCGCGGCCTCGGCCCGGTGGCGGAGACGCTCGCGATCGCCCACCGCGCCCGCCGCCGCATGGTCGAAAACCTCGGCCTCGCCGTCGTCTACAATCTGATCGCCGTGCCGCTCGCCGTCGGCGGCTTCGTGACGCCGCTCGTCGCCGCGCTGGCGATGTCCGGTTCGTCACTGCTGGTGACAGTGAACGCGCTCCGCGACCGCGCCGCCGCGCCGCCGCGGGCCGCATCGCCGGCCCGCCCGGTTGCTCGGATCGCCGGGGAGGCGCTGCCGTGATCAGTCCCGTCATGCTCAAGGTGCTGCCGTGACCGTGCTCCTGGTACTCGTGCCGCTCGCGCTGCTGCTCGGCCTCGCCGGGCTGTTCGCCTTCCTGTGGTCGCTGCGCTCCGACCAGTATTCCGATCTCGACGGCGCTGCCGTGCGGATGCTGGCGGACGACGATCTCGCCGACGGTGAAACACCCGACGCCCGCCGCGCCGTCCCGGTCCGCGTGCCGTCCGAGGAGCGGAAACGGTGAGCATCGCCTCCGAACGGGGCGCCAGCCAACCCGGCGCCGCGGCCGAGCAGAGCCGCCCCGGGCGCCTCGCCTGCCTCTGCCCGCCGCTCGGGGCCTTCACGCGCACCGGTTCCGCCGGGGCGATCGCCCTCGTCGCGGGGGCCGGCTTCGCCTGCCTCGCGCAGGTGCTCGTCTACGGCACGCTGCCGCTCGCCGGCGCGATGTTGTCGCGCGATATCGTCGAGGCGTCGCTGCCGATGGCGGTCTGCCTCGCCGGGGCCGTCGTCGCCAGCCTGCCGGGCGCCTGGCTCCTCGATGCCTTCGGTCGCCGCGCCGCGCTCGCCACCGGTGCGAGCCTCGGCGCCGCTGGCGGCACGACAGTCGCCGTCGGGCTGCTCATCCTGTCGCTGCCGGTGGTCCTCGTCGGCGCTTTCTGGCTCGGCGTCGCCCAGGGCTTCGCCATGCTCTACCGCCACGCCGCGGCCTCCGGTGCCGGCGACCGCCGGCGCCAGGTCGCGGCCGTGCTCGGCGTCGGCGTCGCCGCCGGCCTCGGCGGCCCGGCGCTCGCGACCTTTGCCGAAAGCCTCGTCGAACCGTTCACCCTCGTCGGCGCCGCGCTGGCGGCGGCGCTCGCGAGCGTCGGCGCGCTCGCAGCCGCTTTGGCCGAGCCAGGCGCGCCCGCGGATAGCGTTCCGGCCGCCCCGGCCGCGTCGGCGGCGACCGCCCCCCTCTTCGGCGCCCGCTTCCTCGCCGCGACCGCGATCGGTGTCGTCGCGTGGGCGATGATGGCATCGGCGATGACGCACGCGCCCATGGCGCTGGTCGATTGCGGCGTCACCGCGGCCGCCACCTACGGCATCGTCGCCTGGCACGTCGTCGCCATGTACGGCCCGGCGGCGGCCATCGGCCTCCTCGGCCTGCGCCTCGCGCCGTCGACGGCGGCGGGTGCCGGCCTCGCGCTGCTCGCGGCGGCCTTTGCGGCGATGATGGTGCTCGAGCCGGCTGTCGGCCAGGCGTCCGGCCTGATCCTGGTCGGGGCGGGCTGGTCGCTCGCCACCCTCGGCGCGACGCTGATCCTGCACGCCGGAGCGCCGCCGCGCCGCCTGGCGCTGGCGCTCCACGACGGCGCGCTGTTGTCGGCGGCACTCGTCGCGGCGCTCCTGGGCGGGCTGATCTAGCTCAACGCGCACGCGGGGTCGGCCCGGGCGGCCGGCTCAGACGTCGTCGGCGAAGGCCTGCCGGATGCCGTCGCTCAGGGATGAGCCGAGGAGCGGCTTCTCGACGATCGGCACGCCCGCCGCACTCGCCCGGCGGATCACCGCGGCCGTCGGCGTGCTGGTGATCAGGATCGCCGGCATCTCGACCTGCCGGGCCCGCAGCCGGTCGATGACCGACAGCCCGTCGTCGCCGGGGATGTGGAAGTCGACGACGAGGCAGCCGACGTTCGGCAGCGCCATGTCCGACAGGATCGCCTCACCGTCGGCATAGGTGCGCACCCGGTAGCCCTCGACCTCGAGGGAGAACCTCAGGCTGCCCAGCACGTCCGGATCGTCGTCGACGACCAGGACGGTCAGGGCTGCCGCGTCTGTCTGGCTCACGTTCGTGATCATGCCTGGGACCGGTCGCAGCGAGCCGTGCAGGGTCGACGGTCGCAATCCTAGCTTCCGGGACGGCGCGCCGTCCCGCCTTGATCTCGATCAATCCGCGCGCGTCAGGCCGGAGGCTCGGCGGAGACGACGCCGGCCGCCAGGGCGAGGCGAACGAGGTGGGAGAGGCTGGTCGCCTGTGTCTTCGTCATCAGGTTCGCCCGGTAGACTTCGACCGTGCGGGGGCTGATGCCGAGCTGGCGGGCGATCGCCTTGTTCGAGCTGCCCGCCACCAGCCCGTCCAGCACCTCGCGCTCGCGCGGCGAAAGCCCCGTGAACCGCAGGCAGGCGGCGGTCCGCTCCCCGGCGGTGCGGTCACCGCTTCCGGCCTCCGCATCGCGCTGGACCTCGGCGAGCGCGGTGCGCACCGTCGTGATCAGCGCGTCGTCGCGGTAGGGCTTCTCGAGGAAATCGCGCGCTCCGGCCTTCATCGCCTCCACCGCGAGCGCGATGTCGCCATGACCGGTGATGACGACGATCGGCACCGTCGCTCCGCGCTCGCGCAGCGCCTGCAGGAGCTCGATGCCGCTCATGCCCGGCATGCGCACGTCGGTGATGATACAGCCGCGCAGCTCGCCGGTGTCCGCGTGGGCGAGGAAGGCGTCGGCCGAGGGGTGGCCAGTTGCGGCGATCCCCTCGGTCTCCAGCAGGAACAGCAGCGAGTCGCGCGCGGCATCGTCGTCGTCGATGACGTGGACCAAGCCCTCAGGACCCATCGTCGCGCATCTCCTGTGCCGCTTTGAGGGTGAATCCGAACCGTGTGCCGCCGCTTTCACCCGGCTCAGCCCAGATCGAGCCCCCGTGTGCCTCGACGATAGTACGCGAAATCGACAGGCCGATACCGAGGCCCTGCGTCTTCGTTGTCGCGAACGGCTGGAACAACCGCTGGGCGATCTCCGGAGCGAGGCCGGTGCCCGTGTCGCTCACCGTCACCGCCACCAGCCCGTCGTCGGCGGCGGCTGTCGCGATCGTCAGGTCGCGTCGCGGCGTCGCCTCCATCGCTTCGACCGCGTTGCGTACGAGGTTCAGCAGCACCTGCTGCACCTGCACCTTGTCGGCGATCACCCACTCGCAGGCGGGATCGAGGGCGAACCGGACCCGCACGCCGTGCTCCTTGGCGCCGACGAGGGCGAGCGCGCTCGCCTCCTCGATCAGCTTCGGCAGGTGCTCGATGCGCTGTTCGGTGTCGCCACGCTCGACGAAGCCGCGCAGCCGCCGGATGATCTCGCCGGCCCGCAGCGCCTGGTCGGCCGCCTTGTCGACGGCACCGCGCAGCCGCTCCGCCTGCGGGCTCTCGTCGCCCTCGAGCAGCCGCCGCGAGCCCTTCAGGTAGTTGGCGATGGCCGACAGCGGCTGGTTGAGCTCGTGCGCGAGCGTTGAGGCCATCTCTCCGAGCGCCGTCAGCCGCGAGACGTGGACGAGTTCGGCCTGCAGTTCCTGCAGGCGCGCCTCCGTCCGCTGGCGTTCGGTGAGGTCGCGCACGAAGCCGGTGAAGAATCGGCGGTTGCGCGAGCGCATCTCGCCCACCGCGAGTTCCATCGGGAAGGTCGTGCCGTCGCGTCGCGCCCCGACGACGACGCGCCCGATGCCGATGATGCGTCGCTCACCGGTGTCGAGGTAGTGGCCGATGTAACCGTCGTGAGCGGCGCGGTGCGGCTCCGGCATCAATATCGAGACGTTCTGGCCGATCGCGTCCTTCGCCTGGCGGTCGAACAGCCGCTCCGCCGCGACGGAGAACTCCTGCATGACGCCCTGCTCGTCGATGACGATCATGGCGTCCGGCACCGTCTCGAGGATCGACCGCAAGTGTGCCTCGCGATCCTGCAGGTCTGTGGTCCGCGCCTCGGCGTCGGCGCGCGAGCGCATCAGCCATTCGCCGCCGATGGCGAGGCCGCTGCCGATCGCCGCGAAGGCGATCGCCTCCAGGAGGTCCGGTGTCGCGGCGGGCATCGGCGACATCGCCAGCCCCGCGGCGAGGCTGAGCGCCGTCGCGAGCGCCCCTGGCCAGAGGCCGCCGTAGCCGGCGGCGAGCAGCACCGCCGGAACGAAGAACAGGAACGGCGACCGGCCTTCCAGCACCGGTTCCAGCACGAGGCGGAACGCCGCGGTGCCGGCGACGATGGCGACGGCGCCTCCGAGGGGAACGACGATCGCGCTGAGATCCGGGCGCGGCCGAAGCGCCCCGCCAACCGTGCGACGATCCCCCGGGCGCTCACGCTCGGGTCGTGGGGCCCATCCACCGGATGGAGCACTGCCGTGGGGGCCGTCCGCCTGCTTCACGGATGAACCAATAGCCTTCCGGTACGACGGGCGCCATGCGGCGCGGCGGCCGGGCCGCCTCCGGTAAAACCCTTAAGGGATTTCCCGTTCGGGGAGCCAACGGAATTTCGTCCGCGACGCACAGCCCGTACTCCGTGAACATCCGCTTCACGAGGAGACGAGCGATGCACGGACTGAGCGTCTCGACCCCGCACACCGACATCCGCCCGATGCTGCGGTCGGCCCCGTCGCAACCGCTGGTCCACCTCGCCGACGGCCTCGATCTGCCCGGCGTCGCCATGCCGTTCCTGCGCAACGAGGAAATCTACGGACAGGACGAGCCGGCCGACTTCGTCTACCGCGTCATCTCCGGCACGGTGCGGACCTGCCGCCAGCTCGCCGACGGGCGCCGCCAGGTCGAGGCGTTCCACCTGCCGGGCGACGTCTTCGGCCTCGAGTGCGGCGATGTCCACTACGCCTCCGCCGAGGCCGTGGTCGATTGCGAGGTCGCCCTCGTCCGCCGCTCGGCGGTGGAGAGTGCCGCCCAGCGGGACGGCACCGCCGCCCGCGCCCTCTGGCTGCTCGCCACCGGCGATCTCGAGCGCGTCCGTCGCCTGACGCTTACGCTCGCCCGCAAGGGTGCCACCGAGCGGGTGGCGAGCTTCCTGCTCGCCCTCTCGGCGCGCGGCGACGGCGACGTCGTCGATCTGTCGATGTCGCGCAACGACCTCGCCGACCATCTCGGCCTCACCATCGAGACGGTGTCGCGCACCTTCACCCAGCTCGAGCGCAGCCGGCTGATCGAGCTGCCGTCGCCGCGCCGGGTGGTCCTGCGCGACCGCCGCGCCCTCACGGCGCTGGACGGCTGATCGTCTTCGGACTGCCGCGCGGATCGGCTATCCTTCGCCTTGCGCGCGCCGATCGGGCGCGTGGCTGAGGTTTCGTCCTGAGCATCCGCAACTTCGACGCCCTGTTCGCCCCGAAGACGGTCGCGCTGATCGGCGCGAGCCACGAGCCGCGCACGGCCGGGCGGGTGCTCGCCGACAATCTCTATGCCGGTGGCTTCGCCGGCCCGATCCTCACCGTCAGCGGTGCCGGTCGCGCCATCCGCTCGACGCTCTCCTATCGATCCGTGGCCGAGCTGCCGGTGACGCCGGATCTCGCCGTCATCGCCATGCCGCCGGCAGCCGTGCCCGGCCTCGTCGCCGAACTCGGCGCGCGCGGCTGCCGGGCGGCGATCATCGTCGGCGACGGTCCCAGCAGCGGTGCCGAGGCGGCGGCGCTGCAGGCGGCGATGCTCACGGCCGCCCGCCCGCACCTCATGCGTCTCGTCGGGCCGAACAGCCTCGGCGTCGTCTCGCCCGCAGCGGGCCTCAATGCCAGCCTCGCGCCCGCGGCGCCGGCGGCCGGCGACATCGCCTTCCTCACCCAGTCCGGCACGGTGATGACGTCCGTGCTCGACCGCGCGGCGGCGCACGCGATCGGCTTCTCGCACGTCGTCTCGCTCGGCGGCATGGCCGACGTCGACTTCGGCGACATGCTGGACTTCCTCGCCGGCGACCGCCGCACCCGCGCCGTGCTGATGTATGTCGAGGCGATCACCGACGCGCGCAAGTTCATGTCGGCCGCGCGCGCCGCCGGTCGCCTGAAGCCCGTCGTCGTCGTCAAGGCCGGCCGCAGCAGCGGTGGCGCCCGTGCGGCGCGCTCCCACACCGGCACGCTCGCCGGCACCGATGCCGTCTACGAGGCGGCCTTCCGGCGTGCCGGCCTGCTGCGGGTCGGCGACCTGCGCGAACTCTTCGAGGCCGCCGCGACGCTCGCTGGCGGCCGGGCTGTGGCGGGCGACCGGCTCGTCGTCGTCACCAACGGCGGCGGCGTCGGCGTCCTCGCCACCGATGCACTGGAGGCCCAGGGCGGCCGCCTCGCCGAGCTCACGCCGGAAACTCTGGCTCGCTTCGCCGCTGGCGAACCGAGCGGCGGCGGAAATCCCGTCGACCTCGGTGCACGCGCCGACCGGGCCCGCTACGAGGCGGCGGTGGCGGCCGCGCTGTCGACCCCGGAGGCCGACGCGGTGCTGGTGCTGAACGCCCCCACCGCGCTCGCCGACGGGACCGAGGCGGCGGACGGCGTCGTCGCCGCCCTCGCCGCCGGGCCGCCCCGGCCGACGCTCGCCTGCTGGCTCGGCGAGGCGACGGCGCGTGCGGGGCGGGCGCGCCTTGAGGCGGCGCGGGTGCCGACCTATTCCACGCCCGACGCCGCCGTGCGGGCGTTCATGCACCTCGTCGCCCACCGCCGGAACCGCGCCCTCCTGATGCAGGTGCCCGAAGCCGCCGCGCGCGCCACCGCCGCCGCGATCGAGGCCGCGCGCACCACCGTCGAGGCGGCCATCGCGGCAGGGCGCTCCGTTCTCACCGACGCCGAGGCGATGGCGGTGCTCGCCGGCTTCGGCATCCCGACGGTGGCGACACGCATCGCCGCGGCCGATCCGCTGGCTGCTGCGGAAGAGGCCGCCCGGATCGGCTTCCCCGCCGTCCTGAAGATCCTGTCGCCCGACATCGCCCACAAGTCGGAGGTCGGCGGCGTCCGTCTCGCCCTGGGGGACGCGGCCGCCGTCGAGGCGGCGGCGCGCGAGATGCTCGCGACCGTCGCCGCCCGCGCGCCGGGCGCGCGCGTCGACGGCTTCGTGGTGCAGGCGATGGCGCACCGGCCGCGCGCCCACGAACTCGTCTGCGGCCTCAGCGAGGACGCGACGTTCGGGCCTGTGGTGCTGTTCGGCGCCGGCGGCACTGCCGTCGAGGTGCTCGACGACCACGCGATCGGCCTGCCGCCCCTCGACCTGATGCTGGCACGCGAAATGATCGGCCGCACCCGCGTCGCCCGCCTGCTCGCCGGCTACGGCGACCGCCCGCCGGCCGACCTTGAGGCGGTCGCCGCCGTGCTGGTGGCGCTGTCGGAGCTCGCCGTCGCCCTGCCCAACGTCGTCGAGCTCGACATCAACCCGCTCGTCGCCGACGCTGACGGCGTGCTGGCGCTCGACGCCCGGATCGTCGTCGCCCCCGTCGCCGCCGGCCGCCGGCTCGCCATCCGCCCCTATCCGCGCTCGCTCGAGCGGCGCGTCGGCATCGACGGGAACGAGAGCTTCGAGGTGCGGCCGATCCGGCCGGAGGACGCGCCGGCGCTCGCCGAGATGGTCCGCCTGTCGACGCCGGAGGACCTCAGGCTGCGCTTCTTCGCCCCAGTCATGGAGCTTTCGGCCGAGCGCGCCGCCCGTCTCACCCAGATCGACTACGACCGCGAGATGGCGCTGGTGGCGGTGGCGGCCGACGCCGCCATCGTCGGCGTCGTCCGGCTCATCGCCGATCCGGAGAACGACACGGCCGAATACGCCGTCATGGTGCGCTCGGACATGAAGGGGCGGGGCCTCGGCTCGGCGCTGATGGAGGCGATCCTCGACTATGCCCGCGCCCGCGGCACGGCCCGCGTCGTCGGCTCGGTGCTGCGCGAGAACACCTCGATGCTCAGGCTCTGCACCGATCTCGGTTTCACCATGCGGCCGGATCCCGACGATCCCGGCGTCGTCGCGGTCGAGCACACGCTGCAGCGGGGCGCCTGACGGCTGCCGCGTCAGGTCTCCGGCGCGAAGGCGTACTCCGTCACCTGCCGCCAGGTCTCGCCCGGTCGCAGCACCGGCGAGGGGAAGTGCGGCTTGTTCGGTCCGTCCGGGAAGGTCTGCGGCTCGAGGCAGAGGCCGGCGTGCGGGAAGAACGGCACGCCGAGGCCGCCGCCGTCATAGACCTGCAGGCCCGGCGCCGTCGTCCGACAAGTCAGCACGAGCCCGCCGCCGATGACGGTGGCCGCGGGATGCAGCCCGTCGTCCGCGGGCGTCGCGTCCAGCACGTAGTTGTGGTCGAGGCGCGGACCGTCGGCGAGGCGGCGGGGCTCGCGAAGATCGAAGGGGGTGCCCGCGACCGGGGCGATCTCACCGGTCGGGATGAGGTCGGCATCGACCGGCGTGATGTGTGCTGCGTGCACGGCGAGGCGGTGCTCCAGCACGGCGCGGCCGGGCGCCAGCGTGAAGTAGGAATGGTGGGCGAGGCCGACCATCGTCGGCGCGTCGGTGGTCGCCGTCATCGTCACCCTGAGCGTCGCAGGCGCCGCGAGCGTGTAGGTCACGCGCGCCGTCAGCGTGCCGGGATAGCCCTCCTCGCCATCCGGCGAGACGATCTCGAAGGTCGCGGACGTGGCATCGGAGGCTACCAGCCGCCACGGCCGGTGCGAGAAGCCGCGCAGCCCGCCGTGCAGGTGCGTGCGGCCGCGCTCGTTGAGCCCGAGCTGGTAGGTCCGGCCGTCCAGTGTGAAGCGGCCGCCGCCGATGCGGTTGGCGTGGCGGCCGGCGGTGGTGCCGACATAGCCGGGATTGTGCAGGTAGCCGGCAAGATCCGGGTAGCCGAGCACCACCGGCCGCGGCCCCTCCGGCGCCGGAACCGTCAGCGACTGGACCGACGCACCGAACCCGATCACCGTCGCCGCGGTCCCGTCGGCCAGCGACAGCGCGACTGCGGCGATCTCGACGCCGTCGATGGTTCCGATGGTGGAGACGGTCATGGGCGGGTTCCGTGGCGGCCGGATGGCGGCTGCGCCGTCCGGCCGGATCTTTCCGGGCGGCGCAGCCGGCGCGCAGCCTAGAGCGGCGCCGGCAGCCCCGCCAACGGGATTTTACCAACCGGTGAAGACGGTTCGGCTAACCTTGCGGGACCGCCGCGATGGACGGTGGGTGAGGGGAGCACGCCATGACGCGGGCAGGCGCAGCGCCGGACGAGATCGACCCGAAGATCCGGCGGGCGGAGCCGGGCGATCTCGCCGCCATCGAGCGCATCATCTCGGCCGCGTTCACCCCCTACATCCCGCGTCTCGGCCGACCGCCGGGGGTGATGAAGAACGACTATGCCGCCTTCATCGCCGCCGGCGCCGCGTTCGTGCGGATGGGCGATCCGGTGGGGACTGCGGGCGGCGAGCGGCTGAATGGAGCGAGCGACGGCCCGGCCGCGGAACGGGGCAGTGGCGAAGGCCCCGTCGAAGGCGTCATCGTGCTCGTCGACGAGGAGGACGTCCTCTATGTCGACACCCTCGGTGTCGACCCGGCGGCGCACGGCCGCGGCCATGGCCGCGCCCTACTCGACTTCGCCGCTGCGGAAGCGCGCCGTCGTGGCTTTCCGGCGCTCCGGCTCTGCACCAATCTCGTGATGCACGAGAATCTCACCTTCTACCGCCACCTCGGCTGGCGGGAGACCCACCGCGGTACCCAGGCGGGCTTCGAGCGGGTGTTCTACCGCAAGGAGGTTTGATTGGCGGGGCCACGCCCTCAGCCGCGGCGCGCCAGGGCGAGGCCGAGCCCCGCGCCGATCAGCGCCCCGCCCGTCAGCCGGTTGCGCAGTCGCCCGCGCCCCGCGAGTAGCCGACGGCCGCGTCCCGCGAAGACGGCCCAGAGCGAGTCGCCCGCCGCTGCCACGATCACGAACGTCGCAGCGAGCAGCACGAGCTGCGGTCCGGCGGGCTCGGACGGCTCGACGAACTGCGGCAGCAGGGCGCCGTAGAACAGCAGCGTCTTCGGGTTGGTGAACGACACCAGCACGCCGCGCAGGAACGCCGCGCGGTCAGGACGCGCCGAGGGTCCCACGTCCGCAAGGTCGCCCGCCGGGGCCCGCCAGAGGCGCACGCCGAGGAAGACCAGATAGGCGACACCGATCCAGCGCAGCCATTCGAAGATGTCGGCCAGCACCGTCATCGCCGTCGCCATCCCCGCGACGACCAGCGCCAGTTGCAGGACCATCGCGGCCGAGGTGCCGGCCACGGTCACCAGTCCCGCGCGCGGCCCGCGCGCCAGGGCGTTCGCGACGATGAGCGCGACGTTCGGGCCCGGAATGGCGACCAGCACCAGCACCGCCGCCACGAAGCCGAGATAGAGATCGAGGGACATGCGGCCGCTACCACAAGCATTGCGGCGGCGAGTGTGGGCGCCTCACGGCCAGCGGCGCAAGACGGTCCGTCGACACATCAAAGAAAGGGGCGTCCTCCGGTGGAGACGCCCCTTCACATCACCAGTCTCAGGCGTCTGACGCCCCGTCAGGACGCCTTCGGGCCGACCGTCACCACCGTCAGGTCGCCGGCGTCGAGCAGGCGCTTGGCGACGCGGCGCAGGTCTTCGAGCGTCACCGCCTCGATCAGCGCGTTGCGCTCGTCGATGTAGCTGGCGTCGAGGCCGTCGAGCTGCAGCCCGACGAGCTGCGAGGCGATCTTGCCGGACGAGTCGAAGCGCAGCGGGAACGAGCCGGTGAGGAAGCGCTTGGCGTCGGCGAGCTCCTGCTCGCTCGGGCCGGTGGTGGCCATCCGGCGCACTTCCGTCTCGATCAGCCCGACCACCTCGGCGGTCTTGTCGGCGCTGGTGGAGGTGCCGCCGGCGAACACGCCTGCCTGATCGTAGGGCAGCAGGTAAGTGTAGATCGAGTAGGCGAGGCCGCGCTTCTCGCGCACTTCCTCGAACAGCCAGGAGGTGAAGGTCCCGCCGCCGAGGATGTGGTTCATCACGAAGGCCGGGATGAAGTCCGGGTCGCTGCGCAAGAGCCCCGGGCCGCCGAAGCGGATCACCGTCTGCGGGCTCTCGAAGGTGTCCTCGGCGCGGGCGCCCGACTTCGGCGCCGTCGGCGGCACCGGCGTCAGCTCCGCCGTCTGCGGCAGGCCCCCGAAGGTCTTGTCGAGGAGGGGTGCGAGCGTCGCCGCGTCGATCGCGCCGACGACGCCGATGACGAGGTTGTCGCGGGCGAAGGCGCGGCCATGGAAGGCGGCGAGGTCGTCGCGGCCGAGGGCCGTGACGGTCGCCTCGGTTCCGTTCGCCGGGCGTCCGTAGGGGTGGCCGGCGAAGGCCGTCGACGCCCACAGGCGGCCGGCGATCGAATCAGGGTCCCGCTCGCTGCGGCGCAGCGACGAGATCGCCTGGGTGCGCATCCGCGCGATCGGCTCGGCGTCGAAGCGGGGCGCGGTCAAAGCGAGGCGCAGCAGATCGAAGGCGGCGTCGCGGTTCTCCGACAGCGTCGTCAGCTCGCCGTGGAAGGCGTCGCGTCCGGCGTCGAACGACAGGCGGACGTTGAGGTCGGCGAGGCGGGCCTGGAAGGCGCCGGAATCAAGGTCGCCGGCGCCCTCGTCGAGCATCGTCGACAAGAGGTTGGCGACGCCTTCCTTGCCCTCGGGGTCCTGGACGGAGCCGGCCCCGTCGAAGGCGAAGTCCATGGCGATCAGCGGCACGGTGTCGTCGGAGACGAGCCAGGCCTCGATGCCGCCGGGGCTGACCACCTTCTCGATGGTCATGGCGGCGGCGGGGCCGGCCCACAGGAAGGCGGCGGCCATGACGGGCAGCGCCGCGCGCGTCGCCGGACGGGCGAGACGGGAGACGAGATGCACGATGTTGGACATGAGGATCATCCGATGCGTGCGGAAACGGGATTGCGTCACGACTTCGACGGCGTGGCGGCCGGCGGCGTCGCCGGGCCTTCACCGCCGCCGTCGGCGGCGGTGGCGGCCGCCTTGGGCAGCAGCCGACCGATGACGGCGCGATCCGGGTCGAGGCGCTGCGCCGCGGCCTTCACGGCGTCGGCGTTGACCGCCTCGATGCGCGACGGCCACGTCTTGGCGTCCTCCACCGTGCCGCCGGTCGTCAGCGCGACGCCAAAGATGCGGGCGAGGGTGGACTGGCTGTCCTGGGCATAGACCGCGTCGGCGACGATCGTGCGCTTCGCCCGCGCCAGTTCCTCGTCGGTGACGCCGTTCGCCGCCACGTCGGCGAGCACGGCCAGCAGGCGCGCTTCCATCGCCTCGACCGTCTGGCCATCGCGTGGCACCGCGTAGAGGGTCACCTCGCCATCGTCGAGATTGGAGCCGCGATAATAGGCGCCGGCCGACACCGCCGGGCCGTCGTCGCGGACGAGCTGGCGATAGAGCCGGCTGGTCGAACCGCCGCCGAGGACCTCGGACAGCACCTCGAGCGCCTCCGCCTCGCCAGGCTCGCCGGTCGCGTAGCTCGGGGCGGTCCAGGCCATGCGCGTGCTCGCCTGGGCGACGCGCTCGTCGGAGAGCGTGACGACGCGCTGGGCGGGCAGCGACTGCACCTGCGGCCGGATGCGCGGGCCGGGTTCGGCGCGCCGCGCCACCTTGCCGTAGGTCTCCTCGGCGAGCTTGCGAACCTCGGACGCATCGACGTCGCCGGCGACGACGAGGACGGCATTGTTGGGGGTGTAGTAGCGGTCGTAGAAGGCGATCGCGTCGTCGCGGTTGAGCTGCTCGATCTCCGAGCGCCAGCCGATCACCGGCACGCCGTAGGGATGGTTGACCCAGAGCGCGGCGTCGAGGGCTTCGCCCAGCTGGGCGGAGGGCTCGGAATCGGTGCGGCTCGAGCGCTCCTCCAGCACCACCTGGCGCTCCGGCAGAACCTGCTCGTCGGTGAGCACCAGGTTCGCCATGCGGTCGGCCTCGAAGCCCATGACGAGGGGCAGCTGCTCCTTGGCGATGCGCTGGAAATAGGCGGTGTAGTCGTTCGAGGTGAAGGCGTTCTCCTCGCCGCCGACGTCGGCGACGGCTTTCGAGAACATGCCCTCGGGATGAGTTTTGGTCCCCTTGAACATCAGGTGCTCGAGGAAGTGGGCGATGCCCGACTTGCCCGGCTGCTCGTCTGCCGAGCCGACCTTGTACCAGACCATGTGGGTGACGACGGGGGCGCGGCGGTCGGGGATGACCACCACCTGCAGGCCGTTGTCGAGGGTGAAGCTCTCGGCGGCGGGGGCGATCTCGGCGGCGGCGAAAGCTGCGCTGGTGAACGCGAGCGACGGCACGAAGCCGGGGCCTGACAGGCCGGAAAAGGCGAACGGCGCCGTCGCCAGCAGGGCGACCACAGCGAGGCGGCGGATGGGATTCGTCACGGGGCGATCTCTCCACGCGGAAGGGGACGGTGCGGTACACGGCCGCCATTTGGGCGGCGCGGCGCGCGTCCTTGGCCAACGGTATAGGCGCCGGATCGGCGGCGACCACTGAACATTCGGTAATGTTGCGGGTCGCGGCGCATCGGTCGCGCCTCGAGGGGACGCACGCTCATCTTCCGCCCGACGACGGCGGCGGGCAGCCGACCGGTTGACGCTGGCGGCAAGTCATCGCAGGCCGGACAACGCATCCGGTGTCCGCGACCGTCGGGACCTGTCGCTCGACGGTGGGCCGAAGCAGGGCCGTCTAAGGTCCCGAATCTCGCGACGCGTTGCCGACGTCGGAACGAAGCTGGTCAGTTGCCGGCGACGCCCGGGATCTGGCGGTTCGCCATGCGCGGATCGCCGATGCCGTCATTGACCGGCTTGCCTTCCGTCGGGTCGGCGGGCATCGCCGCCGTCGCGGCCGGGGTGCGATACTCCTCCGGCGGCTCGATCAGGTACTTACGCGTCGGCGCCTGGCCGATGTCCGGGCCACCGGAGCTCGGCGAATTCACCTTCAGCGTCTGCAACTCGGTCTGGGTCAGGCGTTCCCCGCCGGTGCGCTTCGTCGAATCCGTATTGTACGCCTGTGCCCCCGCCAGGCCACCACCCGGGATGCGGCCGGCCTGGACTTCCGCCGAGGTCAGGCGGTCGCCGGAGTGCATCGCCTCGCGCAGCACCTCTCCCGGATCCTTCTGGCCGGCAGCGCGCGACGCCGCCGCGACTTCCTCCGGGTTCGTCGGCCACTCCGTGCCGGCGGTGGCGCCGGGGCTCGATTCCGGCGGACGCAGGTCCGTCGAGGGCGGCACGACGATCGGTGAGCGCGGCGCATACTGGATCGAATTGGACGGCGGATCGACGATGCCGGCGCCGGTGAGCAGCCGATGCATCAGCGGCTGGCCCTCCTGGGTCTGCGCCGACGTGCCGTCGTCGTAATAATCCTGCGGCCCGCCGACGCAGCCGGCAGCGAGGCCGCCGAGGGCGAGAATTGCGAGCGCACGGGTCGTCAGCGCGCGGGTCGTCTTCGTGATCGCCATGCCGGACTTCACCGTTCCGCTTCGTCCACCGCAGCGCCAACGGCGCCGGACGTACTCTTCTCCGACGCTTGCGACGCCGGGATTCGACGGCGCCATCAAGACACCGGTTTTGCGGCAGCTTTGGGACCGCTCAGTCCCGTCCGTCCGCCCGCTCGCCCGTTCGTCCGCCGCGCAGCGCCTCGAGCACGATCAGCGCCGCCCCGGCGACGATCGCCGCATCGGCGACGTTGAACACGTACCACGAGAAATCTGCCACATGAAAATGAACGAAATCGACAACGGCGCCGTAGACGACGCGATCGACGCCGTTGCCGACAGCACCACCGACGACGAGCCCGAGGGCGATCGCCGACAGCCGGCTCGTCGTGCGCACCATCCAGGTGGCGAGTGCGATGGTGGCGACGACGGTGACGCCGACGAGCAGCCAGCGGCCGAGGTCGGAATCCTGCTGGAACAGCCCGTAGGAGACGCCGCGGTTCCACACCAGCACGAAGTCGAGGAACGGCGTGATCCGGATCGGACCGGTCGCCTCCAGCGCCAGGTCGTCGAGCACCCAGAGCTTGGTGGCGAGGTCGACGATGAACACCAGCGCCGCGACGCCGATGCCGACCTTCAGATGCGGGCCGATGCCGCGCCGCGCCGCGCCGTCCACAGCGCTCAAGCGCCCGCCCCGTAGCGCGCCTTGAAGAGGGCGTAGAGGGCGCGTGCCGAATGGGCCTCGCCGCCCTCCGGCCGGCCGGGCTTCGCCGACGGCACCCAGGCGAAGACGTCGAGGTGGGCCCAGGTCTTCGCCTTCTCGACGAAGCGCGACAGGAACAGCGCCGCGGTGATCGAGCCGGCGAAGGCGCCGCCGGAGATGTGGTTGATGTCGGACACCTTGGAGTCGAGCATCTTCTCGTAGGGCCGCCACAGCGGCATCCGCCACAGCGGGTCGCCGACGGCGGTGCCGGCCGCCAGCAGCGCCTCGGCGAAGCCGTCGTCGTCGGTATAGAGCGGCGGCAGGTCGGGCCCGAGCGCCACCCGCGCCGCCCCGGTCAGCGTCGCGAAGTCGACGATCACCTCGGGCGCCTCCTCGTCGGCCAGCGCCAGTGCGTCGGCGAGGATGAGGCGGCCCTCGGCGTCGGTGTTGCCGATCTCGACCGTGATGCCCTTGCGGCTCCGATAGACGTCGCCCGGCCGGAAGGCGTTGCCGGAGATCGAATTCTCCACCGCCGCCACCAGCAGCCTGAGCCGCACCGGCAGGCCGGCGTCCATGATCATGTCGGCGAGCGCGATCGCCGCTGCGGCGCCGCCCATATCCTTCTTCATCAGGAGCATGGAGGCGTCGGGCTTGATGTTGAGGCCGCCGGTGTCGAAGGCGACGCCCTTGCCGACCAGCGTCACCTTCGGGTGCGCCGGATTGCCCCAGGTGAGGTCGACGAGGCGCGGCGCCCGCGTGCTGGCGGCGCCGACGGCGTGGATGAGCGGGAAGTTCCGGGCGAGCAGGTCCTCGCCGACGATCGTCTCGAAATCGGCGCCGTGGCGCTCGGCCAGCGCGCGGACGGCGTCGGCGATCTCCGCCGGCCCGAGATCGTTCGCCGGCGTGTTGACGAGATCGCGGCCGCGGAAGACCGCATCGGCGATGCGGGCGATCTCCGCCCCGTCGGCGCCCTCCGGCAGGACGAGCCGTGGCGCCGTCTTGCGGCGGCTGCGGTAGCGCTCGAAGCGGTAGGAGCCGAGCGCGAAGGCGAGGGCCGCGGCCGCCGGATCTTCGAAGCCGGACGCGAGCGTGTAGGTGCCGGCCGGCAGGGCAGTGGCGAGCACACCGGCGGCGAGCGGGTCGACGGCGGGGATGCGCCCGGCGGCCTGCGGCTTGCCGAGACCGAGCACCGCGGCCACCGGCCGGCCGGTCTCGCCCGGCAGCGCCACGACCGCCCCGGCGCCGGCCTCGAAGCCGGTGGCGGCGAGCCAGGCGGCGGCGGCCGGCGGCAGCCGCGCCGCCAGCGCCTCGATCCCGTCCGGGCGCACGGCATGGACGGGGACCGCATCGGCGGTCGGCGGGGCGAAGCAGTCTGGCATGGGGCGGGTTCCGGCGCGGCGGGGAGGGCGTGTCGCGGCGGAAGGTAGAAAGCGGGCGGCCCCTCGGCAAGCGCCGTCGCGCATCGCGGACCGGGCAGAGGAAGCCGCGGTGCGCTCGGCCGGGACGGGGAGGGCCTGCGATGGGCCGCTGGACGGGGAGGGGAGGGGGAGCGTGCTCAGGCCCGCGCAGCGGGCCGTCAGGGCCTCAGAAGAGGTAGCCCATCAGGTCGACGATCGGGCCGCCGACGGCGACCAGCGCCACCAGGATGGCGGTCGCGATCAATCCGGCGACGAGGCCGAACTCGGCCGTCGCGCGCTGGGCGGTCACCGGCTTGACGCGGGCCTGCATGCCCCTGATCCCTGTCTTGCGCTCGTGCATCCACGACCTCTGGCGCCGTCGCCGTCGTTGCGGTCTGCCCCGGAGCCGTGCAGCATCCTCGCCGCCGCCCCTTGCCAGCACGTTAAGGCCGCCAGATCGCCGCCGCGGGGCTGCGACAGGGTTAACGGGGGGTTGTCGGGGGAGTGGAGGCCAGGCTTGCTTCAGCGACGGCTCGTCCTGCTGCCCGGTCTCGACGGGTCCGGCCGGCTGTTCGGACCGTTCAGCGATAGCGTCTCGGACTTCCTCGAGCCGACGCCGCTTGCCTATCCGCCCGATCGTCGGTGGGGTTACGACGACCTTCTGCCATTCGTGATCGCGCGGCTGCCGCCCGGCAGCAGTATCGTTCTCGGCGAGAGCTTCTCCGGGCCGCTGGCGGTGATGCTGGCGGCCGCGGCGCCCGGCCGCGTCGCAGCCGTCGTGCTCGTCTCCAGTTTCACGCACCTGCCGGTGCCCCGGGCCTTTGCGACCCTCGCCCGGTGGGCCCCTGCCTCCCGCTCTCCGGCAGGTGTCATAGAGTTCGTCCTCACGAGCTCCGGCACGCCGCCGGCGATGCGCGACGAACTGCTGCGGCAAGTCCGGTCGCTCTCGCCACGACTGGTGGAGCGCCGCCTGCGAGCGGTCTTCGAGACCGATACGGCCACGATGCTTGCCGGCCTTGCCTGCCCTGTTCTCGCCATCCACGGGCGCGGGGATCGCCTCGTCCCGCTCTGGTGGGCGAAGCGTGATCTCGGCCGCCACCGGACCGTCGCGTTCCGGGTCGTCGAGGGACCGCACATGCTGCTCCAGACGTCGCCAGGGGCCGTCGCAGCGGTCCTTCTCGACTGGAGCGGATCGGGCGCGAGGACCGCCTCGCCTCGCGATGGCAGAGGTACAGGCTGACGCCGCCCGCGCGTGGTTCGGCGCGCGAACGTGCTCAATTGTCGAGGGCGAGGAGAATACTGGTGTCTGTCACCCAGCCGACGACCGGCTCCTTCGCGCCGCCGGTGGCGGTCACGAACACGTCCTTGCACTTGGGCTGCGCATTCATGGCCGCCTTGGCGTCACGCAGGCTGCGATCGCGACCCACGAACCCGAGCCGCGTGACCTTCTCGCCGAAATCGACCCGCTTCATGAGATCGCCGAGGGTTGCCGCCGGATCGGGTGCCGTCTGTGTGTCCACCTCCGGCGGCGAGCGGAACTGCGCGATGAGAGAGCCGTGGACCATCGCGGCGGCGCTGCCGTCGGCGTTCAGGATCGGCAGTCGCGTCACGTTGGCCTTCACCAGTAGCGCCTCGAGTTCCGCCAGGGGGACGGTCTTCAAGTCCTGATCCGCCTTCAGGTCGAAGGTGGTCATCTCCCCGCGCGGGATCATCTTGTCGACGACTTTCACCCCGTGGAGCTTATCGTCCGGCGTCAGCCGCTGGATCGTCTGCTGCAGGGATCGCGAAGCCGACTCGAAGTTTTCACGGGAGTAGAAGAAGGCGAGCAGCGTTCCCACCCAGGTTCCGACGAGGGTTGTTATAGTCGTGAACACAAGCTCAGCGCTGAAAGCCTTCGTCATAAGCGTATAGATTGCGACAAAGGCGAGCAGCCCGAACGAGGCGCCGAGGACCAGGAAACCGAAGGTCCGCTGCGATTTGGCGTGTGCGAGGGCGATGGTCGCCTGATGTTCCGCGCTGGTAGCTGCTGTCTCCGACATTCGAAAGCCTCCCCCGCTGGCCCCCGGCGCTTGGCACCGTGAGATCGGGATTAAAAGCCTATCGGAAGGGTCACGCAACCAAAAATTGACATATCTGATTACATTGCATCTAAAAGTTGTAGTCATGGGAGCGCCGCCCTCAGATCGTCTGGTTGTACGCCCCCACCTCGGCGTTCTCGCGCAGCACGCCGTCCACCGCTGCGAACATCTCCCGCATCCGTGCCTCGGACACCGGGCTCTCCACGACCACCACGAGCTCCGGCTTGTTGGACGACGCCCGCACCAGGCCCCAGGTGCCGTCCTCCGTCGTCACCCGCACGCCGTTGACGGTGACGAGGCTCGCGATCGGCTGGCCGCCGACCGGCGCACCGGCCGCCTGCAGCGCCTCGAAGCGCGCCAGCACCCGCTCCGCCACCGCGTACTTCACCTCGTCGGCGCAGTGCGGCGACATCGTCGGCGAGCCCCACGTCTTCGGCAGCGCCCGCTCGAGGTCCGACAGCGACTTCTCCGGGTTGCGGTCGAGCATGTCGAGGATGGCGATCGCCGAAACGAGCCCGTCGTCGTAGCCGCGTCCGATTGGCGCGTTGAAGAAGTAGTGGCCGGACTTCTCGAAACCGGCGAGCGCCTTGGTCTCATTCACCCGCCGCTTCATGTGCGAGTGGCCGGTCTTCCAGTAGTCGGTCGTCGCGCCGGCCGCCGCGAGCACAGGGTCGGTGGCGAACAGCCCGGTCGACTTCACGTCGACGACGAAGCGGGCACCCGGGTGCTCGTGGGCGAGGTCGCGGGCGAGCATGACGCCGACCTTGTCGGCGAAGATTTCCGCCCCGGTGTCGTCGACGACGCCGCAGCGGTCGCCGTCGCCGTCGAAGCCGAGGCCGACGTCGGCGCCCGTCTCCAGCACGGCATCGCGCATGGCGTGCAGCATGTGCAGGTCTTCGGGGTTCGGGTTGTAGCGCGGGAAGGTGTAGTCTAGCTCGGTGTCGAGCGGCACCACGTCGACGCCGAGCCGCTCCAGCACCTCCGGCGCAAACGCCCCGGCCGTGCCGTTGCCGCAGGCGCAGACGGCGCGCACCCGCCGCTTCAGCCTGGGCCGGCTGGTCAGGTCGTCGATGTAGCGGGCGCGAAAACCCTCGACGAAGCGGTAGCCGCCGCCAGTCCGCGTCTGGAAGGCGCCGGTCAGCACGATCTCCTTCAGCCGCCCCATCTCGTCGGGCCCGAAGGTGAGCGGCCGGCTCGCCCCCATCTTGACGCCCGTCCAGCCATTCTCGTTGTGCGAGGCGGTGACCATCGCGACGCACGGAACGTCCAGCGCAAACTGGGCGAAATAGGCCATCGGCGTCATCGCGAGGCCGATGTCGTGCACCTCGATGCCCGCCGCCATCAGGCCGTTCACCAGCGCCTGCTTGATCGAGGCCGAATAGGACCGGTAGTCGTGGGCGGTGACGAGCTCGGGCCTGACGCCGAGCTCGTGGATCAGCGTGCCGAGCCCGAGCCCCAGCGCCTGCGCCCCCATCAGGTTGAGCTCGGAGCCGAACAGCCAGCGCGCGTCGTACTCGCGAAACCCCGTCGGCTTCACCATCGGCTCCGCCTCGAAGGCGTAGGTGTTCGGCACGAGAAACGGCTTCGGCGTCGGGAACATGCGGTGGGGCTCCTGCGTGCGACGGAGAGGATGTGCCTGTCGGCCCCCACTCCCAGCCCTCCCCCGCGAGGGGGGAGGGTTCGCGATTCAGTTGGGGCACTGGATTGCCACAAGAACGACGGAAACCCTCCCCCCTCGCGGGGGAGGGTAGGGAGGGGGGCCGCGGGCGAGGCGTCAGCTAGGGGTGAGGGCGCCCCCACGGAGACGTCGGCTTCCACTATCCCCCCGACGACCCGTCGGCGCTGACGAAGGCGAGCCTGAGCAGGTTGGTCGCGCCGGGGGTGCCGAACGGGACGCCGGCCATGATTAGGATGCGCTGGCCGGGCTTGGCGAAGCCTTCCGCGACGACGACCCGGTTCGCCTTCTCGACCATGTCCTCCGGGTCGCGGGCGTCGTCGCCGACGACGGCGTGGACGCCCCAGACCAGCGACAGCCGGCGCGCCGTCTGCGGCACCGGCGAGAGGCCGATCAGCGCCGAGGCCGGGCGCTCGCGGGCGGCCCGCATCGCCGTCGTGCCCTTCGCCGTGTAGCAGACGATGGCGGCGACGTTCAGCGTCTCGGCGATCTGGCGGGCAGCGGCGCAGATCGCGTCGTTGCCGGTCGCCTCCGGCTCGGGCCGCTGCGCCTGCAGGATGCCGCGATAGACGCTCTCGCGCTCCACCGCCTCGGCGATCCGGTTCATCGTCGCAACCGCCTCCACCGGGAAGGCGCCGGCGGCCGACTCGGCCGACAGCATCACCGCGTCGGCGCCCTCGAAGACGGCGGTCGCCACGTCCGACACCTCGGCGCGCGTCGGCACCGGTGCGGAGATCATCGATTCCAGCATCTGGGTGGCGACCACCACCGGCCGGCCGGCCTTGCGGGCGGCGCGCGAGATGCGCTTCTGCAGGCCCGGCACCGCCTCGAGCGGCATTTCCACGCCGAGGTCGCCGCGCGCCACCATCAGCGCATCGGCGAGCTCGATGATCTCGTCCAGCCGCTCGATCGCCTGCGGCTTCTCGATCTTCGCCATCACCAGGGCGCGGCCGCGGGCAATCTTGCGCACCTCGGCGAGATCATCCGGGCGCTGCACGAAGGAAAGCGCGATCCAGTCGGCGCCGGCATCGAGAGCCGCGTCGAGGTCGCTGCGGTCCTTGGGCGTCAGCGCGCTCACCGGCAGCGTCGTGTCGGGACAGCTGACGCCCTTGCGGTCGGAGAGCTTGCCGCCGATCTCGACCTTTGTGACGGCGCGCTTCGGGCCGGCCTTGGTGACGACGAGCCGGACCTTGCCGTCGTCGAGCAGCAGGCGGTGGCCGGGGGCGAGCGAGCGCAGGATCTCGGGATGCGGCAGGTACACCCGGCCGACGTCACCGGGCTTGTCGTCGCTGTCGAGCACGAAGGTGGCGCCGTCGCCCAGCGTCACCGGTCCCTCGGCGAAGCGGCCGATGCGCAGCTTCGGCCCCTGCAGGTCGGCGAGGATGCCGATGGGGCGGCCGACGGTCTTCTCGACCTCGCGGATCAGCCCGACGAGGCGGCGCAGCGCCTCGTGGCTGGTGTGGCTCATGTTGATGCGGAAGCAGTCGGCGCCGGCGCGCCAGAGCCGCTCGATGACGTCCCGTTCCGAGGAGGCTGGCCCGAGCGTGGCGAGGATCTTCGCCCGCCGCTCGCGCTTCATTGGCCGCCGGTCCCGCTCGTCGGCTTCTCGGTGAGCTGAACGGTCCAGTTGCGCTGGTCGCCGGTGTCGACCTCGAAGAAACCGGTGCGCTCGAACCCGCGGGCGAGGCAGTCTTCCGTTCCCTCGATGGTGAATTCCTTGCCGCGCGTGCACATGAACGTCTGGCCGCCCCACTCGCCACCGTTGTCGTAGTCGACGGCATAAATGTAGAAGTAGCGGGAGTTGAGGGGGCCGCTGACGACCACTTCGCAGCTGTTGCCGGGGATGTTCCACCATCCCTCGGTGACCCAGCTCGCTTCGTTCTTGTAGCCGATGGAGACGCCGACGTTGCCGGCGGTTTTGTTGCAGAGGCGGAAGTCCGCGTGGGCCTGCACCGTCCCGGCCAGCACGGCACCGAAACCGACGAGCGAAAGGGTGATGAAGCCTGCGATGTGGCCTCGGCGACGGGTTCCCCTTCCCGTGAAGCCGCCCATTTTCATCGTGTCATCCGACCTGCGGAAATGGCTTATTTGGTACATGCGCGCTTCGTCTGTCTTTGTCAACGAATGGCCGCCGTCACGCGGTCCAAAGCCGTCCGACCGGTGGAAAACCGGCGGCGACGCTGGACTGGAACGGGGCCGCCAGGGAACGGCGGAGCGAACGTGTCGCGGAGGATTGCGGCATCGATGCGTCGGATCAAGAGGCGATTTCACTGATTCGTGAGGGGGCGGGGCCGTGGCCGGGCGATCCAGATGCCCGCCAGGATGGTGGCGCCGCCGATCGCCTGCAAGGGCGACAGCGCCTCGGAAAACACCAGCCAGCCCAGCACCGCTGCCGCCACCGCCTCGAGGAAGATCACCAGCGAGGAGAACGCCGCCGACAGGTGGCCGAGGGCGTAGGCGAGCAGGCCCTGGCCGCCGACGTGGCTGACGAAGGCGAGCATGAACAGGGCGCCGGCGCCGGCGAGGGTCGCCGGCCAGAGGTCGTTCTCGAGCGTCAGGGCGGAGGCGAGCAGGATCGCCGCCGTGACGAGCGAGGAGCGGAACAAGAGCAGGCCCGACGGAGTCGTGCGGCGCGCGACGCGGACCGCCAGGAAATAGGCGCCGAAGAACACCGAGGTGATGACGCCGTAGAGGTCGCCCAGGAGCCGCTCCGGCGCGAAGCTCCAACTCGCCCCGACGAGGGCGACGGCGCCCGCCACGCACAGCACGATGCCGAAGATGGTCGTCCGCTCGACGCGCTCGCCGATCAGCAGGCTCGAGCCGAGCGCCACCCATACCGGCGCCAGCGTCGCCAGCAGGGTGGCGTTCGCCATCGTCGTGTTGAAGATCGCGAGGTGCCAGAAGAACAGGTCGCCGGCGAACATCACCCCGGCCACCACCGTCGCCGGCCGCCACGGCGCCGAGCCGCCGTCGAGACGCGCCCAGATCCACAGGAGCGGCAGTGCAAGCCCGACGCGCCAGAAGGCGCTCGTGTAGGGCCCGACCTCGGCGAAGCGGACGAACACCGGCGAGATGCCCATCGCCAGCGCGCCCCCGACCAGCGCCGCATAGGCGGCGATGGCGCGGGCCGCCGGAGCGGAATGGGGGCGGGCGGGTTCGGCGCTCGTCACGGCAGGATCGTCGGGTTCCAGGGGAGGAGGGCGTCCGCCGCAGCGGGGCGTGAAAGGGGGCGGGATAGCTATGGCACGCGGCCGCCGCTGTCACTATGGTTCGCCCTTCCCGCCGTGCGACCCGTTGCCGAGAGCCGCCGTGACAGCCGTAACCCCGGACGCCTTCCCGCCCGTCGAGCGCATCGACGGCGACCCCGCCTGTGGCATCCTCATCCTCTGCGACCACGCCTCGAACGCCCTGCCGCCCGAGTACGGCACGCTCGGACTAGACCGGCGCGAGCTCGAGCGGCACATCGGCTACGACATCGGCGCCGCCGCCGTGACGCGCGGCCTCGCCCGCCGCCTCGGCGCCCCCGCACTGCTCACCACCTATTCCCGCCTCCTCATCGACCCGAACCGCGGCGACGACGACCCGACGCTGATCATGCGGCTGTCGGACGGCGCCGTCGTGCCGGCGAACGCCCGCCACACGGCCGAGGAGCGCGAGGCGCGGATCGCCCGCTTCCATCGCCCCTACCACGCCGCCATCAAGGCCGAACTCGACGTCATGGCGGCGCAGGGCCTGGTGCCGCTGATCGTTTCCATCCACTCGTTCACGCCTGTCTGGCGCGGCACGCCGCGGCCATGGCACGTCGGCATGCTGTGGGACACCGACCCGCGGGCGGCGATCGCGATGATCCGTGCCTTCGAGCGCGATCCCACCCTCGTCGTCGGCGACAACGAGCCCTATGACGGGGCGCTGCGCAACGACACGCTCTACGTCCACGGCAGTGCCCGCGGCTTCCCGCACGTCCTCGTCGAGGTCCGCCAGGACCTCATCGCCGACGAAGCGGGCGCCGAGGCCTGGGCGGCGCGGCTCGAGCCGATCACGTGCGAGCTTCGCGCCGACCCCGAAATGGGCACAGTGCGCCACTACGGATCACGGGCGGGCGCGCTGCCCGTCGACGCCTGATCTGACGCAGCGAGAAGACCCCCGGGCGAGGAGGCCACCCATGACGGATCTCGACGAGACCACCCGCACGGCGCTCGAGGCGGCCGCCTTCCGCCGGTTGCTCGAGCATCTCAACACGCGCACCGACGTGCAGAACATCGACCTGATGAATCTCGCCGGCTTCTGCCGCAACTGCCTGTCGAACTGGTACCGCGAGGCCGCCGAGGCGAAGGGCATCGAGATGACCAAGGACCGGTCCCGCGAGCTCGTCTACGGCATGCCCTACGAGGAGTGGCGGGCAAAGCACCAGACCGAGGCGTCGCCGGAGCAGAAGGCAGCCTTCGCGAAACAGGGCGGCGGCGGGCACTGAGGGGCGGCCGAGCAAAAAGGCGCCCGCTCCGGTGCACGCCCGTTGGCTCCCCCGCCTCCCGTTCGGCGTCCGCACCTCGCCTTCGCCGTTCTGCGCCTCCCCCTCGGTAGTTATTCCCGGCCTTGTGCCGGGAACCCATCCCTCTCCCCGATCCCGGCGTCGGCGACTTTGCCGGCGTTGCATGGGTTCCCGGCACAAGGCCGGGAATGACCTTGTGTTGGGGGCCGCCTTTGCGGCCACCTGACCCTACGCCCGGCCTCCGGGCTGCCCCGGCGACGACCCAGCCCTTTGCCCTGCCTTCGGGCCGCCCTGCTGCCACCGGCCCGCTGGCCGTTCGCCTCACTCCTTTCCGTCGGCTCCCGCCTCCGGCACCACCTCACCCGCCCCCGGATACACCACCCCGGTCAGATACAGCCCGTCGGGCGGGGCCACCGGGCCGCAGCGGGCGCGGTCGCGGGCGTCGAGGGCAGCGCGCAGGTCGGCTGCACTCCAGCGGCCCTCGCCGACCTGCACCAGCGATCCCACCAGCGAGCGCACCTGATTGTGCAGGAACGAGCGCGCCGCCGCCTCCACGGCGATGCGGTCGCCGTCGCGCGTCACCGACAGCACGTCGAGCGTCCGCACCGGGCTGTTCGCCTGGCAGGCGGCGGCGCGAAACGTGGTGAAGTCGTGTCGGCCGAGAAGCCCCTGCGCCGCCGCGTGCATCGCATCGGCGTCGAGCCGGCGCGGCACGTGCCAGACGCGGTGGCGGTCGAGGGCCGGCGGCGCGCGGCGGTCGAGCACCAGGTAGCGGTAGCGCCGGCCGATCGCCGAGAAGCGCGCGTCGAAATCGTCCGCCACCCGCTCGGCCAGAAGCACCGCCACCGGGTGCGGACGCAGATGCGCGTTCAGCGCGTCGCGGATCCGGTCGGTCTGCCAGTCGCGGGAAAGGTCGAGGTGGGCGACCTGTCCCGTCGCGTGCACGCCGGCGTCCGTCCGCCCGGCGCCACGCACCCCCGGCCGCTCGCCGGTGAAGGCGAAGACGGCGTCCTCCAGCACCCCCTGCACCGACAGCCCCTCCGCCTGCCGCTGCCAGCCGACGAAGGGCGTGCCGTCATATTCGAGCGTGAGCTTGGTGCGGGGCATGCGGGCGATCTTGGGCGAGGAGGGAGGAGCGGCAGGGCCGTCGGTGACAAGGCGCTGTGCGGGAGACGAAAGCTGAGGGGACGAGTTGCCGGATCTCGTCCGTCCCGCCCGGTCCGACAGGTCTCAATTCACCGACCGTTGTCGTCAAGGCCCTGACGTCCATAAGGCTCCGGCTGCACGGCCACCCCACCCAGAAACACCCTGATGCACTCGCGGACATAGCTGCGGCGCCGCTGCGCGCCCGGCCACTCGACCGTCCCCGGACCGGTCTGTGTCACCGACCCGATCACCATGTCCATCAGCATGCGCGCGGCATTGCGGGCATCCGGCACCTCGATTCGGCCGAGCGCGCGCTGGTGGGCAATCCAGTCGCCGAGCAGGCTCAACGTGATGTCGCGCCCGAACCTCTCGGAAATCGCCTTGAGCTCCGGACTGACCGCCGCCTCCACGAACAGAAACTGCAGGAAGGCGAAGCGCTCCCGATCGGCGTCCTCGTCGATGTCGTTGAAAAAGATCCGGTCCAGGGCCTGCGCGAGCGGGAGGTGATCATAGTCGCCGGGCAAGGCGATCATCTTCTCGCGATGGGTCTCGACGATCGCGGTGATGAGGTCGGTCTTGCTGGGAAACAGCCTGTACAGCGTCCGCTTGGAGAGCTGGCAGCGGGCCGCGACGGCGTCCGTCGTCAACTGCGCATAGCCGAGTTCCCGGAACATCTGCAGCGCCTCGGCGACGATCTCCTTCCGGCGGGTCGCGTCGGGGGCCGTCTTCGGTCGTCCCCGGGAACGGCGAACGGGCGGCTGCGCGTCGGACGGGCTCTCTGACACCTCGACTGTTCCCTCCCTACTGCCGACGCGACCCATCCGGCCGCCCGAATTGACAGGACCATAGGGCAGAGAATATGGGTACTCAACGGTACCTTATATGGGGAACTCGTTTTGGCGGCACATCGCTTCGAGCGTTCGGCGCTTCTCGCCGCCACGTTCGCCCTCGTTCTCGGACTGGTCGGTTGCGACGAGCGCGACGCAGCGGCGCCGCCGGGGCCGGGAGCGCAAGGCCGCCCGCAGGTGGGCGTGGTGACGGTGCGTCCGCAATCGGTGGCGATTACCGCCGAGATGCCCGGGCGCACCACCGCCTCGCTGGTTGCCGAGGTGCGCCCCCAGGTCAACGGCATCATCAAGGCCCGACTGTTCGAGGAAGGCTCGGAGGTGCAGGCGGGCGACGCGCTCTACCAGATCGACCCGGCGAGCTATCAGGCGACCTATGACAGCGCCATCGCCGCCCAGCAGAAGGCGGAGGCCGCGGTGCCGAGCGCCCAGTCCAAGGTCGAGCGCTATCAGGGGCTCATCAAGCAGAAGGCGGTAAGCCAGCAGGATTACGACGACGCCGTCGCCTCGCTGGCGCAGGCCAGGGCCGAGGTCGCCGCCGCCAAGGCGGACGTGGAGACCGCCCGCATCAATCTCGACTACACCCGCATCACCGCCCCGATCGGCGGGCGCATCGAGAAGTCCTCGCTCACCCCGGGTGCGCTGGTCACGGCGCGCCAGGACACCGCGCTCACCACCATCCGCACGCTCGACCCGATCAATGTCGACGTTACCCAGTCGAGCACGAACCTTCTCAATCTGCAGCAGGCGATCCGCGACGGACGGATCAAGGTCAGCGGCGAGAACGTGAAGGTTCGGCTCAAGCTCGACAATGGCGAGACCTATGCCCATCCGGGCGTCCTCGAGTTCTCCTCCGCCTATGTCGACCAGACCACCGGCACCTACGGCGTGCGGGCACAGTTTCCCAATCCCGACCGGCAACTGCTGCCCGGCATGTATGTGCGTGCCCTTATCGAGGAGGGTGTCGCCCCCGACAGCTTCCTCGTTCCCCAGCGCGGGGTGACGCGCAACACCAAGGGCGAGCCCGTCGCCCTCGTCGTCAACGCCGACAACAAGGTCGAGCAGCGTGTGCTCTCGGTCTCGCGCAGCGTCGGCAGCAACTGGCTGGTCGAGACCGGTATCGGGGACGGCGACCGCGTCATCGTCGAGGGCAGCCAGTTCGCCCGCCCGGGCCAGGACGTCACCCCCATCGACGTGGTGGTCGACGACACCACCGGCGAGGTGCGCGAGCGCGGGCAGCAAAGCCCGGCGCCGGCCGCCACGAGCGGCGAGGCGGCAGCAGCCGCGGCCGCCGGCGCCTCGAGCACCAAGTCGAACTGAGGCGCCCCATGTCCCGCTTCTTCATCGACCGCCCCGTCTTCGCGTGGGTCATCGCGCTCTTGATCATGCTCGGAGGCGTGCTGGCGCTGTTCTCTCTGCCCATTGCGCAATATCCGCAGATCGCACCGACGACCGTCAGTATCACCGCCTCCTATCCAGGGGCCGACGCCCAGACGGTGGAGAACTCGGTGACCAAGGTCATCGAGCAGGGAATGACCGGCATCGACAATCTCGACTACATGTCGGCGACCTCCACCTCGACCGGCCAGTCGACGATTACGCTCACCTTCACCAGTACAGCCGATCCCGACATCGCGCAGATGCAGGTGCAGAACAAGCTGCAGCTCGTCACCTCGCAGCTGCCGAGCGTCGTGCAGACCAACGGCATCTCCGTCGACAAGGCCTCCGACGGCTTCCTGATGGTGATCGGCTTCGTGTCGAGCGACGGGCGCATGTCGTCGACCGACGTGTCGGACTACGTCGACTCCACGCTCAACGACACGCTCCGGCGCATCGAGGGCGTCGGCTCGACGACGCTGTTCGGATCGTCCTACGCGATGCGTGTCTGGCTCGATCCGGAGAAGCTCTCGAAATACCAGCTCAACCCGGGAGACGTTTCGAGCGCCATCGAGGCGCAGAACACGCAAGTCTCCGCCGGACAGCTGGGCGGCCTTCCGGCGCGCGCGGGCCAGCAGCTCAACGCCACGGTGACGGCGCGCTCGCGTCTGCAGACGCCGGAGCAGTTCCGCAACATCATCCTCAAGAGCACCACCGACGGCTCGCTCGTGCGCATCAACGATGTCGCGACGGTGGAGCTCGGCGCGGAAAGCTACACAACCTCCTCGCGCTACGACGGCAAGCCGGCGGCGGGCCTCGCCATCAACCTGGCGACGGGTGCAAACGCCATCGCCACGGCGGAGAAGGTCAAGTCCGTCATCGAGCGGATGAAGCCGACCTTTCCGGAAGGCGTCGAGGTCGTCTATCCCTACGATACGACGCCGTTCGTCGTGCTCTCCATCGAAGAGGTCGTGCGCACCCTCCTGGAGGCCATCGCCCTCGTCTTCGTGGTGATGTTCGTCTTCCTGCAGAGCATCCGCGCGACGCTGATCCCTTCGCTCGCCGTGCCCGTCGTGCTGCTCGGCACCTTCGGCGTCCTGGCGCTGTTCGGCTACTCGATCAACACGCTGACCATGTTCGCCATGGTGCTCGCCATCGGCCTGCTGGTCGACGACGCCATCGTGGTGGTCGAGAATGTCGAGCGCGTGATGGAGGAAGAGGGGCTTTCGCCGAAGGAGGCGACCCGCAAGTCGATGGGCGAGATCACCGGCGCGCTCGTCGGCATCGCCACCGTGCTCTCCGCCGTATTCGTGCCCATGGCGTTCTTCGGCGGCTCGGTCGGCGTGATCTACCGCCAGTTCTCCGTCACCATCGTCTCGGCCATGGTGCTGTCGGTGCTGGTGGCGCTGATCCTGACGCCGGCCCTGTGCGCGACCATCCTCAAGCCCCCGAAACAGCACACGAAGAGCCGCGGCTTCTTCGGTTGGTTCAACCGCAATTTCGACCGCACCACCACGGCCTATCGCGCCGGGGCCGCGGGCATCCTGGCGCGCTCCGGCCGCTTCCTCGTGATCTTTCTCGCCATCGCCGTCGCCATGGGCTGGATGTTCGCGCGGCTGCCCTCGTCGTTCCTGCCCGAGGAGGACCAGGGCATCCTCATCACCATGGTGCAACTGCCCGCCGGTGCCACGTCAGACCGCACGGAACAGGTGCTCGACAAGGTCCGCAGACATTTCCTCGAGTCCGAGAAGGAGGCGGTGGAGGGTGTCTTCACCGTCAACGGATTCGGCTTCAGCGGGCAGGGCCAGAACCTCGGCATCGCCTTTGTCCGTCTCAAGCCCTTCGACGAGCGCACGTCGCCGGCGGTCGCCGCCAGCGCGGTGGCCGGCCGGGCGATGGGCGCGCTGCGGATACGCGACGCCATGGTCTTCACCCTCATGCCGCCGGCCATCCAGGGGATGGGCAATTCCGGAGGCTTCAGTTTCTACCTTCAGGACATCGCAGCCGCCGGCCACGAGACGCTGATGGCCGCGCGGAACCAGCTGCTCGGCATGGCGGCCCAGGACCGTCGCCTGATCGCCACCCGCCCCAACGGGCTGGAGGACGAGCCGCAATTCGTCGTGGACATCGACCAGGAGAAGGCGAGCGCGCTCGGCGTCTCGCTCGCCGACATCGACGCGACGCTCTCCACCGCCTGGGGCAGCGCCTATGTGAACGACTTTCTCGACCGTGGCCGGGTGAAGAAGGTCTACCTCCAGTCGGCGGCGAACTTCCGCATGCAGCCGGAAGATCTCGCCAAGTGGGAGGTGCGAAACTCCGCCGGGACGATGGTGCCCTTCGCCTCTTTCGCCGCGACGCGATGGACCTACGGCTCACCGCGGCTCGAGCGCTTCAACGGCGCCTCGGCGGTGGAGATCCAGGGACAGGCGGCACCGGGGGTGTCGTCCGGCGTCGCGATGGACGCGATCGACGAGATCGTCGGCAAGCTCCCGCCGGGCTTCGACCATGAATGGACCGGCCTGTCGCATCAGGAGCGGCTCTCCTCCAATCAGGCGGTCGCCCTCTACGCCATCTCCGTGCTCGTCGTCTTCCTCTGCCTCGCCGCGCTCTACGAGAGCTGGTCGATCCCGTTCGCCGTGCTGCTGTCGGTGCCGATCGGCATCTTCGGGGCGCTGCTCGGCGCCGAGCTCTTCGGCCAGGCCAACGACGTCTATTTCAAGGTCGGCCTGCTCACCACCATCGGCCTGTCGGCGAAGAACGCGATCCTCATCGTCGAATTCGCCATCGAGCGGCAGGCGCATGGCGCGGGCCTCGTCGAGGCGACGCTGGATGCCGCGCGGCAGCGCCTGCGCCCGATCCTGATGACGTCCTTCGCCTTCATCCTCGGCGTGACGCCGCTCGCGATCGCCAGCGGTGCCGGCTCTGGGGCACAGAACGCCATCGGCATCGGCGTCATGGGCGGCATGATCGCGGCCACCCTGCTCGGCGTCTTCTTCGTGCCGCTGCTCTTCGTCGTCGTCAGCCGCTTCCTCCGCACCAGGGCTCCCGAGGCCACGCCCGCGGCCCTGACCGGAGAGGCGAGCGACGCCCATGCCGGCTGATCCCCGTCCCAGCCTCGCAATCCTCTCCCTCCCGTCTGGTGAGCCGATGCCGATGCCGACCTCCGCCCTTCGCGCAGCCCGCGCATCGCGCCTCGCGAGTGCGCTCCTCGTCGCGGGCTTGCTCGGCGGCTGTGCCGTGGGGCCCGACTACAGCGCTCCAGCCATGCGGCTGCCGGCGAAATGGGGCATGGCGTCCCCGACGGTGGCGGTCACCGGCGAGGAGCCCGACAACCGGCCGCCGGAACTCGCCCGCTGGTGGGAGCGGCTCGGCGACAAGACGCTGAACCGGCTGATCGACGAGGCCATCGCCGGCAATCTCGACGTCGCCACCGCCAAGGCCCGGGTTCGCCAGGCGCGCGCCACGCGCCGGGAGGCGTTCGGTGCGCTGGCGCCCTCGGTCGACGGCACGGGCAGCTATACCCGCGCCGGCAACGGCAGCAACGTCTCCGATACCGGCGACGTGACGGTGTCCGGTCCCTATGATTCCTTCGCGTTCGGGGTGAATGCGAGCTGGGAGCTCGATCTCTTCGGCGCGAACCGTCGCGCGGCGGAAGCGGCGACCTATGGCCTCGACGCCGCCGAGGAGACGCTGCGCAACACGCTGCTCACCCTGATCGGCGACGTCGCGACCTACTATGTCGAGGCGCGCGGCTATCAGGCCCGTGCCGCACTCGCCCGCCGCACCGCCGCCTCGCAGCGCGAGACGGCCGGATTGACCCGCACGAAGCTGCTGGCCGGTTCCGCCTCCGCCGTCGATGTTGCCAATGCCGAGGGGCAGGCGGCGAGTACCGAGGCCAACATCCCCGAACTCGAATCGAGCTACCAGCAGACGATCCACCAGCTCGCCATCCTGCTCGGCCAGCCGCCGAGCGCCCTCAACGAGGTGATGAAGCGCAAGGCGCCGATCCCGACGCCGGTCCGTGCGATCCCGCGGGGTGTGCCTGCGAACGTGCTCCTCTCGCGGCCGGACGTACGGCTCGCCGAGCGACAGTACGCTCAGTACACGGCGAAGGTCGGCCAGGCCGAGGCCGCGCGCTACCCCGCCATCAGCCTGACCGGCGACGTCACCACGTCGGCGGCGAAGGTCGGCGACCTTGCGAAGAGCTCGAGCATCAGCTGGAGCTTCGGCCCGAGCCTCAGCATCCCGATCTTCAACGGTGGTCAGCTGAAGGCGGCGGTGGAATATGCGCAGGCAGAGCGCGACGCGTACTTCATCGCCTACCGCGCCGCCGTTCTCGGCGCCCTGCAGGACGTGGAGAATGCGAGCGTCGCGCTGCAGCAGGAGCGCCTGAAGTACCGCAGCCTCGATGCGTCCGCCGCGTCCTACCGACAGGCCGTCTCCCTCGCCCGAACCCTCTACCAGAGCGGCTCGTCGAGCTTCCTCGACGTGCTGGATTCGGAGCGCTCGGCCTACTCCGCCGACGACACGCTGCTCGCCAGCCGGGTCGCCATCGCCACCGACTACATCGCGCTCAACAAGGCACTGGGTGGCGGCTGGACCGGCAAGGTCGACGACCGCACGCCGGCGGTGGTGGACACGCAGATGGCGCCGCGGCTGGTGTCGCTCGACCGCACCGGGCTCACCCGGCGCGATCCGGAGAACCGCAGCCCCGACAAGGCCTTGGCACGGAAAGGGGCGGCGGGATCCGCGAGGTGAGCCTCGGCGTCTATGCGCCAGGGAAGAGCCTGATTGCGACGTCGCAGACAGAGCGGCCGGCGGAGCCCTCAGCCGAGCCGCGTCCCCGCTGCCACCGGCGTGCCGCGCAGGAAGTCTGCCGCCGCCATCGGGCCCTTGCCGGCGCGCTGCACGGTGACGAGGCGCACCGCGCCCGTGCCGCAGGCGACGGTGAGCCCATCGTCGAGCGCCGTGCCCGGTGCGCCGGTACCCTCCGCCAAGGCGGTGCGGAGGACCTTCAGCCGCTCGACCTTGCCGCCGCGCTCGATCTCGCAGTAAGCGCCGGGGAAGGGCGACAGGCCGCGCACGTGGTCGTGCACGGCTTGCGCCGGCAAGGACCAGTCGATGCGCGTCTCGGCGTTGGTCAGCTTCGCGGCGTAGGTGACGCCGTCCGCCGGCTGCGGCGTGCACTCCAGCCGGCCGGCGTCCAGTGCTGCCAGCGCCCGCACCATCAGCCCCGCGCCGAGCGGGGCGAGGCGGTCGTGCAACTCGCCCGCCGTCTCGTCCGGCCCGATCGACGTGCGCTCGGTGAGGCAGACCGGGCCGGTGTCGAGGCCCTCGTCCATGCGCATCACCATCGCGCCCGTCTCCGCGTCGCCCGCCATCACCGCCCGGTTGATCGGGGCGGCACCGCGCCACCGCGGCAGCAGCGAGGCGTGGAGATTGAGGCAGCCGTGGCGCGGCGCGTCCAGCACCGGCTTCGGCAGGATCAGCCCGTAGGCGACCACCACCGCGACGTCCGCCCCGTGCGCCGCAAACGTCGCCTGGTCGTCTGGATCGCGCAGCCGCGCCGGCGTCAGCACGGGCACGCCCAGCCGCTCCGCCGCTTCGTGCACGGCCGAGCGACGCTCCGCCATGCCGCGCCCGGCGGGGCGGGGCGCGCGCGTGTAGGCGGCGACGACGCGGTGCCCGGCGCCGGTGATCGCCTCGAGTGTCGGCACGGCGAAGTCCGGCGTGCCCATGAAGACGATTTTCAGCGGCATCGCGCGCCGCTCACGCGGCGCCCATCTTGGTGCGCGGGGCGGGTCGAGCCGACGGCGCGTCCAGCTTCGCCTGCTTCTTCGCCCGCTTGACGATCAGCCCGCGCTTCAGCCGCGACAGGTGGTCGATGAAGAGGACGCCGTTCAGGTGGTCGATCTCGTGCTGCAGGCAGGTGGCGAGCAGGCCGTCGGCCGTCATCTCGCCCTCGGCGCCGTCGCGGTCGAGGAAGCGCAGGCGGATCTCGGCCGGACGCTCCACCTCGGCATATTCCTCCGGGATCGACAGGCAGCCTTCCTCGTGCGTCGACAGCGCCTCGGACGACCAGACGATCTCCGGGTTGATGAAGGCCATCGGGTTGGGCGGCGCGTCGCCCTTGGCGACGTCGAGCACCAGAAGCCGCTTCGGCACGGCGATCTGCACGGCGGCGAGCCCGATGCCGGGCGCGTCGTACATGGTGTCGAACATGTCCTCGATCAGCGCGCGCAACTCCGCGTCCACCTTGTGGATCGGATCGCTCGTCTGCCGCAGCATCGGATCGGGAAGCCGGATGATCTCGCGTATCGCCATTTTCGCTAGATATGAAACCGCGCATTCCCGGTCAATCGGGATGCCGGCGCGGCGAATCGCGTGGGTCGCGAATCGGCGTAAAGCAGGGGCATGTTCGAAGGGCCCCTCGCCGAACCGCTGTTCATGCTCGGCAGCCGCGCCGTGCTCGTCGGCGAGGTCGCGCTCGCTGCAGCAGTCGTGCTCGGGGTGCTCCTCGTCGTCACCCTGATGGCGCTGCGCAAGGCGGCCCGCGCGGGTCTCGAAGCCGAACTCATCGCGGCCGAGCGGACCGAGGTGCTGGAGGATCGCATCGGCGAGCTCCTGCGCGTGCAGTCGGAGACCTCCGGCCGCCTCCAGACGATGGCCGAGGTGCTCGGCTCCCGCCAGAGCGACCTCGCCCGGCTGGTGGGGGAGCGCCTCGACGGCCTCGGCCACCGGCTCGGCCAGTCGATGGCGGAGACGACGAAGTCGACCCACGCCAACCTCACCCAGCTGAACGAGCGCCTCGCCGTCATCGACCGCGCCCAGGACACCATCGCCAAGCTCTCCGGCCACGTCGTCGCGCTGGAAAAGATCTTCGCCGACAAGCAGACCCGCGGCGCCTTCGGCCAGGGGCGGATGGAGGCGATCGTCCGCGACGCGCTGCCCACCGGCGCCTACGAGTTCCAGGCGACGCTGTCGAACGGCACCCGGCCCGACTGCCTGGTGCGGCTGTCGAACGGCCAGCCGCCGCTCGCCATCGACGCGAAGTTCCCGCTCGAGGCCTACAACCGCATCCGCGCCGCCGACCGGCCGGAGCTCGCCAAGGCTGCCGAAACGCAGTTCCGCCGCGACCTCGGCAAGCACGTCGACGACATCAGCGCCCGCTACCTCATCCCCGGCGAGACGCAGGACACCGCCTTCCTGTTCGTGCCGTCGGAATCGGTGTTCGCCGAGATCCACGAGCGCTTCGAGGATATCATCGCCCGCGCAGGCGCCGCCCGCGTCGTCATTGTCTCGCCGTCGCTGCTCGTCCTGTCGGTGCAGGTGGTGCAGGCCATCCTGCGCGACGAGCGCATGCGCGAGCAGGCCCACATCGTCCAGGCCGAGGTGCGCCGCCTCGTCGAGGACGTCGTGCGCCTGCACGAGCGCACGCTCGCGCTGCAGAAGCACATCGCCCAGGCCGGCGGCGACCTCGATCTGATCGTCGTCTCCGCCGACAAGATCCGCCGCCGCGGTGGTCGCCTCGAGGCGCTCGATCTCGACGAACCGGCCGGCGAACCTCTAGGCTCGGCCAATCCCTCCGACGACGGCCGTCGCGCCGCGTCCTGACCCTTCACATCACGATCGAGGCGGCGATGACGATCCTCTTGTCGACGGGAATCTGGCCGGTGGAAGACTGGCAGCGGCCGCTGGCGAAGCTCGCCCCGGAGCGCCGCGTCGTCGTCGCCGGCCGCGACGACTACGACCCCGCCGAGGTGCGCTACGCGCTGGCCTGGAAGCCGCCGGAGGGCCTCCTCGCCGGCCTGCCGAACCTTGCCGCGATCTTCTCGCTCGGCGCCGGCGTCGACCACATCCTCGGCGATCCGACGCTGCCGGACGTGCCGCTCGCCCGCATCGTCGACCCGGACCTGACGATGCGCATGACCGAGTGGGTGGTGCTGCAGGTGCTGTTCCACCACCGCAAGACCTTCGGCTACATGCGCCAGCAGCGGGAGCGGCACTGGGACGAGATCCGCCAGCCGGCGGCGAAGGACGTGCGGGTTGGCGTCATGGGCCTCGGCGTGCTTGGCCGCGACGCGGTGGAGGTGATCGCCCGCCTCGGCTTCGACACCGCCGGCTGGAGCCGCTCCCCGCAGGAGATCCCTGGCGTCGCCTGCTTCCACGGGAAGGAAGGCTTCGACGCCTTCCTCGCCCGCACCGACATCCTGGTCTGCCTGCTGCCGCTGACGCCGGAGACGCAAGGCCTGATCGACCGCCGGCTCTTGTCGAAGCTGCCGCGCGACGGCGCGCTCGGCGGCGCGGTGCTGATCAACGCCGGCCGCGGCGGCCAGCAGGTCGCGGCCGACGTGCTCGCGGCCCTCGACGATGGCACGCTGATCGGCGCCAGCCTCGACGTCTTCGAGACGGAGCCGCTGCCGAACGACAGCCCGTTCTGGTCGCATCCGAAGGTGCTCGTCTACCCGCACGTCGCCGCCGTCAGCGACGCCAACGCGCTGACCCGCCTCATCCTCAGCCAGATCGAGCGTGTCGAGGCCGGCCTGCCGCCCGAGCACCTCGTCGATCGCGCCCGCGGCTACTGACGCTCCGACCCCGCGGACTGCCTGTGAAGCAACCCTGTGGCTTCCGTGTGCAGGTGCGGTATAGTGGAAGGCGAGGCTGTGAGGCGTCACAGGATCCGCGGGGCGGACCGACGCTGGCCCATGCATCTTCGAAATCGTCCGACAATCGGCGCGGATGCAGCAGGTGGCCGCTCACCAATGGCAAAGAAGCCGCGGAAATCCAGGAAGCAGAAGGGCGGCGAGGCCGAAGTCGAGCGCTTCCGCGACGAGCTCGGACCGTTCGTCGTCTCTGCCGAGACGACGCGGATGGCGATGGTCTTCACCAACGCCAAAGAGGCCGGCAACCCGATCGTCTTCGCCAATGACAGCTTTCTCGAGCTGACCGGCTACGAGCGAGACGAGGTGCTGGGGCAGAATTTCGATTTCCTGACGGTGCACAACACCAGCACGGAGGCGCTGGCGAAAGTCCAGGCGGCGCTGGATGGCAAGCCGAGCGGCGATATCGAGATCCTCTATCACCGCAAGGACAACAGCGAGTTCCTTGCGGCGGTCTTCATCTGCCCGGTGCGCGACGAGAGTGACAAGGTCGTCCAGTATTTCGCGTCGTTCGTCGATCTGACGCGGCACCGGGACGCGGAACAGCACCTGCAGGCGCTGATCAATGAGCTCAATCACCGCGTCAAGAACACGCTCGCGACGGTTCAGGCCATCGTTCGCCAGGTCCTGCGGACCGAACCCGACCCCATCGTCGCGCGCGAGGCGATCGAGTCCCGGCTGTTCGCGCTGTCGCGATCTCACGACCTTTTGACGCGCGAGAACTGGCGGGGGGCTGGTCTGCGCGATGTCCTGGAAACGGCGCTGGCGCCCTTCGGCGTCGTGGCGGGCCAGGACTCGCGGCTGGCGATCTCCGGCGACAACCTCCGCTTTCCGCCGAGAACCGCCCTGGCGCTCGGCATCGCGTTCAACGAACTCGCGACCAACGCGGTGAAGTACGGGGCGTTCGCGAACGCGATGGGTACGGTCGACGTTACCTGGTCGGTGGAGGCGACGCAGGGTGGGGATCGGGTGTTGCTGCGCTGGCAGGAGACGTCCGGACCGACCGTCGCGCCGCCCGTCCGCAAGGGCTTCGGATCACAGATGATCGAACGCGGCCTGGCACAGGAACTGAACGGTACTGTGCATCTCGACTATCGGCCGGAAGGATTGGTCTGCACCATGGAATTTCTCGCGCCCCAAGACCCAGCGCATGGATAGGTTTCTGACCGGTCGCCGCGTTCTCGTCGTCGAAGATGAAGTGCTGATCCTGATGATGATCGAAGAGATGCTCGCCGACCTCGGTTGCGAGTCCATCGCCTCCGCCTCGATGGCCGCCACCGCGGTCGCCATGGTCGAAGCCGACGCCTTCGACGTCGCGATGCTCGACATGAACCTCAATGGCAAGAGCAGCCTGCCCGTCGCCAGGGCGCTCGCGGTGCGCGGCGTGCCCTTCGTCTTTTCGACTGGCAACAGCGTCGATGACGTGTGGGACGGCTTCGCGGACCGGCCCGTGCTCAGGAAGCCGTTCCGGTTCGAGGAACTGGCCGGGTCATTGACCCGGGCTCTCGCCGGCTGAGAGTCCGGCGGGTGCGGAGAGCCGTCGTTCCGGGCTTCGGGTGCGGCGGATAGGGGGCGTGCGGCTCGGACGAGGCAACCGCATCGCCGACTGCCGCGGGACGTGCGACCCCTGATCCTGGCCGTGGGGCCGCCGCCGCCCTTTACAGCCGACCGCCCGCCGCCGCACGCTGACGCCTCCCGGCCCCCCTGTCTCGGTGAGTGCGATCCCATGCGTGATCCCGACCCCCGCGAGCCCTATCCCCGCGATCTCGTCGGCTACGGCCGCACGCCGCCGAACCCCGAGTGGCCGGGCGGCGCCCGTGTCGCCGTGCAGGTCGTGCTGAACTACGAGGAGGGCGGAGAAAACGCCGTCATCCACGGCGACGCCGCCTCGGAAGCCTTCCTGTCCGACATCGTCGGCGCCGCGCCGTGGCCGGGCCAGCGCCACATGAACATGGAGTCGATCTACGAATACGGCTCGCGGGCCGGCTTCTGGAGGATCTGGCGGCTGTTCACCCGCCTCGGCCTGCCGCTCACGGTCTACGGCGTCGCCACCGCGCTCGCCCGCAATCCCGAGGCCGTCGCCGCCATGAAGGAGGCCGGCTGGGAGATCGCCTCGCACGGCCTCAAGTGGATCGAATACAAGGATTTTTCGCGCGAGGACGAAGCGGCCCACATGGCCGAGGCGATCCGGCTGCACACGGAAGTGACCGGCGAGCGACCGCTCGGCTGGTACACCGGCCGCTGCTCGGAACAGACCACGGGCCTCGTGATGGAGGAGGGCGGCTTCCTCTACTCGTCCGATTCCTACGCCGACGACCTGCCCTACTGGATCGAGGGGCCGAAGGGCCCCCACCTCGTCATCCCCTACACCCTCGAGGCGAACGACATGCGCTACGCCTCGAACGGCTACGTGACGGGCGACGACTTCTTCCACTACCTGCGCGACAGCTTCGACGTGCTCTACGCCGAGGGGGCGGAGGCGCCGAAGATGATGTCGATCGGCCTCCACTGCCGCCTGATCGGCCGCCCTGGCAAGATCTCCGGCCTGATGAAGTTCCTCGACCATGTCGCAAAGCACGACCGCGTCTGGGTGCCGCGGCGCGTGGACGTGGCGCGGCATTGGATGAAGGTGCATCCGGCGCGGGGGTAGGGGGGCGCTGCCTGGTCCGCGTGTTTTATGGTATGAGTGCCCGATGATTACCGTCGACGAAACAAGACCTCTTTCTCCCGCACTCGCTGCAGCTGTCGAAGCTGTTCTGCGCCCGAAGCTGGCGCCCTACGGCCTGACGTCTTTGCAGATCACGCCTGGCTTCGACCACGATGGTGATCCAGTCCTGTTTATCGATGGGGAGTACACGTTGACGAGTACGCCCGTTGATGCTCGCGTTTTGCTGGCTCTCATCTCGGACGTGCGAGACGTCCTGTCGGCGGGAGGCGAATTCCGCTATCCGCATATTCGGCATCACTTCGCTGACGACCAGCCGGTGCGCCGCTCTTCATGAAGCGGCCGCAGCTCCTGGATGCTGCGGATTTACTGGCGCACGCGAACGTCGGCAGGCCGGTCCAGGCCTTCCTCAAGCGAGCCATCAGCACGGCATACTACGCGGCCTTCGATGCTCTAGCCTCCGAGTGCGCGAACACCCTCATTTCGAGCGAGGCCAGAAGAACGACGCGGGCGTGGGCGCAGGTGTACCGCGCCCTCGACCATGGAACGGCGAAAGTGGCTTGTCTGCAGGCCGGGCTGCGCGGATTCCCAATCGAGATCGTCAACTTCGCGGACGCCTTCGTGCGCCTGCAGGAAGCGCGGCACGACGCGGACTACGATCCGCTGAGCAAGTTCAGCCGGTCGGAGGCGGTCGCATTGATCGAGCTGTCGGAAGCCGGCATCCGCAGCCTCCGGCAAGCCGACGCCCCGCACCGCCGCGCCTTCGTCGCCTGGGTGCTGCTGAAGCGGCGGTGAGGCTGCGGGAGGCTACCCCTCACAAGTTGCCCGAGAGATCGTCGAAGAAGGCCTTGTCGGCGATCTCGCCGCCATCCGGGAGCGCGCGATATCGCTCAACGATCGGCCGCAGGCGCACGGACAGAGGGCGCGCGCCCTCGCTGCGCCGGTCGCACCCGCAGGGGGCGCGGATGGCGTCGGTCGGACCCTCGCGCCCGGCGGAGGCGAGCTTGCCGTCGGGGGTATCCACTTGCCCGTCGGGTTCGGGGATGACCATGTGGCAAGGCTCCCTGTTTCTCTCACTTGGTAGCGATTGGCCTCGCTGGGGACAATCGACGCCTGATCCCTCCGGTGACATCTTCCTGCCGGACGGCGTGGCGATGCTTGCCGTGTTCCGCTGGGCGCGGCCGCCCGCCATCGATTGGGAGAGCCAAAGCGTGACCGACCGTCCGTTCATCGCCCGTCGCCTGCCTTTCGTGGCTCTCCTGGTTTGCTTCGCTTCCGCCGCCACCGCCGAGCCTGCCGCCCCACCCCCCGCCTTCCGCCTCCCCATCGACTGCCCCGACGGCCTCTCCTGTCCCGTCCAGAACTACTTCGACCGCGCCGACGGCCCGGAGGTGCTCGACTATGCCTGCGGCGCCATGAGCTATGACGGCCACGACGGCACCGACTTCCGCCTGCCGACGGTCGCCGCGATGGAAGCCGGCGTGCCCGTGGTGGCCGCCGCCGCCGGCACCGTGCTGCGCATGCGCGACGGCATCGAGAACCACGACGGCTCGGACGCCGCCGTCGCCGCCTCGGTGGCGGAGGGCCGCGAGTGCGGCAACGGCCTCGTCGTCGATCTCGGCGGTGGCTGGGAGACGCAATACTGCCACCTGTCGCCCGGCCTCGCCGTGAAGGAAGGCGACACCGTCGCCGTCGGGACAAAGCTCGGCAATGTGGGCATGACCGGCGCCGCCGCCTTCCCCCACGTCCACTTCGAGGTCCGCCACGACGGCCTCTCGCTCGATCCCTTCCGGCCCGATCCGGCCGCCGCCTGCGGCGTCGCGCCGACGGCCACGCTGTGGGCGCCGGACGCTGGCGGCGGCCATGCCGACGATCTCGCCTACGTGAGCCCGCGCCTCCTCAATGCCGGCTTCGCCGCCGGCCCGGTGACGATGGCGGCGATCGACGCCGACATCGCCACCACGCCGCCCGGCGCCGACGCGCCGGCGCTCGTCTTCTTCACCCGCGCCATCGGCCTCAAGGGCGGCGACGTGCAGACGCTGACGCTTCTTGCCCCGGACGGCACGGTGATCGCCGAGCAGACCGCCGACCCGCTCGACCGCGACAAGGCGCAGTGGATGATCTTCACCGGCCGCAAGCGCCGCGGCGACGCCTGGCCGTCCGGCGAATACCGCGGCCGCTACACCGTCGAGCGCGCCGGCGCGACCGTGCTCACGGCGGAGCGGACCTTCGTCATCCCCTGAGGCGGTGGCGGGGCGGCGCACCTGGCCGTGCTGCTGCCGATCCCGCAGCGGCCAGTTTGGAACGGTTGGATTCGCATTCTCCCGATCCGCCTTGGCGGGGCGCAACCTTTCGCGCTGGCCCGCCCCCAGGGCATCGGAATTCTTTTCCCTCTGGCGCTCTCCCCCGAGAATGACGTTCGCCGCGGATTGCCGGCCGGGCTCCTACTTCTGAGGTCCGGTCGGCGGCTCCCGCAGCAGCCGATGTCGCTCCCGAAGGACGCCCTATGTCGTCGCCCGCCGCCTCCGTCTCCCACCGCCTCGCCGTCTTCCCGGCCTTCTACAAGGTCGCCGGTCGGCGCGTGCTGCTGGTCGGCGGCGGCCACGAGGCGCCGGCGAAGCTGAGGCTGCTCGCCGAGACGGAGGCCGTCCTTCTCGTCGTGGCAGTCGATCCCTCCGAGGAGCTTATCGACACTGCCGCCGCCGTCGGCGCCACCCTCGAGGCCCGCGCCTTCGCTCCCGCCGATCTCGACGGTGCAGCGCTCGCCTTCGTCGCCACCGGCGACGAGGCCGCCGATGCCGCCATCGCGGCTGCCGCCCGCGCCGCCGGCGTGCCGGTCAATGTCGTCGACCGGCCGGAGCTCTGCGACTTCTACGTTCCCGCCATCGTCAACCGCGCCCCCGTCGCGGTCGCCATCGGCTCGACCGGCACCGGCCCGGTGCTCGCCCGGCACATCCGCGCCCGCATCGAGGCGATGCTGCCGCCCGAGACCGGCGCGCTCGCCCGCCTCGCCCAGTCCTTCCGCGGCACCGTCGCCCGCGTCATCCCGGACGCCGACGGCAAGCGCCGCTTCTGGGCCCGCTTCTTCTCGGGCGCCGTCGCCGACCGCGTCTATGCCGGTCAGGAGCGCGAGGCCCGCGCTGAGGCCGCCCGCCTCCTCAACGGCACGCAGGACGACGCCGGCTTCGTCTGGCTGGTCGGGGCCGGCCCCGGCGCCGAGGACCTCTTGACGCTGCGCGCCCAGCGCCTGCTGCAGGAGGCCGACGTCATCGTCCACGACCGCCTCGTGCCGGCCGCTGTGGTGGCGATGGGCCGCCGCGACGCCGAGCGCATCTCCGTCGGCAAGGCGAAGGGCGCCCACTCCGTCCCGCAGGACAGGATCAACGACCTGCTGGTGGAACTCGGCCGTGAGGGCAAGCGCGTCGTCCGCCTGAAGGCCGGCGACCCGCTCGTCTTCGGCCGCACCGGCGAGGAGATGGCGGCGCTGAAGGCGGCCGGCATCGCCCACGCCGTCGTCCCGGGGGTGACAGCGGCGGTGGCCGCCGCCGCCTCGATCCGCCTGCCGCTGACGCTGCGCGGCGTCGCCTCCAGCCTCGTCTTCGCCACCGGCCACGACCGCGACGGCGAGACGCTTCCGGGCTGGGCGGGCCTCGCGCTCTCGGGTGCCACCGTCGCCGTCTACATGGGCAAGACGGTCGCCGCCGCCGTCGCCGAACGCCTGGTCGAGGCCGGCCTCTCGCCCGCGACCCCGGTCGCGGCCATCGAGAACGCCAGCCAGTCGGGTGAGCGCGTGCTCGCCGGCACCGTCGCCGATCTCGCGGCCCTCGCCGGCCGCGACGACGTCGCCGGCCCCGTCCTCATCGTCGTCGGCGACGTCGTCGCCCACGCCGACCTCTCCACCGCCGAACGGCTCACCGCAGCCCCGGCGTCCCCCCGCTTCGCCGCCTTCGCGGCCGCCTGAAATTCCGAAGGAGAACGCCATGCAGAAGGCCGCTGCTTCGACGCTGCAGACGATCACCGCCAACCGTCTTTCGGACGGCATCGTCGTCTTCCTTGGCGCCCACGACCGCTGGGTCGAGCGCATCTCGGAAGCCCGCGTCTTCGAGGGCCCCGAGGCGATCGCCGCGGCCACCGCCGTCGGCGAGGCGGCCAACCGCGCCCGCATCATCCTCGGCCCCTATGCGATCGACGTCACCACGGGCCCGCGCGGCCCGGTGCCGGTACGCTTCCGCGAGAAGATCCGCGCCTTCGGCCCGACCGCCCGCACCGACGTCGTCGCCCCCGCCTTCGGCGAATCCGTCGCGGCGTGAGCGGCCGCCCGAGACCCTGACAGGACAACACTGATGTACCGGTACGACGAGTTCGACTCAGCCTTCGTGCGCCAGCGCACCGAGCAGTTCACCGACCAGGTGGCCCGCCGCCTGTCCGGCGAGCTGTCGGAGGAGGAGTTCCGTCCGCTCCGGCTGATGAACGGCGTCTACCTGCAGCTGCACGCCTACATGCTGCGCGTCGCCATCCCCTACGGCACGCTGTCGTCGCGGCAGATGCGGATGCTCGCCCGCATCGCCCGCGAGTACGACAAGGGCTACGGCCATTTCACCACGCGCCAGAACATCCAGTACAACTGGCCGGCGCTCCGCGACATTCCGGCGGTGCTGCAGCTCCTCGCCGACGTCGAGATGCACGCCATCCAGACCTCCGGCAACTGCATCCGCAACACCACTGCCGACCACTTCGCCGGTGCCGCCGCCGACGAGATCGCCGACCCGCGTCCGATCGCCGAGGTGATCCGCCAGTGGTCGTCGATCCACCCGGAATTCTCGTTCCTGCCGCGCAAGTTCAAGATCGCGGTGTCGGGTGCGGCCACCGACCGGGCGGCGATCCGCTTCCACGACATCGGCCTGCAGCTCGTCCGCGGCCCGGATGGCGGCAAGGGCTACGAGGTCTGGGTCGGCGGCGGCCAGGGCCGCACGCCGATGATCGCCAAGCTGATCCGTCCCTTCATCGAGGAGACGGAGCTGCTCGCCTATCTCGAAGCCGTGCTGCGCGTCTACAACCGCTACGGCCGCCGGGACAACAAGTACAAGGCGCGCATCAAGATCCTCGTCCACGAGACCGGCGAGGCCGACATCCGCGCCGACATCGAGGAGGAATACGCGCGGCTGAAGGGCGGCTCGCTCACCGTGCCAGCTGAGGAAATCCGCCGCATCGAGGCCTATTTCGCCCTGCCGGCGATGCCGCCGCGCCCGGAGACGAGCGAGACGCTCGAGGCCGCCAAGGCGTCCGACCCGGCGCTCGCCTTGTTCTGCGCGCAGAACCTGCACCCGCACCGGGTGCCCGGCTACACCTCGATGACGATCTCGCTGAAGCCGATCGGCGGCATTCCGGGCGACGCCACGGCCGACCAGATGGACGCCGTCGCCGACCTCGCCGAGGCCTTCGGCTTCGACGAGATCCGCGTCAGCCACGAGCAGAACCTGATCCTGCCGCACGTGGCGCTGGACGACGTGCCGGACGTCTTCGCCCGGCTCGTCTCGATGGGGCTCGCCACCGCCAACGCCGGCCTCGTCACCGACATCATCGCCTGCCCGGGCCTCGACTACTGCGCGCTCGCCAATGCCCGCTCGATCCCGATCGCCCAGTCGATCTCCGAGCGCTTCGGCGATGCCGGGCGCCAGCGCGACATCGGCCCGCTGTCGGTGAAGATCTCCGGCTGCATCAACGCCTGCGGCCACCACCACGTCGGCCACATCGGCATTCTCGGCGTCGATCGGAAGGGCGAGGAGTTCTACCAGATCACCCTCGGCGGTGCCCCCGGCGAGGACGCCGCGATCGGCTCGATCATCGGCCCGGGGTTCCTGGCCGACCAGGTGCCGGACGCCATCGAGACCATCGTCGACACCTATCTCGCGGTCCGCCGCGATCCGGCCGAACCCTTCCTCCTCGCGCTGAGGCGGGTGGGCGAGGCCCCCTTCAAGGAAGCGCTCTATGGCACGCGTTGAATACGCGATCGCCGAGCCGGTGCCCCAGGGTTCGTCCCTCGCGGCGCCGACCGACGTCGAGGCTCTCGCCCGCATCCGGGCCGAGCAGTTGGAAGCGGCCCACGGCGGTCTCTCCGCCGAGGCGACGCTCGACCTCGCCATCCACACCCTGTTTCCGAGCCGCATCGCGCTCGTCTCGAGCTTCGGTGCGGACGCCGCGGTAATGCTGAAGCTCGTCGCCGACGTCGACCCCTCGACGCCGGTGATCTTCCTCGAGACCGGCAAGCACTTCCCGGAGACGCTGCGCCATCGTGACCGGCTGATCTCCCGGCTGGGCCTCACCGACGTGCGCTCGGTGAAGCCGGACCCGGCGCGGCTCGCGGAGCTCGACGCCGAGGGCGGCCTCTGGCTCAAGAACCCCAACCTCTGCTGCCAGATCCGCAAGGTGGAGCCGCTCGCCCGCGCGCTCGACGGTTTCGACGCCTGGATCACCGGTCGCAAGCGCTTCCAGTCGGCCGGCCGCGACGGGCTCGCCCGCTTCGAAGTCGAGGCGTCGCGCATCAAGGTGAACCCGGTCGCCGAATGGTCGCGCGCCGACCTCGAGGCCTATGCGGCCCTGCACGACCTGCCGGCCCACCCGCTGGTCGCCCAGGGCTTCCCGTCGATCGGCTGCATGCCCTGCACCGACCGCGTGGCGGTGGGCGAGGACGAGCGCTCCGGCCGCTGGCGCGGCAGCGAGAAAACGGAATGCGGCATCCACCTCGGCCTCGTCGGCCGCGAGGCGGATGGCAGCGGCATCTGAGGGAAAGACCATGAGTGCCGATGCCATCGCATCGCCGGCAGCCGCCGGCTCGACCCCGGCCGAGGTTTCTGGTGCCGGCGCGGACGTCTTCCGCGACGGCCGATTCGAGCCGGACGACTGGGTGACCCTCGATGCCGTCGCGCCGATCCCGGAGGAGGGCAAGGCGTTCCTGCCCTTCGCCCGCTGGCTCGCCGAGCGCGAGGCATTGGCCGGCGACAGCCGTCCCCTCGGCGTCGTGGTGAAGCCGGGGGACGACCCGGAGAAACTCGCGCCCGATCTCGACCGGCTGGCGGCGATCGCCATCGACTTCCCGGCCTTCACCGATGGCCGCGGCTTCTCCTACGCCCGCGTCCTGCGCGAGCACCTCGGCTATCGGGGCGAGTTGCGGGCCGTCGGCAACGTGCTGCTCGACCAGATCCCGCTGATGATCCGCTGCGGCGTCGATGCCTTCGTCGTCACCCACCAGCCGACGCGCGCCCGCCTCTCGAAGGGCGACACGGCCGAGGTCGAGCTCTACACCCAGCCCGTCGGCCGTCCGGAAATGCCGGCCGGCACCCGCCCCTGGACCCGCCGCAAGGCGGTGTAGGAGGGGTAAGGCGCCACGAGTCGGAGCGCGAGAGGTCGACCTCTAACCCTCCCCCTGTGGGAGGGTCGGGCCGCGCAGCGGACCGGGGAGGGCGCCGTCGGCGCAGCCGGCGGCGTGCGGCGCTTCGACAGGTGATACCGTCGTCCGCGGCGCTGCGCGCCGCTCCCCTCCGGCCAGCTTTGCCGGCCACCTCCCCTACGAGGGGGGAAAGACGCCCTCATCCGCCCTTCGGGCACCCTCTCCCGCAAGCGGGAGAAGGGAACAGCGCGCAAGGCACCGGGTAGGGCAGCGCGCTCGCGCGCAGCTTCACGCCATTCGTCGCGTCGACCTCCCACCCTCCCCCTGTGGAAGGGTCGGGCCGCGAAGCGGTCCGGGGAGGGCGCCGTCGGCGCAGCCGGCGGCGTGCGGCGGTTGAGAGAAATCGCTGGCTTCGCTGCGGCGCTCGCGCGCCGCCCCCTCCGGCCGGCTTTGCCGGCCACCTCCCCCACGAGGGGGGAGGGGAAGCTCAGCCGCCGGCGAAGCGGATGCCGGCGCGGACCTCGCCAATTGCCTGGCTGGTCAGTTCGAGAGCCCGGGCCCGGTGCCCGCCCTTGCCGGTGTTGGCCCGCTGCAGGAAGCGGCGCGCGTCTTCCAGCGCGGCCAGCGCATTGCGCATGTTCGGCTGATTGGCCTCCGCGTCATCGGTCGTTGCGGCGACGGCGGCGATGCCGAGCGTCAGGGCGGCGGCCGAAGCGAAGGCGTCACGGCGGGTCACGGTGTCCGTCATTCTTCTCTTTCCCTTGCTAGCTGGCCCGTCGCGCGGGCCGTTTCAGTCTCCGGTGGTCGGTCTAGGCACGAACTCGGCCCTGGCGACGCGGACGGCAGCGCCCACGTCGCCGGTACCCTGGCGCATCAAATCCCCCTCCCGACGCGCGGGAGGGAGGAAGCCGGACACGCCCCTGCCTTCGATGCTCAGCTGTTGGCGAACTTGATGCCCTGCTTCACTTCGGAGATCGCCTCGTCGATGAGCCGGATGGCCGCGGCGCGGTGACCGCCCTTGCCAGTGTTCGCCTGCTCGAGCCAGCGCTTGGCGTCCTGCAGCGAGGCGAGCGCATTGCGCATGTTCGGCTGGTCGGCGAGCGCCTCGCCGGGGGCAGCGGCCACGGCGGCGACGCCGACGGCGAGGGCGGCGGCGGACGCGAAGGCGTCGCGGCGGGTGATCTTGTCCGTCATGGCTGCGGTCCCGTGCAATGGCGCCCCTCCTGGCGGGGCGATCCGGATTCTAGCGCTTGGCCTCGCGACGTCGATGTCGCCGAGTTGTGAACGGGTGAACCGCGCTGTCGCGCGGCGCTTCCGTGCGCACTTTGGGGGAGTTCGCCCAGCCGGTAAAGCCGGAGCGAGCGCGCCGGCGGAGACCGGGCGCCGCACCCTCTAGAGATAGGTCGAGCGCTCCAGCGGCGTGATCTCCGCCTGGAAGGCCGCCATCTCCGCCGCCTTCACCGCGGAAAACAGCGAGCGGTACTCGACGCCGAACGTGCGCCTGATGAAGTCCGAGCGCTCGAACAGCCGGATCGCCTCGCCCATCGTCGAGGGCAGCGCCGGCGCCGGCTCGTCATAGGCGTTGCGGTCGGTCGGCGGCGGCGGCGTCAGCCCGCGCTCGATGCCTTCGAGCATCCCGCCGAGCACGGCGGCGAGCACCAGATAGGGGTTGGCGTCGGTGCCGGCGATGCGGTGCTCGAGCCGGCGCGCCTCGGGCGGCGAGGCCGGCACGCGCACGGCGACCGAGCGGTTGTTGTGGCCCCAGGCGGCGCGCGTCGGCGCGTAGGAGCCGGGCTGCAGGCGGCGGAAGCCGTTCCAGGTCGGCACGAACAGAAGCGTGGAGGCCGCCATCGTCTCGATCAGGCCGGCGATCGCCGCCTCGAGCAGCGGCTCGCCGGAGCCCGGCCGGGCGAAGACGTTCTCGCCGCTCCCGTCGACGAGGCTCGCGTGGACATGCATGCCGTTGCCGGCCCAGCCCATGAAGGGCTTCGCCATGAAGCTCGCCTTCAGCCCGTGGACCGCCGCCGTCTCGGCGATCAGGCGCTTCAGCAGCACGACGTCGTCGGCCGCCGCCAGCGCGTCGCCGCGGTGCTTGAGGTTCACCTCGAACTGCCCGGGTGCGGCCTCCTTGACGATGGTGTCGATCGGCAGCCCCTGCGCCTTGGCGTGGGCGCGGATGTCGCCGAACAGCCGGCTGTGGGCGGAGAGGTCCGACAGCGCCAGCACGTTGGTGCGCTCCGGCCCGTTCGGCTCGGCGCGCACCGGCGCCGGCGAGCCGGTGACGTGGGCGGGGGCGTTGGGGTCGAGCAGGTAGAATTCGAGCTCGAAGGCGCAGACCGCCGCGAGCCCCGCACCGGCGAGGCGCTCGACGACGGCCTCGAGCCGGGTGCGCGGGTCGCCGTGGAAGGGGACGCCGCGCTCGGTGTGCATGGTCAGCACCGCCTGCGCCGTCGGGTGCGCCGCCCACGGCACCGGCTTCAGCGTGCCGGGCACGGCGCGGCAGAAGCCGTCGCGGTCGCCGGTGTCGACGTGCAGCCCGGTCTCCAGCACCTCGCGGCCCCAGACGTCGATGCCGAACACCGAGAGCGGGAAGTTCACGCCCGAGCCGAACGCCTTCGACAGCGTCGCCGTCGGCGCCCACTTGCCGCGCAGCACGCCGCAGGTGTCGGTGATCAGGAGCTCGACGGTCTCGGTCTCGGGAAAAGCGGCGAGAAAGCGCTCCACCTCGCCGGCGGCGGGGGAGGCTGGGCCGGACGACGGGCCGCCGGTCTTGCCGGCGCGGGTCTTCGCGGCGGTGTCGGTTTCACCGGGTCGCATGATGGTCGGGGCGGCCTCCGCAGCCACGCGGCCGGGCGGCGGCGCTGGCGACAGTCTAGCCGCAGCCGCACCGGTTGCGCCAGCCGGGACGCGCGCTGACGCGCCCACGACGCGTCAGTCCGCCGGCTTCTCGTGGCCGCGCAGCGGCAGTTCCGGGATCGTCGCCATGAATATGCAGGCGATCAGCGCGCCGGCGGCGGTGGCGAGGAACACGCTGCGGAAGGCGGGCGCGATGTCGGCCCCGGCGAGCGTGCCCGACAGCACCACCTCCTGCGTCGTCAGCCCGTCGGCGACGGCGGCACCGGCGAGGAACAGCGCCCCGAACGCCGGCACCACCAGCGCGCCGCCGAGCGAGCGGGCGAAGTTGAGGATGCCGGTGGCGGTGCCCATCTGGTGCGCCGGGACGGCGTTCTGCACCGACACGGTCGAGATCGGATAGATCACGCCGAGTCCCATGCCGAGGATGGCGATCATCACTTCCATCTGCCACAGGCCGAGCGGCGGCCAGGCGGCCATCGCGAGCGCGGTTGCGGCCGCCACCGCGAGGCCGACGACGGCCGTCATCTTGTAGCGGCCGGTGCGGCCCATGATGCGGCCGGCGATCTGCGCGCCCGTCACCGTGCCGGCCATGTGGGCGATGAGCGCGAGGCCCGACTCCGCCGCCGTGAAGCCGAACACGGCCTCGAAATAGAGCGGCAGGAACACCGACAGCGCCACCATCGTGCCGACGGCGAACAGGACCGCGCCGACGCCGGTGGAGACGATGCGGTTGGCGAGCAGGCTGATCGGCACGAACGGCTCCGGCGCGCCGGCGAGCCGCCAGGCGAACGCCGCCCACAGCACCAGCGACAGCGCGATGAGCCCGAGGATCGGCGCCGAGCCCCACGCATAGTCGACGCCGCCCCAGCTCAAGGCCAGCATCAGCGTGAAGGTCGCGACCAGCATCAGGAGCGCGCCGGCATAGTCGATCTTGTGCGGCCGGTGGAATTTCGGGATCTTCTTCAGCACGCGGTTGGTGAGCAGGTAGGCTGCGAGCCCGAGCGGCAGGTTGATCCAGAAGATCGCCGACCAGTGCAGGTGCTCCGACAGGATGCCGCCGAGCGCCGGGCCGGCGATCGAGGCGGTCATGAACACGGCGGCGAAATAGGCCATGTAGCGGCCGCGCTCGCGCGGCGGGATGATGTCGGCGACGATCGTCTGGCCGAGCGAGATCAGCCCGCCGCCGCCCGCCCCCTGCAGGGCGCGGGCGAGGATCAGCACGCGGATGTCGGTCGCGAGCGCGCACGCCACCGAGCCGACCAGGAAGATGCCGATCGCGATCAGCAGGATGACGCGGCGGCCGTGGATGTCGCTGAGCTTGCCGTAGATCGGCGTCGCCGCCGTGGCGGTGAGGAGATAGGCCGTCACCACCCACGACAGCTGCTCGACCGACTGCATCTCGCGGCCGATCGTCGGCAGCGCGGTGACGACGATCGTCTGGTCGAGCGCGCCGAGGAACATCGCCAGGATGACGCCGATCAGGATGACGCGGATCTGCGCGTGGGTGAGCCGCACCGCCTCCGGTGCGGGCGTCGCTCCCGAGGGCCCGTGCGCCGTCGGCACACCCGCCGGTCCACTGCCCGTCGTCCCCGAAACCCCCGCAGTCGCAAGCGGCGGGTGCGCCGCCCCCGGCGCGGAGGTCGGCGCGACCGGCGTCCGCAGCGCGCCCGGGCCACCGTCGGCGGGGCCGGACGGCGGGGCAGCGGACGGGTTCGGCGGAAGCGGCTCGGTCATGGCGGACGGCTCGTCTCGATGCGTTGACCGAACGGTTCGGTCAACGTAGGTTCGTAGTCCGCGGCAGGTCGGTGGTCAAGGCCGCGGTCAAGGCCGCGGTCAAGGCCGCGGGGGCGGTCGGCGGGGCAGGGGCGGCCACCGCGGACGGGGGAACGGCATGGCGAAGGCGGCAGGCAGAGGGCGAGGAACGGCGGAGCCGGGCGCCGCGCGCTCCGGCGCTCCCCGTCCGCACGCAGCTTGGATCCCGCCGGCCGACGACGGTCCCGCCGGAGTGGCCACGGATGCCGACGCTCTTGCTGCCTCACACGCTGCGGAGGTCGACCACGGCACCGCTCTCGCCGCCGCGCGCTCCGAGGCCGCCTCGGAGGCCCCCACCCCCATCCCCCCCGGCGCCGACCCGGCCAAGCGCCGGCAGATCCTCGAGGGCGCGAACGGCGTGTTCATGGAGCTCGGCTTCGACGCCGCCTCGATGGGGGCGATCGCGCGCGCCGCCGGCGTCTCGAAGGGCACGCTCTACGTCTATTTCGACAGTAAGGAGGCGCTGTTCTCGGCGATGATCGCCGACGAGCGGGCGCGCCTGAAGGGCCACCTCGACCTCGACGCCGACGATCCCGACGTCGCCGAAAGCCTCCGGCGCACCGGCCGCAAGCTGGTCGCCTTCATCGTCCGCCCGGCGAACATCCGCGCGGTCCGGACGGTGATGGGCATTTCCGAGCGCATCCCGGCGGTCGGCCGCGCCTTCTACGAGGACGGCCCCGGCCGCGGCATCGACAAGTTCACCCGTTTCATCGAGGCGCACGCCCGCGCCGGCCGCCTCATTGCGCCGGACCCGCGGCTCGCCGCGGCGCAGCTGCAGATGCTGCTGCAGGCCGGCCTCGTCAACGAGCTCCTCTACGACGTCCGCGAGCCGCCGGACGAGGCCGAGATCGCCGCCCACGTCGACGCGGCGGTGGCGACCTTCCTCGCCCGCTACGCCGCCCGCTGAGGCGGCCGCGCCGTCGGCACAGCCGCCGCGCCCCCCCCCCCGCGGCCCCCGCCCGCCGCCGCGCCTCACATCTTCTCCCCCGGCAGCCGGCTCGCCTGGCGCACCCAGTCGGCGAACTCAGCCTCGTCGAAACCGTCCTCGCGGATGTCGAGATAGCGCACGTCCGCCTGCTTCGACGGCCCGGGCGGCGGCGGCACGAGCCGCGCGCCGCGGAAGAACGACACTTTCACGTAGGCGTTGAAGCAGTGCAGCCCGAGGAACCAGCCGTCCCCCTCGACGCCATAGAGCGGCGAGTTCCACTTCACCGCCTTCTTGACCCCCGGCACGGTGGCGGTGACGATGTCGTCGATCCGCCGGCCGATGGCGCTCTTCCAGCCCGGCATGGCGGCGATGTAGGCCTGCACCGGCCCGTCGCCATACCCCTTCGGAATTTGCGGATTGCCGCCCGACAGCAGCACCGGCCCGCCGCCCGCAAAGGTCTCGCCAGGCCCGGTCTCGCCAGGCCTGGCCTCGCCCGCCCCCGCCGGCTTGCCCCCGCGCTCGCGCGTCACGGCGTGCGCGCCAGAAGCGCGTCGAGCGCCTCGAGGAAGCGCGGCCAGCCGGCCCGCGCCCCCTCGAGGAAGGGCGTCTGGTTCGGCCGGAACCCGGTCTGCTCCATCCGGAGCCGCGTGCCGGTCGCCGTCGGCGTGAGCGTGAAGGTGACGACGCTTTTCAGCGAATAGGCGTCCCACGTGTAGGCGAGCCGGCGCTCCGGCTCGACGACCCGCACCTCGCAGTCGACGGTGCCCCAGTCGGCCCGGAACTGGAAGCGCGTGCCGACGACGGGGGCAAACGCGCTCTCCATCAGCCACTCCGCCATCAGGTGCGGCGTCGTCAGCGCCCGCCAGAGCTTTGCCGGCGGGTGGGCGAACTCCCGCTCGACGACGACCGTCTCACCCACGGGCGCCGCACCGAGGGCGGCGGCCGGGCGCCCGGCGGACGCGGCCGGCGCGGACGCGGCCGGCTGGGACGCCGCCGACTGAACCGGGTCCAATTGGGACGGATCCCTTTGGGCAGACCCGTCGGAGCGCCGGCCATCGGCGGACGACGCATCCCGCGGCGTCTCGTCCCGGGACGGCGCCGGCGGCTTCGGGGTGGCGAGGGGGCGTGCGGTCACTGGTCCATCCTTTCGAGAAGCGAGTCGAGCCGGTCGAAGCGGGCCTGCCAGGCGGCGGTGAGGGAGGCTGCCCAGTCGGTGAGGGGGGCGAGAGCGGCGGGCTCGGCGCGGTAGTGGATCTGCCGCCCGGACGGCCGGTCGGCCACCAGGCCCGCCTGCTTCAGCACGGCGAGGTGCTTGGAGACCGCCGGCTGCGACACCCCGGCGCCGGCCGTCAGCGCCGAGACCGTCAGCTCCCCGTCCCGGCAGAGCCGCTCGAACAACGCCCGCCGCGTCGGATCCGCCAGCGACCGAAATACCCCGTCCTGAGCCTGCACCGTCTGCAACCCATCACCCTCCGGCTATGGGAGGGACGTATAGCCGATGGGTTATGGGTTGTCGAGGGGGCTAGAATCCCTAGCTCAAGAACTGAGATATCCGACCGCCACCTGCGTCTGGCCGGGCGCCCGCCTTCGATCTAACGGAAGGCATCGCCGGGCGGCCTCAAAGCACCTTCTACTGAGACGCGCGCGTTTGGCTGCGCAAGCACTCCACAGCGGCCGAGATTGCTTTCTCGTCAGGCTGCCTCGCACCCCACTCCTTCCAAAAATCACGGGTCGCGCTATCCGGCGCCACGACAGGTGCATCCAACTTGATCCTAGCAGGCATCAGGACTGCGTCACCCAACAGCAAGGCCTCACCAGTGTCGAGGAGCGGAAGGATGCTGGTCATGCCTGACAAAGAGTCTGGCATGAGGCGCCTAATCACACCCTGGTCTGTTTCATTAGTGAGCCGCAGCGCGAGGAAGTTATTGCACTGGCTCAGTATCGTGCGGCTGACGTCGGAGGGCCGTTGGCTCACGACCATCAATGACACGCCGTATTTGCGGCCCTCTTTGGCTATTCGCTCAAACGAGCCTAATGCTTGGCGCTGCACGACATCCGCGTCATCGCGTATCGGGAGATAAAGATGCGCTTCGTCACAAAGCAGTGTGACCGGCGTCCTTGAACTGCTCGACATCCAAAACTGAATGTCATAGAGGAGCCGCGCTAGCGTTCCCGTCACAATTGGTAAAATGTCAGCAGGAACCTCTGAGAAGTCAATAATCTTAATGCCGCTTCCGTCACCGGCACGGAGCAGCCTAATAGCTTGCTTGGAAAGCCATTCGTATGTCTGGGCGTCGGGTGGAGGTGAGAACATGAAGCCGTATCGCCGGTCATCGATCTTGGCTTCAAGCCGGGAGAGAAAACGCGTCAGCTTGTCTTCCCATTCGCCTTTCACCGGGCCATTCTTGCCCATACCCTTCGTCGTATTGTCAGTTTGTAGTAGCTCGACAAGCTTCGTAATGCTGTAGGGAATCGGAGAATCAACCGTAAAAGTCTTTTTAACGGTCGAACGCATATTTCCTTCTAGCGTCGCACCCTTTAATCCACGAACATGTAGTGTGAACCTTGAGGCTTGGTTCGGGGCGTTCTGGTCGCTGCGATCTAGGATCATCGAGAGCATCTCGTCTCGGTTCAGCAGCCAGTAAGGCAGGAACAGAACTTCCTCGCCTGGCTTCTCCAGATCGCCCGGGCCAGCGATGCGATAGCGATCGGCGAAGCCGCCAATTGAGCGATTTGCCAGCGGCGCGTACTCGCCGTGCATATCAAACACAATGATATTTGGGAATCTTAGCTTGGCGGCGCGCTCCAATATTAGAGCGACCAACCAGCTCTTCCCGGAGCCAGTGCTGCCGAGGATAGCAGCATGTCTTTGAAATAGTTTATCGCCGCTTACTATTGCCTCGGCAGTGCGATCCGCCACGAATACACCGAGCTTTAATCGTTCGTGCGGCTCAAGGCCCGCGCCGAGGATGCCCATAAAGCGCTGAAGATTAGCTCCATCAATGACAAAGCAACTACGGTCAATCTGCGGAAAACTATCGGCACCTCGCTTAAATGTATTTGATTTAGTGCCGTCAACTGTTCTATAAGTGCCAATAAGTACAGCTTGAAGCAAGTCAGTATGAACAATAGATAATAGCGCTTCACCCTCCTGGAGTTCATCAACCGTGGGAAGTTCCTCTCGTATACTTCGGTTCACGCGTTCAGTGATTGCGATCAGGTACTCGCGTTCCGTGCTTCCTTGAATTGCGACCAGCTGCCCAATCCCAATTCGCGTAAGGAGTACCGAATTTGTAACGTCCACTGCAACGCGGCTGGTGTCGACAGATGCTACGCGGCCAAGTTCTTCGTCGTCCGCAAACTGAAGCGCAGGTACGGTCATGGTTCGAGCACCTCGGAAATGAAGGACCCAAGGTCCCACAGGTTCTTGTCTGGGACTTCGTGCGGAAGCCGATTCAGGAAGATTCGCGACCCGTTTCGTCCCCCTACATTGGCTTGTTCAATTGCCATGATGTTCCCATGAGCCTGAGCGAGAGCCAGGGCATTCTCAGAGAGCGAGCGACTGAGCAGCAATGTTGGTATTCCCGAAACGATCTTAGGTTTCAGGTGTGTCTCCAGGTGGTCATCGTTGAAGCCGTAACCAATGATTAAGAAGCGGGCGGCTTTGTCGATGGCCAAATTGGCTCGCTCTCGGTGGCGATCAAAGGGGCTTTCATAGCCGTTTCGGAACTTATTCAGACCCGGCGTTATAATGAGACGAGGGATTGCCAAGTCACCGGAGTAACGGACCGGCTTGCCGGCGCGGTGGTACCAGTCTAGGCTTCCGTGTGGCTTCAGGATAATTGCCCGGTCCCGGAAGCGCGCTCGGGCAACCTTCCCTTTCAGGGTCACCTCTCGACAAAAGCTCCATTGACTCTCGACTTCGTTTAGGCTCCCGGCGAAGCTTCCAACGAATAGAGTGTCGGCGCCCAGGCCTGCTTCTTCGACTGCAATTTCAATGAGCCGGTCGTAGTTGGTGGTAACAATGGGGATTCCGGTTGAGGGCTTTAGTAGGTGCTTTAGTAGCCGCGTGAACCGCAGCGTCCGCTTGCCACTAAACACATCAGCAACCACACGACGCTCTGCCTCTACGAATAGACTCGCAGAG
>NZ_JAWDIR010000006.1:0-76463 GCF_046156265.1 Pseudoxanthobacter sp. M-2
GGCACGCCGGGAGTACGGCTTCTGCACGGCTGGAAAACCATGGCGGCGCCGCCGGGGTGTGCTCGAGCCTGCTCGCGAAGGCCGGTCAGACGCCCTCCCAGTCTCCGCTGGTGCCGGAGCGGAAGACGGCGTCGATGACCTTCTGGTTGTTGACCGACTCTTCCAGCGTGAAGACACGGTCGGCACCGCCACGGGCTGCGCGCACGAACGTCTCGACCTCCAGCTGGTATTGCTGCGTGCCGGGGAAGCGGAAGACCGTCGCCTCGGTATGTGACGCGTTGTGCAGTTCGATCCGGTGATGGTCGTAGCGGCCGGCGTTGAAGGGCGCGTGCACCTCGATGAAGCCGCGGTCTCCATGAAACACCATCACCTGCCGGGCGGCGAGATGCGTCGCCACGTAAAAGGTGAGGTCGATGTCGCCGAAGTCGGCGTGGACGTTCGAATACATGTCGGTGCCGTAGGCCGCGTGGCGCTCGACGGAGGCGTGGACGCGCAGCGGCTCCCGGTCGGTGACGAACCGGGTCGAGACGACGGGATAGACGCCGATGTCCGGCAGCGCGCCCCCGCCGAGCGCCAGGATGTTGCGCATGTTGGTCGGGTCGTCGTTGAAGTAGGTGAAGGCGCCCTGCACGTGCCGCAGCCGTCCGATGGCACCGTCGCGCACGAGCTCGCGGACCTTGATCCACTGCGGGTGGTAGATCACCATGAAGGCCTCGCAGACGAGGACCCGGTTGCGGTCGCGCGCTGCGATCACCGGCGCGATGTCGGCGGCGTCGAGAGCGAGCGGCTTTTCGACGAGAACATGCTTGCCGGCCTCGGCCGCCCTGATCGCCCATTCGACGTGCTGTGACGTCGGCAGCGGAATGTAGACGCCGTCGATCAGATCGGACGCGAGCAGCGCCTCATAGGATGAGAAGGCATGCGGTGCGCCGAACTGCTCGGCCAGCGCCCGCGCCCGCTCGCCGTCGCGGCTGGCGATGGCGCTGAGGACGCCGTTCTCCGAAGCGACGATGGCCGGGATCACATGCTCGCGCGCGATCCTGGCGGTCGACAGCACGCCCCATCGAAACATCAGTCGGTCCTGTTCCTTGCGCCGTCGGACCGCCGTCGCGCGGGGGCGAGAGGCCGCCGGTGGCGTGGCGATGAGGGCGTCGGTTGTGAAAGTCGGTCGGCGGGCGGCTTGCGGGACGGCTCCGATCCGGCAGGCGGACGGTTCCCACCACATCCTCCTTCAGGTTCCCACCGTCGCGCAAGTCGTTGATCTTGCGCGTCACGAAGCGGGGTGGGGGGCGAGACCGCGGCTGCCATGGAAGGCGTCATCGACTCTTTTTGATCAAAAAATCGCCGCCGGGTCTTGATCAATCCCTCTGACTCATGATGGACTGCATCTCGCCGACAGAGCACACCAGATTGTATCTGATCAAATCAGGTACTTTCGTGACGACCCGAGGCCGAGCGTGTGCTGGACGCTGGTGTTGCGGCGTAGTCCACGCAACTGATGGCTGATGACGGCGAAGCAATGTGCGCAGGAAGCCGCGGACGGGCTGTCGTCCTCGCCTCGTGCGGCAGGCAACCTGAAGAGCGAGACGGCGGATGTCGCAGAAAGTCATCATCACCTGTGCGGTGACCGGCTCGATCCACACGCCAACGATGAGCCCCTATCTGCCGATCACGCCGGACGAGATCATCGAGGCGTCGGTCGGGGCGGCGGAGGCGGGGGCTGCGATCATCCACCTGCACGCCCGCGATCCGGAGACCGGCAAGCCGTCGCCCGACCCGAAGCTGTTCATGCAGTTCCTGCCGCGCATCAAGCAGCAGACCGATGCGGTGATGAACGTCTCGACCGGCGGCGGTCTGACGATGTCGCTGGAAGAGCGGCTCGAGGCGGCGCACGTCGCCAGGCCGGAGCTCTGCTCGCTCAACATGGGCTCGATGAACTTCGGCCTCTACCAGATCGCTGACAAGCACAAGGACTGGCAGCAGCCGTGGGAGCGCGACTATCTGGAGGCGACGCGGCACGGCATCGTCTCCAACACCTTCGGCCAGATCGAGCGCATCATCTCCGAGGTCGGCGGGGCCTACGGCACGAAGTTCGAGTTCGAGTGCTACGACGTCTCGCATCTCTACACGCTGGCGCACTTCCTCGACCGCAAACTTCTGACGCCACCCTTGTTCGTGCAGACGATCTTCGGCCTGCTCGGCGGCATCGGCCCGGCCGCCGAGGACCTGATGCACATGCGGCGGACCGCCGACAAGCTGTTCGGCAAGGACTATCTCTGGTCGGTGCTGGCGGCCGGGCGGCACCAGATGAACCTCTGCACCATGGGCGCCATCATGGGCGGCAACGTCCGGGTCGGGCTCGAGGACAGCCTCTACATCGCCAAGGGTAAGCTCGCGACGTCGAACGCCGCGCAGGTCGCCAAGATCCGCCACATCATGGAGGAGCTGTCGCTGGAGATCGCGACGGCCGACGAGGCGCGGCAGATGCTGGACCTGAAGGGCGGCGACCAGGTGGGCTTCTGACGACGCCGAGCCCGGCGAGATGCTTCCGCGAGGACTTTGATCAAGGCAAGACCGACCAGGGAGACCGCGTCCACCATGCCGATCGGTGAACCTTCGCAGACCGACTTCGACCCGCTGCTGCTCGCGGTGCTGTCCAACCGGATGGCCTCGATCGTCCGCGAGATGTCGAACATCGTGAAGAAGGCGAGCCGGTCGACTGCGATCACCAACGCGCGCGACTTCTCCTGCGGGCTGCTGACCTTCGACCACCGCCTCGTCTGCGTCGAGGAGGCGATGCCGGTGCACGTCACCGCGATGGACCTGTCGACGCGGCCGATCGGCGAACTCTTCGACGACGTCGCCGAGGGCGACGCGTTCTTCTCCAACAGCCCGTACCACGGCGGCACCCACCACGCCGACATGACGCTCTGCGTGCCCGTCTATCTCGGCGGCGTGCCGATGTTCTGGACAGTGGCGCGCTCCCACCACGCCGACACCGGCGCTCATATCCCGACGACGATGGATGCGCACATGCGCTCCGTCTACGAGGAGGGCATGCACATCCCGGTCGTCCGCTTCCAGGCGGACTACCGCGACCGCGCCGACGTCATCCGCTGGTGCCGCCACAACATCCGCGAGAGCCATATCTGGTATGGCGACTACCAGGCCCAGGTGGGGGCGACGCGCACGGCCGAGACGCGCCTCAAGGAACTCGGCGAGCGCTACGGCCGCGAGACCATCGCCGCCTTCGTCGAGGCGTGGATGGAGTACGGGCGCCGGCGCGCCCGGGCGGCGATCGCAGCACTGCCGAAGGCGGAGCTCTCCTGGACGACGCGCCACGACCCGGTGCCCGGCGTTGCCGAGGCGGGCGTCGAGATCACCGCGAAGGTGTCGATCGAGCCGGAGAACGGCCGCATCGTCGTCGACCTCCGCGACAACCCGGACTGCGTCGACGGCGGCATCAACCTGTCGGAGGCCTGCGCGGCCGGCGCCGGGCGCATCGGCGTCTTCTACAATCTCGACCCGTCGCTGCCCCACAACGACGGCTCGGCGAGCTGCATCGAGGTGCTCTTGCGCGACGGCTGCATCGTCGGCCGCCCGCGCTATCCGGCCGGCACGTCGAACGCCACGATGGGCATCAACGACCGGCTGATCAACGCCGTGCAGTGCGCCTTCACCGGCCTCGGCGCGCCCTACGGCCTCGCCGAGGGCGGCACCGAGTTCGGCGCCAACATGGGCGTCGTCGCCGGCACCGACACCCGCTCCGGCACCCCGCGCCCCTACATCAACATGGTGTTCTTCGGCCTCTCCACCGGCCCCGGCCTCTCCGGCCACGACGGCTGGCTCACCTACGAGGCGCCGAACGGCGGCGGCGTGCTGGCGCTTGACCAGATCGAGATCGACGAGATGACCTATCCGATCCTCGTCGAGGAACGCCGGATCTCCACCAACGCCATCGGCATGGGCGAGTGGAATGGCGCCCCGGCGATGCAGGGCGTCTACCGCTCGCTGTCGGGCGACATGACCGTCGCCTACTGCAGCGACGGCGACGTCAACGCCCCGCGCGGCGTCCTCGGCGGCCTTCCCGGCGCCTGCGCCATCAACGCCAAGCGCGACTGCGCCGGTCACACGGCGACACTGCCCGCCTTCCACATGGAGACGGTGCAGGAGGGCGAACGGGTGATCTTCCGCACCGTCTCGGGCGGCGGCTACGGCGATCCGCGCCGGCGCGACCCGGCCCGCGTCGTCCGCGACGTCAACCGCGGCTGGATCGACGCGGCCACGGCCCGCGACACCTACGGCGTCGCGGTGCGGCACGCCGCCAACGGCGTCGACTTCGAGCTCGACGCTGCCGCGACCGCTGCGGCTCGTGACGCGGAGGTCCCGGCATGACCTTCCGCATCGGCATCGACATCGGCGGCACCTTCACCGACTGCGTCGTTCAGACGCCGGACGGGGCGATGGTGATCGTCAAGGCGCCGTCGACGCCGCCGGCCTTTGCCACCGGCTTCATGAACGCGCTGTCGCGCGCCGCAGAGCGCTTCGAGCTGCCGCTCGCCGACTTCCTCGGCCGCGCGAGCGTCATCGTCCACGGCACCACGGTGTCGACCAACGCCCTCGTCACCGGCCGCACCGCGCCGACGGGGCTGATCGCGACGAAGGGCCATCCAGACGTGCTGACGCTGCGCGAGGCGCCGCGCAAGCAGGCGTGGAACTGGCGGCTCGACTATCCCGACCCGTTCGTGCCGCAGAACCGCACCTGCGAGGTCGGCGGCCGCATCGATTCCCTCGGCAACGAAGTCGAGCCGCTCAGTGAAGACGACGTCCGCGCCGCCGTCCGCCGGCTGCGGCAGGCCGGCGTCGAGGCGATCGCCGTCAGCCTGCTGTGGTCGTTCGTCAATCCGGCGCACGAGCGGCGCGTGGCGGAGATCATCGAGCAGGAGTGGCCGGGCGTGCCGGTCAGCCTCGGCCACCGGGTCAACCCGATCCCGCGCGAGTACCGCCGCACCATCGCCACCGCCATCGACGCCTCGCTCCGGCCGGTGGTCAACGGCTATGTCGAGGATCTCTCGAAGGCGCTGGCCGCGGCGGGGTTCACTGGCCGGCTGCTGATCGCCAACTGCGGCGGTGGCATGATGCCGCCGGACGAGATCGTCGCGAGCCCGATCCAGTCGGTGATGTCCGGCCCGACGCTCGCCCCCGTCGCCGCCCGGCACGCCGCCCCCGGCCAGGACGTCGTCGTTGCCGACATGGGCGGCACCACCTTCGACGTGGCGGCGATCCGCGGCGGCCAGATCCTCGTCACCGCCGAGGCGATGATCTACGAGCACGACATGCTCGGCCTGCCGAAGGTCGACGTGCGCTCGGTCGGCGCCGGCGGCGGCTCGATCGCCTGGGTCGACGACGGCGGCCTCCTGCACGTCGGCCCGCAGAGCGCCGGTGCGCGGCCGGGCCCCGCCTGCTACGGCACTGGGGGCACCGAGGCGACCGTCACCGACGCCAACGTCGTGCTCGGCATCATCGACCCCGATTTCTTCCTCGGCGGTTCGATCCTGCTCGACCGGGCGCTCGCCGAACAGGCCGTCGGGCGCATCGCGGCACGGCTCGGGCTCGACCTCGTTGCGGCGGCGCACGCGATCCATGCCGTTTCGAACCACAACATGATCGGCGCGATCGAGAACATCACCGTCAGCGAGGGCCTCAACCCGCGCGACAGCCTGATCGTCACCGGCGGCGGCGCCACCGGCTGCCACATCGCCGGCATGGCCGAGGCGCTCGGGCTGCCGCGCTTCATGGTGCCGCGGCTCTCGGCCGGGCTCAGCGCCTTCGGCGGCCTCGTCTCGGACCTGCGCTGGCAGGCCGCGACCAGTGCCTATTCCGACAGCGAGGGCTTCGCCTTCGACCGCGTCAACGCGGCGCTCGCCGTCCTCGTTGGCCGCTGCCGCGACTTCCTCGAGCGGTCCGCCGTGCCGGAGGCCGACCGGGCGATCGAGGCCTCGTTCATGGGGCGCTACCAGTTCCAGTCGTGGGAGATCGAGGTCCCGTTCGAGCTGCCGGCGGACGGCGTGCTGGCGGAGGCCGACCTGCCGCGCCTCGTCGCCGCTTTTCATGCCACGCACCGGCGCATCTACGGCATCGCCGACGAGGGCAACATGGTCGAATTCGTCGCCTGGAAGGCGACGGCGGTCGGCCGGACGCGGCCGCGCGCCGCCGCCCCCGCGCCGGACGCCGACGGGCCGGTCCGGACGCCAGCACCGAAATCCTCCCGCCTCGTCTACCTGCCGTCCGCCGGCTGGCAGGAGAGCGTGCCCGTGTATGCCGGAGCGAGCTTTGGCGTCGGCGGCGGCGTCACCGGGCCGGCGATCATCGAGGAAGAGACGACGACCCTGTTCCTGTTGCCCGGCATGACCGCGCGGGTCGACGGCGACGGCAACTACTGGGTCGCGTGCTGAAGAAGAAGGCCGAGAAGGCGACATCCAGAGGCAGAGAACAGGAGAAGCACCATGACGAAGACCACCAAGGGGGCGATAGCCCTCGCTTTCGCCACCACTTTGCTGTCGACGCCGGCGCTGAGCGCCACGGACCTCTCCTCCAAGCACGTCATCCTGGTGACGTGCGGCCCGTCGAACCCCTGGTGCAAGGTCTACAACGAGCGCATCGTCGGCCTGCTCAAGGACGCCACGGTGAAGGTGACGGTGCTCGAGAACGACCTCGACCCGGTGCAGGTCAACCAGCAGATGGCGCAGGCGGTGTCGCAGAAGCCCGACCTCGTGATGGTGGAGCCGGCCGACGACAAGTCGCTGATCGGCGCCGTCAAGAAGGCGAAGGCCGAGGGCGTGCCGGTGCTCTACATGGACAGCCCGGCTGACGCGGCGATCATGGACGACATCGCCTTCCAGGTGGTCGCCGACAACTATTCGCTCGGCAAGTATGCCGGCGAGAACATCATCGAGGGGCTGAAGGCGCAGGGCCGCACCGAGGCGAACGTCATCTCGATCACCGGCTCGGCTGGCACCGCGATGGTGTCGGACCGCCAGCGCGGGTTCATGGACGCGATGGCCAAGGAGCCCGCCTTCAAGGTGGTCGAGGTGGTGTCGAACAACTGGGATCCGGTCGAGAGCGGCCGTCAGGCACAGCAGCTCTTCGCCAAGTACGCTGCCCAGGGCGGCATCCAGGCGGTGCGCGCCGACGCCGACTACATGGCGATCCCCGTCCTCGAGGCGGCCCGTCAGGCCGGCATGACGCTCGGCGGCAAGGATGGGCTCATCGTCTCCGGCTCCACCTGCTCGCCGGAAGGCATCGCGGCGATCCGCGCCGGCGACATGATCGGCACCGTGACAGCCGATCCGTGGACGCAGGGCGGCGCCAGCGCCGAGGCGGCGATCAAGTTCCTCTCCGGCGAGACGATGGAAAAGACGATCATGGTGCCGGAGTTCCGCGTCACCGCCGCGAACGTCGAAGAGTACGCGGAAGTCTGCGAGAAGTGACGGCGACGCTGCCGCTCCTGTCGGTCGAAGGGGTCTCGATCCGCTACGGCCGCTTCGAGGCCGTGCGCGACGCCAGCTTCGCGCTGGCGCCGGGCGAGGTGCTCGGCCTCTGCGGCCACAACGGCGCCGGCAAGAGCTCGATGGTGCGGGCGCTGTGCGGGCTGGTCACGCCGGCGAGCGGCCGCATCGTCCTCGCCGGCCGGGAGCGGCAGTTTGCGAGCGTGCGCGACGCCCAGAAGCAGGGCGTCGCGCTCGTCGACCAGGAGCTCAGCGTCATCCCCGCCTTGACGGTGGCGGAGAACCTCGCCCTCGGCGAACCGGGGCTCGGGCTACGCGGCCGGCTGCCGGCGGCCGAGGCCCGCCGGCGGCTCGACGCCGTCGGCCTCGCCGCGCTCGACCCGGCGCTGCCGCTCGAGGACCTGTCGATCGGCGAGCGCCAGCTCGTCGAGATCGCCCGCGCCATCGGCCGAAAGGCGCAGCTCTTCATCCTCGACGAGCCGACGGCGACGCTCAGCGCCGCCGACATCGCCCAGGTGTTCGCCGCCGTCCGGCGCGTCACCGCGCAGGGGCACGGCGTCATCTACGTCTCGCACCGCCTCGACGAGGTGCTGGAGCTCTGCGACCGCATCGTCGTCATGCGCGACGGCGCGGTGGTCGCGCGCGAAACGACTGTCGGTCTCAAGGCAGAGCGGCTCGTCACGCTGATGCTCGGCGAGACGCCGGAGCGCGCCGCCCCCGCCGCTGCGGCCGCCGCGACCCGGCCGCCAGTGCTCGCCGTGCGCGGGCTCGCCGTCGGGGCGCAACTGAGCGACCTCGACCTCGCGGTGCGCCCCGGCGTCGTCACGGCGCTCGCCGGCCAGGTTGGCTCCGGCGCGAGCGAGGTGCTGCGGGCGCTCGCCGGCCTGTCGCCGCACGCCGTCGGCGACATCCGCGTCGCCGGGCGCCGCGTGCCGCTCGGTGACCCGCGCGCCTCGCTCGCCGCCGGCATCGGTTTCCTGTCGTCGGACCGCAAGGCCGAGGGGCTGTTCCTGACGCGGTCGATCGCCGAGAATCTTGTGGCGACGCGGCTCCCGGCGCTGTCGCCGCGGGGCATGCTGTCGCGCCGCCGAGTCCGCGACACGGCGCGCCGGATCGCCGAGCGCGCGGGCGTCGACCGCACCCGCCTTGGCGAGGCGGTCGGGCGCCTCAGCGGCGGCAACCAGCAGAAGACCTTCCTCGGCCGCTGCCTCGAGCGCGACGACGTGCTCGTGCTTCTGCTCGACGAGCCGACGCGCGGCGTCGACGTCGGCGGACGGGCCGACATCCACGCGCTCCTGCGCGGCCTCGCGGCAAACGGCAGCGCGGTCGTCTTCGCGTCCTCCGACCTCGACGAGGTGCTGGCGCTCGCCCACGAGGTGGTGGTGATGCGCGCCGGCCGCATCGTCTCGCGCCGCCCCGTGGCGCAGACCGACAGCGTGCGACTCTTGTCTGACATGACGCACGGCGAGGAGGCGGTGGCGCCATGAGCGAGGCCGCCCTGTCGCCCGCCACCGTCCGCCAGCGTGCGTCCCTGTCCGCGACCCTGCGGCGGGCGCTGCTGCCGGCGCTGGTCGCTGTCCTCGTCGTCGCCATCCTCGCGACCGCCGTGACGACGCAGGGCTTTTTCACGCTCGCCAACCTGCAGGCGATCCTGTCGTCGATGATCTTCGTCGGCATGGTGTCGGTCGGCATGACGCTGGTGATGGTCTCCGGCGCCTTCGTTTCGCTGGCGCTCGCCACCACCGCGACGGTGTCGGCGATGATCTTCATGGCGAGCCTGTCACTCGGCCTGCCGGCGGCGATCGCACTGACGCTGCTCGCGGCACTCGCAGCGAGCGCCGTGCAGGGCGTCGTCATCAGCGGCTGGAACGCCAACCCGATCATCGTCACGATCGCCGCGGCGGCGGTGCTGGAGGGCGTCGCCGTCGCCTTCTCGCAGGGCGCCACCATCAACCCGGCGAACACGTCCTACCAGCTGCTCAACGGCCGCCTGCTCGGGCTGCCCGTCGGCCTGTTCGCGCTCGCCGGTCTCGTCGTGCTGACGGAAGCGATGCTGCGCTTCACCCGGCTCGGCCCGATGATCTACCTGATGGGCGACAACCGCGTCGCCGCCGTCGCCGCCGGCCTGCCGGTCGACCGCATCGGCGCCGGCGTCTTCGCCATCGCGGGCGTCTCGGCGGCGATGGCCGGCATGTTCATGGCGAGCTTCAACCACTCGGCCTCGCTGCTCCTCAACCGCGGCAGCCTCGGCTTCGACGCCATCGCGGCCGTGCTGATCGGCGGCGCCGCCATTTCCGGGGGCCGCGGCACGGTGTTCGCCACGATGATCGGCGTCGCCGTCATCGCCGTCGTCAACGACCTCGTGCTGCTCCGCGGCTTCTCGACCGGATCGCAGATCCTGCTGAAGGGCCTCGTGGTGATCGCCTTCGCCCTGGCGGCGCACCTGCGCCAGGAGCAGCGCCGATGAGCGCGGCCGCCGCCACCTCCGCCGCCCGGCAGCGGCGCATGCGGGCGATCCTGCCGCCGACGATCCTGGCCGTGATCGCGGTCCTCGCGGTCACCGTGCCGCTCGCGGCGGGCGTGCCGCTGACGACCTTCTCCGTCTTCAACACCTTCCAGAACGCGGCGACCCTCGGCCTCGTGGCGCTCGCCGTCGGTCTCACCGTGATGGCGGGCGAGTTCGACCTCTCGACGATCGCCGTCTTCACCCTCGGTGGCCTGCTCGCGGTGAAGTTCGGCGAGGCCTCGCCGTTCCTCGGCGTCGCCGTTGCCGTCGGGGCCGGCATGGCGCTCGGCGCCGTGCAGGGTGGCATCCAGGCGGCGACCGGCATCAGTTCGGTGCCGCTCACCCTCGGCGGCTACATCGTCATCGCCGGCCTCTGCCACATCGTCGCCGGCGAGAGCATCCTCGTCTATGGCGACTACGACGTCGGGCTGTGGCTCGACGGAACGGTGGCCTTCGTCTTCTCGCCACGCAGCCTCATCGTGCTTTCGCTCTTCGTCCTCATCTGGCTGGCGATGCGCCACACCGCCATCGGCCCGATGGTCCGCTCGGCCGGCGCCGACCGGCGGGCTGCGCGGGCGTCGGGCGTGCCGGCAGGGCGTGTCGTCACCGGCGTGTTCACCCTGTCGGGCGCGCTCTGCGGGCTCGGCGGGGCGCTGTTCGCCTATTCGACAACGGCGGCGAAGTACGACCTGGGGCTCGACCCGTTCATCTTCGCCGTCACCGCCGTGCTCGTCGGCGGCATCGACGTGCGCGGCGGGCGGGGCAGCGTCATCGGCATCCTCGTCGGCGTCCTCGCCCTGAGCCTGCTCGACACGATCTTCATCCAGCTCGCGATGCCGACCTGGGTGATCGACCTCGCCCGCGGCGGCATTCTGCTCGTCGTCGTGCTCGTCGAGGCCCCCGATCTCGCCAAGCGCCTCGCCGCCTGGCGCAACGACCGTCGCAGCCGCGAGGCGGCCGCGAGGCTGAACCAACGGGATACACAACAGCCATGAGCAACGCCGCGCCGCTCCGCCGCAATGCCGATCTCGGACAGGCGATCTCCGATGCCTACGCCCGCTACACGGCGGCGAACCCGAAGAGCCACGACCGCCACCGCGCTGCGATGGACGTGCTGCCGGGCGGCAACACCCGCGCCGTCCTCTACTATCCGCCGTTCCCGCTGACCTTCGTCGCCGGCGAGGGCTGCCGCGTCACCGACCTCGACGGCCACGTCCACGTCGACCTGATCTCCGAGTATTCCGCCGCGCTCTACGGCCACTCCAACCCGGTGATCGCCGCCGCGCAAAAGGCGATCATCGACGGCGGCCTGTCGCTCGGCGCGCCCAACATGATCGAGGCCGAGTACGCCCGCGCCCTCGTCGAGCGCTTCCCGGCCTTCGAGCGCGTCCGCTTCTGCAATTCCGGCACCGAGGCGAACATCATGGCGATCGCCACCGCCCGCGCCGTCACTGGCCGGTCGACCGTGATCGCCATGCACGAGGGCTATCACGGCGGCGTGCTGACCTTCGCCCATGGCGGCTCGCCGCTGAACCTGCCCTATCCGTTCGTCTTCGCCGACTACAACGACCTCGAGGGAACGCGTGCGCTGATCCGCGCCCACGCCGCCGACCTCGCGGCCGTGATCCTCGAGCCGATGATGGGCGGCGGCGGCTGCATCCCGGCGACGAAGGCGTTCCTCGACCTCGTTCGGGCGGAGACGGAGGCCTGCGGTGCGCTGATGATCCTCGACGAGGTGATGACCTCGCGCCTCGACTTCCGCGGGCTTCACGGCCGCCATGGCCTGACGCCCGATCTCGTCACCATGGGCAAGTATCTCGGCGGCGGTGCAAGCTTCGGCTGCTTCGGCGGCCGCGCCGACGTCCTCGACCGCTTCGACCCCTCGCGCCCCGGCGCCTTCTCCCACGGGGGCACCTTCAACAACAACCTGCTCAGCATGGCCGGCGGCATGGCCGGCTTCACGCAGGTGCTGACGGAGGCCGCGAGCCGCAGCGTCAATGACCGTGGCGACCGCCTGCGGTCCGACCTGCAGGCCTGCTTCGACCGGCACGGCGTCGCCGCCACCGTCACCGGTGTCGGCTCGCTGATGAACATCCACTTCATCGCCGGCCCCGTCGACGACCCTCACGTCCTCGACACCGTCGACCCGCAGTACCTCGCCCTGCTGCACGTCGACCTGCTGCTGCGCGGCTTCTACATCGCCCCGCGCGGCATGATCGCCCTGTCGATCCCGTTCGGCGACGCCGAGGCGAAGGCCTTCGTGGACGCCGTCGACGAGATCGTCACCGTCAACCGGCCCCTCCTGCCGACGGTGACCGGATGACCGCGGCAAAGCCGGCGATGCCCCCGGCCGCGCCCGAGGCGGGCCGCGAGGTGCGTGGCACCGCCCACGCGGCGATCTACGCCGAGCTCAAGGCGGCGCTGATGAACGGCGACTTGAAGCCGGGCGATCGCCTCGTGGTGCGCGAGCTTTCCCAGCGCTTCAGCACCAGCGCGATGCCGGTCCGGGAGGCGCTTCGGCAACTCGTCAACGACGAGGCGCTGATCGATCACCCGAACCGCGGCGTCTCGGTGCCGGACGTGGACGTCGCCCAGGTCGCTGATCTCTTCCGCATCCGCTGCGCCATCGAGGGGTCGGCGGCCGAGTGGGCGGCCTCGACCATCAGCCCCGAGGAGCGCCGGGAAATCCATGCGATCAACGAGGCGATGAAGCTCTGCGTGCAGTCGGGTGGCGTCGCGGACTATCTCGCCCTCAACCGCCGCTTCCACTTCACGATCTACCGGGCGGCGCGCTCGCAGGGGCTCTTGCCGATCATCGAGAGGCTGTGGCTGCGCGCCGGCCCGCTCCTCAACGTCATGAGACAGGAGGCGACGATCCGCCAGGGCCTCGACCACCACACCGAGATCCTGGAGGCGCTCGACATCGGCGACGGTGCCCGCGCCCGCCGCGCCGTCAGCGCCGACATCTCGGACGCCGGCAACATCATCCAGCGCGCCGTGCCCCACTGGGACGCCGGCCGTCGCCACCGCGTCCCGAGACCCTCCGCCGAGACCGTCTGACGCTGTCGCCGGTCACAGCCGCCGGTGCAGCGCCCGCTGGGTGAGGTCGTTGAGGAAATCGAGCAGGCGCGCCGCCCCGTCGGCCGCGCCGGCGGCGTCACCCGCCGCGATCGCCCGCAAGGTCACCGCGTGCAGGCGGGCGCCGGTGTCGAAGGTGCCGGTGTCCTCGATATAGGCGTACCAGAACCGCCGCGACAGGCCGTGGATGACGCCGATGGTCTTGGCGAGCACGGCGTTGCGCGCCGCCCGCGCCTCGATCTCGTGGATCGACCGGTTGGCGGCGAGGTAGCCCGCCTGGTCCGCCGCTGCTGCGGCCGCCACGATGGCGTCGGCGAGCCGCAGCATCTCCGCCCGCTCGGCGGCGTTGGCGCGCTCGGCGGCGAGGCGCACCACGAGGTCCTCCAGCGAGCGCCGCACCTCGAGAAGCTCGATCTGGCGCATCACGTCGATCGAGCTCACCAGCGCGCCGCGGCGCGGGTGGATCTCGACGAAGCCCTCGTTGCGCAGCCGCTGCAGAGCCTCGCGGACCGGCGTGCGGCCGCACTTCAGCTCCTCGGCCAGACCGTTCTCCGAGATCATCGAGCCCGGCGGCAGCGCCCGCGTGACGATCATCTCCTCGATGCGGCGATAGGCGAACTCGGCGAGCGATTCCGGCGCCGCGTCGGGGGTGGGCGGTGTCGGGGAGAGGTTCGGGACCGGCATCGAGCCACCTGCTGCACGGGGTGCGACGCCCGCAACATACGACTTGACCATCAATCGGCACAACTGATATGTCAGTTGCATAGCAAGGACGGCGCGACCGCAAGCGCCGCCGGTTCGGGTCGAGGAAACGCCGTGATCGATCGCCGTCCCCGCGAGCGCCTGGATGTCGACGTCGCCGTTCTCGGCGGCGGTGCGGCCGGCGTCGCGGCGGCGGTGGCCGCGGCCGGGCAGGGGCTCCGCGTCGCCCTGATCGAGCGCTACGGCTTCTGCGGCGGCGGTGCGGTGGCCGGTCACTCGGGCACGATCTGCGGCCTCTACGAGGCGAGCGACGACGCGGGCGCCCCGCCGCGCCAGGTCGTCTTCGGCTTTGCCGCCAGCTTCGCCGACCGCCTCCAGGCGATGGGCGGCCTCGCGCCACCGGTCCGCTACGGCAAGACCTACACCCGTGTCCACGATCCGCTGGTCTGGCGCGAGACGGCCGACGCGCTCCTGGCCGAGGCGGGCGTGAAGGTGATCTTCCACGCGGTCGCGACCGGCGTCCACCTCGACGGTGACCGTGTCGACGGCCTCGAGGTATGGACCAAGCAGGGCCCGCTCGACCTGCGCGCCCCCGTCACCATCGACGCGAGCGGTGACGCCGATGTCGTCGCCATGGCCGGCCTGCCCGACTTCATCGGTGACAACGGCCGCGTGCAGAACCCGACGATGATCTTCCGCCTCATGGGCGTCGACACCGCGCGCTTCCTCGCCCGCTACGGCACCGATACCATCATGCCGGCGGAGGTGACCGCGCTCATCCAGGAGGCCGGCGCCGGCAACAACTACCGGCTCCCGCGTGCAAAAATCTGGCTGTTCACGACGACGCGGCCCGGCGAGCTCCTGTGCAACTGCACGCGGGTCATCGGCGCCGACGGCCGCGAGCTCAATCCCCTCCTGCGCGACGACTTCACCGAGGCCGAGATCGAGGGTCGCCTGCAGGTGCGCGAGTACGCGCGCTTCTTCCGCGACCACCTCGCCGGCTGCGAGGAGGCCTTCGTCGAGGACACCGGCGTGCAGGTCGGCGTCCGCCAGACCCGGCAGATCGAGGGCGTCGCCAAGCTCACCAATGCGGACGTCGTCGCGGGCACCAAGTTCCGCGACGGCATCGCCCGCTCGCCTTGGCCGATCGAGCTGCACGCCGGCGCCAAGCCCAAGGTCGAGTGGCTGATCGAGGACGTCTACGAGGTGCCCTACGGCTGCTTCGTGCCCGTCCAAGGCGAGGGGCTCATCGCCGCCGGGCGCTGCCTCTCGGCCGAGCACGAGGCCGTCGCCTCGGCCCGCGTCACCGCCCAGTGCTTCGGCTACGGCCACGCCGTCGGCCACGCCGCGGCGATTGCGGTCCGCGATCGCGTCGCCCCGCGGGCGATCGACGGCGCCGACCTCCGCCTCCTCCTCAACCGCGACGGCGCCCGCCTCGACTGACGAGAGTTCCGAGATGATCCTGAGCGAACGACAGGGCGGCGTGATGCGGCTCACCATCGACCGGAGCGAGCGCCGCAATGCGCTCGGCACCGAGCTGATGGCCCGCCTCGCCGACGCGCTGGCCGCCGCCGACGCTGATCCAGCCGTCGGTGCCGTCGTGCTCACCGGCGCGCCGCCGGCCTTCTGCGCCGGCAGCGACCTGAAGGAGCTCGGCCGTCTCGACGTCGCCGGCATGGGCCGCCACGAGGCCGAGACCGCCGCCGTCGCCCGCGCCATCGGCGCCCTCGACGTGCCGGTCGTCGCGGCGGTGGAAGGCTATGCGCTCGGCGGTGGCTTCATCCTGGCGATCTCCTGCGATCTCGTCGTCACCGCCGCCGACACCCGCTGGCACCTGCCGGAGGTCGTCAACGGCTGGCTGCCGCCGTGGGGGCTCGGCGCGCTCGCCGCCCGCGTCGGACCGGTCCGCGCCCGCGCCCTCGTCTGGGGCGCCGAGCTGATCGACGGCACCGAGGCCCACCGCCTCGGCGTCGCCGACGTGCTCGCGCCGAAGGGTGAGGCGCTCGCCCGCGCCACCGCACTCGCCGAGCGGCTGGCGGCGCTGCCGCGCGCGGCTGCGGTGTCCACCAAGCGCTTTTTCGAGCCGCTGGTGGCGGCCGAGGGCGAGCGGCTCGACCGCGAGGCCGGCCGCCGCTTCGTCGCCGACTGCGCAAGCGCTGAAGCCCGCACGACGCTCGCCCGCTTCACGGTGAAGGCATGAACACGCACGTTTCTCCCCGCGCCCCCGGCCGCAGCGCCAAGGTCGTCTCGGCCGAGGCGGCCGTCGCCGCCATCCCCGACGGCGCCACCGTCGCCTCCGTCGGCGTCATCGGCTGGATCACGCCGGACCGCGTGCTGAAGGCGCTCGGCGACCGCTTCGCCGCCACCGCCGCGCCGCGCGACCTCACCTTCTACTTCCCGTGCGGCACCGGCGACGCCCAGGGCATCCGCGGCATGGACCACGTCGCCCGCGAAGGGCTGATGAAGCGGATCGTCTCCGGCTCCTACATCAACCCCGTCGATCCCGTCACCGGGCGCCGGCCGGAGCTGATGCGGCTCATCCGCGAGAACCGCATCGAGGCCTATTCCTGGCCGATCGGCGCCTCGATGCACTGGCTGCGCGAGGTGGCGCGCCGCGGCCCGGGCTACCTCACCCGCGTCGGCCTCGGCACCTACATCGACCCCGACCACGGCGGCGGCCGCTTCACCGAGCGCGCCCGCGAGGAGCTCGTCCGCAAGGTCAGCTTCGAGGGCGAGGACTTCCTCTACTACCCGACCTGGCCGATCGACGTCGCCATCCTGCGCGCCTCCAGCGCCGACGAGCACGGCAACCTCTCCTTCGAGGACGAGGCGCTGGTCTCCTCCAACATCGGCCTCGCCCTCGCCGCCAAGGCCTCGGGCGCCCGGGTGATCGCGCAGGTGCGACGCATCGTCGAGGCCGGCGCGCGGGCGGCGCCGGACGTGCGCATCCCCGGCATGCTGGTCGATGACATCGTCGTCGACGCCGGCATGATGATGACCACCGGCACGCCCTTCGACCCCGCCTACTTTTCCGGCAAGCGCCGGCCGCTCCACGAGCTGCCGCGGCCGGAGGCCGGTCCCGACCGGCTGATCGCGGCGCGGGCGGCGCGCGAGGTCAGGCCGCGCGAGCTGTCGATCTTCGGCTTCGGCGCCGCCGCCGACATCCCCCTCGTCATGGCCGAGCAGGGCCTGTTCGACGACGGCCGCCTCGCCGACTACTGGTTCACCACCGAGCACGGCTCGTTCGGCGGCGTCGTCATGTCGGGCTGGCAGTTCTCCGCCAACATCAACCCCGACGCGATCCTCGACGGCCTCTACCAGTTCGACGTCATCGACGGTGGTCTCTGCCGGTTCGCGGCGCTCGCCTTCGCGCAGTTCGACGGCGACGGCATCGTCAACGTCAGCCGCTTCGGCACCGCCAATCCCGGCGCCGGCGGCTTCACCGACATCGCCCAGAACGCCGCCCGCCTCGTCTTCACCGGCACCTTCACGACCGCGGGTCTGGAGACGGTGATCGAGGACGGTCGGCTCCGGATCGTCCGCGACGGCAAGGTGTCGAAGTTCGTCAAGACCGCCGAGAGCATCACCTACCGCGTCCGCGACGGGGTGCGGAACCACGGCCAGCAGGCGATGATCGTCACCGAACGGGCGGTGTTCGAGGTCGCCGCGGACGGCCTCGTCCTCACCGAGATCGCCCCCGGCGTCGACGTCCGGGCGCACGTGCTCGACCGCATGGAGTACGCGCCCGTCCGCATCCTTGACCCGCTGCCGGTGATGGACCCGGCGCTGTTCACCGCACCCGCCGCGCCGCTCGCCACCGCCGTCTGATCCGCGACCACTGGTCCGCTGAAGAGACCAGTTCCGCACGCACCCCTTGGGAGGCCGCCCATGATCCGAACCATCAGCGACATCCCGGTGCCGATCCTGGATGCGATCCGCCGCGGCGCGGTGCTGCCCGCCCATCCGCTGGCGCTCGACGCCTCCCGCAAGCTCGACCGCGTCCGCCAGCGCGCGCTCACCCGCTACTACATCGACGCCGGCGCCCACGGCGTCGCCGTCGGCGTCCACACCACCCAGTTCGCCATCCGCAAGGCCGGGCTTTACGAGCCGGTGCTTGCGCTCGCCGCCGAGACGGCGACCGACTGGAGCGGCGGCAAGGCCGTCCTCGTCGCCGGCGTGACGGGGCGGACGGCGCAGGCGATCGGCGAGGCGGAGATGGCCCGCGGGCTCGGCTACCACGCGGCACTCGTCAACGTCGCCGCCTTCCGCGGCGCCGGCGAGGACGAGATCCTCGCGCACTGCCGCGCCATCGCCGGCGTCATGCCGATCATCGGCTTCGCGCTGCTCCCCGCCGTCGGCGGCATCCACCTCTCCTACGACTTCTGGCGCGGCTTCGCGGCGATCGACAATGCGGTGGCCATCAAGATGGCGCCCTTCGACCGCTACCGGACGATCGACGTGGTCCGTGCCGTCGCCGATGCCGGCGCGGAGGATCGCGTCACCCTCTACACCGGCAATGACGACCACATCGTCCTCGACCTTCTCCAGCCGTTCGTCGTGCGCGACGGCCAGGGCGGCGAGCGGCGGGTGCGCATCCGCGGCGGCCTGCTCGGCCACTGGAGCGTCTGGACGAAGTCGGCGGTGGCGATGCTGGGTCGCATCCACGCGCTCGCCGACGACGCCGACGTGCCGGCGGACCTTTTGGCGCTCGACTCCATCGTCACCGATTGCAACGGCGCGATCTACGACGCCCACCACGACCTCAGGGGCTGCATCCCCGGCTGCCTCGAGGTGCTGCGCCGGCAGGGCCTCGTCGCCGGCACCTGGTGCCTCGACCCGGCCGAGACGATGAGCCCGGGGCAGGAGGCGGCGATCGACCGCGTCTACGCCCAGTATCCCGAGATGAACGACGACGCCTTCGTCGCGGAGCACCGCGACCGCTGGCTGTCCGACCGCGGCGCCGCCCTGCCGCGCGTCGCCTGATCCATCCGTTTCGACCAACAAGACGCCCGGGAGGACCCCATGCTCGACCGATCCGCGACCCCGGTCACCCTCGACCCCTCGATGTTCCCGACCCACTTCGAGGACGTCGCCCACCTCGAGGACTTCATGTCGACGCCGACGGCGGCGCTGGTCGCGGACCTCGCCCGCATCGACGGCGACGTCATCATCCTCGGCGTCGCCGGCAAGGTCGGCATCTGCCTCGCCCGGATGATCAAGCGCGCCGCTCCCGACAAGCGCGTCGTCGGCGTCGCCCGCTTCTCCGAGGCCGGCCTCGCCGAGAACCTCGAGCGCGCCGGCGTCGAGACGATGCGCTGCGATCTTCTGGACGAGAAGGCCGTCGGCGAGCTGCCGAAGCTGAAGAACGTCATCTACATGGCCGGCCTGAAGTTCGACTACAAAGGCCGCGAGGACCTGCTCTGGGCGATGAACGTGCTGGCGCCTGCGATCGTCGCCAAGCACTTCGCCGGCTCGCGTATCGTCGCGTTCTCGACCATCCACGTCTATCCGTGGGCGAACCCGCTGCACGGCGGCGTCACCGAGGCCTCGCCGCCGTTCGCGCGGCCCGGCGAGTACGCCAACTCCGTCGTCGGCCGCGAGCGCGTCTTCCAGCACTACTCGCGCCTGACCGACACCCCCGGCCGCATCGCCCGCCTCGTCTACGCGATCGACATGCGCTACGGCGTCTTCCAGGAGATCGCCGGCTGGGTGCTGAACCGCAAGCCGGTGCCGCTCGCGACTGGCCACGTCAACGTCATCTGGCAGGGCGACGCCGCCGCCCAGATCGCCCGCCTGCTTCTCCACTGCGAGGTGCCGTCGTCGCCGATCAACATCGGCGGGCCGGAGTGCGTCAGCGTCCGCCGCATCGCCACCGCCTTCGGCGAGCACTTCGGCATCGAGCCGAATTTCGTCGGCGAGGAGCAAGCCGACTGCCTCTACGTCAACTGCGACGCGGCCGCCGACCTCCTCGGCAACCCGGTGGTGCCGATCAACACCATGGTCCGCTGGGTCGCGGAATGGGTGAAGAGCGGCAAGGACGCCTACGGCAAGCCGAGCAAGTTCGAGGTCCGCTCCGGCGTCTTCTGAGCCGGGGCAGGGGGCTCGTTCGGCCGTCCCCCGCTCGCTGCTCTTCCCACCCACGCGAAACCGCACGACCGACGCGGAGGCCCTGCCGCCCATGTCGCCCACCACCCTCGACGCCGGCAACACTGCCGGCACAGCCCCGGAGCGGCGCGGTGTCGACGCGGCCGCCGTCGGCGCGTGGTTCGTCCGCGCGCTGCCGGCGGTGCTCTCGCACCTGGCGCTGCTCGCTCTCTGGCAGGTCGCGAGCATGCGCCTGCCGGCCTACATCCTGCCCTCGCCGATGGCGGTGCTCGAGACGCTCTGGCAGCCGAGCTACAACTGGGGCCTCCACATCGGCACGACTTCGGCCGAGGTGTTCGGCGGCTATGTCCTGGCCGTCGCCGTCGGCATCGCGCTGGCGCTGGCCTTCTCCTGGTTCCGGCCGCTGCGCAACCTGCTGATGCCGCTGCTCGTCACCCTCAACATGATCCCGAAGGTGGCGATGGCGCCGCTGTTCGTCGTCTGGCTGAGCTACGGCATCGTGCCGAACATGGTGATCGCCTTCACCATCTGCTTCTTCCCGATCGTGCTGACCACCGTCCGTGGCCTGAAGGAAGTCGAGCCCGATCTCCTCGACCTCGTCCGCTCCCTGCACGGCACGCGCTGGCAGGTGTTCGTCAAGATCCAGCTGCCGAGCGCGCTTCCTTACGTCTTCTCCGGCATGAAGGTCGCCGCCATCCTGGCGGTGGCCGGTGCGGTCGTCGGCGAGTTCATCGGCTCGGAGAAGGGCCTCGGCTACCTGCTCTTGAGCGTCCAGGCGAGCCTCGACACCGCCGCGATGTTCATGTCGCTGATCCTCATCACGCTGATCGGCATGGCGCTCTACGGCGCGGTGCTGGCGCTCGAAGCCGTCTGCGTCGTCGGCGACGCCCGGGCGGAGGACGCGTGATGGGCGAGCCCTTCATCCACCTCGACGGCGTCCGCAAGGTCTACGAGACGCGCGCCGGCGACTTCCTCGCCGTCTCCGACGTGACGATGGACATTCAGCCCGGCGAACTCGTCTCGCTGGTCGGGCCGTCCGGCTGTGGCAAGACCACGCTCCTCAAGATCCTCGCCGGCCTGCACTCCTACGACGCCGGCACGGTCAGGATCGGCAACGCCGCCTTTCCCTTCGACCCGAAGCGCGACGTCGGCATGGTCTTTCAGCAGGCGCTGCTCCTGAAGTGGCGGCGCATCCTCGACAACGTGCTGTTGCCGGCGGAAATCCTCGGCCTGCCGATGAAGCCGGCCCGCGACCGGGCGCGCGATCTCCTGGCGATGGTGGGCCTCGCCGGCTTCGAGCAGAAGTACCCCTACGAGCTCTCCGGCGGCATGCAGCAGCGCGCCGCCATCGCCCGCGCCCTCGTCCACGACCCGAAGCTCGTCCTGATGGACGAGCCGTTCGGGGCGCTCGACGCGCTCACCCGCGAGAAGATGAACCTCGAGCTGCTGCGCATCTGGAAGGAGAGCGGCAAGACCATCATCTTCGTTACCCACGGCATCCAGGAGGCGGTGTTCGTCGGCTCCCGCGTCGCCGTGCTGACGGCTGGCCCGGCGCGCATGGCCGACCGCTTCGAGGTCGAGCTGCCCTATCCGCGCACCCTCGACATGAAGACCCACGACGTCTTCGGGGCCTACACGCGGCGCATCTACGCGCTGCTCGGCATGCACTGAGCGGTGCCGGTGACCGCGCTCCTCATCACCGTGCGGGAGGCCGAGGCGTTCGAGCGCCCGGTGCGCTTCCGCCTGCCGTTCCACTACGGCAGCGTGGTGCTGGAGGCGGCGCCGGAGATCGTGCTGCGCGTCGTTGTCGAGACGGCCGACGGACGCCGCGCCGAGGGGTTTTCGGCCGAGCTCGCGGCGCCGAAGTGGTTCGACAAGGACCTAGCGCTCAGCCACGCCGACAATTTCGACCAACTGCGCGACGCCACCGACGCCGCCGCCCGCTCGGCGTCCGAGGTGGGCGAGGCGATGACGCCCGCGCGGCTCTCCGTGGCGGTGGCGATCGACCACGTCCGCCACCGCCGCCGCCCGGCCGGAAACGGCCTCGTCGATGCCTTCGGCGTCTCCCTCGTCGACCGCGCCGTCGTCGACGCGCTCTGTCGGCTCGAGGGCCGGTCGCTGACGGAGATGTTCCACGCCAACGCCGTCGGGCTGGACTTCGCCCTGTTCGCCCCCGATCTCGCCGCCGTCGACGCCGGCCGCTGGCTCGCCGCGCGCGAGCCGCTGGACCGCGCCGCCATCCGACACACCGTCGGCTTCGACGACCCGCTGCGGTCCGCCGACGTTCGCCCCGGCGGGCGGCCGGACGACGGCTGGCCGGTGGCGCTGTCGGAGGTGATCGCCGCGGACGGCGTCCGCCGCTACAAGATCAAGCTCAGCGGCACTGTCGCCGCCGACATCGCGCGCCTGACGGCGGTGGCGGACCTGCTCGACAGGGCGCTGCCGGCCTACGGCGCGACCCTCGATGCCAACGAACAGTTCGCCGACGCCGGCGCGCTCGCCGAATTCTACGCCGCCGTCGCCGCGGAGCCGCGGCTGCGGCGGCTGTGGGCGTCCGTCGACTATGTCGAGCAGCCGCTGCCGCGCCACCGCGCGCTTGCCGGTGACGTCGCGGCGCTGTCTGCGTCAAAGCCGATCATCATCGACGAGTCCGACGACGGCTACGGCGCCGCGCTCGAGGCGCGTCGGTGCGGCTACCGAGGCGTTTCCGTGAAGACCTGCAAGGGCTTCTACAAGTCCCTCGTCAACGCGGCCCGGGCCGAGGCGTGGAACGCCGAAGCTCGCGGGGCAGGGGGAAACGGGGCAGGGGGCTTCCTGCTCTCTGCCGAGGACCTCAGCGCCCAGGCGGGCCATGCGCTCCACCAGAACCTGGCGCTGTGGTCGTTCCTCGGGCTCGAAGACAGCGAGCGCAACGGCCACCACTACGGTCCGGGCCTATCGCGGCTGCCGGCGGCGGAGCGCGACGCCTTCGCAACCGTCCACGGCGATCTCTACGCCGGCGGCCGTTTGCACATCACCGGCGGCTCCGTCGCGCTCGGCACCGTCAGCGCCGCCGCCGGCTTCGGCACCGCCGTTCCTGTGATCGTTCCTGACAGTCCCGCCATGGCGGGAACCGCCAATGACGGAGCGGGCACTGGCGCTGAACTGACCGGCGGCGGCGGCAACACGCAACACCCATGACCATGATCACGGATCACAGATCACGGTTCCAATAAACGAAGTAGGGAGGATGAGATGATGAAGCCGACATCGAAGGCCAAGACCGGGACGCTCGCCGCCGGCCTCGCGACGGCCCTCTTCACCGCCGCGACCGTTCTGCCGACCGGCGGTGCGAGCGCGGCCGAGAAGGTCAACTTCGTGCTGAACTGGGTCGCCCAGGGCGACCACAGCCCCTACTACTACGCGAAGTCGCTCGGCTGGTACGAGCAGGCCGGCATCGACCTCGAGATCGAGAGCGGCCGCGGCACCGCCGTCGCGATCCAGAAGGTGGCCGTCGGCCAGAACCAGGTCGGCATCGCCGACTTCACCAACGTGCTGCAGGCGCGCGCCAAGGACGTCGACGTCACCGGCATCATGGCGATCTACTCCAACACGGCCTTCGGCCTCTACTGGAAGAAGAGCGCCGGCATCGGCTCGCCGGCCGACCTCGCCGGCAAGAAGATCGGCAGTCCGCCCGGCGACGCCGTCCGCCAGATCTGGCCGGCGATCGCCGACGCCATCGGCGTGCCGGCCGATAGCGTCACCTGGGTCAACATCGCCCCGGAGGCGAAGGTCGCTTCGCTGCAGTCGGGCGTCATCGACTTCACCCAGCACATGTATTCCGTCCACGACGTCTACGAGACCACCTTCGGCGAAGACCTCGGCTTCGTCCTCCTGAAGGACACGAAGTTCAACCCCTACGGCCTCTCGATCATCGCCAACCCGGCGTTCCTGAAGGACAAGCCGGAGGTGGCGAAGGCCTTCGTGCAGGTGTCGCAGAAGGCGTTCCTCGCCTGCTTCAAGGAGCCCGAGCCGTGCACCCGCGCGCTCGCCGAGGCGACCAGCCAGAAGCCGGAGGACGTCCTGAAGAACTGGCGCCGCGTCGAGACGCTGATGGAATCCGAGACCAACCGCACGGTGGCCCTCGGCGCCTTCGACGCGAAGCACGTCGAGGCCGACGCCACGACGATCGGCTCGATTTTCGGCATCGAGATCCCGACGGTCGACGCGTCGTTCACCAACGACCTGCTCGACCCGGCCATCCGCCTGCCCTGAGGGCTGCAGGACTGCCCTCCGGGTCTCCCCGGGGGAGCAGCCTGGCGGCGAGATGATGAGCCCCGCCGCCCTGCGGCGGCGGGGCGGCAGTCTGACTACTCGAGGCGCTTGCGCGCGGTCTCGAGCGCCGGGACGACGACGTCGGAGGCCTTGTAGATCGCATCGATCTTGGCTTCCACGTCGGCGCCGTTCTCGTACATGATCGGCAGACGGACCTTTTCGGCCTGGGCGATGAGTTCGGGATCGGTGTGAACCGCGTCCATCACCTTGCGCAGCGCCGCCGTCGTCGCCTCGTCCATGCCCGGAGGGGCGAGGAAGCCGCGATCGAGACTGAGCACCGCGATCATCGCGTTGAGCGCGGCGTTGTCGCTGCCGGCGATCTCGGTGACGGCCGGAACATCCGGGTAGGCGGGCAACCGCTCGCTCGTCATGGACATCAGCGGGACGAAGTCGCCCGCCTCGATGATCGCGGCGGCCGTGGACGGGGCGAGCAGGACGCCGTCGGTATCGCCGTTGAAGACGGAGAGGTTCGAGTCCGAGGCCCCCTCGTAGCCGGTCACCAGCGCCAGCTTCAGGCCGATGGCATCGGCGAAGGTGTTGATGATGTAGAAGTCCTCGTCCGTCCCCTGCACCGGATAGATGAACGGGCGGTCGAGCGTCTTCAATTCTTCTGCGCTCTTGATCGTCGAGTTCTTGCCGACGAGAAAGAGGCGGGGCTGCGAGGACGAGCGGCCGAGATAGGTGATCTCGTCGATCTTGTACTGGACGCCTTCGTTGCCGGAGAGATCCGCGAGGATCACCGACGGCATCGCCGTGAACGACATGGTCAGGCCGTCGGGGGCGCTCGACCACATGGCGTTGTTGCCGATGACGCTCGCGGCGCCGACCATGTTCTCGACCTGGATGCCCTCGGCGCCGGAGTGCTTGACGATGTAGGGCGCGATCATGCGCGCGTAGCTGTCGAGCCCGCGGCCGGCCGAGTGCGGCACGATCAGCCGGAACGTCTTGCCGGCGAAGGGCTTGTCGGCATCCTGAGCGAACGCGGGCGGCAAGGCGAACGTCGAGGCGGCGACGGCAACTCCGGCCGCCAGCAGGACAAGGCGTCTCGTGAGATTTTTCATTTTTTCCTCCCTTTCAAGAAAGCAGCGTCAACAGGATGCCCTGGTTCATCCTCACGCCGAGGGCCGCCACGAAGAGCCCGTAGACGACGACCTCGGTGGCGACAGCGGCCAGCAGCGAGCGGACGAGCCCGAATTTGCTGATGAACAACAGGAAGCCGAAGGTGAACAGGAACACCGCCGGCAACATGCCGACCAGGAAGATCAGCGCCGGAAAGCCGGCGATGATCGCCAGCCCGCTGGCGAGCGAGCCGCCCTGGTAGGTGACGATCTGCCGGCCGTCGTGGGCGGCGAGCGCCTGCTCCTCCGCCTCGGCGGTCTCGGCTGCCCGCCGCACGTCGCGCCCCATCAGTTCGCGCTGGTCGATGTCGAGGGAGGCCCCCCGGATCTGCAGCCCGATGTGCACCAGGAGGAACATCGCCGAGCCGATGGTGACGATGACCGGCACCATGCGGGCCCGTGCCGTGTACTCGCTGGCGATGAAGGCCGCCGTGACGAAGACGGCGAGGACCACGAGGTCCATCACCGTGATCCCCTGGGGAAGGCGCCATCGCATGGTCAGCGGTCCTCGTCGAGGCTGCGCGTCGGTGCCGCGATGCCGAGCTTCTTGCGCCGCCACATGCGCCAGAACGGCCAGGCGACGGTCACCACCACGAAGATGAGCAAAAGCAGCGTCGCCGGCCGCGTCAGCCAGAAGAACGGGCCGTGCAGCGTGAGGGAGATGTGCAGGTATCGCTCGAGGATGGTGCCGAGGACGAAGCCGATCGCGACGTTCGCCAGCGAGTAGCGGTGGACGCGCAGCGCGTAGCCAATGACGCCGAAGATGGCGGCGGCGACGATGTCCATCGGCTGCTGGTTGATCGCGTAGACGCCGACGAAGCAGACGACGAGCACGAACGGCACCAAGAGGTTGGTCGGCAACGCCGTCAGCCTGGCGAAATAGGGCGCGGTGAAGAGGCCGATGCCGGTGGTCAGGATGTTGGCGAAGACGATCGTCCAGATCATCGTGAAGACGAGCGGCAGGCCGGTCGTCAGCATCTGCGGGCCCGGCACGACACCGACGACGATGAAGGCCGCCAGCAGGATCGCCATGCTCTCGCCGCCCGGAATGCCGAAGCCGAGGGTCGGAAGCAGCCCGCCGCCCTCGTTGGCGCCGAGCGTCGTCGCCGGCGCGATCACCCCGGCGACGTTTCCCTTGCCGAAGCTCTCGGGCTCCTTGGAGGTGGTGGCGGCCTGGCCGTAGGCGGCGATGGCGCCGACGTCGCCGCCGAGGCCCGGCAGCACGCCGACGAAGATGCCGAGAAGGCTCGAGCGCAGAACGAGCTTCTTGTGGCGGAAGACGTCGCGCACGCCTTCCCAGACCGTGCTGGTGTCGCCGGTGAGGGAACTCGTGACGGCGGTGCCACCACGCCGGTAGAACACGAGCATCTGCGAGATCGCGAAGAGACCGATCGCCGCGACCGCGAAATCGATGCCCTCGTGCAGGTAGAGAATGCCGAAGGTGAAGCGGTCCGATCCGGTGATTGGGTTCTGGCCGACGAAGGCGAACAGGAGCCCGAGGCCACCCGCAGCGAGACCGCGCAGCACCGACCCTTCGGAAAACACCGCGATGACGGCGAGGCCCCAGAGCCCCATCACGAAGTATTCCGGCGGCCCGAGCGACAGCATGATCGCCCGGGTGGCCGGCAGGATAGCGATCAGGAAGACGACGCCGGTGAGCCCACCCACCATGGAGGCCATCGCCGCGGCGCCGAGCGCCCGCTTGCCCTGGCCCTTCTGGGTCATCGGGTAGCCGTCGAAGCAGAGCGCGATGCCCTTCGAGGCGCCCGGAACGTTGAAGAGAATGCTGGTGATGCCGTCGTTGTAGATCGTCGCGACGTGCGCGCCGAGGAGCAGCGCCATCACCGCCGCCGGATCCTGGCCGAAGATGAATGGCAGCAGCAGCACCATCGCCGCGACACCGCCGAGGCCCGGCAGGAAGCCGATGAGGATGCCGAACAGAACGCCGAGGACGAGAAAAAGCAGGGACTGCGCCGTGAACAGCGCGAGGAGGCCTTCGATCGCTGCGCTCAGCATCGCTCGTTGCTCGTCTGAACGGCAACACCACTGCCGGTCATGCCGCGTCGACCAATCCCGCCGAGGCCATCAACAGGCTTCGTGGCGCAGCACAAAATCATCGTGCGCGTGCACTGCAATGTAGTTCCCTCCCACTCTTTCTTGAACGCACGTTTCGATCGAGCCAATATTCAAGTGGTTCGGTCGATCGCTGCCGTATTATTGTCTCATGAGTGTATATGCGCGACTATAAGGGCCGGCAACTGGAGTGCGTGGCAAGTAACGTAGTCCTTTGGACCTCGGCGTGGCGATAGACGCGTGCGCTGCCGGGGCGAGTTCCCCGCGCGGTCCGGCTGGTTCTCGAGGCCCGGCGAGGCGACTTTGCCCTCGACCCAGAGGATCGGCGCCGCGGCAAAGGCGTCGCCGGCGGGGCAACGTGGAACCGGGGGAGCGTCGCCCATTGCCGGACCCCTCATCAGGAGAGCTTCGATGCCAGCCACTCGAAGGCGGCGGGGCGCCAGATCTTCTGGTACTTGCCCGCGCCGTGGCCCCCGTCCGGATAGATGCGCGCCTCACGTCCCGTCACCGGTCCATGTTCCAGCATGAAGTAGATGTTGCCAATCGGCGCCAGCACGTCGTGCTTTCCGTTGATCATCAGGATCGGCATGGTGATGCGATCAACGAGGCCGAGTTTCGACAGGGCCCACTTGTCGAAGATCTCGTTCTCCCGCTCCTTCGACCAGCGCGGAAACGTCGGAGGGCTGCCGGGCGGGCCATAGACGAACAGCGAGCGGCGATTGCGCCCTTCGACCACCCAGTCCATCTCGTCTGGCGGGAGCTCGTAGCCGAAGGGGTGGCCGGCGGAGGCGACGACGGCCTTCACCATTTCCGGATAGGCGCCGGCGAGCTGCATGACCGAGTAGCCGCCGCGGCTCGTGCCGAAGGCGCCGATGCGCCTGGGGTCGACTTCAGGGCGGGCGGCGAGCCAGTCGATGGCCGCCATCCACGCCTTCACCGATGCGGGATCCCACGGGAACGGGTTCTCGCCGGTGCCGGGGGCATCCATGACGAGGGCGGCGAGGCCGCTGTCGAGCGCCATCTCCGCCGCCCAGGCGCGATCCTCCTTGAAGACGTCCGAGCCGCACATCACGAGGATGGCGGGCACTTTCCGCGTCGCTCGCGGCGCCCGGTAGAATGCCCGGATCGTCTTGCCCTCGCAGGGTATCTCGACGAAGTGCATGGGCGGATCGACGTGGGCGTTCGCCTTCCGGAAGGCGCGCGAACAGTCCTGGCTCACCTCCCGCTTCAGCGGCGAGAGCTCCCAGGGGAACCGGGCGATGGCATAGTAGGTCTTGGCTGTAAGGTAGGCGCGGCGGGCGCCGTCATAGTCGCGATCCGCCTCGAGCCGGTCGCCCGCCTCCTCGTAGGAGCGGCCGGCATTCCGCCAGACGGGGACCCATTTGTCCTCTGTGGACGCTTCGAGGCTGTCGACGAGCCGCCGGACCTCGTCGTGGTCGTCCAGGGTCATCAGCCAGCGCCGGTAGAACCCCCTGGGCGTGACGACAAACGGATTTTCATCCGATTCGATGGCCCGACCTTCGGCGGCAGTCGTCATGCGCCATCCTCGATTCTTCTTTGCCGTCAGGCGCAGACTACGTCTCGAAACCTGATCCCCGTCCCAGCGAGCCCTGCCTGACTGCAGTTAAGCAACGGCCGTGCGCGACGTCAACGGAGATTCATACACTCGTACGAGTTAGTGAACGCTGGCACGCGGGCGCGTGAGGCGGTGATGCGCGACCTCGCCTGACCGGCAGACGGAGCGACGAAAACGCCGACCGGGAGGGCGCCCGATGTGCAGCACTGGCAGAGGTCCCCGTGTCGATGTCGCGTCATGCGCCGAAAGCGACAGTTCCAAAAGCCGCGTCTCACGGCTCTCTCGAAGTCCTCGCCTTTGGATCGGCTTCATATCCCAGGCCAGCATGCGGCCGATCTCCGAACAACACTGTCCACATCGCACCACTTCGCGAGCAGGTTCACTCTGAACGCCGCCACAATGGCGTTGTCTGGCAAGTGCCGCCGGTGGCGACTTGAACCGCATACCGCGGGCGTGCAAGGCTCTGCAAAGCAGGAGCAAACGATTGCACCCCGTCCCCGTGGGGGCTCGCCAGGGAAAGGACCCTCGACAAGATGGATGTCGGCTTCATCGGGGCCGGCCGCATGGGCCGCGTCATGATCGCCAACCTCGTGCGCGCCGGGCATCGTGTCCGTGCCTTCGACGCGGCGCCCGAGGCCGTCGCCGCGGCCGTCGAGGCGGGCGCGCAGGCGGCCTCCAGCGCGGCCGACGCCTTCGGCGGCGACGCCGTCATCTCGATGCTGCCGAACGACAAGGCGATGCGCGCCGTCTTCGGCCCCGGCGGCATCCTGCCGGAGGGCGGGTCCGCCACCGTCCACATCAACATGGCGACCGCCTCGGTCGACTGCGCCACCGACCTCACCGCCTTCCACGCCGAGCGCGGTGTCGCCTATGTGGCGGCGCCTGTGTTCGGCCGGCCGGAGATGGCGGCGGAGCGGCAGCTCAACATCATGGCGGCCGGCGACGACGCGGCGATCGCCCGCGTGCAGCCGCTGTTCGACGCCATGGGCAAGAAGACCTGGCGCCTCGGTCCCGATCCGCGCCAGGCGAATGTCGCCAAGATCGCCGGCAACCTGATGGTCGCCTGCATGCTGGAGGCGATGGGCGAGGCCTCGGTGCTGGCGAAGGCCTACGGGCTCGAGCCGCAGACCGTCCTCGACACCGTCGTCGGCTCGCTGTTCGACGTGCCGATCTACCGCATCTATTCGAAGTTCATCGGGGCGCAGGAGTTCGAACCGCCGGGCTTCGACATGCGCCTCGGCTTCAAGGACGCCAAGCTCGCCCTCGACGCTGGCGAGGCGGTGAACGCCGCGCTGCCGTTCGCCAGTGCGCTGCGCGACATCTATCTCGAGGCGCTCGCCCATGGCGGCGAGGGCAAGGACTGGTCCGGTCTGACGGCGGTCGGCCTGCGCCGCGCCGCGCTCGACTGAGGCGACGGGCGGGCTTCCCGGCGGCGCTCCCTCCGCGCCCGAGACGACCTCCGGCGGGGCGGCGAGGGGAGGGCCGTCGTCGGTGGGCGACCATGGTTCGCCGGGCTTGCACCGTAAAGTGCGGAAGCTTTGGCCGGAACAAAAAATTGCGGGACGACGGGGGAGTGTGTAAGGAACACGCTGCGGCCCGGCCGTGGCAAGGCAACGCCGCGGGGTTGTCGGCGGCTTCAATCAACAACAGGATGTGACGACGATGGCAGCCGTCGACAGCACGACCCACCGCACGCCGGCCCGCGACGTCCGCTTCCCCGAACTCGTTCTGCGCATCGCCGGCCGGCGCATCGAGCGCACCGGCGAGGGAACGCTCGCGGTCGTCAATCCCGCCACGGAGGAGGACCTCGGCCAGCTGCCGATCGCGGGCCGGGCGGAGCTCGAAGCGGCGGTGGCATCGGCGGCGCGCGGGTTCGAGGCGTGGTCCGAGACTGCGCCGCTGGCGCGATCGAACGTGCTGCGCGAGGCCGCGCGGATCGTCCGGTCCCGCCTCGACGATCTCGCACACACGCTGACGCTGGAGCAGGGCAAGCCGGTCGCCCTCGCCCGCGCAGAGTGGACGAGCACGGCGGAAGCGCTGGAGTGGGCGGGGGAGGAGGGCCGGCGCGTCTACGGGCGGGTGATCCCGGCGCGCTCGAACGTCGTGACGCAGACCGCCTACAAGGTTCCGCTCGGCCCGGTGGCGGCCTTCTCGCCCTGGAATTTTCCCGCCTGGACGGCCGTGCAGAAGCTCGCGCCGGCGCTCGCCTCCGGCTGCTCCGTGGTGATCAAGGGCGCCGAGGAGACCCCGGCGACGGTGCTTCTGCTGGCGGAGGCGCTGTTCGAGGCCGGGTTGCCGTCGGACGTGCTGAACGTCGTCTACGGCCGCCCGGCGGAGATTTCCGATTTCCTGATCGCATCACCGGTGATCCGCAAGATCACCTTCACCGGCTCGGTGCCGGTCGGCCGCGACCTCGCGGCCAAGGCGGGCCGGGCGCTGAAGCGGGTGACGATGGAACTCGGCGGCCACGGACCGGTGATCGTCGCCAGGGACGCCGATGTCGAGCGGGCGGCGACGCTCGGCGCCGTCGCCAAGTTCCGCAACGCCGGGCAGGTGTGCGTGTCACCCACCCGCTTCCTCGTGCAGCGCCAGCACTACGACCACTTCCTGGAGCTTTTCGTTGCCGCGGCGGATGCCCTGAAGGTCGGCGAGGGCGTCGATCCGGACACCGGCATGGGGCCGCTCGCCAACCCGCGCCGGCTCGCGGCGATGGAGGAGTTCGTGGCCGACGCTGCGGCGAGCGGCGCGACACGGCACGCCGGCGGGCACCGTCTCAACCGGCCGGGCTACTTCTTCCAGCCGACGGTCTTCGGCGCCGTGCCGACGGCCGCCCGGATGATGAACGAGGAGGTGTTCGGCCCGATCGCGGCGATCAACGCCTTCGACGATATCGACGAGGCGATCGCCGAGGCGAACCGGCTCGACTACGGGCTCGCCGCATACTGCTTCACGGATTCGAACAAGACCGCCGAGCATCTGCGCCGCCGTGTCCGCTCCGGCATGCTGGCGATCAACCACTACCAGATCGCCTCGTCGGAGACGCCCTTCGGCGGCACCCGCGACAGCGGGTTCGGTGCCGAAGGCGGCATCGAAGGGATCGAGGCCTACCTCGAGACCCGCTACGTCACCCACATGACGGCGTGAACCTGCGCGCCGCCCCGGACCGGCGCCCGCCGGTCAGGCGTGCACCGTCGTGGCGGCGTGGCGGGAGAAGGCAGGCATGATACGCTCGGCGAGCTCCGTCATGCCGTAGCGTTCGCGCGCCTCGTTGACGCCGGTCCAGTCCATGGCGGCGAGCAGCAGCGTGCCGAACGGGCCGACCTGGTCGCGGAAGGCGACGAGCCGGTCCAGCACCGTCTTCGGGGTGCCGTAGATCACCATGTGCTCGATCAGGCCCTCGATCGTCACGTCGTCGTCCGACATGTCCCGATGCGGCCGCATGGCGATCGTATAGCCGCTGTTCTTCATGCCTTCCCAAAGATACTTGTAGTAGAAATGCGTACTGCCCCGCGGGTCCAGCGCGCGTTCCTTCGCCTCCGCTGCCGTCGGCGCGACGACGATGTTGCGGGCGACACGCCATTCCTCGCCGTTGGGGCGGCGGCCGGCCTCGCGGCAACCCTCCAGGTACTTCCCCCAGTGCGTCGCGACGCTGTCGGCGGGAATGAAGTTCGCGCTGATCGGAATCCAGCCCTGCATCGCCGCCGTCTTGACGCTCGCCGAGCTCGGGCTCATCGCCGAGACCGCGATCGGGGGATGGGGCTGCTGCAGTGGCTTCGGCATGTAGCCGACACCGAGCGACGGCACGATGGCGCGCTGGATCTCGATGTCCCAGTGGCGCCCGTTGATCTGGTAGGGCGGGTCCTGCGACCAGATCTTCAGGATGATGTCGATGCTCTCGAGCATCTTCTCGCCGCGCAGCAGCGGGTCCTGATTGCCGAACAGCTCGAGATCACTGGCGAGGCCGCCGGGGCCGATGCCGAACAGGAAACGCCCGTTGCTCATGTGGTCGAACTGCGCCACCTCGCCGGCGACGATCGCCGGGTGGTGGTTCGGCAGGTTGATGACGCCGGTGCCGAGCTTGATGCGGCTCGTCAGCGGCAGCAGCGAGGCGAGAAACATCAGCGGCGAGGTCAGCGGCTCGGTCGTCGCGGAGAAATGTTCGCCGACCCACGCCTCCGAGAACCCGAGCTTTTCGGAGAACACGATCTTCTCCGTGTCCTCGTGGAGCATGTCCCGCAGCCGCCGCCCCGGCATGTGGATCGGCATCATGAAGAGACCCAGATGCATCAGACGTCGGGCTCCGGAAGCTGCCTGGAATCCGGCGGATGGCCGACGGCAGCGACGGCTCGGACAGTACCAACGGCACCCCGCGATGCAAGCCGCCCTCACCGTGGACGGGGCCTTCCGGATCGATATGCAACAAAAAATCCAAAGAGCAATCTTTGAACAATCCGTTGCACGCCGCGGCGAGACCGGGTAGACGGGAGGTGGGCCTCGCGGGGCGCAACGGGCGGATACCGGGGGAGCGGAGATCGCAGATGGTCGACGTCGAGGCAGTCGAAGCCGGCTTCAAGCGCGCGATGCGCCAGCTCGCCGGCGGCGTCGCGGTCATCGCCTCCGGCCGGGGCGACCTGCGCCGCGGACTGACGGCGACGGCCGTCTGCAGTCTCTCCGCCTCTCCGGCCCGGCTCCTCGTCTGCGTCAACCGCTCCGCCGAGGCGCACGACGTCATCGCCGGGACGCGCAGCTTCTCGGTCAATATCCTCGGCGACGACCAGCAGTGGGTCGCCGAGCGGTTCGCGGCGATGGACGGCTCGAAGGGGGCCGTCCGCTTCGCCGGCGAACCGTGGACGGAGCTCGTCACCGGGGCGCCCGTGCTGCCCTCGGCGATCGCCGCCTTCGACTGTGAGCTCGAGACCGAGATGGCAACTGAGACGCACACCATCTACATCGGCCGGGTTGTCGAGACGAGATGCGACGATGCCGGCATGCCGCTCGTCTACCACCAGCGACAGTTCTGCGCCCCGACGCCGCTCTCCGAGCGCCTGCTCGCGACGGGTTGACGGGGCGGTGCCGGCGTCACCAGCCGAGTGGATCGAACTGGGCCATGTCCGGCAGCTGGAAGCGGCTCGGGTTGGTGCGGTTGGCGACCTGCATGCCGAGGATGTGCACCAGCGTCAGCGGGCCGGCCAGCGTCGGCACCGGCTGCGTGCTGTTGGTCGACGCCTGCAAGGTGACATGGCCGTCCTCGCGCGGCCGCGGATCGGGGCCGATGACGATCAGCTTGCAGTTGGCGCGGAGCGCCACGGCGATCTCGGCGAGGGTTTCGTCGGAGCGCTCGTGGGATATCTCGATGAAGACGATGACGTCGCCGGCCCTCGCGAGATGGATCGCCTCGGCCGATCGGGCGCTGCCGGCCTCCAGCAGTCTGGCATCGCGCGGCAACAGGGTCAGCATTCGAGTCAGGTGCGCGCCGACGGCCATCCCGTCCAGGCCGCAGACCACCCAGACGATGCGGGCGGCGACCAGCAGCTTCACCGCGCGCTCGAGCTCCTCCATCGACAGGCGCTCCAGCAGCGTCTGCAGGCTGGTGATCTCGGCGGCGATGATGTTGCGCACACCGTCGCTCGACTTCTGGTTGCCGCGCGCCGCGAGCTGCTGGTCGAGGCGTGAGATGCGCGAATTCAGGCCCTGAGCCTTCGCGTACATCCCGGCCTTGAAGATCAGCTGCATCTCCTTGAAGCCGTCGTAGCCCATATGCTTTGCAAAACGGACGATGGTCGACGGATGAACTCCGATATGCCCGGCGAGTACACGAACCGGTGCCAGCGCCACCTCGTCAGAATTGTCGATGAAGTAGCGCGCGACCTGCTGGAACTGCGGGCTCAACTGGGCGAGGCGATCGTCGGTATGCTTGAGAAGGCCGGGCAGATCGCGCGGACTGGTGCTGCGCAGGGTCGTGGTGTTCGTGGCGAGAGGCGACGGCATGTCCGGCTCTTGTTCGAGGGCTGCGGCGCCACCCTACCGGCCCGGTGCCGGGTGCGCCAGTTCGCGGCCGGCGGCGACGCGCTGCCCCATCCGCCACCGTGCCCGCACCGGGTCCAACGACGTTCACCCGCACAGGTGGTCGCGCCGATGGCGTCCCCCGCAGCCGACCGCGTTGCCGCCGCGGGGCCGCGAAAGGATGGGTCGCGCGCGTCGCTCCGGCGGGTCGCGCCGACGGAAGGACCACGGCCGCACTCTCACACCAGCGTGGCGGTCTCGCAACACAGAATGCAGAGACGGCACGCCAGCAATTTATGTTGTTGGCCGGCGCGGCCACTTGTAAGATGCGCTGTCTCTGGGGGGAGGTCGCGGCACCTGAGTATAAAATCCAGACGTTTCACGTCGCCCGCGCCACCAGACAATAAAATAAACTCGTCATGGAGGAAACGTCGTGCATTCCTTGTTCTCCTGCAAGATCGGGCTGCTGGCGACGGCAGCCGTGCTGATGTCGATCGCTCCTGTCGCGGCAGCCGAAACCTATAACCCGGCCTGCTTCGTCCCCGCTCCGAATGCCAAGACGATCCAGACGGAAGCGAAGCCCGGCCCGTACCGGATCGCGCTGGTCAACGGGTTCGTTGGCAATGACTGGCGGATCAACATGATCCAGGCCGCCAAGGCATGGGCGGCTCTCCCGGAGAACAAGGCCGATCTCAAGGAATTCAAGATCATCAGCGTCGGCAACGACGTCGCCGCGCAGATTTCGGCCCTCGATAACCTGATCGGCGCCGGCTACGACGGCATCGTGCTGAACGCCGTCAACGCCACCTCCTTCGGTCCGATCGTCAAGCGGGCGAAGCGCGCCGGCGTGGCGCTCGTTGCCTTCGACAACGTGCTCGACACCGACGAGATCGTTCAGGTCAACGAGGACCAGTTCCAGCTCGGCGAAATCAAGGCGAAGGACGTCGTGGAGCGGCTGAAGGGCAAGGAGAACCCGAAGGTCCTCGAGGTGCGCGGCCTGCCGGGCAACTCCGTCGACCGCGACAACCATGACGGCATGCGCAGCGTGCTCGACAAGGTGCCCGGCATCCAGGTCACCGAGGTGGTCGGCAACTGGGACACCGGCACGGTGCAGAAGGTGGTCGCCGACGTGCTCGCCACCCAGGGCCAGTTTGACGGCGTCGTCTGCCAGCACGGCTGCGCCGGCGTCGTGCGGGCGCTGATCGACGCCAAGATGCCGATGATCCCGATCGCCGGCGACGCCGAGAACGGCACGCGCATCATCATGGCCGAGCAGAAGGTGCAAGGGCTGTCCGCCGCGCAGGCCCCGGCGATGTCGGCCGTGACGATGCAGGCGCTGATCGCCCAGCTGAAGGGCGAGCCGATGCCGAGCCTCGTCAGTCTCGCGATCCCGGCGATCAAGACCGAAGAGCTGAAGGACGGCGTCAACTACTGGACCAGCCTGCCGAACACCTTCTACGCGGCGACCTCCTTCCCGGCTTGCGGGATCGACTTCACCGCCGAGCAGATCATGAGCCAGACGCCCGACAACACGTAAACGCCCCGCCGACCTTACGAAGGTTGCGTCCGGCCGGCGACGCTCGATGCTCGTCATCGACGTCGCCGGCCCCTCCCACCGATTGCGGGCGGTGACCGTGAGTTCCACCATTGCGTCGCACCGGGCAGCGGGCCCGGCTCCAGACGGCCCGATCACGTCCGCCGCCGGTCACAGCGCCGGCGCGGGCGGCGATTTCGTCTCGCTCGCCGGCATCTCGAAGAGCTACGGCGGCACGAACGCGCTGCAGTCCGTCGACCTCCTGATCCGCCGGGCCTCGATCCACGCCATCCTCGGCGAGAACGGCGCCGGCAAGAGCACGCTGATCAAGGTGCTCACCGGCGTCGTTCGCCCCGATGCCGGCACCGTGACGATCGATGGCGAGGAACTGGCCGTGCGCTCGCCGGCGACGGCGGCGGCCGCTGGCATCGCCTGCGTGTTCCAGGAGCTCTCGCTGGTTCCCGACCTGTCGGTGGCCGACAACATCTTCCTGGCGCACGGCAGCGGGCCGGTCGGCTTCATCAACCGCGGCCGGCAGCGGAAGGCCGCTGAGGCGCTGTTGCGCGAACTCGGCTCAGAGGTGCACCCGACCGACATCGTGCGCTCGCTCACCTTGTCGGAGGCACAGCTCGTCGAGATCGCCAAGGCGCTGGCGAAGCGGCCGCGGCTTTTGATCCTCGACGAAGCGACCTCGGCGCTCGGCGAGCAGCAGGTCGGCCGGCTGTTCCAGATCCTGCGGCGCCAGCGCGACGAGGGCGTGTCGATCCTCTACATCACCCACCGGATGCACGAGGTGGACACGCTCTGCGACACCTGCTCGGTCTTCCGAAACGGCCGGCATGTGGAGACCTTCGCGCAGGGCACGCGGTCGCCGGACGCGGTCGTCGAACTGATGCTCGGGCGCTCGGTGTCGCAGATCTATCCACCGAAGCCCGCACCGGCCTCCGGTCCGCCGCTGCTCGAGGTGAGTGGCCTCACCTGGGACGGCCGCATCGACAAGGTGAGCTTCGTCGTCCGGCCGGGCGAGATCTACGGGATCGGTGGCCTCGAGGGCCACGGCCAGCACGAGACGCTGCTCGCACTTTTCGGTGTGCTGCGAAACGTCAGCGGCGAGATCCGCTTCGACGGCCGCCCGGTCACCATCGGCAGCCCCGGGAAGGCAAAGTGCCGGGAACTCGGCATTGCGCTCGTCCCCGAGGACCGCAAGAGCGAGGGGCTGCACCTTCCCCTCACGATCGCCAACAACCTCACCCTCAGCGTGCTCGACCGGCTGACCCGTTTCGGCGTGATCGATGCCGGCCGCCAGCGCCGGCTGGTCGATGAGCTGATGAAGCGTCTGCAGATCAAGGCATCAACGCCCAGGGCACCGGTCTCCTCGCTGTCGGGTGGCAACCAGCAGAAGGTGGTGCTCGCCAAGTGGCTCGCCTGTGACCCGCGCCTGATCCTGCTGTGCGATCCGACGCGCGGCATCGACGTCGGCACCAAGGCGGAGATCTACGGGCTGCTGCGAAGGCTCGCCGACGAGGGCGCGGCGATCGTGCTGCACACCACCGATTATGACGAGCTGATCGGGCTCTGCGACCGGGTCGGCATCTTCTATGGCGGCACCATCCTGCGCGAGCTCACCGGCGACGACATCAACGAGCGCAACATCCTGCGCGCCTCGTTCGCGCTCGCCGACGACGCTGCGGACGTGGGAGGCCGCTGATGGTCGCTGCCGAAGCCTCGCCGGAGCGCCGCCGCCGGTCGCCGCTGTCGCTGCCGCCCGGCGCCTGGCGCCTCGCCCTGCCGCTCGTCGTGCTGGCGATTCTGTTCAGCGTTCTGATCGCCATCCACCCGCGCGGCCTGGCGGTCGCCAGCATGACGCCGTGGGCGAACCAGGCGGTGACGCTCGCCTTCGTCGCGGTCGGACAGTTCTTCGTGGTGGTGACGCGCGGCCTCGATCTGTCGATCGGCGCCGTGCTGGCGCTTTCGAACGCGCTCGCCTCGGAACTCGTCAGCGGCACGCCGTTCGAGATCGCCGTCGGCGTCGTCGCCGTGCTCGCGGTCGGCTGCCTGTGCGGCGCGATCAACGGCGTGGCGGTGGTCTTCGGCCGGATCCAGCCGATCGTCGCGACGCTCGCCACCGGCGCGATCTACACCGGTCTCGCGCTGATCGTCCGGCCGACGCCGGGCGGCGACGTCGACGAGGCGCTGTCCGATCTCCTGACCTACGAGACCTTCGGCTTCTTCCCGACCTCGTTGATCCTGCTCTTCGCGGTCGTCTACCTCGTCTGGTGGCCACTGTCGCGCACCGTGCTCGGCCGCTCGCTCTACGCGATCGGCTCGAACGAGAGCGCGGCCTTCATGTCCGGCCTCAATCCGAAGCGCGCGCGCCTGCTCGCCCACGTGCTGGCCGGCTTCTTCGCCGCTTGCGGCGGCCTGTTCCTCGCCTTCCAGACGCTGTCGGGCGACGCCTCGGTCGGCTTCTCCTACACGCTGAACTCGATCGCGGCGGTGGTGATCGGGGGCGCCTCGCTCGCCGGCGGCGTCGGCACGGTGATCGGCGTCATCGCCGGTGCCTATCTGCTGAGGACGATCAGCACGATCATGATCTTCACCGGCCTGCCGCCGATGGCGCAGCCGCTGTTCGAGGGCCTGGTGCTGCTCGCTGCCGTCTCGGTCGGGGCGATCGAGATGATCACCAGCCGCAACAAGCTGAAGGTGCTCCGGTGATGGCTGCCGTCCTGCGCTCGCCGACGACGATCGTCGGCCTGATGATCATCGCCATCATCGCGGTGGGCGCGAGCGCCTCGCCGAACTTTCTGAGTGCGACCTACCTCCTGCAGCAGCTGCAGATCTCGTCGTTCCTCGGCGTGGTGGCGCTGGGAGCGCTCGGCGTCATCGTGCTCGGCCAGATCGACCTCTCGATACCGTGGACGATGACGAGCGCGGCCATCGCCGCTACCTCGGTGGTGGGTGTCGGCGCCGCGGCGCAGGAGGTCTGGTCGACCGAGCTCGCGATGCCGCTCGGGCTCGCCGTCGGCGCCTTCATCGGCCTCGTCAACGGCATCGGCGTCGCCTTGCTGCGCGTGCCGGCGATGATCTGGACGCTCGGCATCAACGCCGTCATCCTCGGCCTCTGCATCTTCATCACCGGCGGCTTCGCGCCACCCGGCGAGGCCTCGCCGCTGATGCGCAGCCTTGCCGTCGGCCGCACGCTGGGGCTGCCGAACGCACTCTATGTATGGCTCGGCGTCAGCGCCGTCGCCGCGTTTCTGCTGACGCGGACCTATATCGGCCGGGCGATTGTCGCAATCGGCAACGGCGAGCGCGCCGCCTACCTGTCCGGCATTGCGACGCAGGGTGTCGTCATCCTCGTCTTCGTGTTCGCCGGCATGTGCAGCGCGCTCGGCGGCCTGCTGCTCGCCGGCTACGCCAACCAGGCCTACCAGACGATGGGCGATCCCTACCTGCTGCCGGTGATCGCGGCGATCGTCATCGGCGGCACCAGCATCCAGGGCGGCAGCGGATCGGTGACGGGGATGCTTCTCGGCGTCGTCTTCATGACGCTGCTGACGAGCGTGCTGTCGGTGCTGCAGATGCCGGACCCGCACCGCCAGATCATCTACGGCGCGGTGATCCTCGTCACGCTCCTCCTCTACGGCCGCTTCAACCGCCCGATCACCTGACCGCGGTCGCCGCCACCGAGGGAACGTGGCGGCCGATGAAGCAACAAAAAGTGCAGTCGACGCAGGTCTAAAATTTCAGAACGCAGCATCGGTGGCACGTCGCGATGCGCGGGAAGCCAGGGAGACGACAGATGAAGCTCGGACTGTTCATGATGCCGCTTCATACGACGAAGCTGAGCTACAATGAAATGTATCGCCAGGACGTCGAGGCGGCGCTGTTCGCGGACGAGCTGAAATACGACGAGTTCTGGATCGGCGAGCACACCTCCACCAAGGTGGAGCCGGTGACGAATTCGCTGCAGTTCCTGACGGGGCTGGCGTCGCAGACGAAGCACGTCAAGCTCGGGTCGGGCGTCGTCAACCTGCCGCAGTACCATCCCGCCCGCGTCGCGGCGGACGCCGCGATGCTCGACCATCTCTGCGATGGTCGGCTGATCCTCGGCATCGGGCCGGGCGGGCTCGCCTCCGACTTCGAGCTGTTCGGCACCACCGACAAGAACCGCCAGGAGATGATGGACGAGTCGGCCGGCATGATCCGGGCGATCTGGGAGGGCGAGGCTCCGTTCAACATCCAGGGCACGCACTGGTCGGTGAAGGCGAGCGACACCTACCAGCCGGACATGACGATCGGCCTGATGCCGAAGCCGCTGCAGCAGCCGTTCCCGGCTTTCTGTACCTCGGCGATGTCGCCCTATTCGGGGACGGCGAAGCTTGCCGGCGCGCGCGGCTGGCACCTCATTTCGGCGAACTTCAACGCGCCGTGGATTGTCCGCAGCCAGTGGGAGTCCTATTGCGCCGGGGCGCAGTCGGCAGGGCTCAAGGCCGACCCGGCGACCTGGCGGGTGGCCCGCACCATCCTGGTCACCGAGACCGACAGCGAGGCCGAGGACTATCTGGCGACGCCCGGCAATGCCATCTGGAGCTACTACAACTACCTGCTGACGCAGCTGACGCGCGCCGGCGCGATCAAGATCTTCTCGATGACGCCGACCACCGAGCCGGAGGACGTCACCCTCGACAAGGTGATGGCCTCGATGGTGATCATCGGCAGCGCCCGCACGGTCACCGAGAAGCTCGCGAACTTCAGGGACGAGGTCGGGCCGTTCGGCGGCCTGCTCTGCACCTTCCACGAGTGGGACGAGAAGGCGATGTGGAAGGCGTCGATGCGCCGCCTCATCGGCGAGGTGATGCCGGCGCTCCGCCGCCACACGCCGCACCGCGCCGTCGCCTGAACCGACACCGAACCGAGCCGCCGCCGCGCCGCCCCGTCCTTGCCGCGCGCCGATCGAAGCATGGGGAAAGCAGACATGGCCAAGAAGAAGCTGGTCGTCGCCGGCGCCGTCGGCGTCATCGGGCGGACCGTCATCGCGCATTTCGACACGCTCGACGACTGGTCGGTGGTCGGCCTGTCGCGCAGCAAGCCGGACTTCCCGATGAAGGCCGAGCACGTCTCCGTCGACCTGCTGGACGCGGCCGCCTCGCTGAAGACGCTGGGTGGCATCAAGGGCGCCACCCACGCCGTCTTTGCGGCGCTGCAGTGGACGCCTGATCTCGCCGCCCAGGTGGCGCCGAACCGTGAGCTCGTCGTCAACCTGATCAAGGGCCTGGAGGCCGGCTCCGGCGACACGCTGCGCCACGTCACGCTGATGCAGGGCGGCAAGGCCTATGGCTGCCACCTCGGCCCGTTCCGCACGCCGGCGAAGGAGAGCGACCCGCGCCACATGCCGCCGAATTTCTACTACGCCCAGGAGGACTTCCTGCGCGAGGCGAGTGTCGGCAAGGCATGGTCGTGGACCGCGATCCGGCCGGAGGCGGTGATCGGCCCGGCCGTGGGCAACCCGTTCAACCTCCTGATGGTCATCGCCGTCTACGCGCTGATTTCCAAGTCGCTCGGCCTGCCGCTCGTCTTCCCCGGCACCCGCCAGAACTACGAGGTGCTCTACCAGTACACCGACGCCCGCATTCTCGCGCGCTCGACCGAGTGGGCGGCGGAGACGCCGGAGTGCGCAGGCGAGATCTTCAACATCACGAACGGCGACTACTTCCGCTGGGAGCGCATGTTCGAGACGGTGGCGAAGTTCTTCGACATGCCGCTCGGCTATCCGCAGCCCTTCGAGCTGACGACGATGATGGCCGACAAGGCGCCGATCTGGGACGCCCTCGTCAAGCGGCACGGCCTGAAGCCCTACGCCTACGACAAGATCGCCGCCTGGCATTTCGGCGACTTCATCTTCAAGACGCCCTACGACAACATCACCAGCACGATCAAGGCACGGAAGTTCGGTTTCCAGGACTGCCTCGATTCCGAGGACACGATGATCCAGCAACTGACCGAGCTGCAGCGCCTCGGCATCCTGCCGGCCGACATGACGAGCGTCGGCAAGCTCTGAGCGCCCTCGACCCGGCGAACCGGTCGTCGTCGCCGTGCATCGCGGCGGCGGCGACCGTCGGCCTGCCCACATCGATGGTGGCGGCGGCTCGCCTGAATGATGAAGCCTTGTGCGGAGTTCCGATGACCACAGTCGGTGAAGTGATCGTCGAGACGCTGGTGCTGAACGGCATCGACCGCGTGTTCTGCGTCCCCGGCGAGAGCTACCTCGGCCTGCTCGACGCCCTCTACGGGCGGCCCGACATCGACACCGTCGTCTGCCGGCACGAGGCGGGGGCGGGCTTCATGGCGCTCGCCGACGCGCGGCTGACCCAGAGGCCGGGGGTGGCGCTGGTCAGTCGCGGCCCCGGCGCCTGCAACGCCTCGATCGCCGTCCACACCAGCCAGCAGGACGAGGTGCCGTTCATCCTCATCGTCGGCCAGGTGGCGGCCGCCGACGTGCGCCGGGACGCCTTCCAGGAGATCGACTTCGACCAGATGTTCGGCTCGATCGCCAAGTGGACGGCCGAGGTGACCGATCCCGCCCGCATCGCCGAGACGATGCTGCGGGCGATCCAGGTCGCCACCACCGGCATCCCCGGCCCCGTGGTGCTGGCGGTGCCGGAGGACGTGCTCACCGCCATGACAACGTCGGCGCCGGTGCGGCGCCAGGCGCCGGTGCGCAGCTCCCCGCGCGCGGAAGACGTCGCCACGTTGCGCAGCCTGCTCGCCACGGCCGAGCGGCCGCTGGTGATCGCCGGCCCCGAGTTCGAGCGCGACGGGGGGCGAGCCGCACTGCTGGCCTTCCTGGAGGCTTGGGAGGTGCCGGCCGTCGTCAGCTTCCGCCGGCAGGACCTCTTGCCGAACGCCCACCGCCTCTATGCCGGCGACATGGGCCTTTCCAATCCGCCGGCGCAGATGGAGCTCTTGCGGCAGAGCGACCTCGTCCTGGTGCTGGGCGCGCAACTGACCGACATCACCACCCAGGGCTACGGCTTCCCGACGCTCGTCCGGCCGGAGATGACGCTCGTCCACGCCCATTCCGATCCCGCGGTGATCGGCACGCATTTCGCCGCCGACCTCGCGATCGCCTGCGATCCGCGCGAACTGATCGCCGCCCTCGGCGCGCCCATGGCAGGCGAACCCGCCGGCCGCGCGGCCTGGGTGGACCGCCTCAAGGCAGTGCAACGCGACATCGCGGCGCCTCGCCGGCCGGCGGTCGACGATGGCGTGCCGTTCGAGGCGGTGGTCGCGGCGGTCGCCGCGAGCCTTCCCGCCGACGCCATCGTCACCGTCGACGCCGGCACCTTCGGCGCGCCGGTCTACCGCGTCGTTCCGTTCACGCCGCCGCAGCGGCTGCTCGCGCCGATTTCCGGAGCGATGGGCTTCGGCGTCCCCGCCGCCGTCGCCGCGGCGCTGCGCGCGCCGGAGCGGCCGGTGATCTGCCTCGTCGGTGACGGCGGTTTCCTGATGACAGGCAACGAGCTCGCGGTGGCGATCGAGCGCAGGCTGTCGATCAAGCTGATCCTGTCGGAGAACGGCTCCTACGGTTCGATCCGCCTGCATCAGGAGCGCGACTATCCCGGCCGCACCGTCGGCACCAGCTTCGCCAACCCGGACTTCGACCTGATCGGCCGGGCGTTCGGGATGGCGGTGACGCGGATACGCCACGAGGACGAACTCGCGCGCCTTCCGGCGCTGCTGTCAGCGCCGGGAAGTGCGATGATCGTCGTCGAGACGAGCCTCGCTGCGATCCTGCCGAAGTCGCGGCCCGTGGGGGTCGGCGCCGCGGCCGGGTCCGCCTGACACCCAGCGAGGACGATGACATGAACGTCGACGCAGGCCTCGTCCGCCAACAGATCGAGGTGATCCTGCAGGGCTGGGGCGCGACACCGGCGAGTGCCACCGCCACCGCCGCCCTGATGGTCGAGACCGACCTGCTCGGCATCGACTCGCACGGCGTCTCGATGCTGATGATGTACGAGGCGATGCACTCCGCCGGGCAGCTGCAGCTGAATGCCGAGCCGCGGATCGTCCGCGACGCGCCCTGCACCGCCCTGATCGACGCCGGAGCGGGTCTCGGCCACGCCGTCTCTGCGATGGCGATGAACCTCGCCGTCGACAAGGCGGCGGTCTGCGGCGTCGGCCTCGTCGGCGTGCGCAACTCGCACCATTTCGGCGCCGCCGGGCTCTACGCGCGGATCGCGGCGGCCCGCGGCATGATCGGCCTCGTGACGAGTTCGACCCGGATGATCACGATGGTGCCGACCAATGGGACGATGCCCGTGCTCGGCACCAACCCGATCGCCTTCGCGGCGCCGGCCGGGCGGCACCCGCCCTTCGCGCTCGACATGGCGACGACCACCGCAGCCGTGAACAAGGTGAAGGTCTACGACCTCAACAACCGTCCGCTGCCCGCGGGGTGGGTGGTCGACGACACGGGCGCCGTCGTCACTGACGCCGCCGCAGCGATGACCTTCCTGTTCGAGCGCCAGGAAGGTGGCCTGACGCCGCTCGGCGGCACACCGGAACTCGGAAGCCATAAGGGCTACGGCCTCGGCATGCTCGTGCACATCCTCGGTGGGACGCTGATGGGCGGCTCGTTCTCGCCGATCCACCAGCGCACCAAGAAGCCGGCGGATGGCGACAACATCGGTCACTTCTTCCTCGCCATCGACCCGAAGGCCTTCCGCGAGGAGGGCGAGTTCGAGGACGACCTCGACGAGGCGATCGACGTGCTCAGGGCGACGCCGCCGGCCGATCCGGCGCGGCCGGTGCTGGTCGCCGGCGACCCCGAGGAGGCCAACCGGGCCGAGCGGCTGGTCGCGGGCATCCCGATCCCACAGAGGCTCGAGGAGCACCTGCGCGCCATCTGCGGCCGCGCCGGCGTTCCCTTCCTGCTGGTGGAGAAGACTTCCTCGGCACCGATCAAGACGTGACGCCGGCTTTAGCCGGACTGTCCGTGCATAGGGCCGGAAGCGGGAGGGCCGGGTGAATCCTGTGGCGCCGTCCCGACGCTGACTTTGGCCCGATGCCCAAAGGCCGCGCCTCGGTGCGATTCAGGTTTCGCGATGGTCTGCAAGTATTCTAGTTTCGAAGTGCCAGTCCGTCCGACGGCGAGGGGTTGCGCCAGTGACCTATTTCTCTACCTTCGGTTTTGCTCGCCAGAAGCAGGTCGCCGCCTGGCAGGAGATCATGTCGGACGTCTATTACAGCCTCGAGATCAACGGGACCTCGAGCGACGGCCTGCGCGGCACGATCCACCAGTTCGACATCGGCCACCTGTCGATCACCAATTTCGATGCCGACGCCCAGCGCGTGTTCCGGACGCGGCCGCGCATCGCCCGCGATCCGGAGGATGCCTTCGTCTTCGTCGCGCCGTTCCGGGAGGTGCTCTACTTCAGCCAGATGGGTCGCTCGGGCTTCGTCCATCCCGGCGGTTACGCCCTCGTCAGCACGTCGGAGTTCTACGAGCTGTCGTGCCCGGACAACTTCGAGAACTGGACGGTGAAGATCCCCGGCGAGGAACTGCGCCGGCGGATCCCGAACATCGAGGACTATTGCGCCTGCCGGATGCCGAACAATCCGGCGATGGCGAGCATCGCCCGCAACCACCTGCGCAGCGTCGCGATGGCGCGCAAGGCGGGGCCGCTGCCGAATGAGCGGGCGGTGGCGCAGAACCTCGTCGACACCATCGTACTCACCCTCGATTCCGAGGCGAACTGGGATGGCGCCAAGCTCGCCGCCTATCGTGTGCGCGGCCGCATCCTCGAATACATCCGCAGCAACATCCACGACATGAACCTCTCGCCGGCGTCGATCGCGGAAGCGAACGGCGTCTCCGTCAGCTACATCTACAAGCTCTTCCGCAACGGCGACCTCACGGTGGGCGAGTACATCCTCGCGCAGAGGCTGCAGGCGGCCTACGAGTACCTCGCGGTCCCCGGTCGCAGCGGCATGACGGTGGCGGAGGCGGCCTATGCCGCCGGCTTCCGCAACCTGTCGCATTTCTCGCGCGTCTTCCGGGAGAAGTACGGCCTGTCGCCGAGCGCGGTGCGTCGCCGACCCACCTGAGCAGGGCGCTCCGGCGGCAGTCACCGGAGCGAGGGCCCGGCACGCGCCGGGTCCGGACGCGACCTCGCGCGTGGCCGGAACGGCCCGTCCAGTCTCAGCAAAGAAATCGTCCAGTCTGAGCGGTTCCGCCCCTCGGGGGCGAACCTATCATCTCGGTCCTCCGCACCCGTTTGCATCGCCGCCCGTGCGAGGGAGCGCCATGTACAAGATCCAGCCGGACGACCGCAAGGTCGTCGAAGAATTCCGACGCAACCCGATCGGGCGCCACAGCCCGCAGCTCCAGCGCGTGCTCAATCTCTTCCGCGGGGCACCGATGGAAGGCAAGTACGTGCTGATCACCCGCATTCCTCACAAGGAGTGGGTGCTGGGCCAGATGACCGGCAAGCGCGGCGAGCCGATCCGCATGACCAACCAGGTCTTCCACAACATCGAGGAGGTCGAATGGTACGTCTTCCGCCAGCGGTGGAAGCTCCATACCGGCGAAGATCTCGAAGAATAGCGGCCGGCTCCAGGCAGAAAGCGAGCGATTAGTGTCGAGCCGGCAACGGGAGTGACGATCATGAAGTCGATCATGGGCTATAGCGACAAGATCAGCGCATGCCCGGGGGAGCAGGTCACCTTCATGGTGAGTTGCGTCGGCCAGCCGACCTATCGTGCCCGCCTCGTCAAGATCATCCACGGCGACACCAGTCCCGACGGGCCGGGCTACAAGGAGCGCGAGGTCGAGGCGCCCTTCGCCGGCGACCACAAGGCGCGCTTCCAGCACATCTACGCCGGCTCGCACGCCATTGTGGAGAACACCCCCCATTTCGACGCCCTCGGCAGCCTGACGCTGCAGGCGATGGTCTGGCCGACGACGCCGGACAAGGGCCCGCAGGCGATCCTGTCGCTCGGCAGCGACGCCGGCGGCCTGGTACTCGGCATCGACGGCGCCGGCGCGCTCTGCCTCGATGTGACGGGGGAGGGCGGCGCCACAGAGACCGTCTCCACCGGCAAGCCGATGGTGGCGCGCGAGTGGTACTTCGTCGCCGCCGCCTACGACCACGCGACGGGCGAGGTGCGCCTGCACCAGGAGCCGCTCGTTCCCTACGCGCTGACCGCCGGCGCCACCACCGTGACGAAGGCCATCGCTGCGAAACCGGCGCTCGCCGGTGCCTTCATGATGATGGCGGCGCGCCCGGCCGGCACCGGCAACGGCCGCGTCGTCGGCAAGGATCACCTGAACGGCAAGATCGACCGGCCGCGGCTCGCCAATCGCGCGCTCTCGCGCCTCGAGATGGAGCGCCTGCGCGGTGACGTGCTGCCGCCGGATCTTCTCACCAGTATCGTCGCCGCCTGGGACTTCTCGGCCGACATCACCAGCGACGTGATCTCCGACGCCTCGCCGAACCTTCTGCATGGCAAGACCGTCAACATGCCGGTGCGCGCCATGAAGGGCCACAACTGGACCGGCGACGAGATGAACTGGCGCAACGCGCCGGAACAGTATGGCGCCATCCACTTCCACGACGACGACCTGCACGACTGCGCCTGGGAGACCGACTTCACCTTCACGGTGCCCGACGGCCTGCGCAGCGGCCTCTATGCCGCCCACATCGCCACCGCCCACGACGAGGACTTCATCCCCTTCGTCGTCCGCCCGGCCCGGGGCACGAAGACGTCGGACCTCGTCTTCGTCATCCCGACGGCGAGCTACATGGCCTACGCCAACGAGCACATGATGACGGACGCGCCGCTGGCCGAGCACCTCACCGACCAGGTGGCGGTGCTGCAGCAGACCGACGTCTTCCTGCACGAGCACCGCGAGTTCGGCGCCTCCTGCTACGACAGCCACTCCGACGGCAGCGGCGTCTGCTACACATCGCGCCTCAGGCCGGTGCTGACGATGCGGCCGAAGTACCAGTCCTGGCTCGGCGGCAAGGGCTCGTCGCTCTGGCAGATGAACGCCGACACCCACATCACCGACTGGCTGGAAGAGAGCGGCTTCGAGTACGACTGCCTGACCGACGAGGACGTCCACGCCGAAGGCTATGCGGCGCTGGCGCCCTATCGGGTCTTCATGACCTCGACCCACCACGAATACTGGTCGAAGGAAATGTGGGACGGGCTCGACGCCTTCAAGCGGCACGGCGGGCGGCTGATCTACATGGGGGCGAACGCCTGGTACTGGCGCGTCGCCTTCCACCCGACGCTGCCGGGCATCATGGAGGTGCGCCGCGCCGAGGGTGGCATCCGCGCCTGGGCGGCCGAGCCCGGCGAGTATTACCACAGCTTCACCGGAGAATTCGGCGGTCTGTGGCGGCGCTCGGGCCGGCCGCCACAGATGATGGCGGGCACCGGCTTCACCGCCCAGGGCTTCGACATCTCGTCCTACTACCGCAAGACGGCGGACGCCGAGAATCCGCGGGCGAAGTTCATCTTCGAAGGCGTCGAGGAGGAGATCATCGGCGACTTCGGCCTCATCGGCGGCGGCGCCGCCGGCCTCGAACTCGATCGGGCCGACCGGCTGCTCGGCACGCCGCCGAACGCACTGGTGGTGGCCTCCTCGGAGAACCACTCGCAGATCTACATGGTCGTCTGCGAGGAGATCTTCATCAACGCGCCGGGCATGTGCGGCGGCGAGCATCCGCTCGTGCGGGCCGACATGGTGTTCTACGAAACGGCGGCGGGCGGCGCCGTCTTCGCGACGAGCTCGATCGCCTGGGCAGGCAGCCTCTCCCACAACAACTATGACAACAACGTTTCCAGAGTGACGTCGAACGTGTTGAAGCGCTTCCTCGACGCAAAAGCCTTCTAGTGACGGGCTCGCGACGGAACGCATCCTTCCAGACGATGGGGAACATCATGAACAACAGTGGCGATCGCAGCAAGATCATCGACCGGCGCAAGTTCCTCACCCTCGGCAGCAGCCTCGCCGCCTCCGGCGCGATGCTGGCGACGCTGAACGCCGCCGCACTCGGCCAGACGCAGGAACTCATGCCGTCCGTCGAGGGCATGGCAGCCACCGGCGAGCCGATCCCGATCGGCGGCGGTGTACCGCTCACCGGCTGGGCGGCGGCCGACGGCATCGAGTTCAAGCGCGCGCTGGAGATGGCCTGCGACGAGATCAATGCGCTCGGTGGTATTCTCGGCCGGCCGCTCGCGCCGGTGTTCGAGGACACCAAGGAGCAGGGCGCCGACAACATCATCCCGGCGATGCAGCGCCTGATCGACCGCCACGGCGTCCACGCCATCATCAACGGCTACAACACCGGCGCCGTCACCCAGGAATACGACACCATCGCCGACGCCGGCATCATCTACATCCACCACAACACCGACATCGTCCATCACGACACCGTCGGCAAGAATCCCGACCGCTACTACGGCATCTTCATGGGTGACCCGGCCGAGTACTGGTACGGCGAGGGCCTGCTCGCCTTCCTGAACGGTCTCGTCGACAAGAAGGAGTGGGAGAAGCCGAACAACAAGATCGCCATCGTCACCGGCTCGCAAAACTATTCGATGGTGATCGCCAACGCCATCAAGGACAACGCCGAGAAGTATGGATGGGACATCAGCCTGTTCGAGACGGTGGTGGTGCCGATCTCGGAGTGGGGGCCGACGCTCGCCAAGCTGCGCGCCGATCCGCCGGCGGTGATCGCGGTGACGCACTGGGTGCCGCAGGACCTCGCCCAGTTCATGCTGCAGTTCGCGCCGAACCCGACGAACAGCCTCGTCTACATGCAGTACGGCCCCTCGCTCGCCGCCTTCCGCGAGATCGGCAAGGACAGCACCAACGGCGTGCTCTACTCGACCGTCATCGCCGCCCTGCAGGATGAGATCGGCCAGGCCTTCATCAAGCGCTACAAGGACCGTTTCGGCGCGGACTCGAGCCCACTCGTCGGCGCGCAGGTCTATGACAGCTGCCAGTACTACGCCATCGCGGCGGCGCTCGCCGGGGGCACCGGCGCACCGGGAGACGAGGCGCAGAACCGCAAGATCTCGGAGCGTCTGCGCCGCCTCATCTATCGCGGCGTGATGGGCACGACGCACTTCTTCTATCCCGAGCAGGCGGCGATCCCCTATCCCGACGCCACCGACGACCCCTCGCTCGGCATGCCGCACCAGTACCTGCAGATCCAGGACTACACCAAGGACCCGGCGATGATCGCGCCACCGCCCTATGAGACGGCGAAGTTCGTTCTGCCGCCGTGGTGGAAGGCCTGAGGTCAGCAGAATTGGCGGGAGCCGGCGTGAACCAAACCGAGCCGCTGCTGTCGTGCCGGGGCGTGTCGAAGTACTTCGGCGCGATGGCGGCGGTGAAGGACTTCTCCTTCGATCTGGCCCGCGGCGAGGTGCTGGGCATCGGCGGGCCGAACGGGGCCGGGAAGACCACGGTGTTCGAGGTCATCTCCGGCTTCAACCCCGCCGATCGGGGCACCGTGCTACTCGAGGGCCGGCCGATCGAGCGGCTGCCCTCGCACGCGATCTGCCACCTCGGCATTGCCCGCATGTTCCAGTCAAATGCCGGCTTCGACACGCTCACGGCGGAGCAGAACGTGCTCGTCGCCGCCGCCTTCGGCCACGCGCCGCGGCTGATCCCGCCGCTGACCTATGGCGCCGACATCCGGCGGACGGCGGCGGAGGCGCTCGACTTCGTCGGCTTCCGCCGGGCGCGCTCGGCGGAGGTGCGCGGGCTGCCGGCGCTCGACCGCAAGCTCCTGATGATTGCGAGCGCGCTCGCCACGAAGCCGAAGATCCTCATGATGGACGAGCCGGTCGGCGGCCTGAACCTCGAGGAGATCGAGCAGCTGATGGCGCTGGTGCGCAAGCTCGTTGCCGCCGGCGTCACCATCATGCTGATCGAGCACGTCATGCGCTTTCTCGTGCAGCTCTCGACGCGGGTGATGATCATGAACCACGGCGAGAAGATCTATGAAGGCACGCCGGCCGGCCTTGCGCAGGACGAGACGGTGAAGCGCGTCTATCTCGGCGAGCGGATGAGCAAGCGCATCGTCGCCTACTCCGCGGACGTCGGTCCGCGATGACGACGCCGCTCCTGCAACTGCGCGGCGTCGAGGCCGGCTACGGTGGCCAGCGGGTGCTGCGCGGCATCTCCTTCGACGTGCCCGCCGGCCAGGTCGTCACGCTGATCGGCCCGAATGGGCACGGCAAGACGACGCTCTTGCGCTGCGTCTCCGGGCTCGTCCGTCTCGGTGCCGGCGAGATCCTGTTCGCCGATGAGCAAATCTCCGGCGCGCGGGCGCACCGCATCGTCGAGAAGGGCGTCGTCCACATCCCGCAGGGCGACCTGCTGTTCACCGACATGAGCGTCTACGACAACCTGATGATGGGCGCCTATCCGAAGGCTGCCTACGCGGCGGCGCCGCAGCGCCTGGCGGAGGTGTTTTCGCTGCTGCCGCGCCTGCAGGAGCGCCAGTCGCAGATCGTCGCGAGCCTGTCCGGCGGCGAGCGGCGCATGCTGGCGATCGGCCGCGGGCTGATGGCGAACGGCAAGCTCCTGCTCATCGACGAGCCGTCGCTGGGCCTGGCCCCCCTCGTCATCGACCAGATCTACGAGGTCATCGCCGATCTGAAGCGCCACGGCCTGGCGATCCTGCTGGTGGAGGAGAACGCCAGCCGCATCATCGGCGTCGCCGACCACGTCCATCTCCTCGACGACGGCAAGATCGTCTGGAACGGCACATCGGCCGAGATGGAAGAAAACGAGGACATCCTGACCACCTACCTCGGCGGATAGCGGCAGTGGACACCACCACGCAGATCATCATCAGCGGCCTGACGCTCGGGGCGATGTACGCCATCTCCACCGTCAGCCTGTCGCTCATCTGGGGCGCGCTCAACGTCCTCAACATGGCGCAGGGGGCGCTTTTGACGCTCGGCGGCTACGCCGCCTACACCGCCACGGCGGCGCTCGGCCTCAACGCGCCGCTGGCGATCGTCGTGACGGTGGTCGCCGGCGGGCTGTTCGGCGTCGCCATGTACGCGCTCGTGGTGCGCCACATGCTCGATCGCGAGGGCTTCGAGGTCAACGTCATCATCGCCACCATCGGCATCGGCATGGTGCTCGAGGCGGGACTGCAGAAGCTCTACGGCGCCTACCCGATCCGCCAGCCGCTGACGGTCGAGGGCGGCTTCTTCATCGGCAACGTCTACGTGCCCTTCAACAGCGTCATCATCGTCCTCACCTCGGCGGGCCTGATGCTGGTGCTGGCGGCGGTGCTGGCGCGCACGCGCATGGGCCGGGCGATCCGGGCGATCTCGCAGAACCGCGACGCCGCGAGGCTGATGGGCGTGCCGGTCGAGCTCGTCTACGCCCAGGTGTTCGCGCTCGCCGGCGGCCTGTCGGCGGCCTCCGGCATCATGCTGTCGACTATCACCACGCTCGCGCCGACGATGGGCTACGACCCGATGCTGAAGGCCTTCATCATCTGCGTGGTGGCCGGCCTCGGCAACGTCATGGGGGCGCTCTATGCCGCCTTCCTGCTCGGCCTGTTCGAGTCGACCGTGCAGTTCGCCCTCGGCGTCCGCTTCGCTTTCATCTCGATGTTGGTCCTCGTCATCATCGTGCTGATCTGGCGCCCCTATGGCCTGTTCGGCCGCACGCGGGTGACGAAGCTGTGAGCGCCGCCAAGCGCAACGTCGTCGCCGGCCTCCTGCTGCTGGCGATCGCCATCGCACTGCCGTTCGTGCTGCCCGGCCGCTACGTCATCGGGCAGCTGACGCTGTTCTTCATCTGGGCGACCGTGGTCACCCAGTGGAACCTCGTCTTCGGCGTCGCCGGCATCTTCTCGCTGGCGCAGATGGCGATCTTCGCGTTCGGCGGATATGCCACCGCGATGGTCGGCCTTTATGGCGGCTGGAACCTCTGGCTGGCGCTGCCGGTCGGCGCGCTCGCCGCCGTCGTCTTCAGCCTCGTCGTCGGGCTCGCCTGCCTGCGCCTGAAGGGGCCCTACGTGGCGCTGCTGACGCTCGCCATCGCGCAGGGCATGTACCTGCTGATCATCACCGACACCGCCTGCTTCCGGATGGAGGGCGTCACCTGCCGGAACTTTACCGGCGGCACGCGCGGTCTCGCCAAGTATGGCGACTTCGGTTTCCGCGAGTGGCTCGGCTACCAGTACATGGCCTTCGGTGACTACTATCTCGCCCTCGGCGTGCTGGTGCTCGCCACCGCGTTTTCGATGTTCCTGATGTTCGGGCCGATCGGGGCGGCCTTCCAGGCGCTGCGCGACTCCCCCGAATACGCCACGGCGCGCGGTGTCAGCCGCTTCAAGTTCCAGATGCTGGTGTTCGCGAGCTCGGCCTTCTTCACCGGCCTCGCCGGCGGTGTCTTCGCCGGCTACTACAAGGTGATGGGCGCAAACACGCTCTATCTGTCGCCGCTCCTGTTCCTGCTGGCGATGATGGTGGTCGGCGGCCTCGGCCGCACCTGGGGGCCGCTCGTCGGTGCCGCCGCGCTGATGCTCGCCGACGAGGGGCTGAAGGACTTTCCCGAATACCGCTTCATGGGCATCGGCGCCGCACTGGTGCTGTTCGTCATGCTGTGGCCGCGTGGCATCGTCGGTGCCGTCGATGCGATCGCGCAGCGCCTGCGCACGGCGCGCGGGGGGCAGTCGGACACAACCTTGCCGAGAGCGTAGCTGGCAGCGAGCACCGGGCTGCCCGAGCTAAGACCGCCGTCGTTGCACGAAATGAGCGGGGATGGCGAGCCACAGGCGGTCGAGGCCGTAGTCCTCGACGGTGAAGGAGGCTGCGGCGACGCCGGCGTGGGCCGCCGCCACCGCATCGCCGCTCTCGAGCAGTTCGGCGATGAAGGCGCCGCAGAAGCTGTCGCCGGCGCCCGTCGTGTCGACGACGGTCGCCGGCAGCGCGGCGACGTGCGTCATCCGCCCGGAGGCGGCCTCGTAGACGGTGCAGCCGTCGCCGCCGCGCTTGGCGACGACGATGCGCGGGCCCAGCGCCGCGAGCGTCGGCAGGGCGATGTCCCAGTCCTCGTGGCCCAGCAGCTGCCGGACCTCGACGGCGCTCGGCAGGAACACGTCGGTGCCGGCGATCAGCGCCCGCATCGCCGCCTCGTTGCCGACGATGTAGTCCTCCTGGGTGTCGAGCGCGACGAGGGCGCCGGTGTGGCGGCGAAAGTCGTCCACGAGCCGGATCTGCGCCGACAGCGTCATCGCGAGGATGAGGAAGGCCTCGGCGGAGCGGAACGCCGCGGGAATGTCCGCGAAGGTCGGCGACAGGTCGTCGAAGGCGGGCTCGTCGTCGTAGATCGTCCACGTCCGGCCGCCGTCGGCGTCATAGGCGACGCGGTTGTGCAGGGTCGGGCGAGGGCGAGGTGGCATGCCCTTGGTCGACAGGCCGGTGGCCTCGATGCGGGCGAGGACCTCCGCCGGGAAGTCGGTGCCGACCGGCGCGACGAGTTCCACCTCCGGCATCAACAGCCGCGCGCCGAGCGCCGCATAGAGGGCGTCGCCGCCGAGGCAGCCGGGGCGCTCGGTGCCGTCGGGCAGCACCACATCGTCGAACGTCATGTTGCCGAGGCAGACGAGACGGGGTGCCATCGCTCAGGCCGCCGCCTTCGCGAACTTGGCGATGGCGAGGTGGTAGGCGAAGAGCTGCACCGGCACGCACGAGACGAGTGCAGACAGCGCCTCCGGCACGGCCGGCAGCCGCAGCACGGCGTCGGAGAGCGCGTCGAGGCGATCCTCGTCCTCGCTGACGACGCCATAAATGCGCCCGCCCCAGCGCCGCCCCTCGAAGGCTGTGTCGCGGGCGCGGGCGACCGAGGGGCCGTCCGGCGCGATCACGAACAGCGGCTCGCCGGCCTTCTGCGAATTGTAGTGGTGGAACTCCTCCTGCGGGATGGCGAGGGCGTGGTCGGGGGTGCACTCCTTCACCTTCGCCGCCCCGAACAGCGCCGAGGCGTAGCTGGGGCCGCCGCCGGCGAAGAGGTAGATCGCGCCGTCAGCCTCGCGTTCGGCGATGGCGCGCACGGCGTCCTCCTGCGCGGCCGCCGTCGCGGCAATCAGCGCCGGCATGGCATCGAGCGCGGCCTGCAGGTCCTCGACCTCCTGCGACGACCGGCCGAGGGCGCGGGCAAGCTCCAGTCCGAGCTGCATCAGCAGCGCCATCGCCGCGGTGCTCGCTTGCGTCGGCCAGCCCTTGCGCTCGGCGTGGATGCGCAGGGCGACGTCCGACCAGGTCATCAGCGCCGAGCCGGGGGTGTTCGACAGGGCGAGCGTGCGGGCGCCGCGGGCGCGAGCGATCAGCATCGCCTCCACCGTGCGCGTCGTCGTGCCGCTCGAGCTCAGTGTCACCAGCAGCGTGTCGGGACCGACGGTGCGGGCGCCGTAGTAGGCGAAGTCGAGCGCCTGCATCGGCTCGCAGGGCACGCCGAGAACGGTCTCCAGCAGCAGTCGCGCGCCGACCATGACGGCGAGCGAATCGCCGCAGCCGGTCATGACGATGCGGCGCGGCGGCGCCTTGGCGAGGGCGGCGGCGACCGCGGCGATGGCGTCCCTCTCGACGGACAGCGTCGTGCGGATGGCGTCCGGCTGGCCGAGGATCTCCGGCCGGGTGAGATCGACGCGGCGGCGGCGCTTTTCGTCCAGCGGATCGTCCGTCGGCAGAGCGTCCATCAGGCGCGCCTCGGCGTCGAACAGGTCCTGCACCAGCGCGCGTGCCTTCGCGTCGACGGGCGAATCTGCCTCGAGCAGCGGCGTCGGCACGCCGAGCGGCCGGGCGGGGGCGCCGGAACCGGAAGGATGGCTCATGGTCGGGAACTCCAGACGAAAGATCAGACGGCGCGGGCGGGGTCCGCCTCGATGAAGCGGGCGATGTCGCCGGCGCGAGCGAACCACACCCGGTCGCGACGGGCGGCGATGTGTTCGAGCGCGCGGGTCAGAGCCCTGAGGCGGAAGGGCTGGCCGGAAATGAAGGAGTGCACGACGAGGCTCATCACCAGCGGCCGCTCCTCGGCAGCGGCGAGCATCTCCTCGAACTCGTCGATGATCGCTTCAGCGAAGTCGCGCGCGTCCGCCTGCCGGCCGATGATCGTCGAGCTGTCGTTGAGCTCCACGGCGTAGGGAACGGCAAGAAGCGGCCGCGAGCGCGTCTTCAGCCAGACCGGCTGGTCGTCGAGCCGGAGACCCAGCACGTAGCCGTAGCCGGCCTCGGCGAGCAGGTCGAAGGTGTTCTCGGTGTAGGCGAGCCACGGGCTCGACCAGCCGCGCGGCGGCGCGCCCTCGGCCTTGGCGATCGCGGCGGCAACCGCGTCGATGTAGGCGCGCTCGTCGCCCTCGCTCATGCCCGTCAGCGTGTCGGAATTGCTGAGGCCGTGGGCCACGAACTCGGCGCCCGCCCGCCGCGCCGCCTCGATCAGCGCCGGTGCGGTCTCGTAGACTTCGGTGTTGAGGAGGACGGTCGGGGCGATGCTGTGCTGGGTGAGCCGGTCGATCAGCCGGAAGGCACCGACGCGGTTGCCGTAGTCGCGCCAGGCGGTGTTGAGGAAGTCCGGCTGCGGCGTGCCCGGCGCGATGTCCTCGACCATGCCCTCGCCGAAGGCATAGTCCTCGATGCCGAGGCCGACATAGAGCGCCAGCCGCGCGCCGTTCGGCCAGACATAGTCGGGCCGGTCCGTGATCGGGGAATAGTCGTAGCGACCGTGGGTGCGCAGCATGGGACGCCTCAGTGGGGCAGGGGGCCGCCGATCCAGCGGGTGAAGCCAACGTCGCTGCCGGCGGCCATCTCGACCATCTGCCGGTAGGCCGGCCACAGGCGATCGGCTGCCCGCCGCGCCTCCGCGAGGGCCGGCTGGCGCTGTGCGAACAGCGCCCGCGCCTCCGCCCGCAGGGCCTTCTCGTCGACGCGGACGACCCGGTCGTTCTCGAACACCACGGCGCCGTCGACCATGGTGAGGCGCACCGAGGAGCCGTTCTCGCAATAGACGAGCTGGCGCTTCAGGTCGTTCATCGGCGTGAAGGGCAGCGTGTCGAGGTCGACGAGGATCAGATCCGCCTTCCGGCCGACTTCGACCGCGCCGATCTCGTCCGCGAGCCGCATCGCCCGGGCGCCGCCGGTGGTGGCACAGCCGAGCACCTCCTCGGCCGAGGGCCACACCTCGCAGGGGCCGCCGGCGATGTTGTGCACGAGCCCGGCCGCCTTCATCACGGCCCAGAGGTTGATCGCGTCGTCGGCGATCGCCTCGTCGACGCCGAGGCAGATCGGGATGCCGCGGTCGCGGAGCGCGCGGAACGGCATGACGCCGCTGCCGAGGCGCAGGTTGCTGATCGGATTGTGCGCCACCACGCAGCCGGCCGCGGCGATGAGGTCGAGGTCGGCCGCGTCCACCCAGATCGCGTGGATGATGTTCATGCGCTCCGACAGGAGCCCGAGGTCGGCGGTGTAGCGCACCAGCGACCGGCCGGCGAAGCGCGGCTGCTCGCTCGACAGCACCCGCTGCAGCTTCGTCTCCAGCATGTGGGCGTAGAACGGCAGGTCGTGGCGGCGGCTCAACTCGTCGAGGGCGGCGAAGTAGTCCGGGCTGACGCGCTGCGGCGCCGAGCACGAGACGGCGGCGCGGAGCCGGCCGTTCTCCCGCCCGTGCCAGCGGCCGATCAGGTGGTCGTAGGCCTCCAGCAGCTGGTGCTGCCCGAACGCCGGCGGGCGGGCTGCCTCGGCGCGCAGGTCCGCCGGGAGGAGGTCGGCGAGGAACGGCAGCTTGTCGAGCTCGGCGAGTTCCGGCTGGTCGAGGGCGACGGTGGCCCGGATGCCGCAGTCGGCATAGGCCTGCATCACCGCGTCGACGATCGCCGGCTCCGGCTCCGGCACGAAGAAGGCGTCGTCCTGCACGGCGGTGACGCCTCCGCGCAGCATCTCGACGGCGCCGAGCAGCGTGCGCACGTAGGCCTCGCGCGGCGTCGGCCTGAGAGCCTCCAGCTCCGGCGATTCGTAGAGCATGAAGAGCTCGAGCGGCAGGCTCGGCAGCGCGCCCTTCATGTGGTTCACGGGCGAGTGGAAGTGGGCGTTGATCAGCCCCGGCATCAGCAGATGGCCGCGCCCGTCGATGCGGCGGACATCCGGTGGGGCGTCTCTCGCAGCCGCGTCGCCGATGGCGGCGATGCGGCCTTCGTGGACGAGCACGTCGGTCGGCCCAGTGCGGCCGGCGGCGGCGTCGAGTGCGAAGACGTCCACGCCGGTAAACAGCGTGGCGGCCGGAACCCCGCCGCTCATGGCGTCGCCCGCTCCTCTGCGCCAATCGCCGCGAGCCCCGCGCGGGCGATGGCGATGTCCTCGGCGTCCGGCGCCGAGCCGATGCCGATCGCGCCGATGCAGTGGCCGTCGACGAAGATCGGCAGCCCGCCCGCCATGCCGGTGATCAGCCCGCCGGAGGCGCGCGCCAGCTGTGGCGCCATCTCCGCGTCGATCTCGGTGGTGGGACGGCGGTGCGAGGCGGCGGTCATCGCCTTGGTGGTCGCCGTCTTCATCGACAGCGTGAACGCCCCGTCCATGCGCAGGCAGGCGACGAGGTTGCCGCCCTCGTCGACGACGACGATGTCGACGGGAAAGCCGATCTCGGTCGCCTTGGCGGCGCAGGCGGCGATGACCGCCTCGGCACCCGCCTGCGTCAGCCGGAGCGAGGGTGCGGTGAACGGGCTCACGACTTGATGATCTTCTTGAGGAAGGAGCGGGTGCGCTCGTGCGTCGGCGCGCCGAAGATGTGCTCCGGCGGGCCGCGCTCCACCACCGACCCCTGGTCCATGAACACGACCTGGTCGGCGACGTCGCGGGCGAAGTGCATCTCGTGGGTGACGACGATCATCGTCAGCCCGCCGACGGCGAGGTCGCGCATGACGTTCAAGACCTCGTCGACGAGCTCCGGGTCGAGCGCCGACGTCGCCTCGTCGAACAGCATCACCTTCGGCTGCATCACCAGGGCGCGGGCGATGGCGACGCGCTGCTGCTGGCCACCCGACAGCCGCACCGGATGGGCGTCGGCGAAACCGCCGAGGTCGACCCGCTTCAGCATCGCGTGGGCGGCCTCGGTAGCCTCGGCACGCGGCATCCGCTTCACCGCGATCAGCCCCTCCATGACGTTGCCGAGCGCCGTCTTGTGGGGGAAAAGGTTGAAGCGCTGGAACACCATGCCGACCTGGCTGCGCATCCGGTTGAGGTGCGCCTCCTGCTGCCGCTTCGAGGCGGTGGGTCCGAGCGAGACGCTCTCGCCGTCGATCTCGACGGTCCCCGAGGTCGGCGGTGCGAGATGGTTGACGCAGCGCAGCAGCGTCGACTTGCCGGAGCCCGACGGCCCGATCACCGCCACCGTCGTACCCTTGGCGACCTCGAGATCGATCCCGCACAGCACCTCGTGGGCGCCGAACGACTTGCGGATGCCGGAAAGCCGCACCATCGGCGAGGCCATCACCGCAGGCCCTCGCCACGACGCAGCGCCCGCTCCAGCCACAGGCCGCCCTGCGCTACCACGGCGTTGATCAGGAAGTAGGCCACTGCGATGGCGAGGTAGGCCTCGATCGGGCGGAACGTCACCGAGACGACCTGCTGGGCGACGCGCGTCAGCTCCGTGATCGAGATCGTCGACAGAAGCGACGTGCCCTTGACGAGGTTGGTGAACTCGCCGGCGGTCGACGGCACGACGAGGCGCGCCGCCTGCGGCAGCACGATCCGCCACAGCGTCTGGGCGCGGCTCATGCCGAGCGAGCGGCCGGCCTCGACCTGGCCGGGATCGACGCCGAGGATGCCGGCGCGGAATATCTCGGCGAGGTAGCCGCCGCTGTTCAAGCCGAGGGCGATCACCGCCGAGGTCGGCGCGCCCAGGCGGATGCCGATCGCCGGGGCGCCGAAATAGATGAAGAAGATCTGCACCAGCGCCGGCGTGCCGCGCACCACGTCGACATAGCCGCGCGCCAGCCAGCGCAGCGGGGCGATGTCGGACAGGCGGGCGAGGGCGGTGGCGAGGCCGATGACGATCGCCAGCGCAACCGACAGGACCGAATAGAGCAGCGTCGCCTCGAGCCCCCGCAGGAATTCCGGGACGTAGGGCAGCAGGACGCCGAGGTCGAAGGCAGGCATGAGGCGTTACTTTCGCGTGCGGGGCCGGAGCGGCCGGGCGGGGAGGCAAGCTCCCCGCCCGCGCCATCCTAGTTCGGCAGCGCCTTCTTGGTGCCGAACCACTTCTCGCTCAGCTTGTCGAGCTCGCCGTTCGCCTTCATCTCCTCGATGAAGGTGGCGACCGCGGCGGAGAGGTCGGTGTCCTGCTTGCGGGTGGCGACCGCCATGAACAGGTTCGGCGGCAGTTCGTAGACGATCTTGAACTTGCCCGGCGAAGCCTTGTCGACCTCGCTGAAGGCGTCGCCCGACGTCGTCACGATGTCGAGGTTGCCGTTCTGCAGGTCGAGATAGGCCGAGGTGATGGCGTCATAGAGCTTGATGTCCATGCCGAGGCCCTTCTCGTCGGACAGCTTCTTCGACTGCTCGGCGACCGAGGAGTTCAGCTGCGAGCCGAGGCGCTTGCCCTTGAAGTCCTCGACCGACTTGATCGCCGTCTCGTCGGCGCGGATCAGGAAGACCGGCCGGTCGGTGGCGTAGACCGGCGAGAAGGTGACGGCCTTCTCGCGTGCCGGGGTGATCGGCATCGCCGACCAGATCAGGTCGAACTTCTGGCTGTAGAGGGAGGGGATGACGCCCGACCACTGGGTGTCGATCACCTCGAGCTCGACGCCGAGGGATTCGGCGAACTTGCGCGAGAGATCGATGTCGAAGCCGACGATCTCGCCGTCCTTGATGAACTCGTAGGGCGGGGTCGCGGCCTCGACGCCGTTGATGAGCTTGCCGCGCGTCTTGATCTCGGCGAGCAGTCCGCCCGCCGGCGTTGCGTAGTCGGGCAGGGGCTTGTCGTTCAGCGTCGGCGCGTCCTGTGCGACGGCTGCGGTGGCGAAGAGGCTGACCAATCCGGCCAGCAGAAGGGCCTTGCACGTCTTCATATCGTTTCCGTTCCTCGTCGGGGCCTGTGGCGGTAGTCGCTGCGGTAAAGTCTCAGCCGGGCTGTTCCGCCGATGGTTCGAGGACCTCGACGAGGACCTCGGTCGGGTACCAGCCGGAGATGGGGTTGAATTCCTGGGGGCAGGCCGAGATCGCCACCACGAGGTCGATCCAGGCCTTCATGACGACGTGGTCGCCGGGCTTCGACGGCGCCGGCCCGTTCGTCACCGAGCCGTCACGGCCGACAGGGCAGTTGCCGAAGATGTTGAAGGGCTGCGGGACATAGAAGCGCGTGGTGCCGAAATAGGGCTCCATCACCTCGCGCAGGTTGCCGGCGCAGCTGCGATGATGGTGCTTGAGACCGTAGAGCCGGTATCTATGCTCGTCGCACGGTGCGGTCAGCAGATCGTGCACGCCGCAGCTGTCGGCGATGACCTGGAGGATCGGGCGACGGTGGTTGGAATGGAAGCTCTCGCCCGGCACCGGGCACAGCTTGTTGACCCACACCCGGCTGTGCATGGCCGACAGGTGCTCGTCGATATCTTCGGCGTTGAAGGCCCAGAAGTCGGCGCATTGCCGTCCGCGCGGATCGATCACACGAATGAACTGGCCAGCCTTCACCTCGCCGGCCCATCCCATCATCGGCGGGATGACGTGACTGCTGACCACATCGAGGCGCAGAAGCATTTTTCCGTTGAGATCGACTTCGATAGACATCAGCCTCTTCTTCACTGATATTTTGCGCCCATCAGACTCAGGGACGTTTCCGAGCGCTTGAAAATATCTTCCCACAGTGCCGTTAATGTGAAAAGCGATTTTCTTAGGCAGGGCGTGATGCGTGAGCGTGCAGTGGTGGCGACCCCGATGGAGAGCAGCGAAGCCGTGGCCGTCTCCCTTCATGCCCGCGTGCGGGCCCAGTACGAGCAACTCTCGCCCGTCGAGCGCCGCCTCGCCGACGTGGTGCTGAACTTCCCCGGCGACCTCGCGAGCTATTCCGCCACCGAGCTCGCCGGCATCTCGGACGTCTCGAACACGGCGGTCAGCCGCTTCGTGCGCCGGCTCGGGTTCGCGAACTTCGACGAGATGCGCCGCCTCGCCCGCCAGGAACAGGAGGAGGGATCGCCGCTCTATCTGCTCGGCCGCAGCACTGCCGCACCCTCGGTGCTGCTGGCGGAGCGCCACGTCGAGACCGCCACCGCCAACCTCCGCCGCACCTTCTCGGAGAACACGCCGGAGACGCTGTCGGCGATCGCCGTCGCGCTGGCCGAGGCGCGGCAGGTGTGGGTCTGCGGCTTCCGGCACGGGCGCTTCCTCGCCGACTACCTGCGCTGGTCGCTCGCGCACGCCCGCCCGGGTGTGCGACGCCTGCCCGGCGACGGCGAGACGCTTGGCGAGACCCTGATCGACGTCGGCGCCGGGGATGTCGTCGTCGTCTTCGCCATGCGCCGCCGCGTGCCGGCGATCGCAGCCCTCGTGCGCGCCGCCGCCGAGCAGGGCGCAAAGGTGGCACTGATCACCGACCCCGGGATGGTCAACACAGCCGGCGCCACCTGGGCGGTGCGCTGCCAGACCCGCACGCGCGGCCCGATCGACGACCACGCCTCGGCGCTCGCCGTCTCGCACGTCCTCACCGAACAGGTGATCGTCGCCCTGCAACAGGCATCCAGTCAGCGCCTCGGCGGCATCGACGACATCCACGACCGCCTCGACGAGCTGGAATAGGTGCAGCGCGGCGGCCGCGAGGCGACTGCCACCGCCTTCGGCACGCCTGCATAAGAAATGAACTTTTCAATCTTGCGGTTTAGTGAAAAACTATTGCCAGCGGGTCGCTGGTCGACCCGGCCCTCATCCGGGAGGATTTCCATGCGTCTCGTGCCGCCCCTCGCAGCCCTGATCGCCGCCTTCGCCCTCGCCGGAATGGCCGGTGCCGCGCAGGCGCAATCCCCCACCCTCAACGGCCAGGCGATGCCGGAGTACGCCGCGCCCGCGCCGGGCGTGCTCGCCGAGATCAAGGCGCGCGGCAAGCTCGTCGGCGGCGTCGAGGCGCAGAACCCGCCCTTCGAGTATATCGAGAACGGCAAGATCGTCGGCTTCGACATCGAGCTCTCCGAGCTCTTCGCCGCCCATCTCGGCGTCACCTTCGAGCCGATCGACACCGCCTGGTCGGGCGTCATCCCGTCGCTCTACGTCCAGAAGTTCGACATGATCTGGTCGGCGATGACGATCACCGAGCCGCGCAAGCAGGCCGTCACCTTCTCGCAGCCCTATGCGAGCGACCAGGCCGAGATCATCGTGCGGGCCGGCGACACCAGCATCAAGACGATCGAGGACCTCAACGGCAAGACGCTGGCCACTCAGCTGAACTCGGCGGCCGAGCACCAGGCCAAGGAGATCATCGCCCGCTACAACCTGAACACCGAGCTGAAGGCGTTCGACCACTTCGACGCCGCCTATCTCGACCTGAAGAACGGCAACGTCGACGCCGTCACCTCGACGAAGCTCAATGACCGCGTGCTGTTCGAGAAGATGCCGGGCAGCTTCGACGTGGCGGTGGAACTGCCGATCTTCAACTACGTCGCCGTCGCCACCCGCAAGCAGGATACCGACCTGTCGGCCGCGGTCGACGCGTTCATCACCGAGCTCAAGACGTCGGGCAAGCTCGCCGAGCTGCAGACGAAGTGGTTCGGGTTCGCGATGGTGCTGCCCGAATAGGGCGATCCCGCCGCAGCAGGCCGGCTGGCCCCGACGGCCGGCCACAGGAGCACGACGGCCGGCCCCGTGGGCCGGCCGCAAGAGAAGGTGTTCGAGAGCGCAATGACCCGGGATCTTCTGGTGCGGGGCGGCACGGTCGTCACGCCGCACGGCCGCTTCGAGGGCGACGTCGCGGTGCGCGACGGCCGCATTGCCGCCTTCGGGCGCGACCTCGGCTCCGACGCGGCCACGCCTGTGCTCGATGCCCGCGGGCTGGTGTTGCTCCCCGGCATCATCGACCCGCACTCGCATCTGTGGGAGGCGGGCTTCGTCTCGGGGCCGGACTTCACCGACTCGACCGCCTCGGCGGCGGCCGGTGGCATCACGACGATCATCGAGATGCCGCTGACGGTCCCTGAGGTGCTGGACGAGACGGTGCTGAAGGAGAAGGCGGCGCTGGGCGAGCGCACCTCCCACGTCGACTTCGCGCTCTATGGCGGCGTCAGCCCGGACCGGCTCCACGACCTCGACGGCATGTGGGCGGCCGGGGCCGCCGCCTTCAAGATCTTCACCTGCGACACCGGCTGCGCGATGAAGGGCGTCATCGACGACGCCGACCTGGTCGACGCGATGACGCGCATCGCGCGCCTCGGCGGCCTCGCCTGCTTCCACGCCGAGAACGACGAGCTCCTCGTCGCCAACCGCCGCCGGCTCGCCGCGCAAGAGCGCCGCGACAACGCCGCCTTCTGCGACTGGCACAGCGAGACCGCCGAGCTCGAGGCGATCAACCGCATCCTCTTCTACGCCGGCCGGCTCGGAACCCGCGTCCACATCGTCCACGTCACCTCGCCCGAGGGCGTGCGCCTCGTCGAGCGCGCGCGCGGGGAGGGGGTACGGGCGACGGCGGAGACCTGCCCGCACTATCTCTACCTGACGGAAGACGACATCGCCGCCCGCGGCGCCTGGGTCACCTGCGCGCCGCCGATGCGCGGACCCGCCGCGATGGCCGGCATGCGCGCCCGCCTCGACGACGGCACCATCGCCACCATCGGCTCCGACCACGGCCCGGTCGACCCCGAGCTGAAGCTGCGCGCCTCCAACGATGTTTTCGCCGGCCAGTGCGGCATGCCGGCGAACGAGACGATGGTGCCCCTGATGCTGAACCTCGCCGCCGAGGGCTTCGTCAGTCTCGAGCGGCTCGCCGCCCTGATGGCGGAGGCGCCGGCGCGGCTCTACGGGCTCTATCCGCGCAAGGGCGCCATCGCCATCGGCTCGGACGGCGACTTCACCCTCGTCGATCCCGGCGAACGCTGGACGATCCGCCAGGCCGAGCTCATCGGCGCCTGCGGCTGGACGCCGTTCGAGGGCGTGCCGGTGACGGGCAAGGTGAAGGCAACCGTCGTGCGCGGCCGCGTCGTCGCCCGCGACGGCCGCGTCACCGGCGAACCCGGCGCAGCCTACGTCCCGCGCCTCTCCTGAGCGTCGCCTCCCTCCCGAACGGATTCCGGACCCTGCATGAGCCTGCTGACGTCGACCTCTGATGACCCGTTGATCGTCGCCGCCCTCCACCTCCCCGATTTCGCGGTGGACCGGTCCCTCTCGATGGCCTTCCTCGAGGACTACACGCTCGCCAATGCCGAGGTGTTCGTCTCGGCTGGCATCCGCCGCATCATGCTGCAGGACCAGACCCGCCAGCGCGGCCCGGCGAGCCCCGAGACGATCGCCATGACCGCCGCTCTCGGGCGTGCCCTGAAGCTCGCTCATCCGACGGTGTCGCTCGGCATCATCGTCGAAGCGCACGACGCGATCGGGCCGCTCGCCATCGCCCACGCCAGCGGCGCCGACTTCGTCCGCCTGAAGGTCTTCGTCGGCGCGGCGATGACGATGGAGGGCCACAAGGAGGCGCTCGCCGTCGACGCGCTCACCTACCGCCACCAACTGCGCCGCGACGACATCGCGATCCTCGCCGACGTCTTCGACCGCACCTGCGTGCCCCTGATCGACGTGCCGCCGGAACAGGCGGCGCTTGGAGCCGAGCGCCTCGGTGCCGACGCCCTCGTCATCACCGGCGCGACATTCGACGAGAGCCTCCAGCGCATCGCCAAGGCGCGGGCGGCGGGTGTCACCCGCCCGATCCTGCTCGGCGGCAGCGTCACGGCGCGCAATGTCGCGCAGACCCTCGCCGTTGCCGATGGCGCCATCGTGTCGACCGCCCTGATGCGCGACGGCGCCGGCCCGCGCGACCGCCTGTTCTGGGACCGCGAGAAGGCCGAGGCCTTCATGGCGGCGGCACGCTCGCGCTGAGCAGCGTCCCGGCGAAGCGAGGCGAGTGGAGTGATCGGATCGCGTGTGGGTGCCTATTAGCCGTTCGGCACTCGAGCGCCGCCCCTCCACGGGTCTCATCGTCAACGGCTGCTTCGCGGCCTCATGCCCGCTCGACGACCATTTCGTCGAGTAAATCCGGGACAGGCCGGAAGCCGCTGCCCGGCCCATCGGGCACCGTCATCCGGCCAGGAGAGGTGAGGCGGATCTCGGGCGCCGACAGCTCGCGCGGATAGAGCCGCCCGTCCGGGAAGATGTCGGCCGCGTAGCCGACGCCCGGCAGGGTGGCGAGCGCCATCGACGGGCCCTGGCCCACGGCCGATTCCAGCATGCCACCGATCCAGAACGGGATGCCGCGCGACCGGCAGTGCGTCGCGATCGCGACCGCGTTCGTCAGGCCCCCGACGCGGCCGTGCTTGATGTTGATGACCCGCCCCGCATCGATGTCGATCGCCTTCCGCGCCCGGTCGAGGGAGGTGATACTCTCGTCGAGGCAGATCGGCGACTGCAGCGCAGCTTGCAGGCGGGCGTGATCGACGAGATCGTCGCTCGCCAGCGGCTGCTCGATCATCGCGAGGCCGAGCCCGTCGAGGGCCTGGAAGAGCGGCAGGTCGTCGAGGGTGAAGCCGGCGTTGCAGTCGACGTGCACGACCGCGTCCGGGAAGGCGGCACGCACCGCCTCGACCATTCCGACGCCGCTGTCCGGTCGGAACTTCAGCTTCACCCGGGGGAAGCCGGCCTCGAGGGCGGCTGCGACAAGGGCGAGCAGCCGCCCCCGGTCCGGCTGCACCGGAATGTCGGCCCCGACCGCGATCTCGGGGGTCTCGCCGCCGATCGCCCGCCACAGTGGCAGCCCGGCGAGGCGGGTCGACAGGTCCCACCAGGCGAGATCGACGGCGGCCTTGGCGAAGTGGTTGCCCTTGAAGGGGCGGAGACGCGCCTGCAGGTCTTCCGCGCTCGCGACGTCATGCCCGACGAGGAGCGGGCGGATATGGCGGGCCAGCAGTTGGAAGCAGCCGCCGGCCCACTCGGGGCAGAACTGCGGCGCCGCATAGGGCGCGGCCTCGCCCCAGCCGGTCTCGCCATCGCACGAAAGCCGGACGAGGACGGTATCGACGCTCCGCATCTCGCCGAAACTCGTCTTCCACGGCTCGAGGAGCGGCATGGCGACGTGGAAAACGCTCATCTCGTCGAGGCGCAAGACCGGACCTCCAAAGCCACCGGCTTTCAGTTGCCGCCGTCCAGTTCACCGAGGAGTTCGCCGAGCTCCTCGATCTGGCGCAGCCGCCGCCGGCCGGGGGCGCCGGCGGCGACGCTGACGCGCGTGCAGATGAAGTTGATCAGGCTGATGACGCCGACATAGCTGTCGAACAGCGACGTCCCGTGCACCTCGCATGGCAGCACCCAGGTGGCGAACTTGGTGTTCGTCACGGACTGCCGGTCGGTGACGTAGGCGATCGGGATGCCGCGCCCGTGCATCAGCTCCATGAACCGGCGGAGCAGCAGCGGCCGGCGGCGGAAGCCGAATACCAGCAGGAGGTCCTCGGGCCCGAGGTTGCCGGTGTCCTCGATCAGCGTCTGGCCGTCGGCCGGGACGAGATCGGTCGCGGGATGCACGAGCAGGATCTGCCGGCGGGCGTAGGCGGCGAAGAAGTAGCTGTTGCGGAAGCCGATGCAGACGACGCGCCGCGCCGAGGCGATGCGGGCGATCACCGTGTTGACGACGCTCTCGTCGAGGCGCGACAGCGTCTCGTGCAGGCAGCGCATGTCCCGCTCCAGATGGACGTGCAGCGGGTCCTCGGCCTTGCGCTCACCGATCTGCCCGGTGGTGAGGAACAGCGGATCACCCGTCGACTGCGCATCGCGGATCTCCCGCTGCATGTCGCGGAACCCCTCGTAGCCGAGGCGGCGGACGAAGCGTGAGACGGCGGCCTTGGAGGCGCCCGCGAGCTCGGCAAGCTCGGTCGCTGAGCAGAGCAGCACGTCGCCGGGATATTCGAGGACGCGATCGGCCAGCGCGCGTTCGCTGCCCGGCATTTCCTCATAGAGGGCGCGGATGCGCCGCTCGATCGAGCGCGGTGCACTGTCGGGGTGTTGCTTCGTCATTCGGCCTCCGTGACGGCATTGAAACAGAAATTTTATCTCGTTGACAGTTTGAAATTAGCGGGCCAATCATATTGCAGCGCACCGCGCGCGGCAGACGGGCGGACGCGGGGAACATCGAAGCCAATTGGGAGTATTCACGTGAAAGCTGAAAGGCTAACCCGTCCGCTCGCGCGCAGTTTGGCGCTAGGGCTCGTCATCACCGCCTCGTCCCTCACACCCGTACTGGCCGCAGACATCGTCTGGGCCCGCTATGGCGACGTCGACACGCTCGACCCGCAGAAGGCGACCTCGACGCTGTCTTTGCAGGTCTGGAGCCTGATCTACGATACTCTTCTGGCGACCGACGCCTCCGGAGCCCCGGTCCCGAACCTCGCCAAGAGCTGGGACGTCAGCCCTGACGGCCTCCAGTACACTTTCCACCTCGTCGACGGCGTGAAGTGCCACGACGGCACGCCGCTCGACGCCACCGACGTCAAGTACACCGTCGAACGCGCCTTCGACGCTGCCAATCCGAGCGTGACCAAGGCGAGTTGGGGCCCGATCAGCAAGGTGGAGGTCGTCGATCCCCAGACCGTCAAGTTCACCCTCGACACGCCCTTCGTGGCGATGATCCCGTTCCTCGCCGACAGCTTCTCCTCGATCCTCTGCGATTCCAACGCCGGCCAGGACGGCTTCGGCAGCACCGTCGCCATCGGATCGGGTCCCTGGAAGCTCGACAGCTGGGCGAAGGGCGACCGCATCGTCCTCGACAAGAACCCCGACTACGTCAACCACGGCAAGCTCGCGAACAACCCGGGCGCCCCCTACATGGACCGGCTGGTGATCTCGGTGGTGCCGGAGCCGCAGACGCGGCTCGCCGGCCTGAAGACCGGGGCGATCCACATCGCCGAGCCGCCGCTCGACGACGTGCCGACGCTGAAGGATTCCGGCGAGCTCGACATCGTCACGGCGGAGAACACCGGCCAAAACGTCTTCTGGGAGTTCTCGGTGCACCGCCCGCCCTTCAACGACGAGCGGGTGCGCGACGCGGTCGCCCACGCGACCGACGTGCAGACGGCGCTGACCCTGATCTACGGCGACCTGTCGATCCCCGAGCAGTGCCCGATCTCGCGCGGCGTCTTCGGCAACGACCAGGACTTCTGCGCCAAGCACCGCGCCCAGTACGACCCGGAGAAGGCGAAGGAACTCCTGAAGGAGGCCGGCGGCTGGGGGCCCGACAACCCGCTCGAGGTGAACCTGCTCGTCTGGACCGGTGGCAAGCGCGACCGTCTGGCGGAAGTCTTCCAGGCCCAGCTCGCCGAAGTCGGCATCAAGGCGAACATCGAGATCATGGACATCGGCACCATGAATGCCCGCGTCCGCCAGGAGAACGAGACGCCGACCGGCATCGGCTCGATGGATATGATGACCTGGTCCTGGTACGATCCGGACATCCTCTACGCCCTCTGGCACACCCCCGGCGCCTATCGCGGCTACACCTCGCCGGAACTCGACGCGATGCTGGAGAAGACCCGCGTGCTCAGCGATCCGGCGGAGCGCAAGGCGGCGGTCGAGGCCGTCATGGCCTATCTCCTCGACCGCTCCATCCACGTGCCGCTCTATACGCCCGGCTGGGAGTGGGTGTTCGCCGTGCGGCCGGAGGTCGAGGGCTTCCAGGTGGCCCCGTTCGTGTATCCCGTCTTCAACGACGTGAAGCTCTGACGCGGCTTCCAAAACTCTGACGCGACTTGCGCGGCCCTTCGGGGCCGCGCACCACCCGGGGGATGTCGCGATGCTGGCCTATCTCTCGCAACGTCTCGCCATGGGTCTGGTGACGATCTTCGCGGCCACCGTCGCCGTCACGCTTTTGATCCACCTCGTGCCCGGCGATCCCGTGCAGATCATGTATGCCCAGAGCCAGGGCACGACGCCGGAGCAGCTCGAGGAGATCCGCGCGCGCCTCGGCCTCGACCAGCCGATCGTCGTTCAGTACGGCCACTATCTCGCCCGCCTCCTGCAGGGCGACATGGGCGTCACGATCCGCGGCGAGCAGCCGGTGTTCGGGCTGCTGATGGCCAGGCTTCCCAACACGCTGGTACTCGCCTTCGCGGCGATGCTGATCGCCGTCGTCATTGGGCTGCCGGCCGGCTTCTGGGCGGCGGCGCGGCGCGGCGGCTGGACCGACACGCTGATCATGATGGCGGCGATCGGCGGCGTCTCGATCCCCCACTTCTGGCTGGGGCTGCTGCTCCTGATCTGGTTCTCCGTCGACCTCGGCTGGCTGCCCGTCGCCGGGGGCGGGCCGATGAGCCTCGTCCTGCCGGCCCTGACGCTCGGTCTCTCGAACGCCGCCATCGTCGCCCGCATGACGCGCTCGGCCATGATCGACGTTATGGAGCAGGACTTCGTCCGCACCGCCCACGCCAAGGGCCTGCCGAAGGCGGTCGTCGAATATCGCCACGTCCTGCGCTCGGGCCTCATCCCGATCGTCACGATGATGGGCCTGCAGTTCAGCTACATGATGGGTGGCGCCATCGTGGTGGAGAACATCTTCGCCTGGAACGGCATCGGCCGGTTGGCGGTCGAGGCGATCTTCCAGCGCGACTATCCGGTCATCCAGGGCTTCATCCTCGTCTTCGCCGCCACGGTGGTGGTGGTGATGTTCCTGCTCGACCTCGTCTACGCCCTCGTCGACCCCCGGATCCGGAGGAGCTGATGTCGGCGGTGGAGGTGGCCCCCGTCCCGCGACAGGCGTCCCGGCCGCTCTGGCTGCGGCTCGTGCGCAACCCCGGCGGCGCGATCGGCCTCGCGATCTTCGCGGTCTTGATCGTCGCCGCGGTGTTCGCGCCGTGGATCGCACCCTACAGCCCGATCAAGCTCGCGACCGGCCGACCGCTGACGCCGCCCGGCGCCGCCCATCTGCTCGGCACCGACGAACTCGGCCGCGACGTCTTCTCCCGCCTGCTGTTCGGGGCGCGGCTGACCTTGCAGATCGGCGCGATCGCCGTCGGCATCTCGCTCGTCGCCGGCCTCTCGATCGGTCTCGCCGCGGCGCACTTCCGCGGCTGGACGGAACGCATCCTGATGCGGTCGACCGACGTGCTGTTCTCGTTCACCGAGACGCTGATCGCGCTCGCCTTCGTCGCCGTGCTCGGGCCGAGCCTCACCAACGCGATGCTGGCGGTGGGCGTCGCCGCGATCCCCTTCTATGCGCGGACCGCCTATGCGAGCGCGCTCTCGGAGACGGCCAAGCCCTACTACGAAGGCGCCGAGGCGGCCGGCGCCGGGCCCCTCCGGCTGATCTTCCGCCACCTGTTGCCGAACGTCATGCCGACGATGATCGTCGTCGCCACCCTCGGCCTGTCGAACGCCATCCTCGCCGCCGCCGCACTCGGCTTCCTCGGGCTCGGGGCGCAGCCGCCACAGCCGGAATGGGGCTACATGCTGTCCGCCGGTCGCGACTTCATGAACCGCGCGCCGTGGCTGATGCTCTATCCCGGGCTCGCCATCGCGGCGACGGTCTTCGCCTTCAACATCCTCGGCGACGCGCTCCGCGAAGCGCTCGACCCCCGGTCGGGGGGGCGCTGATGGCCGTGCTCGCGATCGAGGGCCTCTCCGTCGCCTTCGGCGACGATCGCGTCGTGCAGGACCTCGATTTGCAGATCGAGCGGGGCGAGACGCTCGCCCTCGTCGGCGAGAGCGGCTCCGGCAAGTCGCTGAGCGCGCTCGCCGTGATGAACCTCCTGCCGCGCCGGGCCCGGCGCAGCGGCGGCCGCGTGCTTCTCGGCGGGCAGGACATCTCCGCCCTCGACGACGCAGCGATGCGGCGCGTCCGCGGCGCCCGCATCGGCATGATCTTCCAGGAGCCGATGACGAGCCTGACGCCGGTGCTCACCATCGAGCGCCAGATGACCGAGGCGCTGATCGCCCACCGCGGCCTGTCGCGGCGGGCGGCGCGGGATCGGGCCGGCGACATGCTCGCCAGGGCCGGTATCGGCGACGTCGGGCGGCGGCTCCGGCAGTATCCACACGAGTTCTCCGGCGGCATGCGCCAGCGCGTGATGATCGCCATGACGCTGGCGCTCGAGCCGGAGCTCCTGATCGCCGACGAGCCGACCACCGCCCTCGACGTCACCGTGCAGGCGCAGATACTCGAACTGATGCGCGACCTCACGCGCCAGAGCGGTACGAGTCTTCTCCTGATCACCCACGACATGGGCGTCGTCGCCGAGATGGCCGACCGCGTCGCCGTCATGCGCCGCGGCCGGCTCGTCGAGACGGGGCCCGTTGCCCGCGTGCTCGGCATGCCGGCGGCCCCCTATACCCGTCAGCTGCTCGCCGCCGTTCCGCGCATGGACGATCCGGTGCGGACGGACGTGCCGCCGCCGGCGAGTCCGCCGGCGCTCTCGTTCGCGGCGGTCGGACGGAGCTTCGGTGCCCGTGGGCTGCTGCGTCGCGGGCCGCCACACCGGGTGCTGGAGGACATAACGCTTACTGTCGCGGCCGGGGAGACCGTCGCCCTCGTCGGCGAGAGCGGGTCGGGCAAGTCGACCCTCGGACGCATCGGCGCCCGCCTCGACCTCGACCACGAGGGCACCGTGCGCGTCGAGGGGGAGGACATCACCCGGCTTCGCGGCGGCGCGCTGCGGCGGGCGCGCGCGAAGGTCCAGATCGTCTTCCAGGACCCGTTCGCGAGCCTCGATCCGCGCTTCACCGCCGGCCAGACGCTGGCGGAGCCCTTGGCGCTGCACCGCGGCCTCTCCGGCAAGGCACTGCGCGCTGAGGCGCTTCGGCTGCTCGACCGCGTCCAGTTGCCCGCGGCGATGATCGACCGGCTGCCGCACGAGTTCTCCGGCGGCCAGCGTCAGCGCATCGCGATCTCCCGGGCGCTCGCCGCCGAGCCGCGCGTCATCATCGCCGACGAGCCGACCTCGGCTCTCGACGTCTCCGTGCAAGCCGCCGTGCTCGACCTCCTGCGGGAGATCCAGCGCGACACCGGCGTCGCCTACCTTTTCATCACCCACGACCTCGCGGTCGTGCGCTCGGTGGCGCATCGTGTCGCCGTCCTGAAGGGTGGGCGGATCGTTGAGATCGGCCCGGTCGAGACGGTGATGGAGACGCCGCGGTCGGACTATACAAGAGCACTGCTCGCGGCGGCGCCGAAGCTCGGGGCGGTGGGACGCAGCGACCGGGGCGATCAGCCCCTCTCGCAGATGGAGACGCACGACTGATGACGATCGGGATCGGCGCGATGGGGCCGAACGCCGGCCTCGCGGTCTTCCGGACGCTGCAACTCGCCGAGCGCATCGGCACGGGGGCGATCGGCGGCTACGCCGTCTTCGCCGCGATCGACCGCGACGGCCGGCTGCACCGCGCCGAGACCCAGCGCGGCGGCACGGCCACGCTGTTCACTGCCGGCGAGCGGACGGGCGTCGAGCCACCGGTGGAAATCGCGACCGCGCCCTATGCCGCCGTGATGTCGAGCGGCCCGGACCGGCCGGCGCCACTGTCGCAGTACCTGCCGGCGGATGCGACCGTCGGCCTCGTCACCGGCCACCGCCTGCCGAACGGCACCGGCCGGGACGGACGCGTGCTCAACGACGCCGTCCTCGCCGGCATGGCCGACGGCCTCGCGGCGGAGACCGCGCTGGCTCGCGTCCTCGATGCCGAGCCCGACGCTGACGCCGGCATGATCGCCCTCGGCCCCTGCCGCGGTATCGCGGTCGCCAACAGCGCCCGCGTCGCCCGCCGCCCCGACCTTGGCAGCGCCCTGCTGGCCGGGCCAGACGGTACGGCCATCGCGATCCTCCACAACGCCATCCGACCGGCCCGGACGCTGGCACCGCTGCTGGCGGAGGCCGGGCTCGAGGTCATGGTGCGCGCGCACGCGCCGCTCGCGGCGATCGACGTGGCGGCCGGGACGCCCGTCGTCCACGGCGACCGCGACCGCGTCCTGGTCGACGCTGCGGGGACTGCGATACGCGTCGAGACGACGGACGCCCGCATTGTCACCGGACGGCACAACTGCGCGGCGATCTACATCGGCGCGGAAATCGTCGGGCCCGACGGCCCCCTCGGCGTCGCGATCGAAGAGCCGAACGTGATGGTCGAGGACGGCCGCATCGTCCGCCTGAGCGGCCGGTCGCGCTTCCGCCTCGGCTACCGCTAGAAAGCAGAAAAGCCAGAAGAATCGGAACACCAGGAGCCAGAATGCCCCTCGACACCACGGCCGACATCCTCGAGCGGCTGATCGCCTTCCGCTCGGTGTTCACCGCCGACGACTACACCGACGTCGCCGACTTCGCCGCCGCCCATCTCTCCGACCTCGGCTTCACCGTGCATAGGCTGCCGGGCGTGTCCCCCGGACGGGCCGGCCTGTTCGCCAGCCTCGGCCCCGCCGGCCCCGGCGGGGTGCTTTTGTCCGCCCACCTCGACGTCGTCCCGGTGGAGGGCCAGAAGTGGACGGTCGATCCGTTCCGGATGACGCGCCGGGACGGACGCTTCTACGGCCGCGGCACGACGGACATGAAGGGCTTCGCCGCCGCGGTGCTGGCCGCTGCCGCGCGGGCCCGCCACCGGCCGCTCGCGGCCCCCCTCAAGATCGCGCTCTCCTATGACGAGGAGGCGGGCTGCGTCGGCATCGCCGAGATGATCGGCGCCCTCGACCGGACGATCGGCGTCCCGGACTTCTGCATCGTCGGCGAGCCGACCTCGATGACGGTCGCGGTGGGCCACAAAGGCAAGCTCTCCTTCCGCGTCCGCTTCGAGGGAACGGCCGGCCACTCGGCCTCGGCGCCCCACTATGCCAACGCCATCCACATGGCGAGTGAGGCGGTCGCGATCCTGCGGCGCGTCCAGGACGACCTCGCGAACGGCGCCCGCGACGCCGCCTTCGACGTCCCCTACACGACCGTGCACGTCGGCCGGTTGTCAGGTGGCACGGCCCTCAACATCGTGCCCGACCACGCCACCCTCGACTTCGAGATCCGCCACCTCGCGACGGAGGACCCGGCCCCGATCGTCGCCGGCATCGAGCGCGACCTCGCCGCCCTCGTCGGCCGCTGGAGAGCGGTGCACCCGACCGCCGACGCCGTCATGACCCCGATCAACGCCTATCCGGGCCTCGCGACCGACCCGTACGCGGAGGTCGTGCGGCTCGCTTTCGAGCTCGGCGCCCGCGGCCCCGTCACCAAGGTGAGCTACGGTACCGAAGCGGGCTTCTTCAATGACCGCTGGAGCATCCCCACCGTCGTCTGCGGTCCCGGCAACATGATGCAGGGGCACAAGCCCGATGAGTTCGTCGAGGAGGCAGAGCTCGCCGCCTGCGATGCGATGCTAGACCGGCTGCTGGACCGACTGGCTGCCTGAAGCGTGGGGGGGGGGGCACGCGGCCATCCGCCGAGGCACGCGTCCCGCCGGGTGCTCACGACACAGGGTCGATTGGACGCTCCCGGCGGGTCGGCCGATCCGCGATGCCCGCGACATGGCGCAACGGACCACGATGACCGGTCGTGGGCGTTGGTCGACGCCCTATGCGAGGTCAGGCGCACCCCGATGGTCCGATCGGTGTCGTGCGGCCTGCCTTCCTGTGCCCTCGCCAGCCCGTCCCCGCTGCCCTGTCGTCGGCCACGGGCGATGCCGCTTTTCGGCATTCTCCGCGGTCCCGATTGCAAGGCCGACGCCTCCCATTCCGAAGATGTGAAAATAGGACGACGACGGCTGTTGACAGGTG
>NZ_JAWDIR010000007.1:0-63529 GCF_046156265.1 Pseudoxanthobacter sp. M-2
AGGGGTCGGCGGGGGTGTGGGAGTGGCGCGGCGCCATCCCGGCGCGCTGACGCCGCACGCTCATCCCCCGTGCCGCGCCAGGAAGGCCTCCAGCGGCGCGAAGCTGTCAGCATTCCCCGCTACCTCGAGACGGGCGAAGTCGACGGCCGCCACCTCATGGTCGACGAGGACGGCGCATAGCTCCGCGTCCTCCGGCGGGGCGAGGGCGGCGATCTGTTCGAACTCGGCGGTGAAGGCCGGATAGTTCTCCGCCATCGCGGCGACGAACTGCGGCCACGGCGCCGCGCCGTCGCGATCGGCCTCGGCGCGGCCGGCGGCCCGCAGCGTCTCGGCCGGTTCAAGGGCGAGGCCGTGGCGCTCGACGAGAGGGCGCGTCGCGGCCGCCGTGGCGGCTTCCATCCGCGCGAGCAGCGCCAGCGCCTGCCGGCCGCGGCCGGGGTGGAGCTCGGCGAGGCGGGCGAAATAGGCCTCGCCGGCGATCTCCTCCTGCACCGCCATCACCAGCGCGGCGCGGTAGTCGGTGAAGGTGCGGGGGACCTGGGGCACGGCAGGATCTCGCTGTCGGTCGGGTCGGCCTCAGGGGTAGACGGAGCGCCAGTCGCCCTTGCCGCAGGAGGCTTCGAGCTCGGCCGTCTCCATGGCGAGCGCGTAGCCGTTCCAGCGCCAGCGGCCGCGGCTGGCGCAGCGGCCCTCGCCGGGATCGTAGAGCGTGCCGGTCAGGCGGCCCTCGGCGTCCGTCGAAGGCTGCCACAGCACCTCGGTGCCGGTCCAGCCGAGGGTCTTCGACGGCAGCGCGAAGAACTGCGCGTGGACGCCGCCGATCTCGCCGGTCTCCAGAACATAGAGGCGGAAGGCGGCGCGGGCGGAATCGCCCGTACAGGGGATGCCGACGAGCACGGCGGTTGGGCCGAGCGGCGTGACGAGGGCGGCGTGGTCGGCCAGCGCCGGCCCCGACGGGTCCTCGCAGAAGGTGGTCGACACGTGCAGGGCGATCACCGGCTCCGGCACGCCGGCGAGCGAGGCGGGCAGCGGCGGCGGGTCGTCGGCCGTCTCGGGGCGCGCCGTCGGGCCCTCGGCGGGCGGATCTTCCGACTGCGGCTCTCCGGACGAGGGCGCGTCGGCGGCGTCTGCGGCCGGGGCCGCGTCGGCCGGGGCTTGCGCAGCCTCGTCGGGTCGCTCCGGGGGCGTTTCCGGGGCGTCGGCGGGCGCCGCCGTGGCAGAGCCTTCCGGGACCGGAGTCGCGCCGGCAACGTCGGGCCGGGCCGCCGGCGCTTCGGGCGGCGGCGCCGTCTCGGACTGGGGCGGGGTCTCGGCCGGGCGGTCCGTCGGCGGTGTCGTGTCCTGGGCGGCGAGCGGGGCGACGCTGCCGAGGAGTGCCGACAGCGTCATTGCCGCGAGGCTGCAGGCGAGGGAACGATGTGAGGCGCTCACCGCAGCGGCACCGGGCGCACCGGCGGCATGCGGATCCAGTCGGCCTTGCAGGCGCGCGCCTCGACCGCCGGGCAGGCGCGGTAGCCGAGGTCGCGATCGAGGCAGATGCGGATCTCGCGCAGGCGCCGGCGGTCGCAGGTGACCGAGATCGCGTCTGCCGGCATGCCCGGATTGACGCCGCGGAACATCCGCTCGACCACCGCCGGCGACACCATCGAATCCACGTAGAGCCGCTGCAGGTCGTCGGGCACGCGGATCAGCCGGCGGACCTCGCGAACGAGGTCGAAATACTCGTCCGGCCCGAGGCCGCTGCAGGTGCCGTGCTTTTCCCACTGGTGGCGGATCAGGCCGCGGCTCGGCATCAGCGGCAGCATCTCGTCGACGAGGTCGGGGGCGAGACGACGCTCGGCGGAGGCGCAGTAGTCCGGCCAGCCGCGATTGTATTGCGGCCAGAGGCCGTGGACGATGAAGCCGTAGGGGCGCCCGGACGAGCACTGCTCCGGGCTGCCGCCGTCGCCCTCCGCCTCGCAGTAGCTCGGCGACCACGACAGCACGAACAGCCAGTGGTCGAAGCGCCCTGCAACGTCGCCCGACCGCACATCGGCAGCCCGCGCGTGAAGCGAGCCGAGCGCGAGGACGGCGAGGACGATGGCCGCGGCGAAACGGGCGATCATTGCGTCGGCGGCGGGCGGACCGTCTCGCACTGGCCGTCATAGACGCGCCAGCGGTCGAGGCCGGAGATGCAGACCTCGACGTTCCAGGAGATGCCGACGAAGCCCGCCTTCTCCTCCACCATGTAGAAGGCGAAGCGCTCGTGCGGCAGCGTCGGGGCCGGTTCGCCGCCGAACAGGACGTTCTTCGGCGGTGCCTTGCCGGCCGGCAGGTTGGCCGGCAGCGGATCGAACTCGAGACGGGCGGTGCAGTAGCGGCGGGCGAGCGGGCTGTCCTGGTTGTCCACCAGCGCCGACTGCTCGATGTGCTTCAGCGTCTTCACCGTCACGCCGTAGTAGCGCGGATCGGCGCTGGCGATCGACTTCACGAGCTTGGCCTGAACGGAAGCGTCGTCGCAGGCGGGCACACGCTTTTCCACCGGCTGCGGCGTGCCGCCTCCGAACCAGTCGGCGGCGGCCGGGCCCGACAGGGCGACGGCGCCGGCGAAGAGGAGTGCGCCAGCGAGGGGGCGGGAACAGCGGCGAAGGGACATGGACGGCTCCCGGACGGACGCGCCGACGGACGGCTCGGACGGACCGTTCGGACCTTGGGCGACCCGGCCCGCCGGGTCAAGGCGGCGCACGGTGGCGACGGCGCGCGACGGCGGACGGCGGGTGCGGTTTCGCGGCGCTGTCGCCATGCTGCATCACCCCGGCACCCGTCGCTCAGCCGTCGGCGAGGACGGCGAGGCGGTGGTGGGCGCCCTCCCCTTGGGCGAGCGTCGCGGCGAGCCACGGCAGCAGCACGGCGAGTTCGGCGGCCAGCGTATAGGGCGGGTTGATCGCGACGATGCCCGCCCCCGGCAGGCCGGGGATCCACTTGTCCGGCGTGCGGACGAGGAGGTCGGCGGTGACGAGGCGCTTGGCGCCGGCGTCCGCGAGGCGGGCGTGCAGGATGTCCACCGGGCCGAACGACTTGATCGGATACCAGCCGATGAAGCAGCCGGTCGGCCACTTCGCCGCCGCCGCGATCAACCCGTCGGCGAGGCGGTCGAACTCGTCGGTCGCCTCGTAGGGCGGATCGACGAGGACGACGCCGCGGCGCTCGGGCGGCGGAACGGAGCCGGTGAGCGCCTGCCAGCCGTCCTGCACGGACACACGGGCGCGGGCATCGCGGCCGATGGCGCGCTTCAGCGTCACGGCGTCCTCGGGGTGGAGTTCGACGGCGGTGAGCCGGTCCTGCGGCCGCATCAGGGTCAGCGCCAGCGCCGGCGAGCCCGGATAGACGGCGAGGCCGCCGCCGGGGTTCTCCGCCGCCACCGCCGCCCACCAGGGCGACAGCAGCGAGGCGACCTCCATCGGCGGGTCGGCGGCCCAGACCCGCGCGACGCCGTCGCGCCACTCGCCTGTGCGCTCGGCCTCGCCGGTGAGGAGATCGTAGCGGCCGATGCCGGCGTGGGTGTCGATCAGGCGGTAGGGCGCCGCCTTCTGGGCGAGGTGGACGAGCACGCGCGCCAGCACGACGTGCTTGAGGACGTCGCCGAAGTTTCCGGCATGGAAGGCGTGGCGGTAGTTCATGGCGCGCCTCGTCGCACGCGGCCACCGCCGCGGCAAGCGGCGCAGCGGCGCACTGATGGATGGCGACGGGGCGATTGGTCCGCCGGCCGCCGCGCGACGTATCTGCAGCACCGGTCTGAGCCGCCGCCCGCAGCCCCTGCGCGCACGGCCTCGCACCCGCTTCGGAGGTTTTCCCATGCGATCGTCCACGCGATCGTCGCCCGTCGCCCGCCTCGCTTTGGCGGTGGCGGCGCTCCTCGTCCTCGCCGGCTGCGCCACAGTCCCGCCGGTGCCGGCCGGCACCGAGGGGCCGCCCTTGCAGTTCGAGCGCTTCTTCACCGGGCGCACCAGCGGCGAGGGCCGCTTCGTCAGCTCCATCGGCGGCGCCGACCGCGCCTTCACGGTGACGACGCGCGGCCGCTTCGACGGCAAGACATTGACGTTGGTGGAGGATTTCGTCTTCGCCGACGGCGAGAAGGACCGCAAGACCTGGGTCTTCGAGAGGGCCGGCGAGGGCCGCTGGATCGGCCGGCGCGAGGACGTCGACGGTACCGCCGACGTGCGCGTCGACGGCAATGCCATCCGCCTCAGCTACGACGCCGACGTGAAGGGCAAGGACGGCAACGTCACCCGCGTGCGCTTCGAGGACGTGCTGGTGCAGGAGGGGCCGCGGCGGGTGCGCAACATCGCGGTGGTGTCGAAGTTCGGCGTGCCGGTCGGCCGCGTCGACGTCTTTTTCGACCGGCGCTGACGGGCGCCGACGCGCACGGCATCACCCCCGAACGCAACACGGGCCGCGAAGGCGGCCCGTGGGAGATGTGAAGTCGAGGAGTGCGTGGGCCGGAACGGCCCGCCACGGCGCTCGGGGACCTGAGGCCCCAGGCCCTCAGGCGTCCTCGTCGTCGTCCGGCGTCTCGCTCTTCATCGCCTTCAGCTTGGCGAAGACCGCCTCGGCGTCGAGCTCGTCGTCCTCCTCGCGGCGGGCCGGCTCGGCGCGGAACGCTTCCATGGCGTCCGGCGCGGTGGTCTCCTGCACCGGCAGCAGGGTGGCGGCGCCCGGCGCGCCCTCCTCGCGCTTCGGCGCGGAGCGGGCGGCGCGCTCGACCTCGATGTCGAGCTCGATCTGGCTGCACAGGCCGAGCGTCACCGGGTCCATCGGCTGCAGGTTCTGGGCGTTCCAGTGGTTGCGGCTGCGGATCGACTCGATCGTCGTCTTCGTCGTGCCGACGAGGCGCATGATCTGCGCGTCCTTCAACTCGCCGTGATTGCGCAGCAGCCAGAGGATGGCGTTCGGGCGGTCCTGACGCTTCGACACCGGCGTGTAGCGCGGGCCGCGACGCTTGCTCTCCGGCACCTTCACCTTCGGGTCGGCGATCTTCAGGCGGACGCTCGGATCGGCCTGCGCGCGCTCGATGTCCTGGCGCGACAGCTGGCCGGTCAGCACCGGATCGAGACCCTTGATGCCCTGGGCGGAATCGCCGTCGGCGATCGCCTTCACTTCCAGCGGATGCATGCGGCAGAAGGCGGCGATCTGTTCGAAGCTCAGCGCCGTGTTCTCGACCAGCCACACGGCGGTGGCCTTCGGCATCAGCGGTCCGTTCATCATCGGGGTCGTCCTCAAAGGCTATGACGTTCCCGTCCGCGTCCAGCGGTTTCAGCCGCGGGAGCCCGGTGTCGACTTCGTCGGCTTTCGGGATTGTCTCCCATATACGGCGCGACGGGACGCGATGCAAACCGCACCGATCCTCCGTCCGTTTCAGAGGGCGGCCGTCATCCCGGACAAGGGAGGCGAAGCCGACCGCCGATCCGGGGCCCAGCGCAAGAACGCGTGCCACAGGCACGCACTCAGCGTCGCGCTTCGCGCGACAAGTCTTCCGCTGGCTCCCGGATCGCTTCGCGTTGCTTCGCGTCCGGGATGACGGAACTTTGGAGCCTCACCCCTCCACGGCCACCGTCAGCACGATCTTGCCGATGTGGGCGGAGCTCTCCATGCGGGCGTGGGCGGCGGCGGCCTCCGCGAGCGGGAAGGTCGAGTCGATTACCGGGCGGATGCGGCCTTCGGTGATCAGCGGCCAGACCTTCTCCTCGAGCTCGCGGGCGATCGCCGCCTTGAAGGCGACGTCGCGGATGCGCAGCGTCGAGCCGGTGTGGGTGAGGCGTTTCATCATCAGGCGGCGGAAGTCGACGGTGGCCGGTCCCTCCAGCACCGAGACCTGCAGGATGCGCCCCTCGATGGCGGCCGCCTGCCAGTTCCGCTCCACATAGGAGCCGGCGATGATGTCGAGAACCACGTCGGCGCCGTGGCCGCCGGTCGCCTGCTTCACCGCCTCGACGAAGTCGGTGGTGCGGTAGTTGACGGCGAAATCGGCGCCGAGGCCGCGGCACGCGTCGCACTTCTCGTCGGTGCCGGCGGTGGCGATGACCTTCGCGCCGAAGGCCTTGGCGAGCATGATCGCGGTGGTACCGATGCCGGACGTGCCGCCGTGCACGAGGATCCACTCGCCGGCCTTCAGGCCGCCCCGCCAGAAGACGTTGTTCCAGACGGTGAAGAAGGTCTCCGGCAGCGCCGCCGCCTCGACCATCGACAGCCCGGCCGGCAGCGGCAGGGCGTTCTCGGCGTGGACGGGGCAGTACTCCGCATAGCCGCCGCCGGGCACGAGCGCGGTGACGCGGTCGCCGACCTTGTAGCGGGCGACGCCCTCGCCGACGGCCACGACCGTGCCGGCGATCTCGAGGCCCGGCACGTCGGTGACGCCCTTCGGCGGCGGATAGTGGCCCTGGCGCTGCACCACGTCCGGCCGGTTGACGCCGGCGGCGACGACACGCACGAGGATCTCGCCGTCGGAGGGCGGGCGCAGTTCGCGCGTCTCCGGCTTCAGCACCTCCGGCCCGCCGGGCGTGCGGCAGGCGACGACGGTCATCGTCGGCGGCAGGGTGGGGGTCGGTGAAGCGGCGGTCATCGGCGGTCTCCCGAATGGGTGCCCTGGCGGTGTAGCCGTTGCGACGGGGCACTGGCAACGCGGGCGAGGTGGGCTCGGACCTGGCCGGGTTGGCAAGCGCGCGCAGGGGCGGCAGGATCGCACGCGAAGCATCGGGCGCGACGAACCCGAGCGGACGAGACAAGGGAGAGCGCGATGGCGTTCGAAGAGGAGCGGCCGCGGCCGAAGCCGGCGGCACACGTGATCGGCCAGGACCTGTCGGTGCTGTCGCTCGACGAACTGGCGGAGCGGACGGTGATGCTGCGCGAGGAGATCGCCCGCATCGAGGCGGCGATGGCATCGAAGCGCGCGAGCGCCGCGGCGGCGGATGCCGTCTTCCGGCTGTGATCGCGGCGACAGGGCCGGCGTGGACCGGGGCATGCCGGGCGCGTTAACCCGGCATTAGCCTTTCCGAATTATCAACAAGGACGTCCGCATGCGGACGCGAGGTGGTTCCCCTCCACCCCGAGCCTCCCTGTCGACTTCTTGAGCCGCGCCCTGCGCGGCTCTTTTTTGTCGTCGACACGCGGCCCGGGGGCCGCTCCCGCCGCGCCCTGCGCAGCTCTTTTTTGTCGTCGACACGCGGCCCGGGGGCCGCTCTCGCCGCGCCCTGCGCGGATCTTTTTTGTCGTCGACCCGCCGGCCGAAAGCCGGCGAAGGCGCGGGCGCAGCGCGCCCGCGCGGACGGATCAGCCGAGGAAGCCGCCGTACTTGTTCTTGAAGCGCGACAGACGGCCGCCACGGTCGAGCAGGTGCTGCTGGCCGCCGGTCCAGGCCGGATGGGTGCGCGGGTCGATGTCGAGGGTCAGCGTGTCGCCTTCGGCGCCATAGGTGGAGCGCGTCCAGTACTCGGTGCCGTCGGTCATCACGACCTTGATCTTGTGATAGTCGGGGTGGATGTCGTTCTTCATCGCCGGTCGTCCGCTGGCTGAGGGCAGCCGCTGCCGGCCGCTGATGTCTTCGGATCCGCACTCGCGCACGGCAAACACGCCGGTCCGGGCGCCAAACGGAGCCCGGCCGGTCGATCGGGGCGACGATATATCCCACAGTGCCCGCCCCCACAAGGCCGACCCCCGCTTGTGCCCCTGCCCCGCGACGTGATTTCACTTCGCCCGAAGAAAAACCGAAGCGAAGGAGGGCAGCGGGTGGCGCGACGCCGGCGCACGACCAGCGAGACCGAGGGCACGGGAACGGCACGGCCCCGCCTCGGCACGCTGAAGATGCTCACGCCCTACATCGCCCGCCACCGCGGCCGCCTGGCTCTCGCCGCCGGTGCGCTATTCGTGGCGGCGGCGGCGACCCTGACGATCCCGCTCGCGGTCCGGCGGATGATCGACCTCGGCTTCGGCGCCGACGACGCGAGCTTCATCGACCGCTATTTCGGCATGCTGGTGGTGATCGTCGCGGTCCTCTCGCTGGCAAGCGCCGCCCGCTACTACCTCGTCACCTGGCTCGGCGAGCGCGTCGTCGCCGACCTGCGGGCCGACGTCTTCGCCCACGTGGCGCGGCTCGATGCCGGCTTCTTCGACCGCACCCATTCCGGCGAGATCGTCTCGCGGCTCACCGCCGACGCGACCCAGATCAAGAGCGCCGTCGGCACGACGATCTTCTCGGCGCTCCGCAACTTCGTGCTCTGCGTCGGCGCCATCGCCATGATGGTGGTGACGAGCCCCGGCCTGTCGCTGCTCGTCATCGTGGCGATCCCGGTGATCGTGCTGCCGCTATACGGCTTCGCCCGCACGGTCCGGCGGCGCTCCCGCCTCGCCCAGGACCTGATCGCCGAGGCCTCCGCCGACGCCACCGAGGCGATCGGGGCGATGCGGGCCCTGCAGGCCTTCCGCGGCGAGACCGATGCGACGACGCGCTACCGCCGGCGGCTCGAGGCGGCGTTCCAGGCGCTGCGCGGAGCGACCGTCGCGCGCGCGGCGCTGACCGCCGTCGGCGTCTTCCTGGTGTTCTCGAGCGTCGTGGCGGTGCTGTGGATGGGCGCCACCGACGTCCTCACCGGCGAGATGAGCGCCGGCACGCTCGGCCAGTTCGTGCTCTACGCCGTGTTCGCCGCCGGCACGCTCGGGGAGCTGTCACAGGTCGGCGGCGAGCTCGCCCAGACCGCCGGCGCCGCCGAGCGCCTCGGCGAGTTGCTCGCGACCGTTCCGGCCGTCGCCGATCCGCCCGAGCCGCGGGCGCTGCCGCAGCCGCCGCAGGGCCGCCTCGCCTTCGAGGGCGTGGCGTTCTCCTACCCGACCGGGGACGGACCGACGCTGCACCACATCGACCTCGCGGTGGCGCCGGGCGAGACGGTGGCGATCGTCGGGCCCTCCGGCGCCGGCAAGTCGACGCTCTTCGCCCTCGCCTTGCGCTTCTACGACCCGACGGCCGGGCGCGTCGTGCTCGATGGCGTCGACCTGCGCGAGGCGCGGCTTACCGACGTGCGCGGCCGCATCGCGCTGGTGCCGCAGGACACCGTGGTGTTCGCCGGCACCATCCTCGACAACATCCGCCGCGGCCGGCCGGACGCCGATGCGGCGGCGGTGCGAGACGCAGCCATCGCCGCCCGCGTCGACCGCTTCGCCGCGGCGCTGCCGAACGGCCTCGACACCATCGTCGGCGAGCGCGGGCAGACGCTGTCGGGCGGCGAGCGGCAGCGGCTCGCCATCGCGCGCGCTCTCCTCGAGGACGCGCCGATCCTGCTTCTGGATGAGGCCACGAGCGCCCTCGACGCCGAGAGCGAGGCGGCCGTGCAGGCGGCGCTCGAAAAGCTGAAGGCGGGGCGCACGACGATCGTCATCGCCCACCGGCTCGCGACCGTGCTGTCGGCCGACCGCATCGTCGTCATGGACGGCGGCCGCATCGTCGAGACCGGCACCCACCGCGAGCTCGTCGCCCGCGGTGGCCTCTATGCCCGCCTCGCCCGCCTGCAGTTCGAGACTGGCGCGGCGGCGCTGGGCGCCGCCGGTTGACGGTGTCCACCAGCCGGTGCCGACTTAGCTACCGGACGCCTGCAGGGCCTTGCGGGCAGCGTTGACGTCGATGCGGGGCTTGCGGCGGCCGTCGCGGGAGATCGGCTCGCCGGTGTCGGCCAGCGTCTCGACGATGGTGCCGACGCCGGCTGACGGGTCCGCCTGGCGCAGGACCGCGATGGCGCCGGCGACCATGGGAGCGGCCATCGAGGTGCCGCTCTTGGTGCCGTAGCCGCCGGGCACGGCGGCGAGGATGTCGACGCCGGGGGCGACGAGATCGACCAGCGAACCCCAGTTCGACCAGGTCGGGATGCGATCGCGGTCGCTGGAGGCCGCGACGGCGATGGCCACGGAGATGCAGGCCGGGCCGGAGATGGCGTTGTCGTTGCCGCCATTGCCGGCGGCGATGACCGTCGCCACGTCGACCTTGCGAAGACGGCGGATGATATCCGTCATGGCCGGCACGACCTTGTCGCAGGCGGTCTTGTAGGCGCCGGAGCCGATGCTGATGTTGGCCGCGGCGATAGCGTGCGCCTTGCGCTGCTTGTAGGCGAATTCGAGACCCGAAATCTGGTCGCTCGAGTAGCTGAGCGCGCATGGCGCCGGGATCGAGCCGCACCACTCCTTCTTGTCGAACCGGCTGAAGACCTGCACGGCGACGATTTTCGCCCCGGGGGCGACGCCGTCGCGCCTGCCGGACGAACCGGCGGCGATCGAGGCGACGTGGGTGCCGTGGTCGCATCCTGCGATCGACTTGCCACACGGCCGGGCGGACCCGCCACCTTCGTCGCGCTCCCGGCCGTTCGGGCAGACCGTCTTCGCCGCGCCACGCACATTGGAGGAGAAGCACGCCTCCGCCTTGACGTGCCCCTTCAGCATCGGGTGCTTCGCCTCGACGCCGGAGTCGATCACCGCCACCGCGAAGCCCTTGCCGTCGAAGCCGGCCTTCTGTGCCTGGACGGCGTGGATGATGCGCAGTGCCTCGTTCAGCACCGGCGGCGCGGGGATGTCCTCCTGGATCGACAGCACGCGGCCGTCGGCGATCAGCCGCTCGAGCTCGGCCGGCGTCACCGTCAGGGACAGGAAGGGGATGATCTCGTAGCGCCGGATGCCGGCCTCGGAGCCCGCCGCGCTGGTCGCGGCCGCCGAAGACCCGAACGTCGCCGCGATGACGGCGTCCTGCACGGCGGCGAGCGCCGCGAAGCCGGCGGTCTCGTCCCCGGCCGTCGCGGCCGTGGTCGGGACCTCGAGCTCGACCAGGACGCGGATGCGGCCCTGCTTGCGCGCCTCAGCGGCGAGGCCGCCGTCGGCGGCCCGGCCGGAGGCCTGTGGCACGGGATCGCGCTTGTCGAGGAAGGCGGGATTGCGCTCCCACGGCTCGGCCGCCGAAGCGACGGCCGGAACGATGAAGATCGCCGCGGCGGCGAGAGCCGCCAGCGTGAGCGACGGGAAGCGGCTGCTCGAGAACTTCGCCATGGGGAACGCATCCACCGGGTGATCTGGAAGGTCTCTATACTCGCTTCGGCCGCCGGCTGCATCCTCAGGTAGTCCTGGACGGCACCGTGACCCGAGGGCCGTGCCCCACCGGCAACACCGCCGTTCCCCGGGCAAGCGAAAGGGCCGCATCGCCTCGCGACGAGCGGCCCCCGAAAACGGTGGAAGGACGGTGACGCGTGGTCAGTCGGCGGCCACCTGCTGCTCCGCCTGAAACTCCGCCTGGAGCTCGAGGAGCGCGTCGTTGAGCAGGACGCGCGGCTTGGCGACGCCATTGCGTGCGACCACCAGGCCGGTGAGCTTGATCACCTGCTCGATCTCCTTCGCGGTCGCGGCCGGAACGGACTGCTTCAGCACGGCGAAGGCACCGGCGATGTGCGGGGTGGCCATCGAGGTGCCGCTCTTGACGCCACTGCCGCCGGGGACAGCTGCGGTAATGTCCGAACCGGGCGCCATCACGTCGACGAGCAGGGAGTGGTTGGAGAAGCCCGAGACGACATCCTGCTTCGTCGTCGAGCCGACCGCCACCGCCGCCGAAACACAGGCCGGCGAGGAGATCGAACCGTTGAAGCCGTTGTTGCCGGCGGCGATGACGGTGGCGATGCCGTTCTTGCGCAGCTTCTTCACCATCTTCGTGAAGGCGGGATTGTTGTTGTCGCAGTGGGCGAAGAACTGGCCGCCGCCGAGGCTCATGTTGATCGAGGCGATTGTGTATTTGCTGCGGAGCTTGAAGACCCGCTCCAGACCGGCGAGCTGGTCGCTGTTGAAGCTCAGGACGCACGGAGCCGGCGCGGAGCCGCAGTCGCCCTGGTTGTCGAAGCGGCTGAACACCTGGATGGCGATCAGGTTCGCCTTGGGCGCGACGCCGCGAATGCCCGAGCCGCCACTCGCGACGATCGAGGCGACGTGTGTGCCGTGGTCGCAGCCGAAGATGTTGGTCTTGCAGTTCTTGCCCGAGCCGGTCTTCGTCGATTCCTGCACGCCCTTCGGGCAGACAGACTTCGACTGGCCACTGACGGTGGAGGAGAAGCACGCCTCCGACTTGATGCGCGTGCCGAAGGTCGGATGCTTGATGTCGACGCCCGTGTCGAGCACCGCCACGGCGACGCCGCGTCCAGTGAAGCCGGCGGTGCGGGTGATGTCGCCCTGGATCAGCGGCACGCTCTGGGCGAGCGTCGGCGGCACGGGCACGTCCTCCTGGATGGTCGTGACGCGGCCGTCGGCGATCAACCGCTCGAGCTCGGACGGCGTCACCGTCATCGCCAGGTAGGGGATCGTCTCGTAGCGGCGGACATCGGGCTCCTCGCCCGAGGCCGGGCCGGACGCTGTGCGCGTGCGGCGGTTGAAGACGTTGGCGATGACGGCGTCCTGCACCGACTTCAGGCTCGCCTTCTCGCGGGCGGCAGCCATCGGCGTGATCTCGTCGTCCGACATCGCGACGTCGAGGCCGACGATGACCTTGATGCGGCCCTGACGGCGCGCCTGGGCGGTGAGGTCGGAGACGGCTCCACCGCGACCGGAGGACTGGGCCACCGGCGCTGTCTTGTCGAAGAAGGCCGGCGTGCGATCCCACGGTTCGGCCGCCACCGCAGCTCCCCCGGTGGCGACGACGAGCGCGAAGGCGGCAGCGCCGAACGTCAAGCGGGCGGCGGTGCGGCTTCTGATCGGCTGGGCTTTGGTCATATCCCGCTCCCCGGGGTTCGAGTTGGACGCGACGCTGGTCGCCCCGGTTTCAAAGCACATTAGAAAGCTCCGAGCTGTGAAGTGCATCACACCTTGGCGAGATCACGGCGGACGCTTCGCCGTGACCTGCCTCGCCCGGCCGTCGGCGCGAGAACCCTCGGTGAGGCGTTATGGTTAAGGGATGTGGTTAACGGCGCCTTAAGGGTTGCCGGGCCAGCTTGTCGGTGATCGCGGGGCCTTGACCGACGCCCCGCCCGGAGCCGTCCCGATGCCCTCGTCGCGTCCTGCGAGCAGCGTTCTCCTCGTTCTCTTGCTGACGCTCGCGGCACCCGCCGTGGCAGCGACCGCCTCGGTCGGGCCGGAGGACGACGTCGTCGCGCGCGCCATCGCCGCCGCCGACGCGGGGCCCGAGGATCAGGACGCAGCGCCGCAGGGCGACGCGCAGACGCCGGACGACGGCCAGGCGCCGGTGCTGCAGCACGACGACGACATCCTCCCCGAGGACTCGAGCCGCGCCGGCTTCTACGTGCGCGGCGACATCGGCGCAGCCCTGTTCGCGACGCCGACAGCGCGGCTCCCCGCCCCCGTCGGACGCTTCCGCTCGCCCTCGATCGACCCGAGCGTCACCTTCGGCGCCGGCCTCGGCTACGACTTCGGCGGCTTCCTGCGCACCGACGTGACGCTCGACGCCGTCGGCAGCGGCGGTTTCTCCGCCCGTTCCGTCTGCGCCGGTTGCGCCGGCGGCGGCTTCACCCGCGAGCGCGCCGACGTCTCGGCGCTCGCCGCCCTCCTCAACGCCTATGTCGAGTTCGACGGGGTGGTGCGCCCCTATGTCGGCGGCGGTATCGGCGTCTCCCGCATCGAGGCGACGGACTGGCGCACGACGCGGCCCGACGGCCGCACCGGCAAGCGCCCGGATGCCGAGGGCTGGAACTTCGCCTGGGCGCTCGCCGGTGGCGTCGGATTCGACGTCGCCGACACCGTCACCCTCGATGCCGGCTACCGCTACCTCGCCCTCGGCTCGGCCGAGACCGGCCGCACGGCGATCGGCGGCGGTGGCGGGCGCGGCCGCGCCAAGCTCGAGGATATCGCCGTCCATCAGGTGCGGCTCGGCGTGCGGGTGCGCTTCCCCTGAAGCCGCGGCCCGGCGCCCGCCCCGCGGCGCCTCGACTCCCGGCGGGCCGCGGTGCTATGCACCGGCGACCCATCCATCCCCCTTGCGACCGCCGAAGCGCCCGCCCGCGCCCCGGCCCGCGGCGAGCGACGGTGCCATGACCAACCGGCTCTATCACGGCGACCTGCCGAACCTCGACCGCTACGGCGACGTCGTCGCCATCGACACCGAGGCGCTCGGCCTCAACCCGCACCGTGACCGCCTGTGCGTCGTGCAGCTGTCACCCGGCGACGGCACCGCCGACGTCGTGCAGATCGCCAAGGGCCAGGCCGAGGCGCCGCACATCCAGGCGCTGCTCGCCGACCCCAAGGTGCTGAAGGTCTTCCACTACGCCCGCTTCGACATGGGCCTCCTGAAGCACACCTTCGGGGTCATGCCGGAGCCGGTGTTCTGCACCAAGATCGCCTCCAGGCTGGTGCGCACCTACACCGACCGTCACGGCCTGAAGGACCTCCTGAAGGATCTCGTCGGCGTCGACATCTCCAAGCAGCAGCAGAGCTCGGACTGGGCCGCCGAGACGCTGTCGGAGGCGCAGATCGCCTACGCCGCCTCCGACGTGCTGCATCTGCACGCTGTCCGCACGGAGCTGGTGCGCCGGCTCGAGCGCGAGGACAGGGCGGCATTGGCGCAGGCCTGCTTCGATTTCCTGCCGACCCGCGTCGCCCTCGACCTCGCGGGCTGGCCCGAGGACGACATCTTCGCCCACTCCTGACCGCGCGCGCACCGGGGGGTCGCACGCGGCCGCGAAACGCGCCATATAGGGGCTGACCGTCGGTGCTCGCGTCGGGGGCACCTCTGGTCCGGCCACCACCACCGTAGTGCCGGGCCGGGTCGAGGCCACGAGGAGCCCCGGAGGCTCCGGACGAGGGCAATGAGCGAGCGGACCGTGACCTCCCTGTCGCCTCCCGTGACCGCCACGCCGCGGAACGACCCGCCGTCGGCCTATGCCGGCATCGGCGGCGTGTCGCCGCCCCTGCGCGCCGACGATCCCCGTCGCAGCACCGCCCGCCGGGCCGCCTCCGGCCACAGCCGCGCGGTACGGCGCCTGCGCTGGCTGCTGCCGGTGGCCGCCCTCGTCATCGTCGGCGGTTTCGCAGTCGCGATGCTCGCGCCGACGCTGATGCCCGGCATCGACCTCGGCGACGTCGGCGTCTCGACCGAAGGGCTGGTCATGGCGAACCCGAAGCTCTCCGGCCACGACGGCGATCGCTCCTACGACATCACCGCCGAGCGCGCCGTGCAGAGCCTGACCAATCCGAAGCTGATCGAGCTCGACGGCATCGACGCGCGCATCTCGCTTCCCAACGACGCCTGGGTGGTGCTGAAGGCGAAGCACGGCCAGTACGACAGCGAGGTCGAGCGGCTGAAGCTGTCGGAGGGCATCACGCTCGAATCAAGCGATGGCGAGCAGGCCACGTTCACCACGGCGGACATCGACCTCAAGACGGGGCTCGTGGTGAGCGATTCGCCGCTGACGATCGACGGTCCGCGAGGCAAGATCAGCGCCGGAAGTGCCGAAGCCAGCGGCGACGGCACCGGCATCGTCTTCAAGGACGGCGTCACCCTCACCCTCGATCCGTCTGCCGCGGAGAAACGCCCATGATCCCGACGCCGTGGCGGCACGCCGCCCTCGCCTCCCTCGTCCTCGCCGTCTCCCTGCCCGTAGCGGCACACGCCCAGACCGCCGGCGGCTTCTCCGGCTTCGGCGGCAGCGACGGCGGCCCGATCCAGATCGAGGCCCGCGAGCTCGAGGTGCGCGACAAGGAGGGCGTCGCGATCTTCACCGGCGACGTCGTCGTCAAGCAGGGCGAGACGACGCTCGAGACCGCGAAGCTCGTCGTCCACTATGTCGGCGGCGGCCAGGGCGCCGGCGACGGCGGCGGCGAAGGCGGCAAGAAGAAGGCGGCCGCGGCCGCCGGGACAGCGGCACCGGCCGCCCCCGCGACCCCCGCCGCGGCCGAAGGCGGCGCCGCGCCGGTCGCCGGCTCGCAGGAGATCGACCGGCTGGAGGCGAGCGGCAAGGTGCTCGTCACCTCCAAGGACCAGACCGCCTCGGGCGATTCCGCCACCTATGACGGCAAGACGGAGGTGCTGGAGCTCCGTGGCGACGTCGTCCTCACCCAGGGCAAGAACGTCGTGCGCGGCGACCGCCTGGTGGTCGAGATGCAGACCGGGCGCGCGCGCGTGCTCTCCACCAAGAGCCGCGTGCAGATGCTGCTCACCCCCGGCAGCCAGACCACGCCCGCCGGCAACTGACGGCGCCCTCCCCTTCCGCCGCGCCAGTCGCCGCCCCGGCGGCGGCCGGTGCGTGAGCCATCGAGCCGATGCAACGCCCAGTCGACCCTTCGAAGTTGCCCCCCCGGGGCGGCGCGCCGAGCGGGCGCCGTGACGCGGCCGCCGCACCGGTCCCGGCCGCCGAGGGCGCCGATCGCCTGGTGGTCACCGGGGTGGCGAAGAGCTATCGCCGCCGCGAGGTCGTGCGCGACGTCAGCCTCGCCGTCGGACGCGGCGAGGCGGTCGGCCTGCTCGGCCCGAACGGCGCCGGCAAGACCACCGTCTTCTACATGATCACCGGCCTGATCCGGCCCGACCGCGGCCGCATCACCCTCGACGGCTTCGACATGACGGAGCTGCCGATGTACCGGCGGGCCCGCCTCGGCATCGGCTACCTGCCCCAGGAGGCGTCGATCTTCCGCGGCATGACGGTGGAGCAGAACGTCCGCGCCGTGCTCGAGGTGGCCGAACCCGACAAGCGCCGGCGCGAGGCCGAACTCGCGGCGCTGCTCTCGGAGTTCCGCCTCGATCATCTCGCCGAACAGCCGGCGACGGCGCTCTCGGGCGGCGAGCGGCGGCGCGTCGAGATCGCCCGGGCGCTCGCCGGCCGGCCGGCCTTCATGCTGCTCGACGAGCCGTTCGCCGGCGTCGACCCGATCGCCGTCGGCGACATCCAGGCCCTCGTCCGCCACCTGACGGCCCGCGGCATCGGCGTGCTGATCACCGATCACAATGTGCGCGAGACGCTCGGCCTGATCGACCGGGCCTACATCATCGCCGCCGGCATGGTGCTGACCGAGGGACTGCCGGCCGACATCGTCGCCGATCCGGACGTGCGCCGGCTCTATCTCGGCGAGCGCTTCACGCTTTGACGCATGGCGCCGGCGCAATAAGGTCGTAAGGTAGGCCGTTCAGTCCTAGCAAGAACCGGACCAAGCGCCGGCGACCGAAGAGCCCATGTCCCTCGCACCGAAGCTCGAGTTCAGACAGACCCAGTCGCTGGTGATGACGCCGCAGCTGATGCAGGCGATCAAGCTGCTGCAGCTGTCGAACCTCGACCTGGTCGCCTTCGTCGAGACCGAACTCGAGCGCAACCCGCTGCTGGAGCGCGAGGAGGAGCCGCCGGCGCCGCCCTCGCCGGACCAGGAGCGCGAGGCCGCCGACAGTGCCGGCGACGACGCCGATGGCGCGGGCGACCGCGAGCCGCCGGAGCCGGCCGGCATGGACGCCGCAACCTCCGGCCCGGAGCGTACCGCCGACGTCGACGTGTCGCTCTCGGAGCTCTTTCCCGACGATTCCGGCGCCGGTGCGATCGACCCAGGCCGGCTGTCCGGCGACCCGTGGAGCGCCGCGGCCCGGGGCGGCGAGGACGCCGACCTCGAGGCCTACGTCGCCGGCGAGGTCAGCCTGCGCGACCACCTGCTCGACCAGCTGGCGCTCGCAGTCTCCGACCCGGCCCGGCGGCTGATCGGCCAGTTCCTCGTCGACAGCCTCGACGAGGCCGGTTACCTGCGCATCGACATCGCCGCCACCGCGGCCCAGCTCGGCACCACGGAGGCGGTCGTCGAGGAGATGATCGCGGTGGTGCAGGGGCTCGAGCCCGCCGGCATCGCCGCGCGCGACCTCGCCGAGTGCCTCGCTTTGCAGCTCAAGGACCGCGACCGCTACGACCCGGCGATGCAGGCGCTCGTCGGCCACCTCGACCTCGTGGCGCGTCGCGAGTACCCGGCGCTGCGGCGGCTGTGCAGAGTCGACGACGAGGACCTCGCCGAGATGCTCGCCGAGCTGAAGCGGCTCGATCCGAAGCCCGGCCACGCCTTCGGTGGCGCGGCGGTTCCGACGGTGGTGCCCGACGTGGTGGTGCGCCCGGCGCAGGACGGCGGCTTCCGGGTGGAGCTCAACGCCGAGACGCTGCCGCGGGTGCTCGTCAACCGCACCTACTACGCGACGGTGGCGCGCGCCGCCAAGGGACCGGGCGACCGCGCCTACCTGTCCGACTGCCTGCAGACCGCCAACTGGCTGGTGAAGAGCCTCGACCAGCGCGCCCGCACCATCCTCAAGGTGGCGACCGAGATCGTCCGCCAGCAGTCGGCCTTCCTGCAGCACGGCGTCGCCCACCTGAAGCCGCTCAACCTGCGCACCGTCGCCGACGAGATCGGCATGCACGAATCGACCGTCAGCCGCGTCACCGCCAACAAGTACATGGCGACGACGCGCGGCATCTTCGAGCTGAAGTACTTCTTCACCTCGTCGATCGCCGCCTCCGACGGCGGCGACGCCCATTCGGCGGAATCGGTCCGCCACCGCATCCGCCAGCTGATCGACGCCGAGCCGACCGACGACGTGCTGTCCGATGACGCGATCGTGCAGGCGCTGCGCGACGGCGGTGTCGACATCGCCCGCCGCACGGTCGCCAAGTATCGGGAATCGATGCGGATTCCGTCGTCCGTGGAGCGGCGGCGGGAGAAGCGCGGTCTCGCCCGCAGCGGCTGAGCCGGCGAGGCGTTTCCCTCGCGCCCCAAACCACACTACAGTCCCGACAGACGGAAAGTCCGACGGCTTGAAGCGCGGCACCGGCCGCGCTAGAACCCCGCCGCGACGGGCGGTCCGGATACCGCGGACCGACAGCCGGTCGAAACCGGTACGTCGACGTGGGACGAGAGGCCAGGCGGAGGAACAAGCCGCCAAGGGCCGCCAGCAGGGAGCCGGCACCGCCGCTCCGAGCCCACCAGAGGATCATATGACAATTCGGACTTCTCCCCTTCGGGTCTCCGGCAAGAACGTCGACATCGGCGAGGCCCTGCGCGGGCGCATCGAGGCCCGCATCGAAGAGATCGTCCGCAAGTATTACGACGGCGGCTACACCGGCCATGCGACGGTGGAGAAGGAAGGTTCGGGCTTCCGCACCGACTGCGCCATCCACCTCGACACCGGCGTCGTGCTGCAGACGTCCGGCAGCGCGGTCGACGCCAACCAGTGCTTCGACCAGGCGGCCGAGCGCATCGACAAGCGGCTGCGCCGCTACAAGCGCAAGCTGAAGGCCCGCCCGACCGGCGCGTCCGCCAGCGAGCCCGCCTTCGAGGCGGCGAGCTACGTGCTCGTCTCGCCGCAGGAGGAGGAGGAGGTCGAGGCCGACTACGCGCCGGTGGTCGTCGCCGAGACCGCCACCAAGGTGCGCACCCTCACCGTCGGCATGGCGGTGATGGAGCTCGACCTCAGCGAGGCACCCGTCGTGGTGTTCCGCAGCGCCGCCCACGGCGGGCTGAACGTCGTCTATCGCCGGGCCGACGGCAACATCGGCTGGGTCGATCCCGCCCTCACCAGCAACGGCGGCTGATCATCGTGCTTCCCCTGCGAGCCGTCACCCGCTCTCGCGGTCGCCCCGGCGCACCGGCCGGGACGATTCTGCGCGGCGGCGCGGCGTTTGGCACCAGCCTTGAATCACGACGGGAACGGCTCGCTCCGGCCGGACCCGGTGCGGGAGGATTCCCATGGACCTGAGCGACCTTCTCTCGGTGCAGGGCATCGTGCCTTCGCTCAAGGTGGCGAGCAAGAAGCAGGCGATCCAGGAGCTGTCGGAGCGCGCTGCCGCGCTCACCGGGCTACCGGAGCGCGAGATCTTCGACACGCTCCTGCAGCGCGAGCGGCTCGGCTCGACCGGGGTCGGGCACGGCGTGGCGATCCCGCACGGCAAGCTCGTCCGGCTCGACCGCCTGTTCGGCCTGTTCGCCCGCCTCGATCAGCCGATCGACTTCGAGGCGCTCGACGAGGAGCCGGTCGATCTCGTGTTCGTGCTGCTGGCGCCGGAGGGGGCGGGAGCGGACCATCTGAAGGCGCTCGCGCGCATCGCCCGCGTGCTGCGCGATCCCGCGACGGCAACCAAGCTCAGGGCGACCACCGAGGCGAACGCGCTCTTCGCGCTGCTCACGCAGCCGACGGCATCGTCGAACGCGGCCTGAGGTCGGCGGGCGGACACAGTCCGGCATTCCAGAATACCCGCCGTAAGGCGGGCGGCGTGCCGCTGCGATGGGCAGCGGCACGCGGCATCGTGCCCGGCTTCAGTGCACCGCGACGGTGATCAGGTCGTTCTGCAGGGCGCTCGCCACCGCGGCCTCGCGGCTGTCGGTGAGCAGGATCGGCGAGCCGTCGGCGCCGAGCAGCGCGAACAGCTTCAGCCCCGGCGCCAGCTTCGGCGCCTGCGGAAACAGGTTGGTCGCCTCGTCGGACGACATCGCCTTCACATAGGTGATGCGCCCGGCTCCGATACCGGCGAGAACCTCCGGCGGCACCACCTTCGTCTCGTTGACGGAACTACGCATTTTACGCCTCCTGCCCCACGTCCGTGACGGCCCGTGTGGCTCTGTGGCCCCCGTTCCGGGGCCGGTCTGTCCGCAAGCCGGCGTCGCCGCCGCCCTGGTCAGTCGCCGGCAAGGCGCCGGCTGGTCAGTCGCGTGCCGCGATATCGATCCGCCGCACGATCTTCTCGGGCTCCGGCCGGGCGAGGTCGATCGACAACAGCCCGTCCTTCAACTCCGCACCGAGGATATCGATGCCCTCGGCCAGCACGAACGCCCGCTGGAACTGCCGCGCGGCGATGCCGCGATGGAGGAACTGGCGGCCCTTGTCGTCGTCGGACTGGCGGCCGCGGATGAGGAGCTGGCGCTCCTCCACCACGACGTCGAGGTCCTCGCGCCGGAAGCCGGCGACCGCCAGCGTGATGCGCAGCACCTCGCCGTGGCCGTCCTCGGGCGGCAGCCGCTCGATGTTGTAGGGCGGGTAACCGTCGCTCGTCGCCTTCGACACCCGGTCGAGCACGCGCTCGATCTCGTCGAAGCCGAGCAGCAACGGGCTCGAAAAGGCGGTCATCCGCGACATGCCAAAGTCCTCGTTTCCCAAGCGACCTTGAAGTTCGACCTTGCGAACACAGCCCTACGGTCACGTCGGACCCGAGATCGGCATCCGGCGGCCCCGCGGCCGTTGCTCGGAATATGGGCAGGCAGGCGGTCGGGTTCAAGCGAGGGGCGGTGGCGATGGGGCACAACAACGGGCGTCATCCCGGCCAAGCGAGGCGCAGCCGAACGCAAAGCCGGGACCCAGCGGAAGACTTCGCGCCGAAGGCGCGGCTTGAGTGTCGCGCGTTCCGCGCGACAAGAGTCCGCTGGGTCCCGGATCGCTCCGCGTTGCTCCGCGTCCGGGATGACGGACGGTTCCGTCGACGGTTCCCCTCACGCCGCCTTGCTGGTGCCCGCGTCGACGATGGCGACGATGTCGGCCATGATGCGGGTGAGGTCGAAGTCCTTCGGCGTGTAGACCGCCGCCACACCGGCCGCCTTCAGCGACGCGGCGTCCTCCGGCGGGATGATGCCGCCGACCACGACCGGCACGTCGTCGAGCCCGGAGGCGCGCAGGCGCTGTAGCACGTCGCGGACAAGGGCGAGGTGCGAGCCCGACAGGATCGACAGCCCGACGACATGCACCCCCTCCTCGAGCGCCGCGTTGGCGATCTCCGCCGGCGTCAGCCGGATGCCCTCGTAGACGACCTCCATGCCGCAGTCGCGGGCACGGACCGCGATCTGCTCGGCGCCATTGGAGTGGCCGTCGAGACCGGGCTTGCCGACGAGGAGCTTCAGCCGCCGGCCGAGCTTGATCGACACCGACTCCACCGCGGCGCGCACGCTCGCGAGGTCGCCGGCGTCGCCCCGGGCGGCGCGGCCGACGCCGGTCGGCGCCCGGTACTCGCCGAAGACGCGGCGGAGCGTCTCGCCCCACTCGCCAGTGGTGACGCCGGCCTTGGCGCAGGCGATCGACGGCTCCATGACGTTGCGGCCCTCGCGGGCCGCAGCCTCGAGCGCGACGAGGGCGGCAGCGGCCGCCTTGCCGTCGCGGGCGTCGCGCCAGGCGGCGAGCCGTTCCACTGCCTCGGCCTCGACCGCCTCGTCGATTGTCTGCACGGCGGCCGCCCCGGTCGACAGCGGCGACGGTTCGCTCTCGGTGAAGGCGTTGACGCCGACGACGACGAGGTCGCCGCTCTCGATCGCCGAGAGGCGGGCGGCGTTCGCCTCCACGAGCTTCTGCTTCATGTAGCTCGACTCGACCGCGGCCACCGCGCCACCCATCTGGTCGATGCGGGCGAGTTCGGCGCGCGCTTCCGCCTTCAGCGCCTCGACCTTCTCGGCGATGGCGACCGAGCCGTCGAAGATGTCGGCGAACTCCAGAAGATCGGTCTCATAGGCAAGGATCTGCTGGGCCCGCAGGCTCCACTGCTGGTCGAACGGACGCGGCAGGCCGAGCGCCTCGTTCCACGCCGGCAGTTGCACCGCCCGGGCGCGGGCCGACTTCGACAGCGTCACCGCCAGCGTCTCGATGAGGATGCGATAAACGTTGTTCTCCGGCTGGCTCTCGGTGAGGCCGAGCGAGTTCACCTGCACGCCATAGCGGAACATCCGGTGCTTCGGATCCGTCACGCCGTAGCGGGTGGCGGTGATCTCGTCCCAGAGATCGACGAACGCCCGCATCTTGCAGATCTCGGTGACGAACCGCATGCCGGCGTTGACGAAGAAGGAGATGCGGCCGACCGCCGGCCCGAACTCGTCCGGCGGAATGGCGCCGGCCGCCTTCACCGCATCGAGCACCGAGATCGCGGTGGACAGCGCGAAGGCGAGCTCCTGCACCGGCGTCGCCCCGGCCTCCTGCAGGTGGTAGGAGCAGACGTTCATCGGGTTCCACTTCGGCATCGCGCCGTAGGTCCAGGCGATGACGTCGGTGGTGAGTCGAAGCGACGGCGCCGGCGGGAACACGTAGGTGCCGCGCGACAGATATTCCTTGATGATGTCGTTCTGCGTCGTGCCGGTGAGCTTGTCGCGGTCCGCCCCCTGCGCGTCCGCCGCCGCCACATAGAGGGCGAGCAGCCACGCCGCCGTGGCGTTGATCGTCATCGAGGTGTTCATCTTCTCGAGCGGGATGCCGTCGAAGAGGGTCCGCATGTCGCCGAGATGGGCGACCGGCACGCCGACCTTGCCGACCTCGCCGCGGGCGAGCGGGTGGTCGGGGTCGTAGCCGGTCTGGGTCGGCAGGTCGAAGGCGACCGACAGCCCGGTCTGGCCCTTCGCGAGGTTCATCTTGTAGAGCGCGTTCGACTTCTCCGCCGTCGAATGACCGGCGTAGGTGCGGAACATCCAGGGCTTATCGCGCGGAGCCTTGTCGCGGGAAGCTTTCGTTCCGCTCTCGGCGGCCGGCCTCTCGGCAGTCTTCTTCTCGTACATCGGCCCTCGCCTCCCCTGGCGCTTTCGCAAACCATGCCAGCCCGCTGGCCGTGGTGCAATGCGGCATTGGGAGAGCATGAAGGGTGCACCAGTTGCACTTTCGTCGACTTGATCGAAAGTTTCGATCGTTCAGTCGTCGACTTCATTCGAATGCTTGCGCCAAACGCCCCTCTCAGACGATTTTCCGTGTTGCAATGCGGAATGAGATGGGCATGCTCGGCCGACAAGAGGCGGCAGGAGCCGCCCGCGGAGGGACGGGAGAGAAGATCATGGCAGCGGCGGCCGGCGCACAGCGCGTCGAGACGGCACCCCGGGGCGTGCTGAAGGACCTCTACGAGCTCGGCGAGATCCCGCCGCTCGGCCACGTGCCGGCGAACATGTACGCCTGGACGATCCGCCGCGAGCGGCACGGGCCGCCGGAGCAGTCCTTCCAGGTGGAAGTCGTGCCGACCTGGCCCGTCGGCGAGACGGACGTGCTCGTCCTCGTGATGGCCGCCGGCGTCAACTACAACGGCATCTGGGCTGGGCTCGGCCAGCCGATCTCGCCCTTCGACGTCCACAAGCAGCCCTTCCACGTCGCCGGCTCCGACGCCTCCGGCATCGTCTGGGCGGTCGGCTCGAAGGTGAAGCGCTGGAAGGTGGGCGACGAGGTCGTCGTCCACTGCAACCAGGACGACGGCGACGACGAGGAGTGCAACGGCGGCGACCCGATGTTCTCCACGTCCCAGCGCATCTGGGGCTACGAGACGCCGGACGGCTCGTTCGCGCAGTTCTGCCGGGTGCAGGCGCGCCAGCTGATGCCGCGGCCGCGCCACCTCACCTGGGAAGAGGGCGCCTGCTACACGCTGACCCTCGCCACCGCCTACCGCATGCTGTTCGGCCACGCCCCGCACACCATCAAGCCGGGCGACAACGTGCTGGTCTGGGGCGCCTCCGGCGGCCTCGGCGTGTTCGGCGTGCAGCTCGTCGCCGCCTCCGGCGCGAACGCCATCGGCGTCATCTCCGACGAGAGCAAGCGCGACTACGTCATGGGCCTCGGCGCCAAGGGCGTCATCAACCGCAAGGACTTCGACTGCTGGGGCCAGATGCCGACGGTCAACTCGCCGGAATATTTGGCGTGGACCAAAGGGGCGCGCGCCTTCGGCAAGGCGATCTGGGACATCACGGGCAAGCGCGACGTCGACATCGTCTTCGAGCATCCCGGCGAGCAGACCTTCCCGGTCTCCTGCCTCGTGGTGAAGCGTGGCGGCATGGTGGTGTTCTGCGCCGGCACCACGGGCTTCAACATCACCTTCGACGCCCGCTACGTCTGGATGCGCCAGAAGCGCATCCAGGGCTCGCACTTCGCCCATCTCAAGCAGGCCTCGGCGGCGAACCAGTTCGTCATCGACCGCCGCATCGACCCGTGCATGTCGGAAGTCTTCCCGTGGTCCGACATCCCCAAGGCCCACACCAAGATGTGGAAGAACCAGCACGCCCCCGGCAACATGGCCGTGCTGGTCAACGCCCCGGTGTCGGGCCTCAGGACCTACGAGGACGTGATCGAGGCGTGCGGGGGGTAGGCGGGATCGGGACGGCGACCGTCAGGCGTTGGCCTCGTTGAGCGCCACCGCATCCGCCGCGGCGTCGAACGACCACTCGGCCGAGATCCAGTCCGGTACGCGCCCGACCGCCATCAAATTCTTGACGACGCGGCGCCGGCAGGTGGAGCACGGCGTCTCCTCGTAGACCCGCACGAGCCACGGCAGGCCCTCGTCGAGCGGAAGGCGGTCGTTCTCAATGATCTCCAGGATGCTGATGTAGGCCCAGTGGACGACGGCGTCCTCGCCGGCAGCACTCGCCGCCGCGATGAATGGATCGAAAAGGGCCGAGTCGCCCGGCTCCGCACTGCCGCGCAGAAGGTGCAGTCCGGCCCAGCCCGCCGCTGCTCCGTCGGTGATGGCAGCGAGAGCGAGTTGCCGGACGCCCGGATGGCACATCTGGCCGAACACTCTGCGCGCCGCGAACCGGACGCGTTTGTGCTCGCTCTTCAACAGCGGGAACAGCGGCTCCGGGTCGAGCGGGAATGGAATGCGGAAGAACAGGTGCAGGTAGGGCCGTCGGCGCAGGTCGTCCGTCTCGGCGAGCAGATCCGTCGCGGCGAGCGCCAGGTCCTCCGGTGAGGCACGGAACGACCAGCCGCCGGGAAATAGCGAACGCTCGCCGGCATCCAAGTCTGCCTTGAGGGTGCGGTAGTCGCTCGGCTGATCGCGCCACGTCGACCACGGCCCATCATAGGGCACGAGCGTCAGCAAATGGTCGAGCGCCGGCGAGGTGCAGCGCGCGTCCTCGAGCGCCTCGTTCGCGAGCGCCTCGCCGTCGCGCTCGCGCAGTTCGTAGAGCAGATGACCCAGCTCCCAATTCGCTTCCGCATAGTCTTGCCGGAAATGCTCGACGCAGTGCAGTAGCGCCGGCAACCCGTCGAGCCTTACCAGCGCGTTCGCGCAGCCGAAGCAGGCGGTGTCGAAGTCCGTGCGCGCGAGGAAGTCCCACAGCACGCGGCGATCGAAGGCCGGCTCGTCGGCGGCGAGAAGACAGAGGAGCTCGAAGGTCTGGCCGAGATCCTTGGGGCGCAGATCCTCGGAATGCATGTCCTCTGGGCGCATGTCGCCGGGACTTGGTTCCGCGGCACCGCCGCCTCTCTCCTCCGATCCCTTCCAGCCCACTGCCGCACCCGCACCCGCCAGGTGGGCGGCGAGGTCGCGCCGGAAGGCGTCCGCCTGTCCCGTGGCGAGGATCAGCCGGCGGAGATAGGCGGCCCGCGCTTCCTCGCACTGCGTGTCGAAGACCTCGTTGACCGTGCAGCTGTGGAAGAGCGCCGCGATGAGATCGGGATGGCCGTGATTTTCGCGCAGGATCAGCATGGCGCGGCCGGAGCCGCGCTGCAGGGACGACCGGAAGGCGTCGAGCGTCGCCGTCATGCTGTCTTTCGCGGCCACCCCGCGCGGCCGGCACTCTCCTAGCGTGTAGCCCCGACAGCGGCAACGCCCGATCGCCGCCACCGCGGCCCGGCCGCTGCCACACCGCCGCGCTCCTATCGCCTCTCACCCGGCCGCGTGCTATGGCGGCGGCGTCGGGCGGCGGAACGCTCCGCGCCCGGACGAGACAATGCAGTCGCACGGGGACCTCACATGTCGATCTTCCGCCTGGCCAAGGCCGCAGCGCTCGCCGCCGTCCTTTCCGTCGCCGCCCTGCCGGCGCTCGCCGACCCGATCACCATCACCGTCGAGGAAGCGTTCGGCGACGCCGTCGCGACCACCTTCGACGTGCAGGTCGTCGGCGTGTTCGCGGAGCGCGGCGAGCTGCTGGTGAAGACGCCGAACAAGGACCAGTACCCGCTCTACGTGCCGGAGGTGATCAACGACCCAGAGCTGACGGTGAAGAACCGCGTGCTCGAGGTGAGCTACGTGCTCGGCGTCGTCACCGACATCGAGGTGTTCCCGGGCGGCGAGCCCGGCTTCTCGGTCGAGGACGACGTCACCTGGGCCGACCAGGGCGACCTGCCCGTCGATTTCATCAAGCGCCTCGTCACCGCCACGGCGCAGGTCGTCAGCGTCGACGCCGCCGCCGGCACGGTCACCTTCATCGCCCCGGACGGCGAGACCCGCACCGCCCAGGTGCAGGACCCGAAGATCCTGCAGGAGCTGAAGGTGCGCCCGGGCGACCTCGCCGACATCACCTTCTTCGAGGCGATCGACCTCGACGCCAAGGCCTGACCGCAGGCCTCGCGCGCCTGAAGCTTCGCGACGGGCCGGCCCCGGCCGACCCGTCGCACTCGGTGCTTTCCGACCGCGGCCCGCCGCGCCGTGTTCTCTGCGCGTAGCCCGCCGCACGACCTCGCATTCGCCACGGCGAACGGACATCATGGCCGTGATGGGCCGCAATCTCTCCTCACCTCGCCGCCTCCTCACCGTCGCGATCCTCGCGTGGCTCGCCGCCGCTGCGGCGCCGCTGTCCGTCGGGGCGCAGACGGCCGCGCCGGCGACGTCGACCGCGCCGTCGACGGGGACCGCGACGACCGGGACGCCCGCGCCCGCCGCCCCGGCGGGGGCCGCGCCGGCCGCAACGACGCCAGCCGCCTCGCCACCCGGAACGACGGCCCCCGCTGCTTCACCCGCCACCGCCGCCGACGCGGGGGCCGGCGTCCTCATCGATCCCGTCGCCGAGGCGCGGCTCGCGACCTGGCGGGCGACGCTCGACCAGGTGACCGCCGCGCTCGCCCGCACCGATCTCGATGACGCTGCCCTCGAGCGGCTGCGCCTGGAGACCGGGGTGGTGCGCGACGCCGCCGCGGCAACGAGCCTCGAGCTCGCCCCGCGCATCAAGTCGGCCGAGGTCCGGCTCGGCCAGCTGGCGCAGCCGACGGACGCCGACGGCGTCGAGTCCGACCTCGTGAAGCGCGATCGCGAGCTCGAGAGCCGGTCTCTGGCGGCGCTGCGCGCCATCGACCAGCAGGCGCAGGTGCAGCGCCTGCGCGCCGAGGAACTGACGGCACAGATCATCGAGCGCCGTCGGGCCCTCTTCGCCGAACGCCTGTTCGAGCGGCGCGTCAGCGTGCTCGACCCCGTGCTGTGGGTGGCGGTCATCGGCGAGCTGCCGCGCGCGATGACGAGCGCACGGTTGCTGGTGGAGGACTGGGCCGGCGCCGTGCTCGACCGGGCCGGACGCGCCGCGGCCGCGCTGATCCTTCTCATCGCCGTCGCCGGCATCGTCGTCTACGCCACCTTCCGGCACCGCCTGCTCGCCATCGCCTGGCGCGCCGACGACACGGACACCGAGGTGCCCCCCCTCAAGCGGGCGCTGGCGGCCTGCGCCGTCCTGATTGCCAACACCGCGATACCCGTTCTCGGCCTGCTGCTGCTGCGCTTCACGCTCGAGGCGATGGACGTGCTGCCGACGCGCATCGAGCGGGTGCTGCGCGGCATCACCATCGCGGTCGGCTTCTTCTCCTTCTCCTTCGGCCTGTCGCGCGGCCTGCTCGCTCCCGGGCGGCCGAAATGGCGTCTGGTCGACTTGCCGGAGGCCGCGATCGATCCGGCCATCCGCTGGATCCTGATCGGCGGCGGCGTGTTCGCCGTCGGCATCGCCCTTCTCACCGCCGCCTCCGTGCTCGCCTTGCCGGTGGTGGTGACGGTCGCCGTGCAGGCCGTGGTGGCGGTGGCGCTCGCGATCATCACGGCGCTCCTGCTCCGGGCGGTGTCGCGTGGGCTGTCTATGGGCGAGGACCAGCCCGAGGGCGAGGCCGGCGGCCGCTGGCGCTGGCTGATCCCCCTCGGCTGGCTGGTGGTGGCCGCGACGCTGGCCGCAGCCGTCGCCGGCTATCTGGCGCTCGCCTGGTTCCTCGCCACGCAGATCGTCTGGACCGCCTCGGTGCTGGGCCTGCTGCTGCTGCTCCTCACCGTCGTCGACGAGGCGACGAGTGCGGGCTTCAAGTCCGGCACCGGTGTCGGCCGCTTCCTGTCGGCGAACTTCGGCCTTTCCTATGCGGCGATCGGGCAGATCGGCGTGCTCTTGTCCGGCGTCGCCCGGCTGCTCCTGATCATCGTCGCGGTGCTCCTGATCATCGGGCGGCTCGGCTTCTCGTCCGCCGACCTCTCCTCGATCAGCGCGGCCATCGTTTCCGGCCTGTCGATCGGCGGCCTGACGCTGTCGCCGACGGCGATCCTCGGCGCGATCGTGCTGTTCGTGCTCGGCGTCGCGGCGACGCGCGGCCTGCAGCAGTGGCTCGACCAGCGCTATCTGCCGCGCACCCGGCTCGACGTCGGGCTGAAGACCTCGATCCGCACCGGCGTCGGCTATGTCGGCACCATCGCCGCCGGCATGATCGCCTTCGCCTTCGCGGGCTTGAACCTGCAGAACATCGCCATCGTCGCCGGCGCGCTCTCCGTCGGCATCGGCTTTGGCCTGCAGTCGATCGTCAACAACTTCGTCTCCGGCCTGATCCTGCTCGCCGAGCGGCCGATCAAGGTCGGCGACTGGATCGTCGTCGGACCGGACGAGGGCACCGTCAAGCGCATCAACGTCCGCTCGACCGAGATCGAGACCTTCGACCGCGCCACCGTCATCGTGCCGAACTCGAGCCTGATCTCCGGCACCGTGAAGAACTGGATGCACCACGACCTCACCGGCCGGGTGATGCTGCCGGTGGGCGTCGGCTACGACGCCGACCCGGAGCGCGTGATCGCCATCCTGCTCGCCGCCGCCCGCGGTCATCCGCAGGTGCTGGCCTACCCGCAGCCCTTCGCCCAGTTCACCAACTTCGGCGCCTCGACGCTCGACTTCGTGCTGTTCTGCTACGTCGCCAACGTCGGCAACATGGGCGGCGTGCGCTCCGACCTGCGCGTCGCGATCCTGAAGGCCTTCCGGGAGGCGAGCATCGAGATCCCGTTCGCCCAGAGCGACGTGAAGATCCGCGACTTCGACCGTATCGAGGCGCTCGTCCGCGATTTCATCCTGAAGCGTGCGGACGAGGGTCCGGCCGGCGGCGCGGGTACCCCCGACGGACCGCCCGCGGGCGGTGGCAAGCCGGCCGGCGGCGCATGAGCGAGGACGCTTGACGAAGGGTGGTCCGTCCGCCTCCCATGGCGGCATCACACCCGCCGAGCGGAGCCGCCATGTCGCTGATTTCCATAGCCGTCGTCAGTCTCGAGCCGCCCGAGCGCTATCTCGGCCAGCTCGTCAAGCATTTCGGCCACCGGGTGCCGACGACGCTGGAGGAGGGCCGCGGCTCGATCACCTTCCCGTTCGGCACCTGCACGCTGGTGGCGGAGGGCTCGACGCTGCGCCTGCGCCTGAAGGCGCCCGACGCCGAGGACCTCGGCCAGCTCGAGCATGTCATCAAGGAGCACCTCGAGCGCTTCGCCTTCAAGACGAACCCCGACATCACATGGGTGCGCGACCCGGTGTGACTGGGCGTCCGTCGCCGAGCCCAGGTGGATCGCGCAAAGGCCCCGCTTCGTTGGCAACCCCCCCGCCGGCGTGATACCTCCGCTGTCCCTCCTGTCGGGAACGCCCATCGATGACGGCCGCCGTGACCACCCCGACCGTCGCCAGCCCTGCCGTCGCCTTCGTCCCGAACGCCACCGAAGGGGCCCAGGCCGCCTGCGAGCGCCTGCGCGCCCGCTATGGCAGCGTCGCGGCGGAGCAGGCCGACGTCATCGTGGCGCTCGGCGGCGACGGGCTGATGCTCGAGACGCTGCACCGCTTCATGAACACCGGCAAGCCGATCTACGGCATGAACCGCGGCTCCGTCGGCTTCCTGATGAACGAGTTCAACGAGGACGGCCTGCTCGACCGGCTGGCAGCCGCCGAGGTGACGGCGCTGAAGCCTTTGCGCATGACCGCCGTCGACCGGGCCGGGAAGACCTACCGGGGCTACGCGCTCAACGAGGTGTCGCTTTTGCGCGAGACGCACCAGGCGGCGAAGCTGCGCATCTCCATCGATGGCCGCGTCCGCCTCGAGGAGTTGATCTGCGACGGCGTGCTGGTGGCGACGCCGGCGGGCTCGACGGCCTACAACCTCTCCGCCCACGGCCCGATCCTGCCACTCGACGCCTCGCTTCTGGCGCTGACGCCGATCAGCGCCTTCCGGCCGCGGCGCTGGCGCGGCGCATTGGTGCCGAAGGCCGCGAAGATCGCCATCGAGGTGCTGGAGATCGACAAGCGCCCCGTCGCCGCCGCCGCCGACCACACCGAGATCCGCAACGTCGCGCGCGTCGACGTCGAGGAGGACCCGGTGGCGACGAGCCTCGTGATGTTCGACAACGACCACTCATGGTCGGAGCGCATCCTCACCGAGCAGTTCCGCTACTGACGGACCGCGACAGCGCGCAGGGAGGGACCATGGCCGGCCTCTGGTTCGAGGACTGCACCCCCGGGCGGGTGGTCCCGCACGCGATCCGCCGCTCCGTCACCGAGATGGACAACGTGCTGTTCTCGTCTTTGACGATGAACCCGCAGCCGCTGCACATCGATTTCGCCGCCGCGGCGAAGACCGAGTTCGGCCGGCCGCTGGTCAACAGCCTGTTCACGCTCGGCCTCGTCATCGGCCTCAGCGTCCACGAGACGACGCTCGGGACGATCGTCGCCAACCTCGGCATGACCGAGGTGAAGTTCCCGAACCCGGTCTTCCACGGCGACACCATCGGCGTCGTCTCGACGGTCAAGGCGGCTCGGGAATCGCGCTCGCGGCCGGACGCCGGCATCGTCGAGTTCGAGCACGTCGCCACCAACCAGGACGGCGTCGTGGTGGCCACCTGCCTGCGCCAGGTGCTGCTGCAGAAGCGCCCGGCGGACACCGCCGGCGCCTGAACCCGCTTCCGAGACCTGTTTCCGAGACCGTTTCCCCGAGACCCTGGAGACCGCCGATGCGCTCGCTGCTCTTCGTTCCGGGCGACAGCCCGCGCAAACTCGACAAGGCGGTCGAGAGCGGCGCCGACGTGCTGCTGCTCGACCTCGAGGATTCCGTCGCCGCCGACGCCAAGCCCGCCGCCCGCGAGGCGACCGCCGCCTTCCTGCGCCGCACCCGCGGCGTGCCGGGCCGGCCGCGCCTCTATGTGCGCATCAATGCGCTCGGCAGCGGCCTCGCCGACGCCGACCTCGACGCCGTGATGGCGGCGGGACCGGACGGCATCCTTCTGCCGAAGGCCGTCGGCGGCCGCGACGTCACCCACCTCGACGCCAAGATCGCCGTGCGCGAGGCGGTCGACGGCCTGCCGGACGGCGGCACCGAGATCGTCGCCATCGCCACCGAGACGGCGGCCTCGCTGTTCTCGATGGGCACGTTCCAGGGCGCGAGCCGCCGCCTGCGCGGGCTCACCTGGGGGGCAGAGGACCTGTCGGCCGACCTCGGCGCGATCCGCCAGCGCGACGCCGACGGCCACTTCACCGATGCCTTCCGCCTCGCCCGCACGCTCTGCCTCGCCGGCGCGGTGGCGGCGGGCGTCGCGCCGATCGATTCGATCCACGCCGCCTTCCGCGACCTCGATGGGCTGGCGGCGGAAGCCGAAGCGGCGGCGCTCGACGGCTTCACCGGCAAGCTCGCCATCCACCCCGCCCAGGTGCCGGTGATCAACACGGCCTTCACGCCGACGGCGGACGCAGTCGGGCGGGCGCGGGCGGTGCTCGCCGCCTTCGCGGCGGCCGGGCCGGGGGCGGGGGTCGTCTCGCTCGACGGCGCGATGCTCGATCAGCCGCACCGGCTGCAGGCGGAGCGCCTCATCGCCCGCGCCCGCGCCGCCGGACTCGGCTGAAGGCGTTCGGAGCCGCCGGCGCGGTTTTAGTCCGTGCCGCCGGCGCAGTTCTAGTCCGTACCGCCGGCGCCCGGAGGCCGCTTCATCACGAAGATGGTGTCCGGCCGGGCGACCGAATAGTTGAAGCCGCCGAGGCGGGTGATCGTCTCGAGCTTGCCCGGATCGACGCGCCCGTCGACGATGACGCGCTCGTCGAGATGCACGCCCACCACCTCGCCGAAGACGATGACGTTCTTCGTCTGCTTGCCGTGGCGGTCGTCGAGCTGCACCGTCTTGAGCAGGACGCACTCGAGCGCCGCCGGCGATTCCGCCACCCGCGGCGGCTTCACCGCCACGCACGGCGCCATCGTCAGGCCCGCGAGCTCGAACTCGCTCACCCCCGCCGCAGCCGGCGCCGACGTGATGTTGACCTCTTCCCGCAGCGTCCAGGTGGCGAGGTTGCAGACGAACTCGCCGGTCGCCAGGACGTTGGCGAGCGAGTGCTTCATCCCGGCGGAGGAGAACATCACCACCGCCGGCTTCTCGCCGACGGCGTTGAAGTAGCTGTAGGGGGCGAGGTTCGGCCGCCCCTCGGCGTCGATCGTCGAGATCCAGCCGATCGGCCGCGGCGCGACGATCGCCTTGAAGGGATCGCGCTCGAGCGACGGGTGGCCGGTGGCGAGGTCGAAATAGATCACGGGCTGAGCCTCTTCAGGGCCTCGGGACGGGGCCTCAGAACTCGGTGACGAGCTTGGCGATGTCGGGCCGGTCGCGCTCGAACGGCGGCTGCTTCGGCGTGCCGACGTGGACGAAGCCGGCGAAGCGCTCGCCGTCCTGCAGTCCGAGCAGCGTCCCCGCCTCGGCGTCGAACGACGGCCACTCGGTGATCCACTGCGCCGCGAAGCCGTGGGCGTGGATGGCGTGCAGGAGGTTGACGCCGACGGCGCCGGCCGAGAGCTGCTGCTCCCACTCCGGCACCTTGACGTGCGGTCCGGCACGGCTGACGAGGCCGATCGTCAGCGGCACGCGGGTGAAGCGGGCACGCTCGAAGGCGAGGCGATCGGCCGAGGTCGCCGGGTCGCGGCCGGCCAGAAGGTCCGCCAGCGCCGCGCCGGCCCGTGCCGCACCATCGCCGCGGTAGAGGATGAAGCGCCAGGGGGCGAGCTTGCCGTGGTCCGGCACGCGCGCGGCGATCGTCAGGATGTCGGTGAGTGACGCCGCGTCCGGTCCGGGCTCGCCGAGCTGCGGGGCGGGAATGGAGCGGCGGGTGCGCAGGTGCGTCAGGAGATCGGTCATCGGTGTCCGCTGGGCGAGGGTCGGGAAGCGCGCGTTCGGCGCGGAGGTCTGGCGCCCTCCACGAGTGGCGACACGGCTCGACGGGCGCCGGGACGCTGCCGGAAGGGCGGGGCCGCGCCATCAGGGCGAAGCATGGCGCGCCTGTCAACGTCGCGCGGGTGGCGCCCGGCGCCTCCGGCGGTGTACACACCGTCACCGCCCTTCGTCGGGCCGGTGCGGCGGGGCCTTGAAATCGCCCCCGTTTTGCGACTGCAGTGCGGCGGGATCATCGGCTGACGGAGCACCACGGATGGCGGACGGCGGCGAGCGGAGCAACCATCTCCTGCGGCGGACGGCAGGCTCGCTGCTCGCTCTCGCCACGCTCCTCGCGGCAGCCCCGGCCGCTCTCGCCGAGCCGACTGCCGGCGCCTACGTCGTCCCCCGCCCGCGCCCGCCCGCCGACGCCGCCACCGCCAATCCGCTCGCCACGACGCCACCGCCGCAGACGGCGGTGCCCTACGCCCCGGCCGTGACGCCCGATACCGGCCGCCCGGCGGGCCGCGAGGTGCCGCTCTATCTCGTCGCCAAGCTGACGGAGGAGGGCGAGTCGATCGCCTCCGGCATGACATGGCGGGTTTTCCGGGCCATGGCCGACGAGACGGGCAAGCTGCCGCTCGTCGGCTCCGCCGTCGGCGGCGACGCCGAGTTCCGCCTGAAGCCCGGCACCTATTTCGTCCACGCCGCCTTCGGCAAGGCCGGCACGACGCTGCGCGTCGACCTCATGGACGAGGTCGTCAGCGAGACGGTGGTGATGAACGCCGGCGGCCTCAAGCTGGAGGCGGTGATCGACGAGGACCTGCCGATCGACCCGGCCGAAGTCGAGTTCGACGTGCTCGCCAACGTCGCCGGCGAACGCGTGCTCGTCGCCGAGAAGGTCGAGCCCTCGGCGATCCTGCGGGTCGCCGCCGGCACCTACCAGGTCGTCAGCCGCTATGGCGGCGTCAACGCCGTGCTGCGCGCCGACCTCGAGGTGCAGCCGGGCAAGCTGACCGAGGCGATCCTCCACCACCAGGCAGCCGAGGTGACCCTGAAGCTCGTCGCCGAGCCCGGCGGCGAGGCGCTCGCCAACACCCACTGGTCGGTGCTGAGCCCGGGCGGCGACGTCGTCGTCGAGGACATCGGCGCCTTCCCGAGCTTCGTGCTCGCCGAGGGCGAGTACGCCGTCGTCGCGAAGAACGCCAACCGCGTCTACAACGGCGCCTTCCACGTCGAGGCCGGCCGCGACCGCGACGTGGAAGTCATCGCCACGGAAGAGACGGTGCCGGGGCGGCTGGAGGAGTAGCGACGGCTCTAGGCGAATCTCAGGCCGGAATTCCACACCTGCGACACGCTAGACCGACAATTGCCACGAGAAAGCGACCCCATCTGGGGCCGCGGTCGTGCGTGTGTCAGCGCAATGTAGAGACCGTCACTGACGGGCCGCCGGATACCTAAGTTCCGGCCAATCCCGTAATCGGCTCAGGCGGCTTGAGGAGGTATTTTACATGATCCCATGTGTACAGCTTAATGTTCATTGCTTCATACATCATTATTCCACGAATTTTTAGAGATTCTGCGGCCGCCTCGATTTCTTGTGGGTTACTGCTATTTATAAGTTTTTCATTACGTCCAATAATAACCCCACCGGGCCTGACAAAATCACCGTACGTGGAGTACCTAGAATGAAACGCCCCGTCTCTTTGAGCAAGATAAACGTATTGGATTAGCTGGTTTTCAGCTTTAACAAGATCGTCTGATGGTCCATACCGGTTGTTATTACCGTCCCACTTCATCAGTAGGTTCTGTGGAGCCTTCAATTCCCAGAACCGGACATGCCGCTGCAGTCCAGTAGCCGTTCTGATGTTTGCGGCAACTATAAAATCACTTGATCCATAAAAGCTGCGTTGCTCTAACCGTATGGTAACGAATGACTCTGGCGTTTGTTCAAAAAGCTTCTCAGCAATGTCTCCAACATATTGTTGACACTCCCTCTCGGTGTGCCGGGTTGTATCATCGATCAATGCGCAGAAAGCGTCAAACGACATGGCCCGCTCTGTGCACGTAATCGCGAATATAACTGGCAAGAAGCAGATCAATATCCGCGAACGCCTCGACCCAGCCGCTTGGATCAGAGACAGTCACTGCAATTGCAGTTTCCACCTCATACGAGATATTTCCGCCTTCGAGGGCACCTCTCCTGAACAAAACCGAAGAATTTCCAAACACACGGACTGCCCCAGACTCAACTTTAAAATTAATGTCAACAAACATGCATCCGCGAGAGTTTTCAAATGAAAAAAGTGTTGGTATCTCTTTAGAATTTGTTACAAGAAGTGGAAATGGATTTCCAAAGTTTCTGTGCCTTTCACTACACTGGGAAATGAACGGCCTCGACCCTATTGCCCAATATGATATGTAGGTACCGCTCCAGAATGCATTTCGTACACGCTCAGCGCCGAAAGCCTTTAAAGTAACAGAGGGTGGCGCAAGTGCGATCCGCCGACGCCAGATATCCGCCAACACTCTAGGCAGCTCTGCCTTGAACGAGACAGATTGCCGAGCTGAATCGTTCAGTCCAAGTTGGTGCTGCGCCAGCGCCTGCATCATCAATCCGCGGTTAACCCCAGAGTTGCGTGATCCGCATTGCATGGTAACCTCGCCCTTGAAAAAACCAAGGGGGGGAAAGCATCCGTGTCCGTTTCTTCGCGCAAACTCAGCGCCACCCAGCTTAGCGGTGTAGGATTCTCGAATGGAGGCAACGACTGCACCCTTGGATTTCTCCTAGACGATGGGTCCGAGCTCCGCATAAAGCTTCCGACGGCTGCTGTTGAAATGTTCATTAACGTGGTGGCGCAAAAGGCGCCGCCTGCGGGGACGCGGCCTGACGAAGATCTCGAGCTTCTTTACAATGTTCACGGATTTGGCGGAAAGCTAGTGGAGAGCGGTGATCTGCACCTCTCGTTGTTCGTGTCGCCCGAGGACGCTTTCCACTTCCGTGTCCCCGCCAAAGAGTCCGAAAATTTCTTCAACGGAGTGATGGCGCTGCGCGACGGGACGGCTCACTAGTCGAAGTCCCTTACCAACGCAGCGCCGGCCGCGCATGCGCGTCTGCCTTCAGGATCCGGTCGACGAGGTCCATGTCGGCTTGCCACCACTCCAGGCCCACCCAACACGCCCACCTGGGGCGTCGCCCAGCCGCCAGATCGGCGGCCGGCACTCTCCTGCCGGCGGCTCAAGCCGCCGCCATCGCCGCCCGCTGCCGCTTCACGTCCGGCGGGGTCGCCTCGTCGACGAGGGCCGCCAGAACCTCCGCCAGCGTTGCCGACTGCTGGTCGCGGGAGCCGAGGCGGCGGATCGACACGGTGCCCTCCTCCGCCTCGCGCTTGCCGACGACGAGCATCACCGGGACCTTGGCGAGCGAGTGTTCGCGGACCTTGTAGTTGATCTTCTCGTTGCGCACGTCCGCCTCGGCGCGGAGACCCGCGTCGAGCAGGGTCTCGACCAGCTTCTCGGCATAGTCGTCGGCGTCCGAGGTGATCGTCGCCACCACCACCTGCAGCGGCGCGAGCCACAGCGGCAGATGGCCGGCGTGGTTCTCGATGAGAATGCCGAGAAAGCGCTCCATCGAGCCGCAGATGGCCCGGTGGATCATCACCGGCGGCTTCTTCGAGCCGTCGGCATCGACATAGAAGGCGCCGAAGCGCTCCGGCAGGTTGAAGTCGACCTGGGTGGTGCCGCACTGCCAGTCGCGGCCGATGGCGTCGCGCAGCACGTACTCGAACTTCGGCCCGTAGAAGGCGCCCTCGCCCGGGTTGATCGAGGTCTTCACCCGGCCGCCCGAGCGGCGCTCGATCTCGGCGAGCACGTCCTGCATCACCGCCTCGGCGTGGTCCCACATGGCGTCCGTGCCGACGCGCTTCTCCGGCCGTGTCGACAGCTTCACGACGATCTCGCCGAAGCCGAAGTCCTCATAGGTCGAGAGGATCAGGTCGTTGATCTTCAGGCACTCCTCCGCCATCTGCGCCTCGGTGCAGAAGACGTGGGCGTCGTCCTGGGTGAAGCCGCGCACGCGGAGCAGCCCGTGCAGGGCGCCGGACGGCTCGTAGCGGTGGACGGAGCCGAACTCGGCGAGCCTGAGCGGCAGGTCGCGGTAGGACTTCAGCCCGTGCTTGAAGATCTGCACGTGGCCCGGGCAGTTCATCGGCTTCAGCGCGAACACCCGGTCGTCGTCGGCCTCCTCGCCGGCGGTGCGGATGGCGAACATGTTCTCGCGGTACCAGCCCCAGTGGCCGGAGGTCTCCCACAGGGACTTGTCGAGCACCTGCGGGCCGTTGACCTCCTGGTAGCCGAGCCGCTTCAGGCGGCGGCGCATGTAGGCGATCAGCTCCTGGAAGATCGTCCAGCCCTTGGCGTGCCAGAAGACGACGCCCGGCCCTTCCTCCTGGAAGTGGAAGAGATCCATCTCGCGCCCGAGGCGGCGATGGTCGCGCTTCTCCGCCTCCTCGAGCATGTGGACGTACTGCTCGAGCTCGGCCTGGTTCGCCCAGGCGGTGCCGTAGATGCGCGAGAGCATGGGATTCTTGGCGTCGCCGCGCCAGTAGGCGCCGGCCACCTTCATCAGCTTGAAGGCGTTGCCGACCTGGCCGGTGGAGGCCATGTGCGGGCCGCGGCAGAGGTCGAACCAGTCGCCCTGGCGGTAGATCTTCAGGTCCTCGCCGGCGGGAATGGCGTCGACGAGCTCGACCTTGAAGGCCTCGCCCTTCTCGGCGAAGACGCGCTTGGCCTCCTCGCGGCTCCACAGCTCCTTGGTGAACGGGGCGTCGCGCGCGATGATCTCGCGCATCTTCGCCTCGATCTTCGGCAGGTCGTCGAGAGTGAACGGCTCGTTGCGGTGGAAGTCGTAGTAGAAGCCGTTCTCGATCACCGGGCCGATCGTCACCTGGGTGCCGGGAAACAGCTCCTGCACGGCCTCCGCCAGCACGTGGGCGGCGTCGTGGCGGATCAGCGTCAGCGCGCGCGGGTCGTCGCGGGTGAGGATCTCGACGCGGCCGGACCGACCCACAGGGTCCGAAAGATCGCGCACCTCGCCGTCGAGGGCATAGGCGACCGCCTTCTTGGCGAGCGACTTCGAAATGGAGGCGGCGACGTCGCGGCCGCTGACGGAGGCATCGTACGGGCGCGCGGCGCCGTCCGGAAAGACGAGCTCGATCATGTCAGTCCTCGTTTGCTCACTCGCTGCCTACGAGCGCAGGTAAGCTTCGGGCGGCGTTCTCGCGCGATCGCGCCGTTCCGTCAACGCCGGCGGCATGGGGAAGCTGGCGCCGCGCTTGCCGCCTTCCCCGGGTGCCAAGCTTGCCTCCCCCTTCCGTCCGTGCGACGAGGCGGGTGGGGCGGGTCCAAGCGGAGCGGTCGCATTCCGGTTCGAACACACCTCCGGCGGACGGGCGGCATCCGCCCTGAGCCGCGCCTTGGACAGGGCTTCGGCGCTGCCGGCGGCCGGACGCGCCGGCTCGCGGCCACCAGCCTCGTGCTGATCATGACCCTCGGCGTCGCCACCGCTATCGCCGCCGCCGACACGCCGGTGCCGTCGCCGCGGCCGCAGGGGTCCGCCGGTACCGCCGGAGCAGCCGGGACATCGGCCGCCCCGGAGGCGGCACCGCCACCCGTCTCCGCCGCCACCGAAACCAAACCGTCGCCAGACCCGGCCGCCGCCGTTGCGTCACCGTTTCCGGCCCCGAAGGCGCTCGGCGACACGCCGGTTCTGCCGGCCGGCCTGACGCCGGCAGCGGTTGCTGCGGCCGCCAAGCGCCGCCCGGCATCGACGGCAACGGTCGCCGTGCCGGAACCGGCGCCAGCCGAGGCACGGCCAGCCGCCGTAACGGCCACCGAGCCGGCCCCGCCTTCACCGTCGCCGGCGGCGACGACCGCGTCGCCGGCGGCCTCACCGCCCGCTTCTCCGTCAGTGGCGACGGCGCTGCCCCGCCGTCGTCCTGTCACGCAGACAGCGAGCATCGAGACGCCCGTTGCACCGCCCGCGTCGGCCCCTGCGGCGTCACCGGCCCCGGTGCCGACCGCGCCGACGGATACGCCGTCCGCCGATCCGGCGGAAACCGCCGTCGAGACACCGGCGGTCGTGGCGGGCTCCGCCCCCGTGCTGCCACGGCCGGCGCCGGCTCGCGGCACCGCCGTCGCCGGTGCGCCCGCCGACCCGTCGCCCGCCGGCGCGGCACCCACCGAGACCGCGACCGCGGAGCCCGTGATTCCGGCGACGTCCGCCCCGGCGGAACCGGCCCCGGTCGACCCGCCAACGACGCTCGCCTACGCTCCCGCGCCGACGGAGGCGCGGCCGTCGCCGCGCTGGACCGCCCGCGACGGCAAGCTGCCGCCGACGGCCCGCGCGCCGGCCACGGCGTCACCGACACCGCCCGCCGCCGTGACGCCGGCGCCGACGGCACCCGGCGCGCCGCCGATCGAGACGGCGAAACCCGGAGAGGCGGACGCACCCGCCACGGCCCTCAAGACCATCGCGAGGCCGACCAGCGCCGACTGCGCCGCGCTGATGGCGCAGGGTCCCGCCGTCGTCGAGGCGGCGCCGGACCTGCCGCAATCGGGCGCCTGCGGGATCGAGCGGCCGGTACGCCTGAAGGCGCTGAAGATGCCCGACGGACGGCTGGTGGCGCTGTCGCCGGCGGCGGAGCTGCGTTGCGACATGGCGGCGGCCGCCACCGCCTGGCTGCGCGACGACCTCGTGCCGGCGCTGGAGCGGGGCGGCTCGGCGGTGGTGGCGGTGAAGGTCGCCGATGACTATTCCTGCCGGCCGCGCAACCGGGTGAAGGGTGCCCGCATGAGCGAGCACGGCCGCGGCAACGCCATCGACATCGGCGGCTTCAAGCTCGCCGACGGGCGGGTGCTGGAGGTCGCCGGCAACGGCCTGCCGAAACCGTTCCGCGTCACCATGCGCGCCACCGCCTGCGCCCGCTTCAAGACGATCCTCGGCCCCGGCTCCGACGGCTACCACGAGAACCACATCCACGTGGACCTCGCCCAGCGGCGCTCGACGCGCAGCTACTGCCGCTGGCGCATTCCCGGCACCGACGCCAGCTGACCCCGTCGCGCCGGCCGCAGCTTCAATTCAGCGTGCGCGCCTCGTCGGGGGAATCGAGCGAGAAGGCCGGGATGGCGACGTCGAACTCCGTGCCGCTCTCCCCCTCCATCCGGTAGCTGCCGACCATGATGCCCGACGGCGTCGGCAGCGGGCAGCCGGAGGTGTAGGTGAAGGCCTGGCCGGGCTTCAGCACCGGCTGCTCGCCGACGACGCCGGCGCCGCGCACCTCCTGGGTGCGGCCGGTGGCATCGGTGATGCGCCAGTGGCGCGTCCTGAGGCGCACCTCCTCGCCACCGAGATTGCGGATCTCGATCTGATAGGCCCAGAACCAGCGTCCGTCGTCGGGCTGCGATTCCTCGGCGACGAAGCGAGGCTCGACGGTGACCTGAACCCCGTTGGTGACGGCGCGGTACATGGCGGCCTCCGCTCCGCTGTGACTGGACGCGGGAGCTAGCGCGGCGCCGCGGCGCCGTCAACGCCGCCGCGCCGCCGGGTGACGGGAATGGTTCAGCCGACGGCGCGGACGCGGGCGCCGCGACCGAGCGCGGCGAGCGCCGCGTCGAGGTCCTCGAGCAGGTCGTCGACGTCTTCCAGACCCACCGACAGCCGCAGCATGCCGTCGGTGATGCCGAGCTCGGCGCGCGCCTCCGGCGACAGCCGCTGGTGCGTCGTCGTCGCCGGATGGGTGACGAGGCTCTTGGCGTCGCCGAGATTGTTGGAGATCTTCACGAGGCGCAGCGCGTCGGCGACCGCGAAGGCCTCCGCCTTGCCGCCGGGAAGCTCGAAGGTGACGAGCGTCGAGCCGCCCTTCATCTGCCGCTTCACCACCTCGGCCTGCGGATGATCGGCCCGGCCCGGATAGATCACCCGCGACACGCCCGGCTGCTCGGCGAGGAAGTCGGCGATGCGGGCGGCACTCGTCGTCTGGCGCTCGACGCGCAGCGGCAGGGTCTCGAGCGCCTTCAGCAACACCCAGGCGTTGAACGGCGACAGGCTCGGCCCGGTCTGGCGCAGGAAGTTGTGGAGGTGCTCGGCGATCCACGCCTTCGAGGACAGCACGACGCCGCCGAGACAGCGGCCCTGGCCGTCGATGTGCTTGGTCGCCGAATAGACGACGACGTCGGCGCCGAGTTCCAGCGGCTTCTGCTGCAGGGGCGTCGCGAAGACGTTGTCGACCACCACCGTCGCGCCGACGGCGTGCGCCACCTCGGCGACCATCGCGATGTCGACGACCTCGAGCGTCGGGTTGGTCGGCGTCTCCAGGAACACCGCGCGGGTGTTCGGCCGCACGGCGGCGCGCCACTGGTCGGCGCTGGCGCCGTCGATCAGCGTCGAGGCGACGCCGTAGCGCGGCAGCAGGTCCTCGACGACGTAGCGACAGGAGCCGAACATCGCCTTCGGCGCCACCACGTGGTCGCCGGCGCGCACCTGGCAGAGCAGCGCGGCGGTGACGGCGGCCATGCCGCTCGCGGTCGCCCGAGCGTCCTCGGCGCCCTCGAGCAGTGCCATGCGGCTCTCGAACATCGCCACGGTGGGGTTCGAGAAGCGCGAATAGATGAAGCCTGGATCCTCGCCCTTGAAGCGCGCTTCCGCCGCGGCCGACGTCTCGTAGACGAAGCCCTGGGTGAGGAAGAGCGCCTCCGACGTCTCGCCGAACGGCGTGCGCAGGCCGCCGCCGTGCACGAGCTCGGTTGCGGGGCGGTAGCGTCGCGGCGCGCCGCGGTCGCTCGGGGTCGACATCGAGGAACCTCCGACATGCGGCGCCCTCACCGGGCGCCGGGCACAAAAAAACCCGGCCGACGCGCTCGCCGTGACCGGGTGTGCCCTGTCGGGGATCGGGACCCTCGTGGGTGCCCGGGGTCCGCCTGGCGGGAGCCCGACCTTTTAGCGAGTTGTTTAACGTGGCTGCAAGCCGGCCGGCCAAATCACCACGACACCCGCATTCCTTAGCCGCGCCCCGCGACGGCGTCAACGCGGCCGGCGTCGCGGGGCACGGCAACGCAAGCTTCGCGCCATCGTCCGCCCGCGGCTTGGCGGCGCTGCCGTGATGGGTTAGCTCACAGGACGGGCGCGCGCAGGGTGGCGCCGGGGAGCGGGCGATGACGAGCGGGATCCTTCCCGACCACGAGCTGGAGCGGCTCGCCGCGGCCGGGGCGATCATCGCCGCGCGGCCGTTCGCCGAGGGCCAGGTGCAGCCCGCGAGCCTCGATCTGCGTCTCGGGCCCGTCGCCCACCGCATCCGCGCGAGCTTCCTGCCCGGCCCCGACGCGCGCGTCGAGGACAAGCTCGGCGCTCTGACGCTGCACACCATCTCGCTCGCCGACGGCGCGGTGCTGGAAACGGGGTGCGTCTACCTCGTGCCGCTGCAGGAGAGCCTCGAGCTGCCGGAGGCGATCGCCGCCGCCGCCAACCCGAAGAGCTCGACCGGACGCCTCGACGTCTTCACCCGCGTCATCGCCGATTACGGCCGCGCCTTCGACACCATCCCCGCCGGCTACCGCGGACCGCTCTATCTGGAGGTGAGCCCGCGCACCTTCCCGGTGCTGGTGCGCACCGGCTCGCGGCTGTCGCAGCTGCGGCTCCGGCAGGGCGAGGCCCTCCTCGACGATGCAGCCCTCGCCGCCCTCCACGCCGCCGAGACGATCGCCGCACCCGGCGCGCCGGTGATCGACGGGGGCCTGGTGCTGTCGGTCGACCTCACCCCCGCCGCGCCGGGGGCGCCGGTCGGCTACCGGGCGAAGCGCCACACCGGCGTCGTCGACGTCGACCGTGTCGGCGGCTGTGCCGTCGGCGCCTTCTGGGAGCCGATCGCCGCCGATCCGGCCTCCGGCCTCGTGCTCGACCCCGACGAGTTCTACATCCTCGTCTCGCGCGAGGCCGTCCACGTGCCGCCCTCGACGGCGGCCGAGATGGTGCCGATCGACCCGCTCGTCGGCGAGTTCCGCGTCCACTATGCGGGCTTCTTCGACCCCGGCTTCGGCCACGCCGCGGCCGGCGGCCACGGCTCGCGGGCGGTGCTCGAAGTGCGCAGCCGCGAGGTACCGTTCATCCTCGAGCACGGCCAGAGCGTCGGACGGCTCGTCTACGAGCGCATGGCGGCGCCCCCGTCCCGCCTCTACGGCACGGACATCGGCTCGAACTACCAGGCCCAGGGGCTGAAGCTGTCGAAGCATTTCCGCACCGCGTGAGGCCGCGGCGCGGAGAAGGCATCGGAGCCGTCGCGGACCGCCTCAAGCCGCCGCGGCGACGACGTCCTCGAGGTCGGCCGCCCGCGCGACGAGCCGAGCGCGCAGCGCCGCCGGCAACTGGCGGGCGGACTTCACCCGCGGCAGCACCATCTCGGCGATGACCGGCATGGCCGCGCCGTAGAGGGCATCGTATTCCGCGGCGTTGTCGAAGCGCCGCCGCGTCACGGTGTCGAGGAAGGTCTCGGCCGGCACGCCTTCGGCGAGGATGAGGTCATGGGCCTCCGTCTCGACGTGGAAGACGGTGTAGCGCTCGCCGAGCTCGGCCGCGCTCAGGCGGCGCGCCGCCGTGCCGACGAGGGCGCCGGCCTGCACGAGGAGCCCCTCGAGACAGAGTGCATGGTCCGCCGTCAGCCGCAGCGGCCGTGCCGGCAGGCCGGGGCCGAGTGAGCCGGCGGAGATCTGAACCGGGGCCTGCTCGGCACCGGGTCCGAACGCCGTGACGACCGTCCGCCGCCCGACCCAGCGCACCGGCACCGCGCGGCCGTCGGCCGTCAGGACGAGGTCGCCGATGGCGAGAGACTCGACTGAGCGAGTACCCGCCGGGGTAGCAATCAGCGTGCCCGCGAGGAAGCAGGGCGTGAATGCATCGGTGCTGGCGGTGAACGGCGTCGAGCTGGTCGGCAAGATCTGGTTGGATAGAAAGTAGATCGTACCCTCGTCCTGCGTGATGCCGATCCACCCGTCCAGGTACGAGCCGATATAGGTCAGTCCATCCGGCGGCAGGCCCTGCCCTGTCAAGACATCCCCAAGCTCGAATGCACCACTCGAATCGCCATCATCTGCGACAGTGGTGATGATAAACGCATTGTCGATGGTGTACTGGTTCTCCGAAACCTGACCCAGAACATACGCATACCCGGCGGTAAAGGTCGCCATCTGACTTCCCTTCAGAAGCGAAGCTACGCGCCCCCGCACACGCGATGATACACATGTGCAAAGAGTGGTTGTACCCACTGATCGGGAAAAAATCGGCGCAGAGCGCTGCCCCGCCGCGTGAGGCCGCGGCAGGGGCGGATGCCGGAGGGCGTCCCGGTCACGAGAGGCCGCGTGAAGTCCTCGCCTCGCCGACGGGCCGGTCGCGCCCAAAGCTGCGCGACGGCCTTGATGACGGCGACCGGTTCCGCGTACAACTGCCACCGGAAGGGCCGCGGCGCGCCGCGGCGTCACCCTTTCTCGGGCCTTGGTCCGACGCGGGCGTAGTTCAGTGGTAGAACGTCAGCTTCCCAAGCTGAATGTCGTCGGTTCGATCCCGATCGCCCGCTCCAATATCCGAAGCGAACTCAGGGACTTGACGCCCTACCGCTGATCTACGCGTTCCCCATGTTCCCTACCGCGTTCCCCATTTCTGTTTACGCCCCGTTCCGGGTGGCCCGGTGCGCCAAGCGCAGCTCGGCGACCTTGCGGGATTTGCCGGAGGCACCGCGCACGTACCTGGCCGTGGTCGACGCCAAGGTGTGGCCCGCGGCCGATCGGATGTGGTCGAGGTCCGCGCCCGCATCGTCCGCTTCGGAAATGGCGCCGGCGCGTGCGTCCATGTTGCGAACGTGGTCGGGAATGCCGGCCGCTTGCGCGATCGTGCGCCAGTCCCTGCCGTAGGCGAACTCGGCGTAGGGTCGGCCCGCCGTCTCGTCGATGATCATCGGTCCCACGCGCTGATCGGGCGGCACCTTCTCCAGAAGGGCGAGCACGAGCGGCGCCAGGCGCAAGTCGTGCGTCACGTCCGCCCCCGTTTTCGTCGTGACTTTGTAGAGGACGAGGTCCGGCGAGAGGTCCGCCCACGTAAGGCCGTTAACCCACCGCCGGCGATTGAGGACGATGCCTGTTGCGGCCGCACCGTCCGGGATCGGCTCCCATTCGCCGATCACGTCGCGCTGTCGGAGCGCCGTCTCGAACTGCAGCGCAGTGCCAAGGGCGAGCGACAGCCTGCCAGCGGCCAACGCCGCCTCGATGAAGGCGCGCACGTGGTCGAGGCTGAGCGTCACGCGCCGGCGCGCCGGTTGCTTGAAACGGGCCTCGTCGAGGATCGCGGCGAGGCGCGCACACTCCGGCAGCTCCGCAGTCACCCCATAGCCGACGATGCGCCGCGTCATGGAGATGATGCCGTGCGCCTTTCTCACGCGCTCCGGCTCGCCGGGGTTTTTCGGCTTCTTGGCCTCGTCATACCAGCGGCGAAAGTCGGCGATCCGCAGCGCCGCCAGCGCACGCTTGCCGAACGCCCGCTCGATGATCTTGAGCGTATGGTCGACAGTGCGGCGAGTGTTCCACTTGAGGTTCCGATAGGGGCTCGCCTCGTCGACTTGGTAGAGCCGCACCAGCCCTGCGACCGTCCCGTCAAAGGCGAGCGGGTCGGGCCGGAAGCCCTTCGACCACGCCAGCATTTCGGCCTGAAGGCGCCTGCAGGCACCCGCCAGCAGTAGCCGCTCGGCCGGATCGTCAATGTTGTAGTGCAGCCGCACCAAAGTCGGCGTGTAGCCCTGCTTTCGAATGTCGTCGCGGCACACCCAATAGTGTGCTGCCCCCGATTTGGTTCGCCGGACCTTATGGCCGGGTGTGTCAAGATCATGCCAAGGCATCAAGGTTCTCCAATCCGTCCAGAGTGGACACCTCGACGCTAGAGAGACCGTACCGCCGGCGCCAGTAGGCCTCGACGGCGGGCCAGAAGCGCCCGCCCATCACAGGGTCGATGCGGGGCAGCCCGGCGCGCTCCAAAAGCGCAGCCTTGGCAGCCCACTCCGTAGGCGTCTGCGACAGGCGCCGAGCGATTTCCGCCTCGGACGGGAACAAGCCCTGCTTCCGTACCGCCTCGCCCGTCTGTCGCTTCGCCGTCGGCATTGCCACCTCGCACGCAAAGGTCCCGGCCTCGCCAGCCTTGGCCCCGAAGGCCGAGTACCCCTGCGCCGTGGGGAGGCTGGCTTGGTCACGGATGGGCCGGGCCACCCGTAGCGAAGGGGCGCAGGGGGTACGGTTACTCCGGCGTGGCGCCGGGGTTCTTGTAGGCGCCGCGGAAGTCGACGGGGGCGCACCCGCAATGCCAGGTGACGCGGTAGGACACACCGAGCCGATCGAACTCGTTGCGCGTCTCCAGCCTCGGCGCCTCGTGCCCGACGAGGGTCACGAACTTCAGGACCGGGGCCACCTCGGGGCTGGCGAAGAGGAACCAGGCGAGCGGATCGGCGAGGCGGGGCTCGACAGCGAGCTGGATCCGGCCAGCAAACGGATTGACCGCCTGAGACGTGGCGGCAGCGATCGGCGCCAGGATCTGTTCCGCCTCGGTCTCCAGCTCCGAAGGGACCATTAGGAAGGCGGGGCCGATCCCGAGCGGCACCGTCGAGCCGATTGCTTTCTGCTGCCGCATCGCGAGCCGCCCGGCACCGATGGCTTCGATTCCGAGCGCGGCGGCGGTGCCGAGATTGCTGCGGCTGGCGTGGAAGATGGGCAGCCCGTCAGAGAGATTGCCCATGAGTGCGGCCACCGCCAGGCGCGTCTTCAGCTCGGCTGCCGACCGTCCCGGTGCCAGCGACACGGCGCGTTCGAGTGCGCCGAGGTTGTCGTTGACGAGCACCTGCATGGAAATGTTGATCGCCCGCGCGAAGCTTGCGGCGCGAACGGCCTCCTTGCCCTCGTGCAAGGTGCCGTACTTCACTTCGCCGTCCTCGCCGACAGCCTCCAGCGTCGGATAGTCGGAAAAGTCCACTTCCGCCTGCTCGCGGAAGTCGTTGGCGCTGCTTTCGGCGAGCACCAGGCTAACGCCGCTGTCGGCCGCCACCATCGCGGCCCGCAGCCGCGTATTGAGGGCGTTCTCCAGCGCCAGCGGGAAGTCGGACACGGTGTGCGACCGCCCCTGCAGCCCGCCGAAGGTGGCATTCGCCACGTCGAGGTCCGTCATGCCGCGCGCGCGAATGCCGGCCTCTTCCATCGCCTGCCGCATCATGCCGACGAGCGAGAGACCGCGAAACTCGCGGCCGCGCGGGGTGAGTTGTGCGCCGGGCACCCCAAGCCGGTGCATCAGGGCGTTCTCGAGGGCGGCGCTGCGGCCAGCCGGGTCGTCGCCGGAGGCGCCGACGGCGATGTGGGGGAAACTCGACATTCTGTCGGACTCCGTTGCGAGGAAATCGAGGACGGCAGAGCGGAACGTCGGCTCGTCTGAGCCGGCCGCCACGTGACGTGTGAGGAAGTCGCTCGGGAGCCCTGAGCGGACGCTCGCCGCGATGGCGGAGAGTGTGAGCACCCTTTGCCGCTCGGCCTCGGCGGGGGGCAGTGCCGACGCGGCGATGACGACGGGGAACTCCCGATCGGCGGTGTCGAGGGTGCGGCGGCCTGAAATGACGTGGGCGTCCGGGTCGGCGCCCATTGTCACGAACGACAACTCGTAAGGCGTCCAGCGGACGACGAGCCAACGCTCCGGCTGGCCCTCACCGGCCGGTTCGATCTGCACGCGATCGACGCTGTAGCCCACGGACACGTTGGCGCGCTGGCCGTCGAGAACGAGGGCGACGAACTCGTCGATCTGCGGCGAGATGCCGGAGCTCGGGAAGCGCACCTCGGCATAGGCCTTGCCACCCTCGATCCACGCGCGAGAGACAACGCCGAGCTGTCCATGAGCCGACCAGGCGCCGTGACTGTCGAGGACGGGTGCGCGCCCTGAGGCAAAGCGGGTGAGGTCGAGCGCCTCCTCACTGACGACGAGCACCTCCTCATAGGCCCCGTGCTCGCGTCCGTATCGGTTGCTCGCCGCTCGCGCGACGGCCGCGCCCGTCGAGAAGCAGACGGTCACCGTGCGTGCGGCTGCGTCGCGGGTCTCGACGGTGGCCAGGCGCGCCTGCAGCGGCAGGGTCGCCCGGCGCTCGTGCAGATTGGGCTGGATGGTCACGCCTTAACCCTCCGCCTCGTCGATGCCCGCGGCACGCCACAGGGCCTCGACCATCGCCACGTGCGGCGCCAGCGCAATCACGATGGTCGTAGGCCGCCGCACGTCGTTGGCGATCTCGTGCAGCTCGCCGGCCCGCTTGAGGCTGCCCGTGAAGGCGACGCTGTTGGCGTCGCCGGTGGGGTCGATGTCGGCGAAGTCGCCGGCGCCCGCGTACCGGGCGGAGTAGACCTTCAGCATCACGAACAGGTCGCCGTAGCCCTCGAAACCGCCGCGCAGCATGTGAATGGCATCCCGCGCCCGCGAGGTGCTGAGGCCGATGGCGCGTGCCTCGGCGAAGACGAGGATGCGCAAGGCATCCATCTTGGTGAGGTGGCGGGTCTGCCCGTTCTTCACCTGCATATCGAAGAACAGGTCACCGTCGCTCACCCAGGTATCGACGCGGCCGCGCTCCAAGCCGGTGAGCCGGCAGAGGGTGGAAACAATCATATTTGGCATGGTCACCTCCAGAATCTTTCTAGAGGATGCCTCACATCGCGGCGCTGGTCAACGACCTTCAGGAATTTTCCAGCGGTCTGTCGCCAAGAGGCTTCAGCTGGAATGCCGGGCGCTCCAGACGGGCCGCCCGTCGGGGCACTCAACGGACCACCTCCACGGCAGGCGCTGGCGACCGTGGGGCGAAGCGGTACGAGGCGCCGTGTATGTCGATGAACAGCCGCTCACCGGGCGCGAGCGGCGGCAAGCGATGGGCCGGGGGGATCGGGAAGCGCCGGCCGCGGGAGTCGGTGAAGATTCGTCCCTTGGCAGAACAGAGCCCCGCCTCGTGCTCCGGGTCGATTTCCACAAGGGGCGGAGGCTCGGAAGGTCGCGTAGCCGTCAACCGGCGACGGCGATAGGGACCGCCGCTTGGGTCCTTTTCCCTGTCGCTGTTGCAGCCGACTTGGCCGTCAATTGTCCAACCGAGGGACGGCTCGCTGTCGGCGCCACAGTGCAAGCCGTCATCGTGCGGCTCTTCCTGAATGTCTCCACCGTGCTCGTCTTCGTCCTCCCGGTCGTCGTCGCCGCCCCGCGACCACCCCACCTGCGAGCCGAGCGGCTCAGCGTGAGCGAAGGTCGCCCCATCAGGGAAAAGATAGTCCGCGCCACGCAGCTCGGTCTCAGGGGCTGCAAGGGAGGGCTCGCTGCAGCCGTCGTCCTCGTCGTCCGCATCGTCCGCCTCGGCGTCGATGGCGAAGTAGTGAGGGCATGGGCTGTCGAGCGACGGCTCATAGTCGCTGTCGCCCTCGATCCAATCGAGCAGCTCGATTCCGGCCTCGACGATTGCCTCCAGCCTGGCGACGAGGTCAGCCGGTGCGAGCGTGAAGAAGGTGGCGGCATGGGCACGGCTTTCCCGTGCCCCCTCCATGCGCGACATGCGGCGGCTCCTGTGATACGCTTCTTTCCGGCAAGATTGCCGACACGAAGATATGCATAAATCCAGCAAGGTTGCAACATGACCCTGTCGCCGCTTGAATGCCGCTCCGCCAGGGCCCTCTTGGGCTTGTCGAGAAGCGAACTCGCTCATCAGTCCAAGGTCGCGGAGCGTACGATCTCGGATTTCGAATCCGGCAGGCGATCGCCGATTAACTCCACCCTTGAAGCGCTCAGACGAACATTAGAGGCCCACGGGGTCGAGTTGTTCGGAGCGGAGGAGCCAGGCGTCAAAATGAAGCTAGTGCGGAATCGCGGGGAGAGACTCTCGTCAGCGATCATCTGGATTGGACGGCAGTGGGCGGTTACGGACCGCGGGATAGAGGCGCGCGATGGTACATACTTTATTCAACGATCCCGCGTTTGGGAGGAGAATGAGGGTTACGGCTGGCTAGACCATATGCGTGAGAAGGAATGGGTCGATATTAGCGACTTTAAGGAAGCACTGATGGCAGCTCGACGGATCTACGCAAATAAGTAACGGCCGGGGCAAGCCGAGCGAAGGAGGATGCAGTGCCGTACTTTAAATTCACCCCCTCCCGTTATGCTGAGTCAACTGCGAGCGGAACATTACGGTTCGGCCGACTTCGATATTATCAGATGCTTGAAATTGTCTTTGGAGACGACAGAATCGGCGACAAAAATGAGGGCAGATCTATCGAGTTCATCGACCATCTACTCGTCTCTCCGGGCGAAGATGGCAACCAAGACCGCGAGCTCTTGCGGTCTGCATACATAGAGGTTGACGCAGCGACCTCTTTAGAAGTCTCGAATATAGAGATAATTCGAGAGATTGACTGTTTTGTATTTTGCTTTTCTTACGGAGACGCAGAAGAACTGCACTCATCTTTTCGCAAGCTAGATATTGATCCTGCAGGTTATGGTACGTGTATTGAGATTACAAACTTGGAAGAATGCGTCAAATTACTCTGGAGCGATGGCATTATTCGCGATAAGGGCGCGGTCAAGGACGTTTTATCCGAGCTAATCTGCGACCCAGTTTCGTATAGAAGCAACAGAAGCCCCTTGACACGAGGGCGCTCCACTTCGGGCAACCCCTTCATCAAACTTGAGAAATACTCATATCAGAAAGAATGGAGAATAGTAGCAAAACTAAAGGAAAAACTGGATCAGGACGCGATCTTTATAGATTGCCCTGGAATTGCAGATTATCTAAGAATTGTCAGCACAACAGATGCTGAAGGCGATTCTACAGATGCACGCATTGAAACTGAGGAGAACCTTATTTCAATAATTTTGAATGTGCTAGAACAGTTAGACGACATTAACAGGAAGCACTCCGCTCAAACAATTGCAGAGTTGCACAAGCCTACATTGGATGCATCAGATATTCAAAGAATTAGCGAACTTGGGCGGCTTCCGGACGAATCTATGAATATTTACAAGTCGATCTTACGCCGATATTGGCTGTTGCGTGAAATGAATGCATCCTATCGATCGGCAGATATGGATTTTTTTCTTGAGGACGAAAGACCAAACGGAGGTTCGGTTGTAGGGCTTTCCCATAGACTTAGGAGCATGCTTAGACAGCAGTGATCTCCCGCGCGCGGCACAACTGGCTCTTACACAATCCACCGCCACGCTCCCAGGCGCCGTTATGAGCGACCGAAGTCGGCTGCGGCCCTCGGGTCCTCTCCAGCCTGATACGCCCCAGCGGGGGCGCGGCAGCCCGAGGGTTCCGCAGAAATGCAGCCGGCCGGGTGGGTTACGGTGCGGTTACGGAGGTTACAAAGGGCTTGGTGGGTTACGAAGCGGCTGCTGGGCGCACGTAACGATCGCGACCATTGCGCCGGGGCGAACAGCGGCCGCAGCATCAGTGTCGGCGCCCGAGCCATCCGCAACCCGTCGCTCGCCTCCGCAACCATCGCAACCCATCCGCAACCCAGCTCAGCGGCTGCATTTCTGAGGAGCCCTCGGGCAGCTGAGCACCCGCGAGGGGGATGGCCGCCAGGAGGACCCGGAAGGGGTAGGCGCGGCACCCGAACGGAATCCGTCCGCTTGCCGCTCGCGCCGCGCGCCGCTGCCGCTTGCTGTTAAGGCTCGACTTTAGCCCGTCTGAAGGCTCTCCGAACGCGGTCAGACTACCGAACCCTCGGGCGCCGTGCTGCCCGTGCGCTAGATCCTCCGGGTAGGACCCACCGGGGTAGGGCTCCCCTTAGTCGCCAGGCGGGACACAACCGTCCCCGCGCAAGGCGCGCCGCACCCGAAGCGACGAAATTCGTCGATTGGCCCGCTCCGCCGCCCGCGAGCTACGGCGCTGTGAGGGGCGCGCCCGCGGCCGGCTCCGCTACCGCGGTGCCCCCACCCATTCGGGTCCTTCTGTAGATGGCTGCCCCAACGGGAGCTCAGCCGCCTCAGGCTTCGGCAGTAGAACCGTGCGCAAGTGGTTCACGGATTCACCCATTCACGCGTGAGCCTTCACGCGAATGGGCGGCCGCACGCGTCCACGCGTGCCATCGTGCGTTCCGTGTACCGCTTGTAAGCCGACCTACTGCCCAGGCCCGAGGCGGCTGAGCTCCCGTCGGGGGCACTGGCGCCGGGAGGACCCGCATGGGGTGGGCTGCGTCACTGCCAGCTTGGAGATGGGCGCCACCCACGTCCAAACGAGGCGCGCCGGCCGCGTCCCATAGGTCCCATTCAATCGAGGCCGCCGGAGGTCAATGGGACGCGCCTGGAACCGCAGAAACGCTGGGGTAGTCCCATAAGTCCCATAAGTCCCATTGAAAAAAGTCACGGGGATGGAAGCGTCGGTCTCGCGCGAGCGCACGCGCGCGCACGAGGGGATTCAATGGGACTTATGGGACTTATGGGACGCCCCTTGAAATCATTGATGAATTCGGCGCCGCGGGAGAGCGTCCGATGGGACGACGTCCCATTGACTATGGGACGCGGCCGCTACTCCTCCCCGGCGTCCCAGTCGATCTCCGAGCGCATCGCCTCTGCGAACGCGGCGCGCGCCTCGGCCAGAGGCGGGAAGACATAGCCCCACACCCTGTTTGCCCCGCCCGGTGGCGCGTCGTCAATGTCCAGTCGCTTCACGCGCTTGAGCCTCGGCACTGCCTTGTTGAAGGCGTGGCCGAACTCGATCTCCGTCGCCTTCCGGCGCGCTCCGATGGCCTCGGCCTCCGTACGGTAGCTCCGCAGAAGACGGCTCGTCGGCACGAAGTCGCGCCAGACGCCCTCGCCGGGGAGCTGTGAGCCGTCGCGAAGCCGCTCTAGCCACCAAGACTCGAAGGGGCTGAGATTGTGCGTCTTCTGTTCGAAGAGCGCCCGGGCCGCCGGCACGTCGCGCAAATCCACTCCGACGAGCGAAACGTGCATCAGCTGGTGGAGGAGCCCACCCAGGGCGCCAGGCTGACGCATAGCGTGCTTCAGCGCGGCGAAATAGGAGCCGTCACGGATCCGGCCGTCTCCCACGTCGTAGACCGCCCAGCGGCGCTCTTCCTTTCCAGCCGGCACCATCCAGTCGTCGTTGGAGGTGACCATCAGCCGGACCCGATTCGCCACCTGGATCGGATCGACGCCCTTCAGCTCGACCATAGTCGTTTCGCTGGAGATGAGGCTCTTGAGCCGCGCCTCCGCCTGTTTGTCGCCAGCCCAAAAGCCCTCGTCGACTTGCATCAGCAGGCACGCCCGCAGGTGCGCATTGAAGTTGCCGACCACATAGCGGGGATCGTCCACGAGGTAGTAGTGCGCGGGGAAAAGCTGGCCGATGATCTCACCGACGATGCTCTTGCCCGTCCCCATGCGCCCCCGCAGCGCAAGGGCCGTCGCGACCCGCTCACGCGGCCGCTGAATCATGTGGCCGAAGAACGCCAGCAGCCAGTCGTACAGCTCTTGCGAGCCACCGCAGACGTTGTCCATCAGGTGGTCGAAGAACGCGCCGGGGTCGCCGGCCGGATCGGGCTCGACGGCAAAGCCGCGCCAGAGATTGAAAGTCCCGTCTTCGATCGGGTCCGGTTCGCCAGGTGCGAAGGGCTCGAAGCCGACACCCTCATACTGCCGCCGCCGCCCGTCCCGCATCCAGAGCGTCGAGACCGGAACCGCCTCGACGCCGCCGCCGGATCCTTTGCGTCGCTCGACGAACTGATTGCTCATCCACGTGCCGAAGGCCTCGACCGTGAGGAACTCCGGCGGTGCCCCGCTGCCGCGCCGTTCGTCGAGGATCATCACCCGCGAGCCCAGCTTGACGACGGCGTACCGCTCGTTCAGCCGTTCGGTCCAATCGCCGATCGCGTGCACGTCCGCGCCTGCGGCCGCCGGTTCGCCTTCTGTCGTGAAGCGGACTGCCGCCAGCACCGTGCGGCGGATCGGATTGTCGTCCTCCCCGTCGCTCATGCCGCCACCTCGAGGCGACGCGCGAGCTGCAGCAGCCTAGCGGCAATCTCGTCCTTCTCGGCGAAGATCCGCTCAGGGTCGGCGCGGAAGGGATCGGACAGGCGCCGCACACGCAATGCCAGTGCCCGAAGCTCCTGGCCGGGAGTTGTCAGCGAATCAGCGGCAGGGTAAAAGCGACCGTCAAGGTTCCGCCTTGTAGTGCCGTCGCCGCCGTTCCGGGTACCAGCCGGGACGGCGGCTTTCTTTTGTGCACTCACCTTACGCTCCTCTTGCTGAGGAACGCGGCGGGGAAGGCGAGAACGCTACTTCAACGGCTTACCAGACATTCCCAAGCTGAATGTCGTCGGTTCGATCCCGATCGCCCGCTCCAACACTCCGGTCCGAGACATCGACGACGCGACCCTTCTGCCGCAAGGCGTGAAAGCCGGCGGACCGCGGCGTTGCGCCTCCGCTCGCCTCGGCCGCATCAGCCTCGCCGTGTCCGCCAGCGCCGCAACAGCGCATAGGCGATCAGAAAGGCGTGCATCGCCAGCACGGCCATCCACCCGAGGATCGGCGGCGACCGCCCGTCGACGCCGGCCCCCAGTCCGACGGGCCAGTGGTGGATGACCGATACGGCGCCGTAGCTGTGAAGCACCAGCACCAGCGAGTCGGCGATGTCTTGCGGAAAGGAGCTTTTGTCGTATCTGAAGTAGGTGAATACGATCAGCGAGATCAGGATGTAGCCTGAGAAGATCGCGTAGTGGAAGACCCAATAGGTAACGAGCCTAACGGCCGGATCATCGTGGAACAGGGCAGACAATCCATCGGCGCTGCCGGCGGCGACGGACACCGAGACGAACAGGAAGGCCTCGGCCAGTCGCCGAAGCAGCCACGTGGTGAATCGCATCCGTCTGCCGGCCCAGCCGTCTCTGACGGGACGACACCTAGCACGGCGAGGTCCGGCCGGCGCTCACGAGGTCGGGGACCGCGCTCATGAGCCGCGAGAGCCGAGGGCGGCCGAGCGTCGCAGGCACGCGACGCCTGCCGCAGGCTGAGGCGTCGCGTGGCTACTGTCGGCTGAGGTCCGCGCAGACGGCCATGCCCTGCTCGCCCGCCGCCCAGCAGTGGTGGATGACGCCGTCGGCATAGCGGGCGACGTTCAGCCCGTCGTCGCCGGCGAAGACGATGCGGTCGCCGTCGATCGCCCCGGCGACCTGCTCGGAGGAGGCCTTGCCGTCTTCCGTGTAGGTGATCTCGCCGCGGAAGGCGCGGCCTTTCTGTTCGGTGACCACGAGCGTGTAGTCGCCTGACAGGAATCCGTGCTCGACCGAGGCGCCCTCGTAGGGACCCTTCCAGCTGCCGACGATCTGCGGCACGTCCGCGGCGACAGCCGGCGTCGCGAGCAAAGCGGCGGCGGCGAGGACGATGGCGGCGAACTTCATGGTCGTGGGCTCCCGATGACACGCGACGGTGCACGGGAGGCAGCCTGCCAGTCCCCAGGTTGCATGACAAGCGGCGCCAGCGATCCCTGCTGCGCAGGGACCGCTACCGCTCCAGCGTCTTCAGGTAGGCGATGAAGTCGGCGATCTGGGCGGCGTCCAGCTGGAACTGCGGCATCGTCGGGTGGCCCGTCATCACGCCCTCCGCCAGCGACTCCTCCAGATCCTCGACGGGGTAGCGCTCGTGCAGGGTGCGGAACGGCGGCGCGATGGCGAGCGGGCTGTCGCCGAAACGGCCGATCGCGTGGCACATGGCGCAGTTGGTCTGCGCGAACTGCTGGCCGCGCTGCACGCGCGGATCCTGCTGCGCCGCGGCCGGCGCGGCGGACAGGAGCGCCAGCGCGACAGCGAGCGCTGTGGCGGGAGATCCGAAGCGGCGACAACGGACTGCCGGCCCTGGCGGGCTCAGGTCTGCCGGCATCCGCATCGTCGGCCTTGGGTTCGTCAGCCTTGGGATCGTCGGCGGATTCGGCATGGGCTCTTCCTCGTCTGCGGCGGCACCGTCCGTGGACGGTGGCCGCGCTCCGGGAAACCATCGCCCTCCCGGCCGTGCGGCGCATTGAGGGAGATCAGCGCGGGCCGACCCGAACGCGCGCCGTGGCACCGGACGTCTCGGCGGCATCGCCGGGAGCGGAAACGCCGAGGGGCCACCTCGGCGAGGCGGCCCCTTCAAGTCCGATACGCAGGACGTGTCGTGCGGCGAGACTTCGCCGCCAAGTCGATCAGTTGAGACGATCAGTTGAGACGATCAGCGCAGGCCGAAGAAGCTCAAGATCACCAGCACGATCACCACTGCGCCTACGAGCCAAACGATGCTGTTCATGTCACCCTCCATGTTGTCGGTCGGCACGGCAACGCCCGAAGACGCTGTCAGTTCCGTTGGCGATGCGCTTTCTCGGCCGGCTTGGGTGGGTGGTGGGCGCAGGGGGAGGGTAAAGCGGGGGTCGGCGAGGCCGGTGGGGCGCGCACTCAGCAGGGGGCCACGCGCAGATCCGGCGGAGCGGACGCTTCCGTCGCGCGCCGATGGAACGGTCGCGGCTCCGCCATTGTTCTCGTCTACGTGCGGAGGTGCGAGGGGACGGGGGCGACGCGTTCGGCGGTGCTCGTCGACCTTGCCAATATCGGGAGCCACCACGTCATGAGCCAGAGAAACATCATCATTCTCGTCGTCGTCGTGATCGTCGTCGTCGTCATCGCCTATGCTGGCGGATTCTTCGGCAGCCGCACCCCGGCGCCCGTCGCGACCACGCCGCCGCCGGCGACCACGACCACCACGCCGCCGGCCACCACCACGCCGCCCGCGACGACGTCGCCGACCACGCCGTCGCCCACCACGCCGACGACGCCGGCCCAGTAAGGCCGCGACAACCGGGCGGCGACACCCGCCGCCACAAGGTCCAGGACACGCGAGGGCCGCGACCCGGGGAACCGGGCCGCGGCCCTTCGCATGTCGGGACCGGCTGATCGCGGGCAGCGGCGGGGCGGTCGGGCCGTCTCGTTCATACTTTTGAACGCAACCTGAACGGCCGTCTCAGACGCCGTTAAGGAAGCGTCAGCTATGGTTCGCCCATCGTCGGCTGAGCAGCCGCAACCCAGGAGAGCGTCCCATGTCGCGTATCGTCGCCCTCGCACTCGCCGGCAGCCTGGCCTGCGGCCTCGCCTTCGTGGCGCCTGCCGCCGTCACGCCCGCCGCCGCCGACGTCGTCGTCAAGGTGAAGCCGGGCCCCTACTACGGCCGCGGCGCCTATGTGTCGCCCTATCCCTATTATCGCCCGCCGGCGGTCGTCGTCCGGCCCGGCCCGGTCTACGTCGCCCCCGGCCCTGTCTACGTGCAGCCGACCCGCGTCAAGCGCTGCACCAACGCCACCAAGAAGGTCGTCGTGGTGAAGCCGAACGGCAACCGGGTGGTCACCTACAAGCCGGTGCAGGACTGCAAGTGGGTCTACCGTTGAGCCGAACGGCTCGCGTCACGAGGACGTGACGCACACGGCCTGAAACGGAAAGGGCCGGCCGAGAGATCCTCGGCCGGCCCTTTCTCGTTGCGCGTCCACTTCGGCCCGGGCGCCCGGGCCGTGGCGTCACTTCCAGTCGCGGATGTCGACGAAGTGGCCGGCGATCGCCGCCGCCGCCGCCATGATCGGCGAGACGAGGTGCGTGCGGCCCTTGAAGCCCTGGCGGCCCTCGAAGTTGCGGTTCGAGGTGGAGGCGCAGCGCTCCTGCGGCGCCAGCCGGTCCGGGTTCATGGCGAGGCACATCGAGCAGCCCGGCTCGCGCCACTCGAAGCCGGCGGCGAGGAAGATCTTGTCGAGCCCCTCGGCTTCCGCCTGCTCCTTCACGAGGCCGGAACCCGGCACCACCATCGCGCTGACGCCCTGGGCGACGTGCTTGCCCTCGACGATCTTCGCGGCGGCGCGCAGGTCCTCGATGCGCCCGTTGGTGCACGAGCCGATGAAGACGCGGTCGAGCTTGATGTCGGTGATTGGCGTGCCGGCCTTCAGGCCCATGTACTCCAGCGCGCGGATCTTGGCGGCGCGGCGGTTGTCGTCGGCGATCAGCGCCGGGTCGGGCACGACCCCCTCGATCGACACGACATCCTCGGGGCTCGTGCCCCAGGTGACGGTCGGCGGCAGGCTCGCCGCGTCGAGGCGGATCTCGGCGTCGAAGTGGGCACCCTCGTCGCTGACGAGCGTCTCCCAGAAGCGGCGCGCCTCCTCGAAGGCCGCCCCCTGCGGAGCCTTCGGGCGGCCGGCGATGTATTCGAAGGTCTTCTCGTCGGGCGCGATCAGGCCGGCGCGGGCACCGCCCTCGATCGACATGTTGCAGACCGTCATGCGGCCTTCCATCGACAGCGCCCGGATCGCCTCGCCGGCATATTCGATGACGTAGCCGGTGCCGCCGGCGGTGCCGATGGTGCCGATGATGGCGAGGATGATGTCCTTCGCGCCCACACCGTCCGGCAGCGTGCCGTCGACGGTGACGCGCATGTTCTTCGCCTTCTTCTGGATCAGCGTCTGCGTGGCGAGCACATGCTCGACCTCGCTGGTGCCGATGCCGTGGGCGAGCGCGCCGAAGGCGCCGTGGGTGGAGGTGTGGCTGTCGCCGCAGACGATCGTCATGCCCGGCAGGGTGAAGCCCTGCTCCGGCCCGACGATGTGGACGATGCCCTGCCGCTTGTCGAACTCGTCGTAGTACTCGACGCCGAACTCGCGGGCGTTCTCGGCGAGGGCCGCGATCTGCGCCGCGCTCTCGGGGTCCTCGTTCGGCAGCGAGCGGTCGGTCGTCGGCACGTTGTGATCGACGACGGCGAGCGTCCGCTGCGGCGCCCGCACGGTGCGGCCGGTGGTGCGCAGCCCCTCGAAGGCCTGCGGGCTCGTCACCTCGTGGACGAGGTGGCGGTCGATATAGAGGAGCGCGGTGCCATCCGGCTGCACGTCGACGACGTGGTCGTCCCAGATCTTGTCGTAGAGGGTGCGCGGCGCACTCATGGCTTCACTCCAGCGTCGGCCGGTCCCTGTCCGGCCCGGTGTCGCCCGTCGGCGGCTCTGCCCTTGCGACGGGTCGAGATTCAACCCGCGTCTTTAGCGCCATCGCCGGGTCGAGGGAAGCACCGAGCGTCGCCGCGACACACGACGGACCTGCAGGTGCCGCATGGCTGGCCTGCGGAAAGCTCCGCTTCACAGATCATATGGAAGACATAGTATCTGGTTCTCCTGACGAAAGCGCCCGGCGATCCGTCCGGGGCGCTGGCGACTCCTGCGAGCCCGCGGCACCGATGACGACCTCCGGCACCTCGACGAGCGACATCCCCCTCGGCTTCCTGCTGGCGGACGCGCAGCGCCTGCTGCGGCGCCGCTTCGAACGGGCCGCCGAGACGGAAGGCCTCGGCCTCACCGCCAGCGAGGCGCGGACGCTCGCCTACATCGCCGTCTACGAGGGCCGCCGGCAGACCGCGCTCGCCGACATCATGAACGTCGATCCGATGACGCTCGTCGGCTACCTCGACGCCCTCGAGGCCAAGGGCCTCGTCGAGCGCTGCCCCGACCCGACCGATCGCCGCGCCAAGCTCGTCCGCCCCTCCCCCACCGCGGCCGCGATGGTCGAGCGCATCCGCACGCTCGGTCGCCATATCCGCGAAAACGCGACGGAAGGCCTGGGGGATGGCGACGTCGCCGTGCTGCGGCGCGCCCTCGGCCAGATGATCCAGAACCTCTCGGACACGCCCGCCGCCTGAGGCGATGCACCGGACACCCCCGAGCCGACCCCCATGACCCTCGCCGCACAGATCGGGACCCCGATGTCCGAAGCCGCCCTCCGTCCCGCCGTCAGCGAACGCCGCATCTCGATCGTCGGGGCGGCGCTGGTGGCGCTCGGGCCGATCAGCCTGGCGCTCTACACCCCGGCGATGCAGGAGCTGTCGGTTGCCTTCGGCGCCACCCACGCCGAGGTGCAGCACACCCTGACCGCCTTCTTCGGCGGCTTCGCGGTGGCGCAGCTCGCCTGCGGCCCGCTGTCGGACGCCTTCGGCCGGCGCCCCATCGGCTTCATCTTCATGGCGATCTATGTCGCCGCCAGCCTTGTCGCGGTGTTCGCGCCAACGATCGAGGTGCTGACTGTCGCCCGCCTGTTCCAGGGCGTCGGCGCCGCCGCCGGCATCGCGCTGTCGCGGGCGATGGTGCGCGACCTGTTCACCGGCCAGGCCTCCACCCGCATCATGACGACCATCGGCATCATGCTGGCGATCGGTCCGGCGGTATCGCCGACGCTCGGCGGCCTCGTGCTCGAGGTCGCCGGCTGGCCGTGGCTGTTCGTGCTGATGCTCGCCTACGGCGTCGTGCTCGTCGCCGTGCTCATCTTCGCCATTCCCGAGACGCTGGAGAAGCCGGACATCGGGCTGATCCACCCCGGACGGCTCGCCCTCAGCTACGGCCGCCTGCTGATGGCGCGCGGCTTCATGCGGGCGAGCCTCGTCATCGGCCTGTCGGTCGGCGGGCTCTACGCGCTCGCCATCATGATGCCGTTCGTGATGATGGGGCAGCTCGGGCTGACGCCGACGCAGTACGGCCTGGTGATGATCTGCCAGACGCTCTCCTACATGCTCGGCGGCTTCGTCACGCAGCGGCTGATGCGCCGCGTTGCGGCACCGGTGCTGGTGCCGATCGGCCTCGCCATCGTCGGCGTCAGCGCCGTCGTCTTCGCGATCGGCCTGCGCCTGTTCGAGCCGTCGATCGTCAGCGTCATCCTGCCGGTGCAGTTCTGGGCCTTCGGCATCGCGCTGATCCTGCCGGCGACGCAGACGGCGGCGCTCGCCGACTATCCGCACATGGCCGGCGCCGCCTCGGCACTGATGGGCTTCCTGCAGATGGCGACCGGCTTCATCGCCGGCCTGACGGTGGCGCTGTTCGCCGACCCGATCACCGCGCTCGCCACCGTGATGCCGGCGATGGGCGTCGCAGCGGTGATCTTCCACATCCTGCTGGTCCCCCGCCGGCGCCGTGCCGTCTGACGGTCCCCGTCGCCGGCGGCCGCCCACTTTTCTCCCCACGGCTGCCCGGCGCAGGCGGCGCCCGCGGACCGGGGAGAGATGTCGGCAGGCAACGGGTCCGGGGCAAAGAGGCCGGCGCGGGAGCGGGCGGACAGACGGCGGCAGGGGAAGGGCTGCGGGTGGCGGGCGATCTCCACTTCGGGCGGCCACTTCGCTTGACAGCGCACCGGCCACCACCGTAAATCCCGCTGCCTTCGGGCCGGGGCCGTAGCTCAGATGGGAGAGCGCTGCAATCGCACTGCAGAGGTCAGGGGTTCGATTCCCCTCGGCTCCACCAGTTCCCGGCGGCAAGTCTCTGGAATTCCTTAACTTTTAACTCGTCACCGCGACAGTACCCCAGCAGGTACCCCAGCGCATGACGTGGATTGCTGCGGACAGACGTGATCGAGAGTGGACATCTCAGGTCGCGCGGTAACGACGGGCCGTTGTCCATACCCGCGACCTCGCATCAGGCTGCTCAGGGTTCCACACCGTACTCACCGACAATGACGCAATCCCTTACCGACCCGGCCGGCCGTCGCTTGACTCCCTCTCACGGCGAAAACAGGGGTTCAAGCCCCCTAGGGAGCGCTAATCATTTCAAGCACTTAGCCGCTTGGTACTCCAAATCATCTAATATTTGTTGAATAGCCTGCCTTGGTCCTAGGCGAATGTGCGTGGACGGGGCTCAATCTCACCGGCCCCCGCTGTGGTTCGTGGGCTCCCCTTGTACGCGGCTGCTAGCCCCTCGTTCCCCGCCAAAGCTTCCTGCTCCGTGAGGAGCAGCATGCGAGGGTTCGGTGACCCACTGCATCATGAACCGCTCGCTGTCTTCACAGTAACTTCTCTGCGTCGGAGACGGGAGGAAGGACCAAACCGCCGTCCAACCGTACCGTTGAGAATGCGAGTACGCGGAGGCCCCCCTTTTCGCGGGAGAGTCTTCCGCCAAAAGCAGCTGGGAGCGCGCAGCCCCCGGCAGCTTCTCAGAGTCCGTTCGATAAGTGGTCATGCTCGTGCGAGCGATCGGACGAGGATCATGACGCAGGCGGCGTACAGGCGGGCTCTGGTGGAGCCAAGGGTTGCCACCGGGTCCTTCCACAGCCTTCGGTTCCGACTGATCCATATGAAAAGCGCGCGACGACCCAGCGCCTTGGATGAACGGCGAAGCCGACCTGGTAGCGCAGGGCTTCATCCGGTCGTAGAGGATCACCATCGGCACGCCGCCAACTGCTTCGAAAGCGGAGACATGGCAGGCGCAGCACGGTCGGCAGGTCCTGGCGCATGACGAAGCGGACCCGGGTCAGGGAACCGAAGCTGAGCACCATGGAGAACCGCCAGACCACCCGTGGCATCTCGGGTTCGTCCTCGAAGACGGCGCGGAACCCGGCGAAGCCGACCTGCGCATTTTCGCCGGGCGCCGTCTTGAAGCGGA
>NZ_JAWDIR010000008.1:0-60855 GCF_046156265.1 Pseudoxanthobacter sp. M-2
GAGGCGCTCGATGACGCTCTCCTCGGAGAAGTCGATGGTAATGGCGCCGCCGGCGCGCGCCATCGACAGCCGCTCGGGCAGATGGTCGATCGCGACGACCTGCTTCGCACCGAGCAGAATGGCGCTGCGGATCGCCATCTGGCCGACGGGGCCGCAGCCCCAGACGGCAACGGTGTCCGTCGGGGTGATGTCGCACTGCACGGCCGCCTGCCAGCCGGTCGGCAGGATGTCGCCGAGGAACAGCAGCTTCTCGTCGGAGATGCCCTGCGGGACCTTGATGTGGGTCTGGTCCGCGAACGGCACGCGCAGGTACTCGGCCTGACCGCCGGGATAGCCGCCGGTCAGGTGCGAGTAGCCGAACAGGCCCGCGGTGGCGTGGCCGAACGCCTTGTCGGCCAACGCCTTCTTGCGGTTGCTGCGCTGGCAGACCGAGAAGTTGCCGCGCCGGCACTGCTCGCACTCGCCGCAGTGGATGGTGAACGGCACGACGATCCGGTCGCCCTTCTTCAACGTGCCGTTCAGTCCGGAGCCGACCTCGACCACCTCGCCCATCATCTCGTGCCCCATGATGTCGCCAGGAAGCATCGCGGGGATGAAGTTGTGGTAGAGGTGAAGGTCCGAGCCGCAGATCGCGCAGCTCGTGACCTTGATGATGGCGTCGCGCGGGTCTTCGATTTCGGGGTCGGAAACCTCGTCACACCGAATGTCTTCCTTGCCGTGCCAAACCAGCGCGCGCATGTGGTCTCCTCAGTCTTTGAATGTCAGGAAGCGTACGGCCGCTCAGGTGCGGGCGCGCGTCTCCTGGTCCTGGCGCGGCGGTGCGTCCTGTCGGGGCGCGAGCTCATCGCGCAGGGTCTCGTCGACCGTCTCCGTGGCCGCCTTGACCACCTCGCCGACGCGCGAGGCGAGGGTCTCGCCGTCACCCGGACGCAGGCCCTGGCGATCGGCCTCGTCGCGCACCGCCTCATAGGTCTTGGAGGCGACGGTGCCGGCGCCCTTCAGGCCGCGCTCGGCGAGGTCCTCGGCGCCTGCGCGCAGCTTGCGGGCGTGCGGGCCGAGTTGCTCTTCCTCGAAGTCGCTGACGGGCAGCGTCGCGCCGAGGACGGCGCCGAGGAGCAGGCCGAGGGCGCCGAGAGCAAGGGGCTCCTGGTCGAGGGCATCGGCCGCCGCCGACTTGGCCGCCTTGGTCTTGGCTGCGGCGCCGGACAGCATCTCGTGGCCGATGCGGTCTGCGGTCTCCATCAGGTCGCTCGCGCCATCGCTGACGCGCTCGCCAGCATCGTGGGCGGCGGAGCGGACGGTGCCGGCGGCGGAGCGGACTCCGTCGGCGGCGGCATGGGCGGCGTTGGACGCCTTGGCGGCCAGGCCGTCGCCGTCCCTCGCGCTGCCGTCATTCTCCATGGCGGCGAAGGGGTCGGCGGGGCGACGGCCGCTGTCCTGGCCACTGCCGCCGGTGTACGCGCGGCCGGCGAACTGCGGATCGTGCTCGTGTTCGTCCCGCGACCGTCCGTTGCCGAACATCGAGCCGATCGCGCTGCCGACGGACGAGCCACCGGTGCGGGGCCCGAAGGCGAGGAGGGCGATGCCGGCGCCGATCAGCGTCAGCGGCAGCGGGTTGTCGCGAACCTGCTCCTTCAGCTTGCCGAGGCCCTGGGAGAGGTCGCCGCCCGAGACCATGCCGGAGAATTCGTCCAGCATCTGGCCGGCGGTCAGCTTGCTGCGGATGGTGCTCGCGGTCTCGGCCATGCGGGCACGCGCGGCTTCGGCTTCGAGCTCGAGTTCGGCCATGGATTCGCCGGTCATCGGATCTGCTCCTTCAGGACGCGTGCGTCGCTTTCGAGTTGGTCTTTGGTGCGGGTCGGCGTCAGGTTTTCCGCCTGCAGCTTGGCCGACCCCATCCGCGCGGTGACGGCGCCGACGATGGCCACCGCGATGCCGACGATGAGTGACGCCCAGCCCATCCCGAGGCCGAGTTCGGCGAGGCCGATGACGACGGCCTGCAGCAGCACCAGAAGGGCTGCGAGCAGGCACATCGCCCCTGCCATCATCTGCAGGAGGGAGGAGCCGACCTCGGACACCTTCTCCGAGAGCTCGGCGCGCAGCAGCCGGGCTTCCGTGCGCACCAGTGTCGAGGCCTGATCGGCGAGGTCACCGATCAGGGAAACGATGCCTTGGTCCGTGTTGCCGGTCATCGTGCGGTGCTCCCCGAGGTGTTGTGGCTGGAGCCGATGCCGACCGGGCCGCCGGACGTGCCCGACTGGCCACCCGCTGCCGGTTCACGGCCGGCGCCGGGGCGGGCCGGGTCGCTCACGGGGGCGCCCACCGGGCCGCCGCCGGCCGAGCCGGCGGTGTTGGCACCGGTCGAGCCGGCCACGCCGCCACCCGATCCGGCGACGCCGCGGGTCGAGCTGCCGCTGCCGGCACCGGTGCCGGCCATGCCGCTGCTGCCGAAGTCACGGCCCGTCGAGCCAGCACCGGCCGGGCCTCCGGTCGAACGGTCGCCGGTCGAACGGTCGCCGGCGGTCCCCGTCGTCGCGGAAGATGCGGCTCTCGACGTCTCGCCTGCGCCATCGCCGGACGTGCCGGTCTTCGCGGAGAGCTTGATCAGCCGCCCGAGCGCGAGGCCCGCCAGCACCGAGCCGGCGAACAGTCCGCCGGCATTGCGCCGGCCGAAGCCGCGCAACTCCCCGATCACCTCGTCGAGGGAGCGGTTCTGAAGGGTGTCGGAGAGGCGATCGATACCGGTCGCGGCCTCCTTCGCCATGCGCGAGGCCGTCGCCTGATGCTCGCTCGAGAGATGGTCGCTCGCGGCACGGAACGCCCCGCCGATCGACTTCAGTCCGGCGCCGATGCCGTGCTGGGCCTCCTCGACCTTTTCGCCCGCCGCCGCCTTGGCGTCGGAGGCGAGCTTGCCGGCCTTGTCCTTGACGTCGTCGGTGAATTCGCGGGTCGCCGTGCGGGCGTCCTGCTTCTCGTGCTCGATCCGGTCGCCCAGGCCGCCGGACGAGGTGGAGGGCCCCCGCGCGTCGCCAATCCCAGTTTGCTGCGTCATCGCGGGCAATCTCCCATGTTGTTGTGAGTGCAGCCGACGACGGCCGGAGCGCGGGTAAGGTCCGCGACCCGTTTTTGGCCATCGACTTGGCTCCGATCTTCTTTCGAACACGAGAGGAGTCGATTTGTTCCGCTCGCTGGCCACGATCGTGGCAGCGCTGCCCCAGAAAAGTGCAGCGGCGGAGTTCGGGCGGGAGGCCTCGGCTCAACCGCCGGGGGAGAGCAGGCGTGCAAGCAGCGGGTTGGGGAAGCGGCGTTCCGGCGTAATGGCGTAGAAGGTCTCGTGCAGCCCCGGCAGGCTGGCGACTTCGACGAGTTCCCCGGTGGCGAGCTCGTCCTTGACGACGATCGGCGGCACCACGGCGATGCCGGTCCGCTTGCGGGCGAGCAGGCGCAGCATCGCCATGTCGTCGACCTCCGCCATCACCTTCGGCTCGGCGCCGAGCCGCACGGCCAGCGAGTCGAAGCCGGCGCGGATGCCGCTCTCGTGGGTCGGCAGGATCAGCGGCACGGTGTCGAGGAGGTCGCGCAGCGTGGCGCCGGCGGGGACGAGATCGGCGCTGCCGACGAGGCTGACGGGCTGCTCGGCGATGAGGAAAGGGACCCACGTCGCATCCGCGTCGCGGGCGGGGATCTGGTTCGTCAGCACGACATCGAGGTGGTGCGCCTCGAGTTGTTCGAGGAGCTCGCGCAGGGTGGCCGAGACGAGCCTGAGCTCGACGTGGGGATCGCTCGCGATCGGCTCCAGGAAGTCGATCTGGAAGTTGCGCGACAAGGTGGCGATGGCCCCGACGCGCACGCGCCGGCGCTGCGCCGCGCCGTGCTCGCGCAGCGTCGCCGACAGCTCCTCGCCGGCGGCAAACACCGCATCGGCATAGTCGAGGGCGATGCGGCCGGCTTCGGTGAGGACGAGGGTGCGGCCGCGGCGCTCGAACAGGTCGTGGCCGAGCTGCGCCTCCAGCTTGCGGATCTGCACCGACAGCGCCGACTGCGACACCGCCAGCGCCTCGGCGGCCCGCGTCAGGTTGCCGTCGCGGGCGACGGACCAGAAGTAGAAGAGGTGGTTGTAGTTCAGCGTCCGCATGGCGGCGTTCTGTTTTGCATATCGTTTGATTGCAAACAATGAATTTTACGCAAGAGACGCCGGCCGGTAGCTCTCCGGGATCGTTTCCCCGACGCCGGAGCCGCCGATGCCGACGCTCGCCACTCTCGTGCCGCTCATCGCCCCGCTTGCCTATCTCGGCCTGTTCGCGCTCTCGCTCGCCGAGCCCGGGCGACGGCCGCGCCGGGTTCTCGCAGCCGCGCGCCTCGTCGGCCCGCTGGCGGTGGCCTCGGCGGTCGCGACCGCGGTGCTGGTGGCGTTGTACGGTTCGGCCACGTCGCCGCTCGCCGGCGCCGGGGGGCTCGGGCTGTCGCTGCGCCTCGACCCGCTGTCGGCGGCGATGTTCCTGCTGGTGACGTTCGTCGGCGCGGTGGTGCTGCGCTTCAGCGAGAACTACCTCGACGGCGACGACGGCCAGGGCCGCTTCTTCGGCGGCCTCGCGGCCACACTCGCGGCGGTATCGCTGCTGGTGACGGCGGGCAACCTCGTGCTGCTGGTCGCGGCCTGGATCGCCACCAGCCTCGCGCTCCATCGCCTGCTGGTGTTCTACCCCGACCGGCCGCGCGGCCGGATCGCCGCCCACAAGAAGTTCCTCACCGCCCGCCTCGGCGACGTCCTGCTGATCGGCGCGGCCGCGCTGATGGTCTGGCGCTTCGGCACCGGCGACATCGCCACCATCGCCGCCGCCGCGCGCGGGGCGGAGGGCGGTGCCGTCACCACGGCGGTCGCCTTCCTCGTGGTCGGCGCGGCCCTCCTGAAGTCCGCCCAGTTCCCGACGCACGGCTGGCTGACCGAGGTGATGGAGACGCCGACGCCGGTGTCGGCGCTGCTGCATGCCGGCATCATCAATGCCGGCGGCTTCCTCGCCATCCGCTTCGCCGACGTTCTGCTGCTGTCGGCACCGGCGATGCACACGCTGGCGCTCGTCGGCGGCTTCACGGCGCTGTTCGGGGCCGCGGTGATGCTGACGCAGACGAGCGTGAAGGTCTCGCTCGCCTGGTCGACGGTCTCGCAGATGGGCTTCATGCTGCTGCAGTGCGGCCTCGGCGCCTTCGCGCTCGCCGTCCTGCACATCCTCGCCCATGCCCTCTACAAGGCCTACGCCTTCCTGTCGTCCGGCAGCGCCGCCGAGGCGCCAGCGCCGCGCCGTGCTGACGACGGCGGCCGCCGGCCGGCGGTTGTCTTCGCCGGGCTGACAGCGGCCCTCGCGGTCGTCGCCGCGGTGAGCTGGCTCATCGGCGGCGAGACCGCCACCGCCGCCGGCATCACCTTCGGTGCGATCCTGGCGCTCGGCCTGGCGCTGCTGCTGGCGGACGGCTTCGCCGGACCGCGGACGGCCGCCCTGCCGGTGCTCGTCGCCGCCGTCGCGGTGGTGGCGGCCTACTTCGCCCTGCACGCGCTGGCGGCGACGACGATGGCGGCGGTGCTGCCTGCACCGCCCGCCCCGGACGCGGTGGCGGTCGCGGTGATGGCGCTCGCCGTCGCGTCCTTCGCCGCTGTCGGCGGCCTGCAACTGCTGGCGACCGCCCGACCGGACCTGCCGCTGGTCGCCGCCACCCGCGTCCACCTCGCCAACGGCCTCTACGCCAATGCGCTGTTCGATCGCCTGATCGGCGCGCTCCCCGTCGCCACCCGCACGCTCTGAGGGCCCGACCATGAAGCACGACACCAGCCATCTTCCGGCCGGCGCCGCCCCGGTCGCTGATCCCGCTCTCGCGACCGTCACCGTCGCCGCCGAGCGTGCCTGCCGGCGCATCGCGCCGCTGTTCCCGCTGCAGAGCTTCGTTGCCGTCAACCCCTTCCTCGGCCTCGCCGAGCGGCCGCTCGAGGACGCGGCGACACTGATGGCCCGCGTCGCCGGCGCGCGCCTGACGATGCCGCGCGCCTTCTACCGGGAAGCGCTGGCGAGCGGCCGGCTGACGGTCGAGGACATCCGCGCGGCCCTGGCGTCCTCCGGGACCGGCGAGGCCGGTCCCACCGATGCGGAGGCGATCCTGGCGGCCCTGAAGGCTCCGGGTCCCGAGGCGGCGGCGCCGGCACCGTTGCCGACCGTCGCCGGCGTGGCTGCGACCATCACCGGCCGCGACTGGGAGGGCTTCGTCACCGAGCGGCTCTCCGCCTTTGCCGCCGACGCCTTCGATGCCGGCCAGGCGTCGTGGCCGGCCCCGTGGCGCACCCGGGGCCTGCTCGCCGCGTGGCGCGCCGTCGCCCGGATCGACCGGACGCCGGAGATCGCCGGCGTCGCCGGGTTCCGGGCCCTCGTCGCCACCCTGCCGGACCGTGCCGAGGACCTGCTCGCGGCCGCTGCCGCCCGGCTCGGCGTCCCCGACCGGGCCCTTCCCGACTATTTCCACCGGCTCCTGATGACGGTCGGCGGCTGGGCCGGTCACGCCCGCTGGCGGCTGTGGCAGGCCGAACTCGCCGGCGGTGGCGACCGCACCCTCGTCGAGTTCCTCGCCGTCCGCGCCGCCTTCGAGGTCGGTCTCTACGAGGCCTTCCGCTCGCGGCCCGGCTTCGTCGCGGCGTGGGAGAGCGCGCAGTCCGGCTTCGAGCCGGCGGCCGACGCGCGGCCCGCGACCGCCGCGACCCTCGACACCGATGCCGTGCTGCAAATCGCCCTCGAGCGTGCCTGGCAGCGCGACCTGTTCCGGCAACTCGCCGCCGCCCCCGCTGCCGCCCCTGTTCCCCGTGCGCGGCCGGCGGTGCAGGCGGTGTTCTGCATCGACGTGCGCTCCGAGGTGTTCCGGCGGGCCCTCGAGAACACCACGCGTGAGATCGAGACCGGCGGCTTCGCCGGCTTCTTCGGCGTGCCCGCCGCGGTGGTGCCGTTCGGGGATAGCGCGGCGAGCGCCCGCTGCCCGGTGCTGCTGCGCCCGTCGCTGCTGGCCTGCGAGGAGCCGGCCGGTCCGGCCGCGCCGGGGGAACGGCAGCAGCGGCTCGCCCGGCTCGCCGGGGCGAAGATCTGGCGCGCCGCGTGGCAGGCCTTCCGCACGGCCGCCGTGTCGGCGTTCACCTTCGTCGAGACGACGGGCCTCACCTACGCCGGCCGCCTGCTGGCGCGCACGCTTGCGGCCGGCAAGTCCGGCGCCCGCGCGGAGACCAAGCGGGGCAAGGCGGGGGCGACGCTGAAGACGGCGTTCGCGCTGCAGACGACGGAGGCTGCGCCGCTCGCCGTCACGGCCCGCGTTGACCTCGCCGAGGGCGTGCTGAGGGCGATGTCGATGACCGACGGCTTCGCACGCCTCGTCCTGCTCGCCGGCCACGGCGCGACGACTGCCAACAACCCCTATGCCCACGGCCTCGACTGCGGTGCCTGCGGCGGCCAGTCCGGCGAGGTCAGCGCCCGCGTCGCCGCGGCGCTGTTCAACGACCCGGCGGTGCGGCAGGGCCTGCGGGCGCGCGGCATCGCCATCCCGGACGACACCCTCTTCGTCGCCGGCCTGCACGACACCACCACCGACACCGTCACGCTCTACGAGACGGACGCGGCAGCCGACACCCACCGCGCCGACCTCGCGCGCCTTGCCGGCTGGCTGGCCGTGGCGGGACGGCGGGCGCGGGCGGAGCGCGCGGCCCTGCTCGGCGTCGCCCCGGGGCGCACGGTCGATGCCGCCGTCACCGCCCGGGCGACCGACTGGAGCCAGGTGCGGCCGGAGTGGGGGCTGGCGCGCTGTGCCGCCTTCGTCGCCGCGCCGCGCGAGCGCACCCTCGGCCGCGACCTCGACGGCCGGGTGTTCCTGCACACCTACGACTGGCGGGCCGACCGTGACTTCGCCACCCTGAAGCTGATCCTGACGGCGCCCGTGATCGTCGCCTCGTGGATCAACCTGCAGTACTACGCCTCCTCGGTCGACAACCGCGTCTTCGGCAGCGGCAACAAGGTGCTGCACAACGTCGTCGGCACCCTCGGGGTGCTGGAGGGCACGGGCGGCGACCTGCGCACGGGCCTGCCGTGGCAGTCGGTGCACGACGGCAGCGGCCTCGTCCACGAGCCGCTGCGGCTGTCGGTGCTGGTGGAGGCGCCGGTGGCCGCGATCAATGCGGTAATCGAGAGCCACGAGGGTTTGCGCCAGCTCGTCGACAACGGCTGGGTCCACCTGCTCGCGATCGGCGCGAACGGCATGGTCGCGCACCGCTATGTCGGCGGCCTCGCGTGGCAGGACGTTCCGCCCGCCGCTGCGGCGACCGCCACCCCGATCGGGGTGGCGGCATGAGCCTCGGGCCCTCGCTGAGCCGGCTCGAAAGCGAGGCGATCGCCATCCTTCGTGATGGCGTCGCCGAGGCGCGCAACCCGGTGCTACTGTTCTCCGGCGGCAAGGACTCGACGGTGCTGGCGCACCTCGCCCTGCGCGCCTTCCATCCCTCGCGGCCGCCGCTGCCGCTGCTCCACGTCGATTCCACCTGGGAGTTCGCCGAGGTGCTGGCGTTCCGCGACGCCTTCGCCGGCCGCCACGGCTTCGAGCTCCGCGTCCACGCCAACGAGGAGGGGAGGCGAGCCGGCCTCAATCCAGTCGATCACGGCGACGTCTATACGACGACGATGCGCACCGACGCCCTCAAGCAGGCGCTCGATGCCGGGGGATACGACGTCATCTTCGGCGGTGCGCGCCGCGACGAGGAGGCCTCGAGGGCCAAGGAGCGCATCGTCTCGGTGCGCAGCGCCGGCCACGGCTGGGACCCGCGCAACCAGCGCCCCGAGCTCTGGAGCGCCTACAACTGGCGCCTCGGTCCCGGCCAGTCGATCCGCGCCTACCCGATCTCCAACTGGACCGAGCAGGACCTGTGGGCCTACATCCTCGCCCGCGGCATCGAGCTCGTGCCCCTCTATTTCGCCGCCGAGCGCCGCGTCATCGAGTCCGACGGACGCTTCATTCCTGTCGAGGACGCGGAGCGGGTCGCCGCCTGGTTCGAGGGGCCGGTCGTGACGCGCAAGGTCCGCTTCCGCACCCTCGGCTGCTGGCCCGTGACCGCCGCCGTCGCGTCCGAGGCGGACGATGTCTCAGCCGTCGCCGAGGAGACATTCTTCGCCTCGACGTCGGAGCGCCGCGGCCGCATCAGCGACGCCGGCTCGCTCGAGCGCCAGAAGCGGGAGGGATATTTCTGACCGACCCCCTGCCGGCAGACTGACCCGCGCGCGGCGAGCGGGCCCGTGACGGGGCGAGGCGACCGATGCCCTGTCGTCAACGCAGGGATGGCGGGGGCGGGACGATGGTCGGGACAGCCTCGTGGCGGTAGATCTCCCACCCGAGATAGCGCCCGACGGCTTCCTCCACGACGGTGGCCCAGGAGCCGCGCACCATGGCGACGTGGTGCTCGAAGCCGTTGCGCGAGATGAAGCCGAGCAGCTCGCGAAGGCGTGGCACCTCCGTCACGGCGATCCCTCCGTCCATCCCGAAGGGGTCGTCGGTGAAGGCTCCCTCGCCCACATAGGTCTTGAGCTGGCCGCGGCGGTCGTCGGTCGACAGGCGGAAGTAGGTGAGGGGGCCCGGTTGCACTTTGCCCTTCACGGCCCCGAAGCATTTCTCCGGGCCGACGACCGTGCCGATGACGCCGAGGTTGGAGATCTCGGGTTCCTCGCCGATGAAGCTCTTCGGAAAGTTGCCGCAGTGGGTGCACACGCACTTGTCGACGGCGTCGCCGTAATTGTTGTTCCAGTCGAGGAGCGCCGGCGGCGTGCCGGCGGCGAGCGCCAGCGCGTACATCGACAGGGCGCCGGCGACGTCGACCTCGCAGGCGCTCGGCTGCAGCTTCTCTCCCATCATCGACATCGACAGGCAGGTGGCGCAGCCGAAATTCTCCTGCATCGAGGTCCAGCACTGGATCGAGGAGGCGTCACACTCGTTGGCGGCCATCCAGCGATCGACGGCGACGCCGAAACAGGCCTGACGGACGATGTTTTCGCGCATGATCGTCGGTGGAATGCGGCCGTAGGCGAAGATCTCGTCGAGCCGTTCCTTCACCTGCGGGTCTTCGTCGCCGAGCCGCGTTGCATCGGCGATGATTTCCGAGAGATCGACGGTGACGACGGAGATGCCGCTCGCCTGCAGGAGCTTCTCGGAGAAGCGCATCGTCTGGAACGGGGCCGTGCGCGCGCCGATCGCCCCGATACGGGCGCGCCGGAGCCCGCGAACGGTCCTGCAGACGCGGACGAAACGGTCGAGATCGTCGGCGAACTCCGCACTGTCGAGATCGCTCGTGTGCGACGTCGTGTCGGTGAAAGGGATGCCGTACTGGTAGAAGTTGCTAGTGACCGAGATCTTTCCGCAGAACGCGTCGCGGCGACCCTTGAGGTCGACCGCATCGATAGTGTCGTTGCAGGCTTGCAGCAGGATCGGCACCTTGAGATCGGCGAGGGCGATCGTCTCGACCACGGCGATCTCGTCGCCGAAGTTTGGCAATGAGACCACGAAGCCGTCGATCTCGTCGCGATGCGCTCTGAAGAACTGCGCGTACTTGTGGGCGTCCGCCCGCGTCTCCACGGCCCCGTTCGGTGTCGCGTCGGCCGGCAGGATTCGATAGCCGATCCCGAGGCGCTCGCACTGGGCGATCAGATCGGCGCGCGCGGCCGGCGCGTAGGCGGCATTGAAGAACGCCCGGCTGGTGACGATCAGCCCGAGTGTGACGGTCCGGCTCATCGGCTTCATGGTGTCCTCCCGAACATCCTTGGGAGGCAAGCGCCTCCTTGTTTTGAGGCAATCTAACCGACCGTGTCGAAGAGCGGCAATAGCGGAAAATCAGGAATTCTGCATCTTGTCATGAATCCATGAATAGACTATTTTTCAATGAGTTAAGTCCGAAATTGACTGAATCATGCGTGCGTTGACAACGCAATCGTCTTCGGGCACGACTCAAAAACAATAAAAATCGCGATGATCCAAGAATGTCGCGATCGGGAGGGCCGAAGGAATGCGTGTGCGACCCTGGGCGCCGGCGCTGCTCGTGGCAGCCCTGGCGCTACTCGCCGGCTGCAAGATCGTTCCCATTGCCGACCATGTCGCGGGCAACCAGAAGCCCGACATGGGGGCGCAAGCGGCAGTCCTCTGGGAGGGGCAGGGGCGCGCCTTCTTCTCCGAGGCGGCTCGGCCGCTTCCCGAGGTTCTCGCGGCCATCGACGGCGGGTTGTCGACGGCGGGCCCGCTCTACGGTCGGCGGCAGAATGCCGAGGGTGCGCCCTGGACCTTCGTTGTCAGCGGCGGCGGACAGATCGTGGAGAAGAACACGGCGTCGCGAGCGGGCACGATCACCCTCACGCTCGACGGCACATCGCCGCCCCGCGACATCGTCCTGCAGATCGGACCGGTCATTCGTGGCAACTCCGTGCGGGACAGCCTGCCGTTCGTCTCGTTCGAGGACTTCGAGAACCAGCTCGACTACGCGGAGATGGGCAAGGCCCTGAACGCCCTGGTGCTGGCCGCCATCGCAGACCCGGCCGCGACGGCCGTCGCCGGCGGAACGGCGAACTTCATCGGCGTCGTCAGTCTCACCTCGCCCTCCGACAAGATCCTCGTGACGCCGGTCGTTCTCGAGGTCGGGCCGTCATGAGGCCGAGCGTGAGCGATCCCGATGTCGTCCTGCGGGCAGACGGCATCACCAAGCGCTTCCCGGGAACCGTGGCACTGCAGGACGTCGATTTCGTCGTCCATGCGGGATCGGTCAACGTTCTGATCGGCGAGAATGGTGCCGGCAAGTCGACCCTCATGAAGATCCTGGCGGGCGTCGAGCAACCGAGCTCGGGCACCATCACGATGGGAGGTCGGCCTGTTGTCTTCACGTCGGTTCGGGATGCGGCGCGACAAGGGATCGGCATCGTCTTCCAGGAGCTCAATCTCTGTCCGAACCTGTCTGTGACAGAGAACATCTTTCTCGGACGGGATATCACCGTCGCCGGCTTCCATGTCGATCGAGGCGCCCAGCGCCGCCGGGCGGGAGAACTGCTGGCGCGCCTGGAAGCGGACATCGATCCGGACACCCCGGTCGCGAACCTGATGATCGGCCAGCAGCAGATCGTCGAGATCGCCAAGGCACTCGCAGACGATGCCCGCGTCCTGATCATGGACGAGCCGACCTCCGCACTCTCCGCTTCCGAAGTCGAGGTCTTGTTCCGGGTGATCGGCGAACTGAAGCGAACCGGGGTCGCAGTCATCTATATCTCGCACCGGCTGGAGGAACTGGTGCGCATCGGCGACCACTTCACGGTGCTGCGTGACGGGCGTCTGCAGGCGACGACCACCAAGGCGCAGGTGTCGATCGGCTGGATCATCCGCGAGATGCTCGGCTCCGACCATGTGGCGGAGCGGCGGCCGGCGGAACGACCGGCGGGGGAGGTGACACTCGCCGTCGATGGGCTCAGCGTTACCCGCCGAGGAGGCTCCCTTGCCGTCGACGACGTGTCGGTCGAGTTCCGGGCTGGCGAGATCACGGCCATCTACGGACTGCTTGGTGCCGGCCGCACGGAGCTCTTCGAAAGCCTCTACGGGCTGCGCGGTCATGCCGGCGGCCGTGTCCGTCTCGACGGAACCGAGATCGGTGAGTTGCCGGTCGCGGAGCGCCTGAAGCGCGGGATCGTTCTTGTGCCGGAGGATCGACAGCGCGACGGCCTGGTGCAGAACCTGTCCGTCGGGGGGAATCTGGGGCTGTCCAGCCTCGGACGTTTCACGCGGCTCTTCACCATCGTGCGGTCGGTGGAGGCGCGGCTGCTCGGCGACGTCGCCCGCCGGCTCCACATCAAGACGGCCGGCATCGCCGCCCCGATCACCTCATTGTCCGGCGGCAATCAGCAGAAGGTCGTCATCGGCCGGTCACTCCTGACGCAACCGCGGGTCTTTCTCCTCGACGAACCGAGCCGCGGCATCGACATCGGCGCCAAGGCCGAAGTCTTCCGGACGATGCGTGAACTGGCAGACGCCGGCATGACGGTCGTCTTCACCACGTCGGACCTCAAGGAAACCCACAGCGTCGCCGACCGCATCCTGGTGATGGCCTACGGGCGCATCACCGCGGATTTCCGGGCGGAGGCGGCGACGGACGAGGCGCTGGTCCGCGCATCGACCGACAAGCGCGTTCCGCCGTCCGCCGTCGTCACCGCAGCGTGAGGGAGCCCAAGATGTCCGATACCGTCGCGAAGCCCCCCGCTGCCAGCAACGTTTCGGCGCTGCTGCTGATCCTCAAGTTGCGGACCTTCATCGCCCTGATCGCCGTGACGGTCTTCTTCGCGGTCATGGCTCCGAATTTCGTGTCGGTGGCGAATGCCGTCATCATTTCCAAGCATGTGGCCATCAATGCGATCCTGGCGATCGGCATGACCTACGTCATCCTGACGGGGGGCATCGACCTGTCGGTCGGCTCGATCGTCGGGCTGACGGGGATGGTGGCCGGCGGGCTCATCGCCCACGGCCTCTGGATCGAGCCGGTCGGCGTCATCATCTATTTCAACGTCTTCGAGGTCGTGCTGATCGCGCTCGCGGTTGGAACGGCGATCGGCGCCATCAACGGGTTGCTGATCACGAAGCTCGGTGTGGCGCCCTTCATCGCGACCCTCGGCACGCTGTACGTGGCGCGGGGAGCCGCGCTGCTGCTCTCGGGAGGCGCCACGTTCCCGAACCTGGTCGGCAAGCCGGAGCTCGGCAACCAGGGCTTCCCGGTCATCGGCTCGGGCACGCTGTTCGGCATTCCCTTTTCCGTCCTCATTCTCGTCGTGCTCGCCGTCATCGCCGCCTACATTGCCCAGCGCACGCCCTTCGGTCGGCGCGTCTATGCCGTCGGTGGCAACGAACGGGCGGCCGCACTGTCCGGTGTCCGGGTCGACCGGGTGAAGCTCGCCGTCTACATGATCTCCGGCTTCTGTGCCGCCGTGGTCGGGCTCATCGTCTCCTCCCAGCTCGTCGCCTCGCACCCGGCGAGTGGCGAGACGTTCGAGCTCAACGCCATCGCGGCGGCGGTGCTCGGCGGCACATCCCTGTCCGGCGGCTACGGACGGATCGGTGGAACCATCGTCGGCGCCTTCGTCATCGGCGTCCTCAGCGACGGCCTGGTGATGATGGGTGTTAGCGAATTCTGGCAGATGGTGATCAAGGGACTTGTCATCATCGCGGCCGTGGTTCTTGATCAGCTCCAGCGCAGACTCGCCGCACGCGACCGGCAAGGCTGACCGTCGTGAGGCGCGGCAGAGCGGGAATGACCGACCAGCACCCAGGCAATCCGGCGCGCGGCGCAGCACGCACTCGCGCACGCCGCACCGCGACCGATCCCGCGCGGGCCAACCTGCTGGCCGAGCCGCGGCGCATGCGCATTCTCGAGTGGCTGCAGGAAGAGGGCAGCGCGCGCGTGCGGGACCTCTCCGTCGCCTTCGGTGTCTCCGAGGCGACGGTGCGCCAGGACCTCGAGCGGCTCGACGCCGATGGTTTCATTGTCCGTGAGCACGGTGGCGCCTACCTGAAGTCCGTGCCACAGCAAGTTCAGTCGCTGTCGCTCCAGCACATCTCCAACATGGAGAAGAAGAAAAAGATCGGCCGCGCCGCTGCTGCGGAAGTCGAGAATGGCGCAACGATCATTATCGACTCCGGTTCGACGACCACTGAATTTGCGAATTGCTTGACGGGTCACGAACATCTTAACATTATAACGAATGCCATCAATATCGCGTTGTTGCTCGGAGCATTGCCGTCGATGACGGTCCACATGCCGGGTGGACAGTTCAAGGCGCCGACGCTGTCGTTGACCGGAGAGAAGTCGGTCGACTTCTTCGACGGCATTTTTGCCGAGAAGCTGTTTCTGGCGACCGCATCGATCTCGTTCGATGCGGGTCTCACCTATCCCTCGCTCGCCGACCTGCATGTCAAGCGGGCGATGATCAAGGCAGCGTCGAAGGTCTACCTCCTGGCCGATTCGACGAAGATCGGACGCACGTCCTTTTCAGCGCTCGGGCCTATTTCTGTCGTGCATTGCCTGATTACCGACGATGGCATCCGATCGGATGACCGTAGCGAGTTCGAGCGCCGCGGCATCGAGGTGATTGTCGCGCGCTGAAATCCTTTGGGATCGAGCCGGCCTGCGGAGGAGATCTCCGCGCGGCGCGCCGTGAACACGCGCCACCCAGAGCGAAACAGTGCCGCCGGATTCTTGGCATGTCGGAAGCAGAGCCGCATTGACGACTGCAGGACTGCGATATAATCCTCATATAACGAAAAAAATCCACACCAGACGAAAGAGCTGGTTGGCAACCGGGGTCGCCCCTCGGCGATCCCCCAGGGAGGGACGTTCATGAAGCTCTCGACACTATTCGCAGCCGTCGCGCTCGGAGCCCTGACGATCTCGAGCATGGGCGTGCGCGCCGCCGAGCCACTGATCGTCATCATCACACCGAGCCACGACAATCCGTTCTTCGCTGCCGAAGCCAAAGGTGCCGAGGCGAGGGCGACAGAACTCGGGTACGCGACCAAGGTCTATTCTCACGACGATGACGCCAACAAGCAGAACGAGTTGATCGACGTCGCCATTGCCTCCAAGGCCGCAGCGATCGTGCTCGACAACGCCGGAGCGGACGCCTCCGTGGCCGCGGTGCAGAAGGCCAAGGACGCGGGGATCCCCTCGTTCCTCATCGATCGCGAGATCAACGCCAAGGGCGTCGCCGCCGTCCAGATCGTCTCCAACAACTATCAGGGGGCGACGCTCGGCGCAGAAGCCTTCGTTGCGGCGCTGGGTGAAAAAGGGAACTACGTCGAGTTGCTCGGCAAGGAATCCGACACCAACGCCGGCATCCGCTCCAAGGGTTACCATGACGTCATCGACCAGTATCCGGACATGAAGATGGTTGCTCAACAGAGCGCTAACTGGAGCCAGACGGAGGCCTACAGCAAGATGGAATCCATCCTGCAGGCCAATCCGGACATCCAGGGCGTCATCGCGGGCAACGACACCATGGCCATGGGGGCACTGGCAGCCCTGGAGGCCGCCGGCCGCAAGGATGTGAAGGTCGTCGGTTTCGACGGATCCAACGATGTCCGCGATGCCATTCTCGCCGGCAAGATCGTGGCTACGGTTCTCCAGCCGGCCTATCGCCAGGCGCAGTATGCAGTCGAGCTCGCCGACAAGTACATCAAGACGGGTTCGACGGGTGTCGATGAGAAGATCTCGATGGACTGCGTGCTGGTCGATGCTGCAAACGCCGCCAGCCTCGAAACCTTCCAGATGAAGAACTGAGACATCAAGTCTTCGATCGGGGAGGACACGCCGCCGACGCTCGCTGCGCCGGCGGCGGCTGCCACTGCGGTGCCGCCCGCGCCGCTCCCGGCCGGACCCCGTCGAGGTGAATCGCCACCCGCCCGGCGGTCGGGTGCTTCAGACGATGGTGCCGTAGCGGAGGCCGAGGGCGGAGAGCCAGCGGCGGTAGGCGACGGCGGTCTTGTCGGAGTGCACGTGCAACTCGCGACCGACCGTCAACGGCAGCCGCTTCGGGCGCTGCGATTCGACGATCGGCACGTCCTGGCCGATGATCAGCGCCGTGAAGGCCTGCACCTCCTCCTCGCCGTAGAGCACGTCGTAGTTGGAGGCGAGCAGCACCCAGCCGATGCCGCGCTCCGGCTCGACCGGTGTCACCGTCAGCATGATTGCCTCGGTCGCCGGCGCGCCGTGGCGGTTGGTAAGACCGACGTCCTTGACGAGGCGGGCCGTCAGCGGCCGCGGCACGGAGTACTCGTAGCCGACATGGGCGCCGCCGGCGGCCATCGTGTTGGTCGGCTGCGGCTGCCAGACGCGGACATTGCGGACCGAGAGGCCGTCCTCGCCGACGTCGACGTCATAGTCCTCGATCTCGGTGTGCTCCTCCGAGCCGAGCACGCCGGCGTGCACGAACGGGAAGTGCGAGACGTCGATGAAGTTCTCGATCGCCCGCGGCCCGCTCGTCTCGTAGGCGAAGGCGCCGCCGAAGAAGAGATGGTGCGTGCCGACGTCGATCTCGGGGAACGGCGGGATGTCGTGCGCCGGTTCGCCGAGGCAGGCCCAGACGAGGCCGTAACGCTCCTGCGCCCGGAAGGTGGTGGCGCGCGCCCGCGGCGACGGCTTCTGGCGCTCGTGCGCCGGATAGCGCACGCAGACGCCGTCGGCCTGATACTCCCAGCCGTGATAGGGGCAGGCGAGGCGCCCGTCCGTGACCTTGCCGAGCGACAGCCTGACGCCGCGGTGGGCGCAGCGGTCCTCGAAGGCGCGCAGGCCGTCCGGCGAGCGCCAGAGCACGACGTCGACGCCGAGCAGCCGGACCGCGTGCGGGCGGTCGGTGATGTCCGCCGAGCGCGCCACCGGGTGCCACTCGGCGGCCAGCACGGCGTCGTCCGTCATCGGTGGCTCGGTGGTCGACACGGCGAGGCTCCGCTGTCCGCGGGCCTCCGGGGTGGCCCGCGTCGTTGATCGGCGGTGCGGTGGTCGGTCAGGACGAGGGCGGCGCCGCTCACTGCGGCAGCGTGCCCTCGACGCCCTCGACATACCAGTTGATGCCGTAGAGCTGCTCGTCCGGCAGCGTCTCGCCGTCCTTCACCCGCTCCGTGCCCGCCTGGTCCTTGATCGGACCCTGGAAGGGGCTGAACGTGCCGGCGCGGATCTCGGCCTCGACGGCGGCGATCTTCTCGGCCGCCTCCTTCGGCACGGCCGCGCCGAGCGGCGCGATGGCGAGCGCGCCGTCCTGCATCGACAGCCACTCCGGCTTGTTCGTCCAGGTGCCGTCGATGACGCTCGTCGCGACCTTGGTGTAGAAGTCGCCCCACACCGGGATGACGGCGGTGAGCTGCGACTTCGGCCCGTAGCTGGTGCGGTCGGAGTGGAAGCCGACGACGTACTTGCCGGCGGCTTCCGCGGCGAGCGTCGGGGCGGTCGAGTCGGTGACGTGGCCGACGACGTCGATGCCTTGCGAGAACAGCGCCTCGGTCGCCTCCTTCTCGCGGCCCGGGTCGTACCAGGAGTTCACCTCGACGACCTTCACCTTGACGCCGGGCTTCATGGCCTGCGCGCCGAGGGTGAAGGCGTCGATGATCTGGATCACCGCCGGCAGCGGGAACGACGAGACGTAGCCGATGGTGTCGCCCTTCGTGACGGCGCCGGCCGCCATGCCGGCGAGATAGGACGACTCGTAGTAGCGCAGCGAGTAGGTGCCCATGTTCTCGGCGGTCTTGTAGCCGTCGAGATGCATGAACTTCGTGTCGGGATAGAGCTCGGCCACCTCGAGCGTCTGGTCCATGAAGCCGAACGAGGTGGTGAAGATCAGCCCATAGCCGTCGGCGGCGAGCTGCCGGATCACCTGCAGAGAATCCGGCCCGAAGGCGACGTTCTCGACGATCTTCGCCTCGACCTTGTCGCCGAGGTTGGCCTCCATCGCCTTGCGGCCCTTGTCGTGCTCGGCGGTCCAGCCGGTGTCGCCGACCGGGCTGAAGTAGACGAAGGCGACCTTGAGCGCCTCGGCCGCCATGGCCGGCGCGGCCACCACCTGCCCCAACAACAGCAGCGCCGCTGCCAGCGCACTGACAATCCGTGCCGGACGACCGAGCATCTCACCACCTCGCCATGTTCGAGCCACGCCTGCGCACCGCCACGGGACGGCCCTCGCCGATTGCGCCCCACCCGCGCTGGGTCGGCAAGCTCGAATGCGGGGGCTTCAGCCGCGCGAAGCGCTTTGTGCGCCGTGAGGCAACGCGGCCGGCGGCAAGGCGGGCGGCTCGCCCGCGGCAGTCTTCGCCGCCTGCTGGCGGAAGGCCTTCGGCGTCAGGCCGAAGGCGCCCTTGAAGGCGGTGACGAAGTGGCTGTCGGAGCGGAAGCCGACGCGGAAGGCGATCTCCGACACCGACAGGGCAGCGAAACCGGCATCCGACAGCAGCGCCTGCGCCTTGGCAAGCCGGCGGTTTCGCAGGAAGACGCCGATCGTCTCCGGCTCGTCCTGGAAGAGGTGGTGCAGGTAGCGCACCGAGAAGCCGAGCGCCGCGGCGATTGTCTGCGGGCCGAGGTCGGGGCGGTGCAGGTTCTCGGCGGCGAACGCCTTGGCGTGGCGAAGATGTGTCGCGCCGACGGCACTGACGGAGGAGGCGCGCGCCGGCGCCTCGTGCTCCAAGGTGCTCGCCAGCAGATCGAGAAGCCGCTCGGACACCGCGCCGGCGACGCCCGGATCGCGCCCTGCACGGTGCCGCACGGCGGAATCGAGCGTGTCGAAGAAGATGCTCGCCAGCACCCCGTCGCGGCGGATGGGGCGGGCGCAATAGTCCTCCGGGGTCGGCAGGCGCTGCTTCAGCTGCTCGGCCGGGATCGTCACGATCAGCGCGCTCGAGGGCATCTCGTGCACGAACTCGAGCAGGTCCATGGTCGAGTGCAGCGAGATCGTGTCCGCGTCGATCACCACCTCGCGGCCGTACTGCGTCATGCGGAAGGCCCCGCCGGTCGCCGCCGTCAGCACGTAGAGGCGGCGGCGGGCGCGGGCGAGCGTCCCCTGCGTCTGCCGGCAGCGGTAGGGGTCCGACCACATGTGCCGCACGCCGACCGGGCCGATGTCGGTTGCGATCAGGCGGGCGCGAAAATCATCGCGGCCCGGCGCCTCGCACGTCATCGGGCAGCACAGGCTGTACATGACGTCCCGCCACGTCTCGACGCGGCGCATCGGCGCCACGTCGGCGGTATCGAGGCGCAGCGGCAGGTGGGTGGAGGCGGCTTCCATCGCCCGAATTGGAAGCAAGAACGGTGCCGGGGGCAAGTGCCAAAGAGCGCCCCGTCGCGTGCGTGGTCGCGCCGCCCGGCGCGGCACGACCGGCGGGTGTCGACCCCACGTGCCCGGAGGGCTCCCGGCTCAGCCCTCGCCGCCGAGCGGGCCGCCGAGCGAGGCGGGGGCCCGGAGCCGCGTGCGCACCGCTGTCGAGGAGACGACCACCAGCACCACGATGGTGGCGAGGTAGGGCAGCATCGAGAACACCTGCGTCGGCAGACCGAGGCCGGCGCCCTGCAGGTGGAACTGCAGGATGGTGATGCCGCCGAACAGGTAGGCGCCCGCGAGCACGCGCAACGGGCTCCACGAGGCGAACACCACCAGCGCGATGGCGATCCAGCCCCGCCCCGCCGTCATGTTCTCGACCCAGACGGGCGTGTAGACAACCGAGAGATAAACGCCGGCGAGCCCGGCCATCGCGCCGCCGAACAGCACGGCAGCGCAGCGGATCGCACCCACCCGGTAGCCCGCGGCGACGGCGGACTGCGGCGCGTCGCCGACGGCGCGCAGGATCAGCCCGGAGCGGGTGCGGGCGAGGAACCACCAGACGCCGACGGCGAGCGCGACCGACAGCGCCGTGAACGGCTCGATCGCCGCGAGCACCGGGCCGAGGCCGGGCACCGTGGTGAGCCAGGCGGGCAGGGCGCCGATGTCGGCCGGCAGCGCCACGCCGGTATAGCCGGCCCCGATCAGCGCGCTGAGGCCGATGCCGAGGATCGTCAGCGCCAGCCCGCTCGCCACCTGACTCGCCCGGCAGACCAGAGTGACGAAGGCGAAGAGCGCCGCGAGCGCGGCGCCGGCCAGAGAGCCGGCGACGGCGGCGGCGAGCATCGAGTGGGTCTCTGCCGCGGCGGCGAAGCCGGTGGCGGCGCCGACCAGCATCATCCCCTCGACGCCGAGGTTGAGCACGCCGGTGCGCTCGGTGACGAGCTCGCCGAGGGCGGCCAGCACCAGCGGCGTGCCGGCGGCGAGCGTCGCAAGAAGGATGGCGACAGCGAGGTCAGCCACGGTCGGCAACCTCGCGTGCGGACGGAGTTGGTGATCGCCAGCGCACGCGCCAGCTGACGAGGCTGTCGCTGACGAGCAGGCTGAACAGCAGCAGGCCCTGGAAGATGCCGGTCGCCGCCGCCGGTATGCCGAGCGCCACCTTGGCGTTCTCGCCGCCGAGATAGAGGAGCGCCATCAGGAGGCTGCCGAGCACGATGCCGACGGGGTGCAGCCGGCCGATGAAGGCCACGATGATCGCCGCATAGCCGTAGCCCGGCGACACCACCTCGCGCAGCTTGCCGATCGTGCCGGCGACCTCGATGGTCCCCGCGAGCCCCGCCGTCGCGCCGCCGATCAGCATCGCCGCCCAGATCGCCCGCGAGCGCGAGAAGCCGGCATAGCGCGCCGCCCGCGGCGCCAGCGCGCCGACCTGCATGCGGAAAGCGAGGTGGGTGCGCGCGACGAAGAACCAGGCGGCGAGCGCGACCACGAGCGCGATCGGAAAGCCGATGTTGAGGCGGGTGCCCGGCACCAGCCGCGGCAGGCGGGCGGCCGCGGCGAAAGCCGAGGATTCCGGCCAGTTGAAGCCCGTCGGCGAGCGCAGCGGTCCGTAGACGAGGGCGCTCAGCAGCAGGCCGGCGACATAGGTCAGCATCAGCGTGACGAGGATCTCGCTGGCGTTGAAGCGCACCTTCAGGAAGGCCGGGATCGCCGCCCACGCCATGCCGCCGAGCGCGCCGGCCAGCAGCATCGCCGGCAGCACCAGCGGACTGCCGCTCGCGCCAAAGTTCAGTGCCACCACGCCGCTCGCGATCGCGCCGAGGATCAGCTGTCCCTCGGCGCCGATGTTCCACACGCCGGCGCGGAAGCCGATTGCCACGCCGGTGGCGCACAGCATGATCGGCGCCGCCTTCGAGCAGAGCTCGCCGAGGCCGTAGAGGTCACCCAGCGGCGCGATCAGGAAGGCATGGAGCGCCGCCACCGGCGCGTGGCCGAGGGCGGCGAACAGCGCGCTGCCGCCGACGAGCGTCAGCGCCACCGCAAGCAGAGGCGCGGCGACACGGGCGGCCGGCGACGGCGCCGGGCGGCGCTCAAGCGTGAACGGCATGGGAAGCGCCGGAGACAGGCGAGGGGTGGTGGCCGCCGTCCGCCATCAGGCGGCCGATCGCCTCGACGGTCGCCTCGCCGATCGCCACCGGCGGCGACAGCCGGCCGGCGGACAGCACGGCGATGCGGTCGCAGACGGCGAACAGTTCGTCGAGGTCCTCGCAGACGAGCAGGATCGCCGCGCCGGCGTCGCGCATGGCGGCGAGGGCTGCGTAGATGGCGGCAGCGGCGCCGACGTCGATGCCCCAGGTCGGCTGGTGGGCGACGACGACGCCAGGCGCCTGCGACAGCTCGCGGCCGACGATGAACTTCTGCAGGTTGCCGCCCGACAGCGCCTGCGCCGCCGTCCGCGGCGTGCCGGAGCGCACGTCGAAGTCACGGATGCAGCGGGCGGCCTCGGCGGCGGCGGCGCGGCGGTCGATCAGCCCGTGGCGCACGAGGCCGCGGTGGGCGGTCGTCAGCAGCGCGTTGTCGGCGAGCGACATCGCCGGCACGGCGCCGTGGCCGAGCCGCTCCTCGGGGATGGCGACGAGACCGAGCCGGCGCCGCTCGACCGGGCCGAGCGAACCGGCGGACGCACCATCGATTGCCACGGCCTCCGCCGGGCCGCGCCACTCGCCCGAGATCGCCTCGAGCAGTTCCGCCTGGCCGTTGCCGGCGATGCCGGCGACGCCGAGGATCTCGCCCGCCCGCACGGTCAGTTCGACGCCCCGCAGCGCCACGCCGTGAGCCGTCTCCGCCGGGCGGTCGAGGCGGCGGACGGCGAGCCGGTCGCGCGCGGTGGCGGTGCCCGTCCGGCGGGACGGCGGCGGGACGACGCTGCCGAGCATCCGCTCGGCGAGGCTCGCATCCGTCTCGCCGCGTGGGTCGACGCGGTCGACGACGCGGCCGCGGCGCAGGATGGTCGCGCTGTCGCAGAGCGCCCGCACCTCGTGCAGCTTGTGGCTGACATAGAGGATGCTGCAGCCCGAGGCGGCGAGGGCGCGCAAAAGGGCGAACAGCTCCTCCACCGCCTGCGGCGTCAGCACCGAGGTCGGCTCGTCGAGGATGATGAGCCGCGGGTCCTGCAGCAGGCAGCGGACGATCTCGACGCGCTGGCGCTCGCCGACCGACAGCGTGTCGACGGTGCGGCGAAGGTCGACGGCGAGGCCGTGCTGTCCCGCAAGGGCCGTTGCCGCCGCGGCGATCGCCGCGGCCGAGCGGCCGCGGGGCAGCGAGACGACGAGGTTCTCCAGCACCGTCAGCGACGGGAACAGCGAGAAGTGCTGGAACACCATGCCGATGCCGAGGCGCCGTGCGGCCGTCGGCGTTGCGATCGTGACCGGCTCGCCGTTCCACAGAACACGGCCAGCGTCGGCGTGGACGACGCCGTAGAGGATCTTCATCAGCGTCGACTTGCCGGCACCGTTCTCGCCGAGCACCGCGTGCACCTCGCCCGGCGCGACGGCGAGCGACACCCCGTCGACGGCGAGGAGCGAGCCGTAGGCCTTGGTGACGTCGGTAAGCTCGAGCCGGGGGATGGGGCGCGGCGCCATGAAACCTCTTCGCCAGACCTCTTCGATCGATCGGCCGGACTATCCCACGGCAGGGCCGCGGGCGGCCGCCGGCGCGCCCGTGGCGGGACGCAATAAATCCATCATCCCGGTGAAGTCGCCGCCGATCCAGCCCCTTCGCACGCCGGATGCGGCTTGCCGCCGCCGCATCGCCGCTCGCATGCTCCGGCGCAATCGGAGAGGGCGGCATGCCGGACGGAGCGACGGCGCGCGCGTGGCGCGCCACCATCATGCACACGCCGCGGCGCGGCGCGGTGGACATCGTCGAGGACGCGCTGGTCGAGGTCGACGCCGGCGGCACGATCGTCGCGGTGACCGCACCGGCGGCGGCGGACTACGCCGGGCGGATGGCCGCAGCCCAGGTAGCGGGCACGCTGGAGCGGCTCGGTCCGCACCAGTACCTGCTGCCCGGCCTCGTCGACCTGCACATCCATGCGCCGCAGTGGCCGCAGCTCGGTAAGGCGCTGCACCTGCCGCTCGACCGCTGGCTGACCGAGCGCACCTTTCCGCTGGAGGCGCGCTACCGCGACGCCGAATTCGCCAGGCGCATCTACGGGTCGATGGTCGATACGCTCGTCGCCGGCGGCACCACCACCGCCGTCTATTTCGGCACCATCCACCGCGACGCGAACCGGGTGCTGGCCGAGATCTGTCTCGAGAAGGGCCAGCGCGCCTTCGTCGGCAAGGTGGCGATGGACGACCCGGCCCTCTGCCCGCCGGACTATCGCGACGCCTCCGCCCACGCCGCGATCGCCGAGACCGAGGACCTGATCCACCACATCCGCGGCCTCGCGGGCAATGCCGCCGGCCTCGTCCGGCCGATCGTGACGCCGCGCTTCATCCCCGCCTGCACCGACGCGCTGCTCGAAGGCCTCGGCGACCTCGCCCGCCGCTGCGGCTGCCACGTGCAGACGCACTGTTCGGAGAGCGACTGGGCGCACCGCGCGGTCATCGATCGGCTCGGCAAGACGGACACGCGGGCGCTCGCCGACTTCGGCCTGATGACGCGCCACACGGTGCTGGCGCACGGAAACTTCATCGGCGACGAGGATGCGGCGACGCTGCGCGCGGCCGGCTCCGGCATCGCCCACTGCCCGCTGTCGAACGTCTACTTCGCCAACGCGGTGCTGCCGGTGCGGCGGCTGGTGGAGGGCGGGGTGCATGTCGGCGTCGGCACCGACATCTCCGGCGGGCCGAGCGCCTCGATCTTCGATGCCTGTCGCACGGCCGTCGCCGCGTCGATCGTCCTCGACGAGGGCTCCGATCCGGCGAAGGTGGCGGCCTCGCGCGGGCGGCCGGGGTCGCGGATCGACTTCCGCGACGCCTTCCATCTCGCCACCGTCGGCGGCGGCGAGGTGCTCGACCTGAAGATAGGCAAGTTCGCGCCAGGCTACCGGTTCGACGCCATCGCCGTCGACACGATGGCGGCCGGCGGCGGGGTCCACGTCTTCGACGACGTCGACGACCTCGAGGACGTCTTCCAGAAGATCGTCTACGGCGCCACGACCGCGAACATCAAGGCTGTCTGGGTCGACGGCCGCCGGCTTTGACCGGACGGTCTTCGACCTCCGTCGTTTTCGCGTGGGAGACGATCGAATTCTCGAGCATCCGCACTGCCTCGCCATCCGCGACGAACGGGTCGACCGGCGAAAACTCAAGGGGTTCGCCCCGCTGCTCATGCAAAGGGGCTCCGTCGAGGATCGCTACCAGCAGCAGAAGCCGCCGTCGACGAGGAGGTCGACACCGGTGCAGTACGAGGCGGCGTCGCTCGCCAGGAAGATCGCCGGGCCGACCATCTCGTCGACGCTCGCCATCCGCCCCATCGGCGTCTGTTCCTCGAACGCCTTGGTCTGATGGACCATCTCGGGGCGCGTGTTCATCGGTGTCGCGGTGTAGCCGGGGCTGATGGAGTTCACCCGCACGCCGCGACCGACCCACTCCATCGCCATCGACTTCGACATGTGGATGACGCCCGCCTTGGAGGCGTTGTAGTGCACCTGGCTGAGGCCCCGGTTGACGATGACGCCGGACATCGAGGCGATGTTGATGATCGAGCCGCGGCCGTGCCGCAGCATCGCGGCGGCCTCCGCCTGGCAGGAGAAGAAGACGCCCTTCATGTTGATGTCCATGAGCGTCTGGTACTGATCCTCGTCCATCGTCTCGGCCGGATTGGCGTTGGCGATGCCGGCGGCGTTGAGGGCGATGGAGAGCGGGCCGAGCTCCTGCTCGGTGCGGGCCACGGCCGCGTCGAGGGCGGCGCGCCGGGTGACGTCGGCGGCGATGGCGATCGCCTTGCGGCCGGCGGCGCGGATCGCCTCGACGGTCTCGGCGGTGCCGCCGTCCTCGCGGCGGTCGAGGCAGGCGACGTCGGCGCCGCACTGGGCGAGGCCGAGCGCGATGCGCTGGCCGATGCCGCTGCCGGCGCCGGTGACGAAGGCCACCCGGCCGGAAAGGTCGAAGAGGCGCGGGGCGTTCAGGGTCGTCACGAGCATCGGTGTTCCCGGTTGGTGGTGTATCGGGCCGTCCCGCGCCGCGGTCAGCGCGTGGCGAGCTCCATGACGGTGACGTCGTTGGCCTCGGCGCGGTCGAGGATACCCGTCTGGCGGCCGGCCGCCATGACGAGGATGCGGTTGGAGACGCCGAGGACCTCCTCGAGGTCGGAGCTGACGACGATCACGGCGACGCCGCTCAGAGCGAGCGCGACGATCACCTCGTAGATCGCCGAGCGGGCGCCGACGTCGATGCCGCGCGTCGGCTCGTCGAGCACGACCACCTGCGGGTCGCGGGCGAGCCACTTCGCCAGCACGACCTTCTGCTGGTTGCCGCCGGACATCTCGTCGGCGCGCTGATGGGCGCGGCCCTTGACGCCGAAGCGGCGGATCTGCTCGTCGGCGAAGCGAACGACGGCGCCGTCGGTGACGAAGCCGTTGCGGGAGACGGCGCCGCGGTTGGCGTAGCCGATGTTCTCGGCGATCGAATGCTGCAGCACGAGCCCTTGCAGCTTGCGGTCCTCCGGCACCAGAACGATGCCGTTGCGGATCGACTGGCGGGGGCTGCGCGGGGTGACGTCGCGGCCGTGCAGGAGCACCTCTCCCGTGGCGATCGGGTCGGCGCCGGTGATCGCCCGCACGAGCTCGGTGCGGCCGGCGCCGATCAGGCCGGCGATGCCGAAGATCTCGCCCTTGCGGACGTCGAAGCCGACGTCGCGGAAGGCGCCGTTGACGCCGCCGAGACCGCGCACCGACAGCACCACCTCCTCTGACGGCGTCGGGATCGGCGGGAACATCCGCTCGAGGCTGCGGCCGACCATCGCCTCGACGATGGTGCGCACCGCCACGTCGGCGCTGTCGAACTCCTTCACCTTGTCGCCGTCGCGCATGACGACGATGCGGTCGGCGATGCGCCTGATCTCCTCGAGACGGTGGGAGATGTAGACGATCGCGACGCCGTCGGCCTTCAGTCGCTCGATCTGGCGGAACAGCAGCTCGGTCTCCTGGCCGCCGAGCGCTGCCGTCGGCTCGTCGAGGATGAGCAGGCGTGCATTCAGCGCCAGCGCCTTGGCGATCTCGACGAGCTGCTGATTGGCGGTGGAGAGCCCGCGCACGAGCCGGGCCGGCGAGACGTCGAGCCCGAGGCGCTGCAACTGCTTGCGGGCGCGCTCCTCCATCTCGCGACGGTCGACGATGCCGCCTCTGGTCGGCGTGCGGCCGACGAAGACATTCTCGGCGATCGACAGGTCCTCCAGCAGCCGCAGCTCCTGGTGGATCATGCCGACGCCGAGGTCGATCGCCTGGCGGGGGGTGGCGGGCGCGTAGGGCGCGCCCTGCCATGTCATGGTGCCGGCGCTCGGCCGGATGGTGCCGGCGATGATGTGCGACAGCGTCGACTTGCCGGCACCATTCTCGCCGAGCAGCGCCACGACCTCACCGGCGCGGACATCGAGGTCGATGCCGTGCAGAACCTCCGTCGGGCCGTAGCTCTTGCGGATGCCGCGGAGCGTCAGCACGGGAGGCCTTTCCGTCGGGGTCATGGCGCGCCCGTGCTCGCTCAGGGGTGCTCGGCGATGAACTGCTCGACGTTGTCCTTCGTCGTCAGCGTCGCCTCGAGGAGCTGCTGCGGAGGCACCGCCTCTCCGGCCTTCAGCTTGATCGCGCTGTCGACGGCGAGCCGGCCCATGTGCTGGGTCTGCTGCGTCGCCGTCACGTCGAAGACGCCGTCGCGCAGCGCCTCGAGGGCGGCCGTGTCACCGTCGAAGCCGGCGACCCAGATGCGCTGCGGCAGGTTTGCCACCTTCACCGCCTGGGCGGCGCCGAGCGCCAGCGCATCGGCCTGGCCCCAGACGATCGTCACGTCCGGGTGGGCCTGCAGCATGTTCTGGGTGAGCTGGAAGCCCTCGTCCTGCGACCAGATCTGGCTCCACTGCTCGGCGACCACCTCGATGTTCGGGAACTCCTCGCGCGCCTTGGCACAGCCGGCGGAGCGGTCGACCTCGGGGGTGGTGCCCTTCTGCCCGTGCACGATGATCATCTTGCCGGCGCCGCCAGCCTTCTCGAAGATGTACTTGCAGACGTTGTAGGCGGAGGCGACGCTGTCGGAGGCGATGAAGGTGTCGCCCGGCTCGCCATCGGCATTGCGGTCGACGTTGATCACCGGCACGCCGGCGGCCTTGGCGAGACGCGCCGGGACGGTCGCGGCGGCGGCGCCGGCGGGGATGTAGATGAAGGCGTCGATGTTCTGGGTCAGGAGGTCCTGGACCTGGCTGACCTGGGTGGCGCTGTCGCCCTTGGCGTCGACGGTGATCACCTCGATGCCCTTGCCGCCGGCGTAGGCCTCGACCGACTGCTTGATCTGGTTGAAGAAATTCGCCTGCAGGTTGGCGACGGCCAGCCCGATCTTCTTCACTTCCTCGGCCGAGGCGCCGAAGGGCATCATCGCGACCGTCGCGAGGGCGGCGGCGGCGAGCAGGGTGCGCTTGAACGTCATGTCAGTCTCCTCCGTTGTGTCTTCTGTTCGCGGCGTCGCGGCTCGGCACAGCGGGTGCCGTCGTCGCGTCGGGCGGTGGGGCGACGGCGAGGCCGCCGTGCTCTGGCTCGCGCCAAAGTTCACTTCTTCTTCAGGGCCTCCGCCGCCACGGCGAGCGCGATGACGAGGCCGATCACCACCTGCTGGGTGAAAGGCGAGACGCCCAGCAGGTTGAGGCCGTTGCGCAGCACGCCGATGATGAGGACGCCGATGATGGTGCCCGGGATGCCCCCGGTGCCACCCGACAGGCTGGTGCCGCCGATGACGACGGCGGCGATGGTGTCGAGCTCGTAGGTGAAGCCGGAACTCGGCTGCACGGAATCGAGGCGGGCGGCCAGCACGACGCCGGCGAGGCCGGCGAGCAGCCCGGAGACGACGTAGACGCCGATCGTCGCGAGCTTGACGTTGATGCCGGCGAGACGTGCCACCTCGGCGTTGCCGCCGATCGCATAGAGACTGCGGCCGGCCGAGGTGTAGCGCAGGAACGCCCAGCCGAGGGCGAAGACGACGAGCATCAGCCCCACCGTCAGCGTCAGGAACCCGCCGTAGCGGATGATCGCCATGAGGTTGAACCAGCCGGGAAAGCCGACGATCTGCTGGCCGTCGGTGATCATGTTGGCGAGGCCGCGGGCGACCGACATCATCGCGAGCGTGGCGATGAACGCCGGCACGCCGAAGGCGGTCACGAGGAGGCCGGAGACGGCGCCGGTGCCGGCGGCGACGATCAGGGCGACGACGATCGCGAGCTGCAGGGGCAAGCCCATGTCGTTCGACAGATAGCCCATCACCATCATCGCGAGCGCGAGCACGGAGCCGACGGCGAGATCGATGCCGCCGATCAGGATCACGAAGGTCATGCCGACGGCCATGATCCCGAGCACGGTGATCTGGTCGAGGATGTTGAGGAGGTTGCGCACCGACAGGAAGCTCTCGGTGGCGAAGCTCAGGAAGACGCACAGGAGAACGAGGCCGACGAGCGGGCCGGTGGCACCGCGCAGCGAGAAAAGCCGGCCGAGACCGACTCCGGCGTTCGCCGCCTTGTTCGTCGTCGCCATCTCGCCTCCCGGTATGGATATTTATTCACTTATGACGTAAAATTCATACGGGCCGATGCCGAAAGTGTCAAGCCGCAGCTTCGGCTGCGGTATCTGCGCTGACAGCGTCCATGCTGCAATGCAGCAGTGGCTTTTGTTCGGAAAGGTCGTAACCGAACATCGGCCTTGACATGAAGGGGGTTTGGAAAGAATAATCGTACTAGAATAAATATGCAAAGGTTGAGCAGTGGTACCTCAGACCCCACAGGAACTGCGGGCGACGGCGAGGCGGATCCGACGCCGGGACCTGCAGGCCGTGTTCGAGGCCGGCGCCGGTCACATCGGCGGCGAGATGTCGGTCATCGACCTCCTGACGGCGCTCTATTTCAACGTCCTGAACGTCAATCCCCGAGAGCCGCGTGACCCCGGCCGCGACCGGCTCGTCTTGAGCAAGGGCCACACCGCCTGCGCGCTGTACGTGACGCTCGCCGAGCGCGGCTTCATCCCGCAGGACGAGATCGCCACCTTCCTGAAGCCGATGTCGCGCCTCAACGGCCACCCGGACCGCAACAAGGTGCCGGGCGTCGAGACCAATACCGGGCCGCTCGGCCACGGCCTGCCGGTCGCCGTCGGCATGGCGACGGCGGCGAAGCTCGACCAGGCTTCCTGGCGCACCTTCGTCATCACCGGCGACGGCGAGATGCAGGAGGGCAGCAACTGGGAGGCGATCATGGCCGCCGCCCAGTTCCGCCTCGACAACCTGACCCTGATCATCGACCACAACCGCCTGCAGCAGGGCGCCCGCCTCGCCGACACCAACGCGCTGGCGCCCTTCGCGCCGAAGCTCGCCGCCTTCGGCTGGACGGTAATCGAGATCGACGGGCACGACATGGACGCCATCCTCGGCGCCCTTTCGCGGGAGCGCATCGTCGCCGACCGGCCGACGTGCATCGTCGCCCACACCAACAAGGGGCAGGGCATCTCGTTCATGGCGGACCGGGTGGAGTGGCATCACAAGGTGCCGAGCGCGGAACAGTACGAGCTGGCCCTTGCCGAGCTCGCGGAGGTGGTCTCTTGAGCGGCGCGACGATTTCGAAGAGCTCGTCGTCTCCAGGCACGCCGGCGCCGAAGCTGCACGACTGCCGGGACGCCTTCACGGCGACGCTGGTGGCACTGGCCGAGGCCGACCGCAACATCGTCGCGGTCTGCAACGACTCGGTCGGCTCCTCGAAGCTGAACGGTTTCCGCGATCGCTTCCCGGAGCGCCTGATCAACGTCGGCATCGCCGAGCAGAACCTCGTCGGCACCGGCGCCGGGCTCGCCAACGGCGGCAAGATCCCGTTCGTCTGCGGCGCCGCGTGCTTCCTCACCGGCCGCTCGCTCGAGCAGATCAAGGCCGACGTCGCCTACTCGAAGACCAATGTGAAGCTCTGCGGCATCAGTTCCGGCATGGCCTATGGCGAGCTCGGACCGACGCACCACTCGATCGAGGACTTCGCCTGGATCCGGGCGCTGCCGAATGTGCCGATCATCGCGCCCGCCGACCGCATCGAGACGGCGGCGGCGACCGCCTGGGCGGCCGCCCACGACGGCCCGGTGTTCCTGCGTCTGAGCCGCGTCGGCGTGCCGGACCTCTTGCCGGAAGGCCACGTCTTCGAGCTCGGCCGCGCCAACGTGCTGCGCGATGGCACCGACCTCACCATCATCGCCAACGGGACCCTGACCCACCGCGCCATGACGGCCGCGGCGATGCTCGCCGAGCGCGGCGTGTCGGCGCGGGTGGTCAACATGGCGACCGTGCGGCCGATCGATGATGCGGCCGTCGCGGCGGCGGCGCGCGAGACCGGTGCCATCCTCACCTGCGAGGAGCACACGGTGTTCGGAGGCCTCGGCAGCGCGGTGGCGGAGGTCGTCGTGCAGACGGCGCCGGTGCCGATGGCGCTGCTCGGCGTGCCCGGCGAGTTCGCCCCGACCGGCTCGGCCGAGTGGCTGCTCGACCACTATGGCATGTCGCCCGAAGGCATCGCGGCGAGCGCCGAGGGCCTCGTCAAACGGAAGGTGTGACCGATGCCGGTGCGCGCGGTTCTGGCCGTCGACCAGGGCACGACCAACAGCAAGGCCGTGCTCGTTTCCGAGACCGGCGCGATCCTTTCGACCGGCGCCGCCCCCGTCGACATCCGCCACCCGCAGCCGGGCTGGGTCGAGCAGGACGCCGGGCAGATCGTCGCGAGCGTCGTCGCCGCCATTGGCGCCTGCCTCGCCGGTGCACCCGATGCCGATATCGTGGCCATCGGCATCTCGAGCCAGCGCGAATCGATGCTCGCCTGGGACCGCCGCAGCGGTGCGCCGCTCGGACCCGTCGTCACCTGGCAGTGCCGGCGCACCACCGCCGCCTGCGAAGCGCTGAAGGCGGCCGGCCACGAGCCGGCGGTGATCGCCCGAACCGGCCTGCCGCTCGACCCGATGTTCCCGGCGACGAAGGCGCGCTGGCTGCTCGACACCCACGCCGCCGGCCGCGCCGCCGCCGACATCTGCCTCGGCACCGTCGACAGCTGGCTGATCTGGACGCTCTCGGGCGGAGCGGTGCACGCCACCGATGCCTCCAACGCCGCCCGCACCCAGCTCTACGACATCGCCGCCGGCCGCTGGAGCGAGGAACTCGGCGCGCTGTTCGGCGTGCCGCTCGCGGTGCTGCCCGAGGTCCACGATTCCGCCCACGTCTTCGCGACCACCCGCGGCGTGCCCGGCCTGCCGGACGGCCTGCCGGTGGCGGCCGCCATCGGCGACTCGCACGCTGCCCTGTTCGGCCACGGCGCGACGCGCACCGGCGACGGCAAGGTGACGTTCGGCACCGGCTCCTCGGTGATGACGACGATCCCCGGCTTCATCGTCCCGCCGAAGGGCCTTACCACCACCATCGCCTGGTCGCTCGCCGGCGTGCCCACCTTCGCCTTCGAGGGCAACATCCTCGTCAGCGCCTCGATCCTGCCGTGGACGGCGGACCTGCTCGGCCTCGACGGCGTCGAGGCGCTCCTGGCGCTCGCCGCCTCCGTCGAGGACACCAAGGGCGTCTATCTCGTCCCGGCCCATGTCGGCCTCGGCGCGCCGCACTGGAACCCGGCCGCCCGCGGCCTCGTCTCCGGGCTCTCGTTTGCCGCTGGGCGGGCGCATGTGGCGCGGGCGGCGGCGATGAGCATGGCGCTGCAGGTGGAAGACGTCTTCGCCATCGTGCGCGACAACGCCGGCCAGTCGATGGGTCGCCTCTATGTCGACGGCGGCCCGAGCCGCAACGCCTTCCTGATGCAGATGGTCGCCGATTGTCTCGACCATCCGGTGACGACCTGCGAGAGCGCCGAAGCGTCGGCCCGCGGCGCCGCTTATCTCGCCGGACTGGCGGTCGGCATCTGGCCCGATCTCGGCGCGGTCGCGGCACTCGAGAAGCACGGCGGGACGATCGCGCCCGCGATGGCCGACGACGTGCGGCAGACCACCCTGAAAGGCTGGGACGAGGCGATCGGGCGCTCGACCTTCGGCACCTGACCTGAATTTATATTCAGGCCCCGGATCGGTGGGGACGGAGACCGCCCGTGTCGCGATTGAACGAACTGAGGATGATCACCCGCGTCGCGCAGATGTACCACGTCGAGGGGCTACGCCAGGCCGACATCGCGGAACACCTGCGCATCTCCCAGGCGACGGTCTCGCGGATGCTGAAGAAGGCGCAGGACGAGGAGATCGTCCGCACCACCGTCGTCTCGCCGCCCGGCACCTACGGCGCGCTCGAGGGGGCGCTGCGACAGCACTTCGGGCTCGCAGAGGTGATCGTCGTCGAGTGCGCCGAGGACCGTGACGGCGCCATCATGGCGCGCATCGGCGAGGCGGCGGCGCACTTCCTCGAGACGACGATGCAGCCGGGCGAGATCATCGGCGTCTCGAGCTGGAGCGAGACCATCCTGAAGATGGTCGACAACATCCACCCGATGAAGGCCGGGAAGGCGCGCTACGTCGTGCAGACGCTCGGCGGCATGGGCGATCCGGCGGTGCAGACGCACGCCACCCAGCTCACAACACGGCTCGCCAAGCTCACCGGCGCCGAGCCGCGCCTGCTCACCGCCCCGGGCGTCTCGCAGTCGCGCGAGGCCAAGCTGATCATGCTCGCCGACCAGTACGTGCGCGAGACGGTCGACCTGTTCGGCAAGATCACCGTCGCCTTCATGGGCATCGGCTCGATCGAGCCATCGCGGATGCTGGCGCGCAGCGGCAACGTCTTCTCGTCGAAGGAGCTCGCCGACGTCCGCGACGCCGGGGCGGTCGGCGACATGAGCCTGCGCTTCTTCGACATCGCCGGCCGGCCGGTGAAGACGCCGCTCGACGAGCGCGTCATCGGCCTGACGCTGGAGGAGATCGCCCGCATCGACCGCGTGATCGGCCTCGCCGGTGGCCAGTCGAAGACGAACGCGATCTTCGGGGCGCTGAAGACCGGCGTGCTCGACGTGCTGATCACCGAGAAGTTCACCGCCCAGCGGTTGCTGGCGATGGCCGGCCTCGCGCCGGCGCTGGAGGAGTTCACATGAGGCGTTTCGAAGGCCGCACCGTCGTCATCACCGGCGGCAACAAGGGGATCGGCTTCGCCATGGCGGAACGCTTCGCCGCGGAAGGCGCGAACCTCGTGCTCGCCTCGGTCGAGGCGCAGGTGATGGCAGCAGCCGAGGCGTTGCGGGCGACCGGCGCGCAGGCCGTCGGCGTCGTCTGCGACGTCACCGACATCGCCGCCGTCCGGGCCGTCTACGACGAGGCGGTGGGCCGCTTCGGCAGCCTCGACGTGTCGATCCAGAACGCCGGCGTCATCACCATCGCCAAGGTCGAGGACCTCACCGAGGCCGAGTGGGACAAGGTGATGGACGTCAACACCAAGGGCGTCTTCCTGTGCTGCCAGGAGGCGATCCGGCGGATGCGCAAGGCGGGCCGGGGTGGCCGGCTGATCAACACCGCCTCCGGCCAGGCGCGCGACGGCTTCATCTACACGCCGCACTACGCCGCCTCGAAGATGGGGGTCGTCGGCATCACCCAGAGCCTCGCCAAGGAGGTGGCGCTCGACGGCATCACCGTCAACGCCATTTGCCCGGGCATCATCGAGACTGAGATGTGGGACTACAACGACCGCGTCTGGGGCAAGATGCTCGGCACCTATGCGCCGGGCGAACTGATGGCGGAATGGGTGCAGAACATCCCGATGAAGCGGGCGGGGCAGGGCAAGGACGTCGCCGGCCTCGTGGCGTTCCTGGCGAGCGAGGACGCCGCCTACATCACCGGCCAGACCATCAACGTCGACGGTGGGCTGATCATGTCGTGACCCTCGCGATGGTCCGGCAGCGCCGCGGCCCTGCCCGATTTAGCTGGCGCCCGCCTCGGTCGCCCAGCCCGTCGCCGCACCGGGGCGTCAGCTTCATCTCGCGGGACGCGTCGCAATCCGGCGGCTGACGCGTCGCGGCGCACAGCGACTTTCACGTTGTCGTGACAGCTCCGTGCCGTCTGGTACGCTCGACGCGGTTCTCCCGCGAGCAGCAGTGTGCCACTGGAACAACTGACGCGACATCTTTGCTGCCGCCGCCCGTCATACTAACTTAGAATTAATGTAGACTATCCCTCGTTTGCGCATCAGGATGGTTCCCGATCAGAACTTATCTTCCGCGGGGGCGGAGAGTGGGATCGGGAGGAGCGAGGCTGAGGGAGTGAAGGCCGAGACGGTCGAGGGGGGCGTTGCGTGCACATCGACAGGCCTCACCGCACGTTCCGTGTGCGGTGGCGGCCGCGGCGAGCGCTGTGACCGGCGGTGCAGAAGGAGACGTGGGGTGTTGGCGAGACTACCGGCGGCGATCGTCGTCGTCCTGGCTCTGCTGCCGGCGAGTGTCGCGGCCGAGACCATCCGATGCAGCCATCAGTTCCCGCCGCAACATCACATCACGGGGCTGATCGAGCGCTGGGCGACTGAACTCGGGCGGCTCTCCAAGGGGCGCATCACGATCGAGTTGATCGGTGAGGCGAAGCTCTTCAAGCCGGACGAGAACATCCTCGCCGTCGCCCGGGGCGATGTCGAATGCGCTTTTTCCCTGAACTTCCAGTGGTCCCGCAAACTGCCGCTGATGACCGCGACGCTGGCGCCGTTCGCCATGCAGTCGCCCGAGATTCCGCGTCGGTGGATGGGCTCCGAGGCCGTGGAGCTCCTCGAAGAGAAGATGGACGAAAAGGGGGTGCAGTCGGTCGCCTGGCTGTTCCAGACCAACCAGACCGTCATCACCGCCGATGGCCGCCATGTCCTGCATCCGGACGATTTCGCGGGCCTGCGCATCCGTGGCCTCATCCCTGCCCTCGACCAGACCCTGCAGCAGCTGGGGGCGAAGACGGTGCCCATGGACGCGAGCAAGCTGTACGAGGCGATGCGGACCGGCACCGTGGATGTGGCGATCACCGACGTGGCCGTCGCCGTGGCGCGACGCCTCTATGAGCAGCACGACCACATGGTGCTGCTGCCGATGCTGTCGGTCTACGTCAACGGCTATGTCACGCCGCAGTGGTACGACCTCCTGGACGACGAGCTGAAGGACGCGTTCCGCCAGGCCGGCGAGAACGCCATGCAGTGGTCCGTGGAGGTCTCGACGGCGGCTGCGACGGCGGCGCCAGCGGTGCTGCGCGACCGTGGCGTCGATCTCCACGTCGCGTCGGCTGAAGAGATCGAAGTTCTGCGGGCGGCCCTGCAGCCTCACTTCCTTGAGTTGTTCCTGGAAGAGGCCGGTGAGGACGGGCCTGAACTTCTCGATCTCATCGCCAAGCTCAAGTAGGTCGTCCGGGGATTTTCCGAACAACAGGTCGAAAATCGGTCATCTCGCACATCCGTCGACACTTGCGCCGGGGGGCAGTGGAAGTCAGTATTGGAGACTTCGAAGTGGGGGGAGTGGGGGTCAGACTTAGTGCGGTGCTGGTCGCCGCATTCGTGTGCATGCCGGTCATCGCGGCGGCCGAGACGGTTCGGTGCAGCCATGAGTTTCCGCCGCAGCACTACGCCACGACCCTGATCGACCGCTGGGCGGCGGACGTCGAGCGGTTCTCCAAGGGGCGTATCGAGATCGACGTGGTCGGCGGCGCAAACCTCTTCGAGCCGGACGAGAACATCGTCGCGGTCGCCAGGGGTGACATCGAATGTGCGTTCTCATTGAACTTCCAGTGGTCGCGCACGCTGCCGCTGATGACCGTGACGCTCGCGCCCTTCATGACGGCGTCGCCGAACATCCCGCGCCGGTGGGCACGTTCGCAGGCGGTTGAAGTCCTCGAAGAGGAGATGCGCGAAAAGGGCGTAAAGTCGGTCGCTTGGCTGTTCCTGACCAACCGGTCGGTCATCACGTCGAAGGGGCGCCACATCCTGCGGCCCGAGGATTTCGCCGGCCTGCGCATGCGCGGCCGCATTCCGGTGCTCGATCGAACACTGCAGTCGCTGGGGGCGCGAACCCTTCCCATGGACTCGAGCCAGCTCTACGAGGCGATGCGGGTCGGCATCATCGATTCTGCGATGACCGACGTCGCCGTCGCGGCGACGGCGCGCCTCTACGAGCAGCATGACCACATGGTCGTCTTGCCATTGATCTCGGTCTACGCCAACGCTTACGTCAATCAGAAATGGTATGACCATCTGGACGACGACCTGAAGAATGCGTTCCAGCAAGCCGGCGAGAACCTGTCGCGGTTGGCGGTGACGCAATCCGAGGCAGCGTCATCCGCCGCGCAGGTCCTTCTGCGAGAGCGCGGCGTGAATGTCCACGTGGCGACGGACGAAGAGATCGAAGCGCTGCGCGCTGCCCTGCAGCCGGTCTTTCTCGAGCTGTTTCTGAAGGAGGCGGGCGACGAGGGTCGGGAACTCATTGATCTCGTCCGCGACCTCGAGTAGGGCGTGCCGGGTCTGCGACGCCGGGCCCGACGGCGCTCGCGCCGCGGATCGCCGCGACTGTGCTGGAATGACGTTCCCCGGCTGAGCGTGCAGCGGGCAACAGGTTTGCTGGCGCCGCCGGCCGAACAGCGGCATGTGGGAACGGCCCCCGCCTGCTGGACCGTCCAATGACCAACAAGCCTCACGCTTCGTTGCGCTTCTTCGTGCCGATCCTCGCCGGCGCGACGCTGCGCGAGCGCGCCGTCGCGTGTGTCGGGGCGCTTCTCGGCGTCGCCGCGGCGGCAGCGATCGGAGCGGCCGGCCTCGGCCTCGACCCGTCGCTGCCGGTGCTGATGGCGCCGGCGGGCGCTTCCGCCGTGCTGCTCTTCGCCATCCCTGCGAGCCCGATGGCACAGCCGTGGTCGATCGTCGGCGGCAACACGATCTCCGCCCTCGTCGGCATCCTGGTCGCGTCGCTGGTTCCCGATGTGGCGCTGGCTGCCGGGCTCGCCTGCGCGCTGGCGATAATCGCCATGACGCTGGCTCGCTGTCTCCACCCTCCCGGCGGCGCCGTCGCCGTCACGGCGGTGATCGGCGGACCGGCGGTGGCCGCTGCGGGCTACGGCTTCGCGCTGACGCCGGTTGCGCTCGATTCCGTCGTGCTGGTGGCGATCGGCCTTGTCTTCCATCGCCTGCTCGGGCGCAGCTATCCGCACCGGGCGCCCGCGCCGGTGACGAACACCGTCGGCACCGCCGACCCGCCGCCCTCGCAGCGCACCGGCTTCCGGGCCGAGGACGTCGATGCCGCGCTGGCGCGCCTCGGCGAGACCTTCGATATCGACCGCAGCGATCTCGAACAGGTCCTGCGCGAGGTCGAACGGCAGGCGCTGCTGCGCACCCACGCCGATCTCACCTGCGCCGACCTGATGTCGCGCGACGTCGTCACGGTGGCGCCCGGGGCCGATGCGGCGGCGGCGACGGCGCTGCTGCTGCGCCATGGCGTCCGGGTGCTGCCGGTGGTGGACGGAGACGGGCGCATCCTCGGCATCGTCGGCCTGCGCGACCTTGCCGGGGCAAGCACGTGCGTCGGCGACGTCATGCGGCCACCGGCGACGGCGGCGGCGACGACACCGGCGCTGTCGCTGATCGAGGCGATGACGGACGGCCGCACCCATGCCGTCGTCGTCACCGGGCCGCAGGAGCGCCTGCTCGGCCTCGTCACCCAGACCGATCTCCTCGCCGCCCTGGCGAGGCGGCCGCAGGCGCCTGCGACCTGATCCGCCGTCGGCCCGGCCAGATGCCCGACGCCCTTTCGCGTCGCCGGTCCGCGTGTATCGTGCGCTCCCCGGAAATTCGCCTCGGAGACCAGCCGCCGATGTCCCTCGCGTCCGTCCGCGCCCACCTTGCCGAAGCAGCGCCCGACCTTCAGGTGATCGAGCTCGAGGCGAGCACCGCCACGGTTGCGCTCGCCGCCGCCGGCCTCGGCGTCACGCCGGCGGAGATCGCCAAGACGCTGGCGCTTCGCGTCGGCGACCGCACGCTCGTCGTGGTCACAGGCGGGCTGGCGCGCCTCGACAACAAGAAGGCGAGGGCCACCTTCGGCGGCAAGCCCCGCATGCTCGGGCCGGACGAGGTGCTGGCCGCGACCGGCCATCCCGTCGGAGGCGTCTGCCCGTTCGGCCTGGCGACGCCGCTGCCGGTCTATTGCGATGTGTCGCTCAAGGCCTTCGACGTCGTCGTGCCGGCCGCGGGCGCGGTGAACGCCGCCGTGCGCGTGGCCCCGGGCCGCATGGCCGAGATCACCGGCGCGACGTGGGTGGATGTCTGCGTCTGAGGGCTTGCCTCAGACGCCGCCGCTCACGCGGAGCACGGTGCCCGTCACGTAGTCGGCCTTCTCCGACAGCAGCCAGACGATCGCCTCGGCGATTTCCTCCGGCTCGCCGACGCGGGCCATGGGGACGCGGGAGACGACGCGGGCAGGGCGGTCGGGTTCGCCGGAGCTTGCGTGGATGTCCGTGTAGATGACGCCCGGGGCGACGGCGACGACGCGGATGCCGGCGGTGGCGACCTCCTTGGCGAGGCCGACGGTGAAGGTTTCGACGCCCGCCTTGGTGGCCGCATAGGGGACGTATTCGTTCGGAGCGCCGACCGTGGCGGCGATCGAGGAGAGGTTGACGATGCGGCCGCGGGTGCCGTCCGCCAGCCAGCGCCGCACCGCCTCCTGGGCGCACATCATCGTGCCGAGCAGGTTGACGGCGAGGACCCGGCGCATGGTCTCCACCGTCGTGGCGCGGAAGGGCCCGATGCCGCCGGTGACGCCGGCATTGTTGACGAGGGCGCTCGCCGGCCCGAGCCGCTCGGCGCAGGCATCGAACAGACGCACGGCGAACGTCGGATCGGCGACGTCGCCCTGCACGGCCGTCGCCCGGCCGCCGGCGGCGGCGACGTCGGCGCAGACGGCGTCCGCCGCGGCGGCGTTCTCGACGAAGCTCAGGCAGACGTCATAGCCATCGCGCGCCGCGGCGCGGCAGACGGCGGCGCCGATACCGCGGCTGCCGCCGGTCACGATCAACACTTCGCGCGCCATCACGCCTCCACCGCCACCGATTTCGGGGCCGCGGAGGGTATCACTGGCTCGTCGCCGCGTCTTGAGCCGCTCTCCGCCGCGGTGGCGGCGGGCGGCCTCGCTTTCGGGCCATTGCCGGCCGGCGCCGATCGCGCGAAGCTCGCCTCCGGAGGACCTGATGGGACAGCGGACGATCGGCGCGGCGATCCTCGCGGCCGGGCTCGGCGGAGCAGCCGTGGTGCTCCTGGCCGATGGCGGCTGGACGGCCCTCGTGATCGCGGTGACGACCGCCGTCACCGGACTGCTCGTGCTGCGCCAGGCGGGGCCGTCCGGCGCGACGGTGGCCGCGGCCGCTGACGCCCTCGACGATCCGGCCTTCGCAACGGCACTGGACGACAGGGGTACGCCAACGCGGGTCGCCCGCGACGAGGTCGACGCGGTGTTCGACCACCTCCTCGACCGTTGGCGAGGCGTGCAGGGGCTACGTCTCGACGACGATGCGGCGGGGCCGCCGCAACGGCTCGATGCCGCCGTGGTGGAACTGCGCGGCGACATCCTCCGCGCCGAGGCCTATCTCGACGCCCTGAGGTTCCACCGGCCCGGCGACCGCCGGCCCTATGACGGGGTGGTCGCCGAGTTGGAGGGGCTGCTGCGGCGGGTGGGCGACCCCGACTGGGGCCGCCGCGCTCGCGACGGCGGGTGAGCGTGCCGCCGCGTCAGGCGCGGCGCTGCGGCGGCACGAGGTTGAAGCGGTTCATGCGCCGGTGGATGGTCGAGCGGTCGACGCCGAGAAGGCGGGCGACGCGCGAGACGCACCAGTGGTTGGAAACCAGCAACTGCTCGAGGTCGTCGATCGCCTGCTCGACGATCGGCCCCGATCCGGACGAGGGGTGGCGGCCAAAATCGCCCGCAAGCGGCCGCACCGCGTCCTCTTCGGCGGCGACGAACTCGCGAAAGACCGGCTCGAGCGCCTCGTCGTCCCCCGTTGCCAGCACGAGGCTGATGATGGAGCGCAACTCGTGCAGGTTGCCGGGCCAGGGCGCCGCCGCGAGCGTGGCGACGGCCCTTGTCCGATCGGCGATCGGCCGGTCGCCGGCGAGCTCGCCCAGCACCGCCTCGATCAGCGCGGCGCGATCACGGCGCGTTCTGAGCGGCGGCAGGGCGACGTGGGCGCCGGCGAGGCGGAAGAACAGGTCCGGCCGCACGACAGACTGCAGGGCCGCGACCGGTTGCTGCGCCGTGCTGACGAGCATCGGTCGGCGCGCCGGGCCGTCGGCTTCCCGCCGCTTCAGCTGACGCAGCAGCGCCTGCTGGGTGGCGTCCGGCAGCTCGCCGATGTCGTCGAGGACGATCGTCGCCGCCGAACCCAGCGCCTCGGCGATGAGCCGCTCCGTCTCGGCGGCATCGCGGCCGGCAAGGGCGACCTCGACCAGGATTCCGCCGCGTCCGTCGGCGTGCAGGGCACGCGCGAAGCTCGTCTTGCCGGTGCCGGTCTCGCCGGTGACGAGCAGCGGCACGCCACCGTCGCGGGCCCGCCGCGCCAGCCGGGCGGCGTCGATCAGTTGCGGGTCGGTGCCACAGAAGGCGGCGAGGAGGGACGCGACACCGCCATCCGCCGCCATGCCGTCGGTGGCGGCCCGGCGGGTGGCCGGAACAGCCATTGCGGCTGGGTCGCTCTTTGCCGTCAGTCCGGCGCTCGTCGCCGACCCGGCATGGGCGTCCAGCGAATCATCCAGTTCCGCAGATCCGACGACGACGGTGCGCCGGCCACCGCGGGCCGGCGCCATCGGGATCAGATAGAGGGGCCGCCCGGTGCCGGACGGCGGGGCGAGGTGGCGCGGGCCGTCATGCAGGGTGCCGAGGGCGCTGAGCCACGTCGACAGCGCCGCGTCGGTCGTGGCCGCGCCGCCGGACGCTGGTCCCCGTGCCTCGCCCTTGCGCCGGCTCGCGGCCGCCAGCGCCCGCCGCCCGGGCGGTGCCATCGCCGGCCGCTGGTCGGCGAGCAGGCGGCGGGCGGTGTCGGAGATGCCGACGACGGCACCGTCGTGGTCGAGCGCCAGCAGGCTCTCGCGGGCAGGGTCGAGGTTTTCCGAATCGGGGAAGAGCCGCAGCACCCAGCGGTCGCGGTGGCGCTCGCGGAACCAGGCGTTGGTGAGCCGGCGCGTCGTCACGTCGACGAGGTGCTCGGCATAGCGCGTCGCCCCGCCCTTGTCGGGACGGGCGGTGGAGACGTCGAGGACCGCCGCGAAGGCGCCGTCGGGATCGAACACCGGCGCCACGGTGCAGGACAGGTCGGCATTCTTCGAGCGGAAGTGGTCGGTGCGGTGCACGGTCAGAGGCCGGCCGGTGACGATGCAGGTGCCGACGCCGTTCGTCCCCTCGGTTTCCTCCGTCCACACCGAGCCGAGATAGAGCCCGGCGGTGCGGTGCTCGGCATCGAGGGAGGGGTGGTTGAGGAAGTCGAAGGCGACGCCGTTGAGGTCGGTGAACAGCACGCAGTAGCCGATCGGCTCGAGGTGCCGGTAGAGGTCCTCGAGGATCGGCCGCGCGATCCGCATCAGGGGCGACATCGGCTCGCGGAAATCCTTGAGCTCGGACGAGGTCAGGATGCGCGTGCGCTCCGATTTCGACGGATCGAGCCGGTACTGCGAGGCACATCGCTTCCAGGAATCGATGATCAGGGCTCGTGGCGGAAGCGCTGGCTTGCGGCCGCCGTCGAGGCACGTCTCCACGTGCCTCGCGTGCGCCGTGGCTGGCGTCGCATGCACCATCTCTCGTCCTCCCGCGCAGTGGCCGCCTCTTCGGGCGGTCCCCCGGCTCTGCGGCCGGAACTCTGCGTCAGCCGACCATAGCTCAAACCGCCGGCCCTGACAGCCACCGTCGTTGCATCTCCTGCAACAGGTGTGGCGCGCTGCGACAATTGACCGACCCCGGGGCTTGGATGATCGTGGACTGAATTGAGGGACTGTCTCGCCGCTCTCTCGCTGTCTTGCTGCAGTGCAAGACGCATGGTTGCTTCGCGGGAACTGTCGAGGCGGGATAAGAAGGCGTGCCTCGGAGGGAGGTTTTCGCCGGCTCTACGGTCCATGCCGGTCGCCTGCTCGTCCAACACGGTGGAGGCGAGGGGCCACCGAGGTCGTCCAGGAAGGGAAAGTGCCCAAGGGGCCGCTCTTCGGCCCACTCGAGAAGTCCCAAGCGGACCGGCCGGGAAAACCCGGACCGGACGCCGGTGAATACGCCGGCATAACAAGCAATACTGGGGAGAGAAGCGATGTTTCGTCCGATCAACGGTGCCGTCCGGCGGCGCCGCGTCAGCCGTCGTGAATTCCTGCAGCGTGGTGGTGCTCTGGTCGCGGGCCTCGGCGCCGGCGGCCTCATCGTCGGCGGGGGCTCGACCATCGTCTCGACGCGCGTGCAGGCCCAGTCGTCCGACGACGCGAAGTGGAAGCAGTTCTCCGGCTCCAAGCTCGTCTTCATGTCGGAGAACACGCCGCCGTCCTTCGCCATCCGCGACAACCTCAAGGCCTTCTACGATCTCACCGGCATCGAGGTGGAGATCCTGACGGACGACCTGCCGGTCGTGCAGCAGAAGGTCGGTATCGACCTGCGCGGCGGCAGCGCCGACTTCCAGCTGAACTACGTGCAGGACAAGCCGATCGGCGCCCCGTTCGCCGAGTTCTATGCCGACATGTCGAAGTTCATCGGCGACGACTCGCTGCCGCAGGACAAGGACGGCTACGGCGCCGAGGCGTGGTTCGACAACTTCCTCGATGCCTGCGGCTACTACTACACCCGCGACAGGCTGGTGGCGCTGCCTTATGACGCCGCGGTGGCGTGCACGTTCTACCGGCAGGATCTCTTCGAGAAAATGACGAAGGACTTCGAGGCGGACTACGGCTACCGGCTGGAGTTCACCAAGGAGACGACCTGGAAGCAGGTCAACGACATCGCCAAGTTCTTCAAGATGATGCACGAGAAGGACAACTCGATCCCGTACGGCTATGCCCAGCATCAGGGCTCGTTCGCGTGGACGACGCAGCTCGACATCCAGCGCATGCTGTTCGCACACGGCCGCTGGACGGACTTCAACGTCGACGACAAGCTCGGCAGCCGCACCCCTGGCAAGACCAACTGGGGTGATGCACAGTCGGTGCTGATCATGGAGAAGTTCAAGGAACAGGCCGACAACTCGCACCCGGACAACCTGGCGAACGGCACGCTGCAGCTGAACACCGTCTACCAGGCGGGCCAGATCGCCATGCAGGTGCAGTATCACGAGTTCGCGGCGTCGGTGGAGGACCCGAAGACGTCGGCGGCGGCCGACGGCAAGACGGCCTATGCGCCGTGCCCGCGCGGCGAGCCCTCTTGGATCGTCAATGGCGGCGAGGCGGTGAACGGTACCAACTGCGGCATCGGCGGCATCGGCATCAACGCCAACGCTTCCGAAGACCTGCAGAAGGCGGCGTGGATCTTCGCCAGCTGGGCGGTGTCGACCAACAACCAGTTCTCGGTGCTGAAGGGTCTCGGCGGTACGCCGACCCGCAAGACGGTGCTGGAGATCCCGGAGGTCGGTGCGGCGCGCGAGCGGCCGACGGCGATGCCGAACGCCCTCACCTTCGACGCCGTCTACGACTACGGCATTCTCGACCCGAACTTCGTGCTCGGCCCGAAGATCCCGAAGGCGAACGAGTATCACCAGATCCTGGCGTCCGAGCTGCAGCGCTGCCTGTCCGGGCAGACTTCTCCGGAAGAGGCCTGCCAGGCGATCCGGACCCAGCTCGACGAGCTGAACGAGGCCTGAGCTCCCAAGCCGACCGTGAACCGGGGCCGCTGCGAGGCGGCCCAGGACACCGTGAACCTGGGCCGTCGCAAGGCGGCCCAGGCGCCTCACCGTTCCGGAACCGGACGCCGCCATGCTGCAGACGCTCACGACAGACTTCCGCCCGCCCGCCGCCGCGCCCGCGCGCCTCAACGTCGCGCCGTCGCAGCGCTACTACCTCTACTTGCTGGCGCCGGCGATCCTGCTGCTCGCGGCGATCTCGCTCTATCCGTTCTTCTGGCTCATCTACATGAGCCTGCACCAGGTCTCGATGTCGCCGAACCAGCCGGACGTCTGGGTGGGTCTCGCCAACTACGCCAAGCTCCTGTCCGACAAGCGCTATCTCGAGGGCTGGAAGCTTCTCGTCGTCTACAGCGCCTCGTGCATGATCCTGCAGGTCGGCCTCGGTCTGCTGCTCGCGCTGGTGCTCAACAACTCGCGCTGGGAAAAGCCGCTCGTCACCGTCTTCCTGATGCCGATGATGATGGCCCCGGTGATCGCCGGCCTCGTCTGGTTCTACCTCTATAACGGCACCTTCGGCTGGTACAACTGGGTGCTGCAGAGCCTCGGCATCCTCTCCGGCACATCTATCCTCGGCAGCACGTCCACGGCGATGATCGGCATCGTCGTCGTCGATACCTGGCAGTGGACGCCGCTCATCACGCTGATCGCGCTCGCCGGCCTGAAACGCGTTCCCCAGGACCAACTCGAGGCGCACATGGTCGACGGCGCCGGCGCGGTGCGCAACTTCTTCGCGATCGTGCTGCCGAACCTCTACCCGTTCCTGCTGATCGCCGTGCTGCTGCGCTTCATGGACAACTTCCGCTTCATCGACGCGATCCTGCGGTTGACCGGTGGCGGACCGGCGAATTCGACCAAGGTCCTGCCTGTCTACCTGTTCGAGGTGTCGTTCACGAACTTCAACCTCGGCTACGGCGCCGCCATCGCCTTCACGCTGCTCGTCGTCACCATCGTCATCGGCATGGTGCTGGTCAGCGCCTTCACGCAGCCCAGCCTGCAGCAGAAGCACTGAGGAACGACCATGGCTTCGCGGGACATCGTCACCTACCGCACGCCGGCCTCGGTTCTCGCCGGCGTCGCCTCGGCCGTCTTCGTCGTCCTCTTCCTGATCTGGACGGTGCTGCCGATCTTCATCATGTTCGTCTCCTCCATCAAGGATCTGCTCGAAGCCTTCAAGCTTCCGGCCGTGGGGGACTGGTCCGGCGTCGGCGTGTTCTTCGAATTCACGCCGACCTTCAAGCACTATGTCGATCTCTTCACCCAGGAGAAATTCGGCACCTACTTCTTCAACAGCGTGGCGAGCGCGCTCGGTTCGGCGGCGATCTCGGTGGTGCTGGGCTCGATGGCGGCGTACGCGCTGTCGCGGGCGGAGTTCCGCGGCAAGAAGGATCTGTTCTTCTGGATCATCTCGACCCGCATGGCGCCGGTGGTGGCCGTGATGGTGCCGCTGTTCGCGATCTTCCGCTACGGCGGCCTGGTCGGCTCCACGCCCGGCCTGATCATCGCCTACACCACCTTCAACCTGCCGTTCGCCATCTGGATCCTGAAGGGCTTCTTCGACAACGTGCCCTACGAGATCGAGGAGGCCTCGATGGTCGACGGCAGCACGCGGCTGCAGGCCTTCAAGGCGATCATTCCGCTGGTCTCGCCGGGGATCGGGGCGTTCCTGGTGCTGTGCGTGCTGTTCGCCTGGAACGACTTCCTGTTCGCCTCGATCATCGGGTCGGGCGGCGCGAAGACGCTGCCGGTGGCGACGAGCGGCCTCGTGCAGCCGCAGAACATCCAGTGGGGAAAGATCATGGCCGCCGGCGTCGTCACGACGCTGCCGATGATGCTGCTCGGGCTCGTCATCCGCCGGTACCTCGTCACCGGCCTCACCATGGGCGCCGTGCGCGGCTGAGCCAGAACAAGACGTCCCGCGGGGCGACAGGACAGGGAGCTCGACGGAACGATGACGAAGGTGGTAGTCGCCGAAGTTTGGAAGATGTACGGCAAGGTGCCCGCCGTCCGCGACCTGTCGTTCTCCTGCGAGAGCGGAGAGTTCCTCTGCGTCCTCGGCCCGTCGGGCTGCGGCAAGTCTTCGACGCTGAGGATGCTGGCGGGCCTCGAGCACATCTCGGCTGGCGAGATCACCTTCGACGGCAAGCGCATCAACGAGCTGCCGCCGAAGGACCGCGACATCGCGATGGTGTTCGAGAACTACGCCCTCTATCCGCACAAGACGGTGGGCGACAACATGGCGAACGCGCTGAAGCTGCGCGGCATGCCGGCTGCCGAGATCAAGACCCGCGTCGAGCGGGCGGCGGCGATGCTGCAGATCGGCCACCTCCTCGACCGGCGGCCGATGGAGCTCTCGGGCGGCCAGAAGCAGCGTGTGGCGATCGGCCGGGCGATCGTCCGCTCGCCGAAGGTGTTCCTGTTCGACGAGCCGATCGGCCATCTCGACGCCAAGCTGCGCGGCCACATGCGCGGCGAGCTGAAGCGCCTGCAGCGTGAGCTCGCGACGACGACGATCTACGTCACCCACGACCAGCTCGAGGCGCTGTCGATGGCCGACCGCATCGCCGTGATGAACGAGGGCGTGCTGCAGCAGATCGGCACGCCGCAGGAGATCTACAACCATCCGGCGAACGAGTGGGTGGCGAGCTTCGTCGGCGAGCCGCCGATGAACTTCCTCGATGCCGAAGTCGTCACGGCGGGCTCTGAGACGGACCTCGAGGTGCGCTGCGGCGCGTTCCGCGTGCGCCTGTCCGACGCCCACCGCCACCGCCTCAACGGCACGCGCGGCGGCATGCGGCTCGGCATTCGTCCCGAGGCGCTGCAGGTCGCCGGTTCGGCGCCCGCGGGCGACTGCATGGCGGGCACTATCTATGCCGTGGAGCCGCTCGGCGGCGACACGCTCGTCGAGGTCGCCTTCCAGGGCGGCCGGGTTCTGGCCAAGACCGGGGCGGATTTCCGCGGCGAGATGGACGCGCCGATCTTCGTCACTGTCGACAATACCAAGTTGCACCTGTTCGATGCGAGCAACGGCAAGGCGCTGACGTGAGCGGCTCTGTCCGGTCGCAACAGGTGTGGCGAAGGCGCGGTGCCTTGACGATGTCGGGTCGCCGGATCAGCTTTTGCGACGAACGGACGACGGCCGCCCACCCTGGCGGCAACCAGTCTGAAGACCGTGACGGCGCCCACCCGGGCGGGTGCCGAAGCACGGCGGTTCACGGGGCCTAGTTGGAGGAAACCATGTCAAGCGCACTGCAGCTTCCGCGCGAGACGCTTCTCGCCGCCTATACGCGGATGCGGACCATCCGCGAATTCGAGGATCGCGTGCACGACGAGTTCTCGGCCGGCAATATTCCCGGCTTCGTGCACCTCTACGCCGGCGAGGAGGCGTCGGGCGTCGGCGTCTGCCTGCACCTCACCGATCGCGACGCCATCGCCTCGACGCACCGTGGCCACGGCCACTGCATCGCCAAGGGCTGCGATGTCGACGGCATGATGAAGGAGATCTTCGGCCGCAAGGACGGGCTGTGCGGCGGCAAGGGCGGCTCGATGCACATCGCCGACCTGTCGAAGGGCATGCTCGGTGCGAACGGCATCGTCGGCGCCGGCGGCCCGCTCGCCTGCGGCGCGGCGCTGACGGCCAAGGTCTTGAAGACCGGCGGCGTCGCGGTGTGCTTCTACGGCGACGGCGCCTCCAACCAGGGCGCCATCCTGGAGAGCTACAACCTCGCGAAGATCTGGAACCTGCCGATCGTCTTCGTCGCCGAGGACAACGGCTATGCGGAATCGACCGCCTCCTCGTGGTCGGTCGGCGGCAGCCAGACGGGTCGTGCCACCGGCTTCGGCCTGCCCTCGAAGGAGGTCGACGGCTTCGACTTCTTCGCCATGTACGAGGCCGCCGGCGAGATGATCGACCGGGCCCGCAACGGCGGCGGTCCGTCGCTGCTGCACGTCCGCCTCGGCCGCCACTACGGCCACTTCGAGGGCGACGCGATGACCTATCGCGCCCCCGACGAGGTCGCCAACCTCAGGGCGAACCACGATCCCCTGAAGATCTTCCGGCAGCGCGTCGTCGAGGCGTCGCTGATCGCGCCGGAGGAATTCGACGCGGTGGACAAGCAGGTCGCGGACCAGATCGCGCAGTCGCTGGTCGACGCCAAGGCGGCTCCGATGCCGACCGAGGCCGATCTGATGACCGACGTCTACGTGCGCTACTGAGGGGAGTGGACAATGCCCAAGAAGAGCTATCGCCAGGCCATCAACGAGGCGATGCGTCAGGAAATGGAGCGCGATCCGCGCGTCATCCTGATGGGTGAGGACGTCTCCGGCGGCACCGGGGCGCCCGGCCAGCAGGACGCCTGGGGCGGCCCGCTCGGCGTCACCAAGGGCCTCTACACCCAGTTCGGCCCGGACCGGGTGATGGACACCCACCTCGCCGAGATCTCGTTCGTCGGCGCCGCCGCCGGCGCCGCGGCGACCGGGCTCCGTCCGATCGCCGAGCTGATGTTCGTCGACTTCATGGGGGTCTGCTTCGACCAGATCTTCAACCAGGCGGCGAAGTTCCGCTACATGTTCGGCGGCAAGGCGGTCACCCCGCTCGTCGTGCGCACCATGTACGGCGGCGGCTTCCGCGCCGCCTCGCAGCATTCGCAGTGCCTCTACTCGCTCTTCACCCACATTCCCGGGCTGAAGGTGGTGGTGCCGTCGAACGCCTACGAGGCGAAGGGGCTGCTCATCCAGGCGATCCGCGACGACGACCCTGTGATCTTCTTCGAGCACAAGGTGATGTACGACGAGGAGATGGAGGTTCCCGACGAGCCCTACACCATCCCCTTCGGCGAGGCGAACGTCACCCGCGAGGGCGACGACTGCACGATCGTGGCGATCGGGCGGATGGTCGGCTTCGCCAACCAGGCGGCCGATAACCTCGCCAAGCAGGGCATCACCTGCACGGTGGTCGACCCGCGCACCACCTCGCCGCTCGACCTCGACACCATCATCGAGACCACCGAGGAGACCGGCCGCCTCGTCGTCGTCGACGAGTCGCACCCGCGCTGCTCGATGGCGAGCGACATCGCCTCGCTCGTCACCGAGCGGTCGTTCGGCAAGCTGAAGGCGGCTCCGCGGATGGTGACGGCGCCGCATGCGCCGGTGCCGTTCTCGCCGGCGCTGGAGGACCTCTACGTGCCGAGCCCGGCCAAGATCGAGGCCGCTGTGCGCGAGCTCGTCGGCATGCCGGAGCGGGTCGCCGCGGAGTAGGGCGGCAGACAGAAGCACGACTCGTCCCTCCCCTGCCAGGGGGAGGGACAGACCGCGAAGCGGTCAGGGTGGGGCCCGAAGATCGCGGCTGCCACGATCGACGTCGCATCCCCGATCGACGGGCCCCCACCTGCCGGCTGCGCCGGCTGTCCTCCCCCCTGCCAGGGGGGAGGACGATGCGCCGAATACGCGGCCGCGCCCCGCGCCAACTTCCAATTTCCCGGAGACCGCCGATGTCCATCGAACCGATCGTCATGCCGAAGTGGGGCCTCGCCATGCAGGAGGGCACCCTGTCGAAATGGAACATCGCGGAGGGTGACAAGATCGCCCGCGGCCAGGAAATCGCCGACATCGAGACGACGAAGATCGCCAACGCCTTCGAGAGCCCGGTGGAGGGCGTCGTTCGCCGCCGCGTCATCAATGAGGGCGATGTCGTGCCGGTCGGAGCTCTGCTCGCCGTCGTCGCCGACAAGGGCGTCGGCGACGAGGAGATCGACGCCTATGTGACGAAGTTCCAGGAGAGCATGGCGGCGGCCGCCGACAACACCGTCGCCGCCCCGGAGCCGCAGGTGGTCGAGACCGCCGCGGGCCGCATCCGCTACCTGAAGCTCGGCGAGGGCGACGGCACGCCGGTCGTCCTCATCCACGGCTTCGGCTCCGACCACGCCGCCTGGCTCTTCAACCATGAGGCGCTCGCGGAGGGCCGCACCGTCTACGCCCTCGACCTGCCGGGTCACGGCGGCTCCGAGAAGGCGGTGAAGGACGGTTCCGTCGCCGGCCTCGCCACGGCGGTGGTCGCCTTCCTCGACGCCGTCGACATCAAGAAGGCCCATCTCGCCGGCCACTCGCTCGGGGGTGCCATCGCGGCCCACATCGCCGCGACCCATCCCGACCGCGTCGCCTCGCTGTCGCTGGTCGCGCCGGCAGGCATCGCCGGCACCATCAACCAGGGCTTCATCGACGGCTTCCTGGGCGAGTCCCGCGCGCGCAAGCTCCGGCCGGTGATCGAGCTCCTCGTCGCCGACCCGTCGATGGTGACGGCGGACATGGTCGAGGACGTGCTGAAGTTCAAGCGCCTCGACGGCGCCTCCGAGGCGCTGACGGCGATCGCGGCGGCGAACTTCTCGGGCGGCAAGCAGAACGCCAGCCTGCGCGATGCGCTCGCGGGTGCGAAGGTGCCGGTTCAGGTGATCGTCGGCGAGAGCGACCAGATCCTGCCGGCCTCAGGCGCCGACGGACTGCCGGCCTCGGTGACCGTGCACCGGCTCGCCGCCGTCGGCCACCTGCCGCACATGGAGAAGTCGGCCGAGGTCAACCGCCTCGTTGCGGCGATCCTGCGCGACTAATCGACGACTACTAGCTTCGACAGGAAGGGGCGGGCCATCGGCTCGCCCCTTTCTCTTTGTGCCTTGGAAAGCCCTGAACCGAGAGCCGCGTCTCAGGCGGCGCGCTTCTCGAACTCGGTGACGGCGCGCTTCACCGCGCGGGCGAGCTCGTCGGCGCCGGGCGTGTCGGAGTGGACGCAGACGCAGTCCGCCTTCATCGGCAGCTCGCGCCCGTTGATCGAGGTGCCCTTGCCCTCGGTGAGCACCCGCGTCATCGCCCGCTCCACCTCGGCGGGGTCGCGGGCGTCGTGCTCGCGGGTGATGATCACCATGCCCTCGTCGTTGTAGTCGAGGTCGGCGTAATACTCTGCCATGAAGGTCAGGCCGCGGGCGGGGTAGACTTTCTCGTGCTGGGTGCCGGCCATGCCGAGCACCGGCACGCCGAACGAGACGGCGGCGTCGGCGATGGCGTTCGCCACCTCCGGATCGCGCGAGGCGACGCCATAGAGCGCGCCGTGCGGCTTGATGTGGTTGAGCGGCATTCCCTCGATGTCGAGGAAGCCCTTCAGCGCGCCGATCTGGTAGATCAGGCAAGCGGTGAGCTCCTCGCGACCCATCTTCATCTCGCGCCGGCCGAAGCCCTGCAGGTCGGGATAGGAGGGGTGGGCGCCGACGCGCACGCCATGCGCCTTGGCGAGCCGCACGGTCTTCTGCATCACCACCGGGTCGGAGGCGTGGAAGCCGCAGGCGACGTTCGCCATGTCGATGTGGGGCATGATCCCCTCGTCGTCGCCGCAGCGATAGAGCCCGAAGCTCTCGCCCATGTCGCAGTTGATCAAGACCGTCATCGGAAGTCCTCGCCTGTCGCCTCCCGCAAGTGTCGGGAGAGGGGAGGCGGCCGTCAAATGGGAAATTGCCCCGGCGCGTCGCTGGAGCCGGAACATCTGCGCTGCCGCGCGCTCCCCGCCGATCCCACTCCTCGCCACTCCCCTCAACCAAGTCATCCTCGGCCTTGTGCCGAGGATCCAGGTCTTGCTGCAACGCTTGCGGGATCGTTGGCTACCGCGCCCGCTGTGAGATGGGTTCCCGGCACAAGGCCGGGAATGACCCTTCTCCGAAGGGGTGCCGGGCACCCCCGCCATGCGCCATAATTTCGCACGAGGCCGGTGTTTCCCGGCGCGAACTTTCCCTATGCTCGGCTCCAGTTGCGGCGGAGGTTTCTCATGGCGGTGAAGACGGTTCTGGCTCCCATCCCCGGCATCTTCTACCGCAGCCCGTCGCCGGGTGAGCCGCCCTTCAAGCAGGACGGCGACTCGGTGGCCGCGGGCGAGACCATCGGCCTCATCGAGGTGATGAAGACCTTCAACCCGGTCGTCGCCGAAGTCGGCGGCTCGAACGTCAAGTTCGTGCTCGACAACGAGGACGCGGTAATGGCCGGCCAGCCGGTCTGCGAGCTCGAAGACTGAGCGCCGGGACGGCACGGCCCATGCCCGTCACCAAGATCCTCATCGCCAACCGTGGCGAGATCGCCGTGCGGATCATCCGCGCGGCACAGTCGCTCGGGATCGCCACCGTCCAGGCGGTGAGCAAGGCCGACCACGGCATGCTCGCCGCCCGCCTCGCCGACGAGGTGGTGGAGATCGGCCCGGCGCACGCCTCGAAGTCCTATCTCAGCGTCGAGGCGCTCTTGAAAGCCGCCGCCGACACCGGCGCCGACGCCGTCCACCCGGGCTACGGCTTCCTCTCCGAGAACGCCGGCTTCGCCCAGGCGGTCGAGGAGCGTGGCCTAGTCTTCATCGGCCCGAAGGCCGAGACGATCCGGCTGATGGGCGACAAGGCGACGGCGCGCGAGATGGCGATGAAGGCGGGCGTGCCGACGGTGCCGGGCAGTCCCGGCCGCGTAGAAGGCCTCCAGGCGGCGCGGGATGCCGCCGAGGAGGTCGGTTATCCCGTGATGATCAAGGCGTCGGCCGGCGGCGGTGGCCGCGGCATCCGCGTCGCCCACACGCCCGACGAACTCGCCACCCTGATCCCGCAGGCGAGCGCGGAAGCGCAGTCGGCCTTCGGCGACGGCGGGCTCTATCTCGAGCGCTTCATCGGCCGCGCCCGCCACGTCGAGGTGCAGATCATGGGCGACGGCACGAACGCCGTGCACCTCTACGAGCGGGAATGCTCGCTGCAGCGCCGCCGCCAGAAGGTCTGGGAGGAGGCGCCCGCCGCCGTCCTCGATGCGGCTACGCGCGAAAAACTCTGCGCCTCGGCCGTGGCGCTGGCGAAGTCGGTCGGCTACCGCGGCGCCGGCACGCTCGAATATCTCTATGATGACGAGACCGGCGAGTTCTTCTTCATCGAGATGAACACCCGCATCCAGGTCGAGCATCCGGTTACGGAGATGATCACCGGCGTCGACCTCGTCGCCGAGATGATCCGCATCGCCGCCGGCGCCCCGCTGTCGATCCGCCAGCAGGACGTCGCGATCACCGGCCACGCGCTGGAATGCCGGATCAACGCCGAGGACGCGGCGAAGAGCTTCATGCCCTCGCCGGGCGTGGTGTCTCGGCTGGTCGTTCCCGACGGCGACGGCATCCGCTTCGACACCATGCTCTACGAGGGCTACGCGGTGCCGCCCTTCTACGATTCCCTTGTTGGCAAACTGATCGTCCACGGCGCGACGCGCGAGGCCGCGATCGACGCGATGGCGCGCGCCCTCGACGGGCTCACGGTCGAGGGGATTGCCACGACGATCCCGCTGCACAAGGCGCTCGCCCGCGACGGGGAAGTCGCGAGTGGCCGTGTCCACACCCGCTGGCTGGAGCCATGGCTTGAGAAGAATCCGCTCGAAGCCAACCCGCTCGATGCTGCGAAAGCCTGAGGAGATCCGCCCCACATGCAGACGCGATACTCATTCGGCGGTGACGAGCACGTCTATATCGAGCTCGACGAGGCGATGTCTCTGGAGGCCTTCTTCAAGGGGCTGTCGCTCACCAACGCCATCCGCGACAGCCGCATCGCCGGCGTCACCGAGATCTGCCCGGCGAACGCCTCGGCGCTCGTCAAGTTCGATCCCGACAGGATCGCCCCCGACGACCTCCTGAAGGAGCTGAAGTCGCTGGAGGCGGCGGCCGCCAAGTCCGAGCCGGTGATCGACACCCGCGTCATCGACATCCCGGTCTTCTACGACGACCCGTGGACCCACGAGACGCTGATGCGCTTCCGCGAGCGCCACCAGGACCCGAAGGCGACCGACCTCGAGTTCGCCGCCCGCGTCAACGACCTGCCGAGCGCCGACGCCTTCATCGCGGCGCACTCCGGCTCGCCGTGGTTCGTCTCGATGGTCGGCTTCGTCGCCGGCCTGCCGTTCATGTACCAGATGGTCGAGCGCCAGCGGCAGCTCGAGGTGCCGAAGTACCTGCGCCCGCGCACCGACACGCCGAAGCTCACCGTCGGCCACGGCGGCTGCTTCAGCTGCATCTATTCGGTGCGCGGCGCCGGCGGCTACCAGATGTTCGGGATCACGCCGATGCCGATCTACGACCCGAAGCAGGAGATCAGCTACTTGAAGGAGTTCATGATCTTCTTCAAGCCGGGCGACATCGTGAAGTTCAACCCGGTGACGCGCGAGGAATACGACCGCGACCTGGAGGAGGTGGCCGCCGGCCGCTTCTATCCGGGGATCCGCAAGGTAACGTTCTCGCTCGACGCGTTCCAGCAGGATCCCACCGCCTACAACGCCGCGCTTCTGGGAGGTGCCTGATGGCGATCGAGGTGCTGAAGCCCGGCCTGGCCACCACCGTCCAGGATCTCGGGCGTCCCGGCTACTACCATCTCGGCATCCCGGTCTCCGGCGGCATGGACACCTATGCGCTGACGGCCGCGAACCTCCTCGTCGGCAACGACGCCGGCGACGCGGTGCTGGAAGCCGTGTTCATGGGACCGGAGCTCAAGTTTGACGCCGACGCCCTCGTCGCCGTCACCGGCGCCGAGCTGCCGCCGAAGGTTGATGGCGTGGTGCAGCCGACGTGGACGGCCTTTACGGTGAAGGCCGGCCAGACGCTGTCGTTCGATTTCCTCAAGGCGGGGGCGCGCGGCTACATCGCGATCGCCGGCGGCATCGACGTGCCGGTGGTGCTCGGCAGCCGCTCGACCTATGCGCTGGGCGCGCTCGGCGGCCACGAGGGCCGGCCGCTGAAGGTGGGCGACAGCCTTCCCATCGGACCCGCGAAGCGGGCCGTCGCCGCCGGCCGCTCCGTTCCCGCCGATCTCCGTCGCGGGCTCGGCAACCCGGTGGTGCTCCGGGCGCTGCCGGGGCTCTACTGGCACCGCCTCACCGAGGCGGCGGGGAAGGGCTTCTTCGAGGACACCTGGAAGGTGGCGCCCGAGGCCGACCGCATCGGCTACCGCTTCCGGGGCGGCCGGCCGCTGCAGTTCGTCGAGCGCGAGCAGCCCTTCGGGGCGGGCTCGGACCCGTCGAACGTCGTCGACTGCCCGTATCCGTACGGGTCGATCCAGGTACCGGGCGGCACCGAGCCGATCGTGCTGCACCGGGATGCCGTCTCCGGCGGCGGCTACTTCATGGTCGGCACGGTGATCTCCGCCGACATGGACCTGATCGGCCAGATGCAGCCGAACCTGCCGGTGCGTTTCGAAGCCGTCGACATGGCCGGCGCACTCGCCGCCCGCCACGACCGCGCCGCCATGCTCGCCCGCCTGACGGAAAGCCTCGCCTGAAGCAAGCTGGCGGCGTCGCTGACGCCGCCGCTGCTACTCCGGCGCGCCGGCGACGGCGCGCTGGCGGCCGCGCGAGCGGGCCCACAAGGCGAGCAGGCCGACCAGGATCGTGCCGACGATGAACAGGAAGGCCGCGGCGGCGATCGCCGGGCTGATGTTCTCGCGGATCGAGGAGAACATCTGGCGGGCGAGCGTCCGCTGGTTCGGGCCGGCGACGAACAGCGTCAGCACCACCTCGTCGAGGGATGTGGCGAAGGCGAAGACGGCGCCCGAGACGACGCCCGGCATGGCGAGCGGCAGCGTCACGCGGCGGAACACCACCGTCGGCGAAGCGCCGAGCGACAGCGCCGCCCGCTCCACCCGCCGGTCGATGCCCTCGAGCGAGGCCGCGACATTGACGACGACGAACGGCACCGCCACCACCGTGTGGGCGATGATGACGCCGGCATAGCTCGACGCGAGGCCGAGGCGCGCGAACAAGATCTGCATGCCGACGCCGAGCACCACCGCCGGCACCACCATCGGCAGCAGGAAGGCGGTGCGGAAGACCCCGGCGAAGGGCAACCGTGAGCCGCGCAGGCCCAGCGCCGCGAGCGTGCCGAGGACGGTCGCCAGCACCGTCGTGCCGCCGCCGATGATCAGGCTGTTGACGATCGCCCGCCGCCAGGCTTCCGCCGTCGAAAGCTCCTCGAACCAGCGCAGCGAGTAGGTCTGGATCGGGTAGTTGAGGAAGATGCTGTCGGTGAAGGCGAGCGGCAGGATCACCACCAGCGGCGCCAGCAGGAAGATGACGGCGGCGAGCCCGAACAGGAGCTTGATCGCGGCGAGCATCGTCAGGCCCTCGCCGTGCGGTCGGCCGACAGCCGCCCGTAGACCGCGTAGAGCACCAGCGTCGCCGCGAGCAGCACCAGGCCGAGCGCGCCCGCCATGCCCCAGTTGGCGGAGCCGGTGGCGTAGAAGGCGATCACCGAGGAGATCAGCTGGTCGCGCGGCCCGCCGATGAGCGCCGGGGTGATGTAGTAGCCGATGGCGCTCATGAACACGAGCAGCGAGCCGGAGACGATGCCGCGCAGGCTGAGCGGCAGGAGCACGCGCAGGAACGCCCGCACCGGGTGGGCGCCGAGGGAGGCGGCCGCCGGCATCAGGTTCTTCGGGATCGCGAGCAGCACCGAGAAGATCGGCAGCACCATGAACGGCAGCAGCACGTGCACCATGGCGATGACAACGCCGAGCCGATTGAAGATCAGCGGGATCGGCGCGCTGGTGAGGCCGGACGCCATCAGCGTCGCGTTGATGAGCCCGTTGTCCTGCAACAGGATGAACCACGCGGCGGTGCGCACCAGCAGCGACGTCCACAGTGGCAGCAGCACCGCGGCGAGCAGCAGCTGGCGCCGCCAGCCGTCGACCGCGGCGGCGAGCATCGCATAGGGCAGGCCGATCAGGAGGCAGCCGAGCGTCACCGTCGCCGCCACGACGAAGGTGCGGACCAGGATGGCGAAGTTGGCGGAGCTCCCCTCCGGCATCGCCACGATCTCGCCGGCGACGTTGCGCTCGAGGTCGACGGCGGCGAGGAGGTTGCGGTCGGTGTAGATCGAGCCGGCATAGTCGGCGACGGCGCGCCAGAAGGCCGGGTTCTCCCAGCGCTTGTCGACGGCGACGAGGTCGACGGGCCCTTCCGTCTCGCGCACCGCCGACACCGTCTTGCCCATCAGGGTGCGGAAGCCCGCCTGGGCGCTGTTGAGGCGGCGCGTCACGTCGCCGAGCACCTGCTGGTCGTCCAGCGCGCGCAGGTCGGCGACGAGCGCCTCCTGCAGCTCGGCCGGTGGCGGCGAGACGCGGTCCCAGTCGCCGGCGACCGCCGAGGTCTCGGGAAGCGCCCGCGCCACCGTTGGGTCGGAGACGGCAACCGTCGTCATCGCCACCAGCGGCCACAGGAAGAACAGCACGATGAAGGCGAGCAGCGGCGCCACCAGGGCGAAGGCGACGAGGTGCGCCCGCAGCCTCACGCCCATCATCGCAGCAGCACCCAGCAATCGGCCGGCGCGAAGGCGGCGGTGACGGTTGAGCCCTCCGCCCACTCGGCGCGGTGACGGTCGCCCTTCGCCACCAGGCTGCCGGCGGCATCGCTGAGGTGAACCCGCAGGTGGTCGCCGTGATAGACGCAGTCGGTCACGCTGGCGGAGAAGGCGTTCGGCTCTCCCGCTGTGGCGCCGAGGCGGACGCGCTCGGGCCGCACGCAGATGGTCACCGGCTGCTGCGGGGTAAGTCCCGCGGGTGCGGCGACGGTAACGATGCGGCCGTCGCCGAGCCGGACGGTGGCGCTGCCGTCGCCGACCGCCTGAGTGACGCCCTCGAGCAGGTTCGTCTCGCCGATGAAGTCGGCGACGAAGCGCGTCGCCGGCCGCTCGTAGATCGCGTCCGGGGGGCCGATCTGCTCGATCTTGCCGTGGTTGAAGACGGCGATGCGGTCGGCCATCGTCAGCGCCTCGGACTGGTCGTGAGTGACGAAGACGATCGTCAGCCCGAGGTCGCGGTGCAGCGCGCGGATGTCGAGCTGCATCTGCTCGCGCAGTTTCTTGTCGAGGGCGCCGAGCGGCTCGTCCATCAGCACGACGCTCGGCTCGAAGACGAGCGCGCGGGCGAGCGCGACGCGCTGCTGCTGGCCGCCCGAGAGCTGCGAGGGCCGGCGATCCTTGTAGGCGGCGAGCTGCACCATCTCGAGCGCCCGGGTGACCTTCGCCGCCGTTTCGGCGCGCGAGACGCCGCGCATCTCGAGCGGGAAGGCGACGTTCTCGGCGACGCTCATGTGCGGGAAGAGCGCATAGCTCTGGAAGACGACGCCCATGTTCCGCCGGTGCGGTGGCAGCGGCACGATGTCGACGCCATCGACCAGCACCCGGCCGCCGGTCGGCGCCTCGAAGCCGGCGAGCATCATCAAGAGCGTCGTCTTGCCGGAGCCGGACGGCCCGAGCAGGCAGACGAACTCGCCGCGGGCGATGTCGAGATCGAGCTGGTCGACAACCGTCAGGGCGCCGAAGGCCTTGGTGACATGGTCGAAGCGGATGTAGGGATCGGCCAAGACGTCTTTCCGTTTCAGCGACACGAGACAATCGTCGCATCGGTGCTGTCACCAGCCCGGTGCGAGCACTCTCCCCGGCTCGCGCCTTCCCGTGATCGCCGGCGCCATGCGCGGCGGTCACATCCTGATGCGGGCATCTTTGACGGCCGGGAGGAACGCGGCAAGGGACTTCTCGCGTGTGCGGCGACAGGGTTACCGGCCAGACCGGCTGACGACGCGCGCGTCGGCGTTGCCGCGGGCCGGGTGAGGCACGCGGGCGCCGCTTGCATGTACCATGCCTGGAAGCGGCGATGGCCGCGACGCATCCCGCTCAGCGCCGCCGACGTGGCTCGCGTGCGATCGGTCGGCTCAAGACCGCGGCAGGATCGTCTCCGCCACGTCGCCCGCTGCCGGCTTCTCGCGCAGCCATTTCAGGCTGTTGGTCATGCAGACGGCATCTTCCTTCCACAGCGGATGCCGGCGCTTGGCGTCGAGGATTGCCGGCCGGCTGCTGCGGGCATCGTGCGGCCGCATCGACAGAACGGCGCGCTGGATGTGCTCGAGCAGCGCGTTGCGGTCGCGGATCGCCGCGAGCTCCCGGTGCGCCATCACCTCGCCGACCTGCACGTGGATGGGGCTGCCGAGCTGCCGGACGAATTCGCGGCACAGAAGCGCGCGCCGCGCGGTGAGCGAGACGCGGCTCGCCGCCTGGAAGAGCAGGCTGTTCTGGCCGTGCATGTAGATCGGCAGCACGTTCGCCCCGCCCATCTGCACGAGCTTCGGCAGGAACTTCTTCCACGGCAGCTCCTCCGCGGCACCGTAGCCGCGCGGCGCCGTGGCGACGCCACCGCCCGGGAAGATCCCGACCGTCCCGCCTGCCTTCAGGAGCCGCACCGCCTCATGCCGGGTGGCGATGTTCATCTCGACGGCTTCGCGGCTCTCGTCGAAGGAGAGCGGCAGGATGTAGGGCTCGATCTCAGGCACCCGCGCGAGGCGCTGATTGATGAGGAGCTTGAAGGGCCGGCCGAAGCGTTCCGCGATCGCGCCCAAGGCGATGCCGTCGCCGATCCCGAAGGGGTGATTGGAGACGACCAGCAGCGGCCCGTCCGGGAGCCGCGCCAGCGGCCACCGGCCCGCGAGGACGAGGTCGATGTCGCACAGCTCGAGCATCGAATCGAACGTGCGCACAGACGGGTCTTCGAGTTCGCTGCGCCAGCGCTGGTAGCCGTTCGTCAGCCGGGAGACGCCGAGCGCCCGCTCGAGCAGCGCCATCGTCAGGCGCCGGACCTTCGGATCGCCGGGGTTCGCATAGGAGAAGAGCTGCGCCGTCACGGGCGATCACCGCATGCTGGAGTCCATCCAGCACTGTCGGGTGCGAACCTGACGGCCACGCGTCAGTTCTGTTCCGTTTCCGTGAAATGTAACGAAAGGAATTTTCGACGACGGATCAGGGGTTTGCGTGGCACTGCCGCCCGAGCCGAGGCTTGCCGGGTGCAGCCTGCGGAACGCTAAAGGGCAATGGGCACGCTCTCGTGACGATGTGCCCGCAACAGAATCGGCCCCGGTCGTTGGACCGGG
>NZ_JAWDIR010000009.1:0-50962 GCF_046156265.1 Pseudoxanthobacter sp. M-2
GGGGCCCGCGGCAAGTTCGGCATCGGATTGGGGTGAGGAGTCTTTCTCGCCGCGCTCCCGCGCGGCGGCCCCCCCTCCCGTCGCGCCTTCGGCGCGCCGACCTCCCCCGCCGGGGGGGAGGGTTTCACCCTTCGCTGTCCACCCCTGCAACTCCTTGTCCATGGCGATGAACCACTGCGGGGTGTTGCGGAAGATCACCGGCTTCTTCGAGCGCCAGGAGTGCGGGTACTGGTGCTTGAGGCGGCCACGCGCCACCAGCATGCCGGCGGCGACGAGCGCGTCGATGACGGCCTGGTTGGCGTCGCCCTTATCGCCCTTGTCGGTGATGACGCGGCGCCCCTCGAAGCCCGGGGCGTCGGCGGTGAAGAAGCCGTCGGCGTCGACCGTGTAGGGGATGCGGGTATCGATGCCGTCGTACTCGAGCTCACTCTTGTGAGCCATCCACACCTCGAAGTCCTCGACGCCGTGGCCGGGGGCGGTGTGGACGAAGCCGGTGCCGGCCTCGTCGGTGACGTGGTCGCCGGGGAGAAGGGGAACTTGGAAGTCGTATCCGAGGTCTCTGAGCGGGTGACGGCAGACAATCTTGTCCAGTGTATCCGCAGGCACGTCACGGACACGCTCGTAGCTGTCTTCCGGCACGCGCGCCGCCTTGAACAGGTCGGCCGCGAGCGCATCGGCAAGCACGTAGGTCTCGCCGCTCTTTGCCCAGTTGTCCGAGCGGGTTTCGCCGACACGGTAGAGGCCATAAGCAACCTTCGGCGAATAGGAGATCGCCCGGTTACCGGGGATTGTCCAAGGCGTTGTCGTCCAGATGACGACTGACGCTCCCACCAGATCCGCTTGATCCCAATCGTCTGACACCACCATGAGCACCGGAAACTTCACGAAGATCGTGTCGCTCTGGTAGTCCTGATACTCGACCTCGGCCTCGGCGAGCGCCGTCTTCTCGACGACGGACCACATCACCGGCTTCGAGCCGCGGTAGAGCTGGCCGGAGGTGGCGAACTTCAGGAGTTCGCCGGCGATCACCGACTCGGCATCAAAGGCCATCGTCAGGTAGGGGTCGTCGAAATCGCCGACGACACCGAGGCGCTGGAATTCCTCGCCCTGCACCTTCACCCAGTGCTCGGCGAACTGCCGGCACTCGCGGCGAAACTCGACGACCGGCACGGCGTCCTTGTCCTGGCCCTTGGCGCGGTACTGCTCCTCGATCTTCCATTCGATCGGCAGGCCGTGGCAGTCCCAGCCGGGGACGTAGTTGGAATCGCGCCCGAGCATCTGCATCGAGCGCGTGATCACGTCCTTCAGCGTCTTGTTGAGGGCGTGGCCGATGTGGAGGTTGCCGTTGGCATAGGGCGGGCCGTCGTGCAGCACGAACAGCGGGCGGCCCTTCGCCTCCTCGCGCAGCCGCTTGTAGAGGCCGATGGCGTTCCAGCGGGCGAGGATCTCCGGCTCGCGCTGCGGCAGGCCGGCGCGCATCGGGAAGGCCGTCTCGGGCAGGAACAAGGTCTCGGAATAGTCGCGCTCGGCGGCGGTCGCCGGGGTGGTCGTCTCGGTCATCGGGTGTCCGTTCGGGCGGTCGTAAATCGGGGCGTCCGCGGCGCGGGACTTAATCCCCGGCGGCCGCGACGGTCGGAAGGAAACCCGGCCTCCTCGCGCAGGACAAAACCCCCGCGCCTCAGAGAGAGGCCGGGCCGGTAATTCGCCGCCGCATCGTCCACCGCGCACCCATGCGCCGCGTTCTAGCAGCGCCGCGGCGGCGACGGAAGCGGAGAGGCGCGTGGGAGGCGAGGCCAGGAGAGGGGCGAGTGCGTCGCGCGGAGCGTCATCCCGGACGCGAAGCACCGCGGAGCGATCCGGGACGTGAGCGGAAAAACAAGTCGCGCGGAACGCGCGACGCTTGAGCCGCGCCTCCGGCGCAGTCTTGCGCTCACGTCCCGGATCGGCGCTCGGCTGCGCCTCGCTTGCCCGTGATGATGACGCGGAAAATCACGAGCCGGGGACGTCGCCGCGCTCGGGCGAAGGCGCTGCCGGCATTCGCGGTTGTCACCGCCGCTTCTGCCGCCTATGAGAGTTTCGTGCAACCTGTTGCTTTTGCCGGTCTTTAGCCAGAAGTGCTCGGTCTCTCGCAGCCGTGGCGACAATGGTTTCAGCGGCCGGCCCGCTCAGTCCCGAGAGGAGTCGCCCATGAAGTTCCCCGCAGCCCCGCTCGCCATCGCCGCTGCCGTGCTTGTCGCCGGCACCGCCCTGCCCACCACCGGCGACGCCCAGGGCTTCAGCCGGCTGCAGCACTGCTCGGGTGGCAGCTTCACGCTGCGCTTCTCGGCCACCTACACCGAACAGGGCCAGGGCAAGAACGCCGTCAAGCAACTCGACGTCGATCTCGAGGCCGACCGCCGCTCCGACTTCAAGTCCGGCCAGAAGGTGACCTTCTTCGTCGACGGCAAGAAGATCGGCCAGGCGGGCTTCAAGGCCGACCGCAACGGCGACCTCGACGCCGAGGTGAAGCTGCGCTCCTCCGGCGGCAAGAGCTTCCCGACGGTGAAGGACGGCTCGAAGGTCAGCGCCGAGATCCGCGACGTCACCGTCGCGAGCTGCAACCTCTGAGCCCACGCGCCGCGGCCTCCGGCGGCGGTGCGCCGCCGCCGGACGCAAGCGCTAGGACTTTTCCGGGAGCGGCTTCAGCAGGAAGTCCTCGGGCAGGGGATCGTCGAAGTCATCCGAGATGTATTCGACGAGCCGCTCGAGCCCGTGTTCGCGCTTGAATGTCTCTATGGCCTCCCGGTCTATCCCGCCGCGCGGCCGGTGCTGCACGATATCGAAGACCGGACGCCCCTTGCGGGTGACGACGATCGTCTCGCCCGCCTCGACCAGGCGCGCGAGCGCGCTGAGGCGCCGCCGGGCTTGGCTGATCGGCACGATGATCATTCCCTGAGGATAGCTCGGAGACGGCCTCCACGGCGAGGTCATGTACATCGGTATACCGGCATGCTTGCATGTCGGCATGCGTCGCCGTAGCCTCGCGTTAGCGGTGCCTCCGCGCCCGTGACCGCCTCCCCGGTCCTCGCCGCGGCCCGCCCCGTGCATGATCCCGTCCGATGCCGTCCCCCGGAGGTTCCCCGTGACCGATGCCGAAGCCGCCGTGCGTGCGGATCTCGCCGCCGTCTACCGCCTGATCGCCCACTTCGGCCTGGACGACCTCATCCACACCCATGCCTCCGCCCGCATTCCCGGCGAGCCGGACACGCTTCTGATCAACCGCTACGGCGACCTCTTCCGCGAGGTGCGGCCGGAGCGGCTCGCCGTCATCGACCATTCGGGGCGGCTGGTGCGCGGCGAGCAGATGCCGATCAACACCGCCGGCGTCGTCATCCACACCGCCGTCCACGCGGCGCGGCCGGAGGTCGCCTGCGTCATCCACACCCACACTGCGGCGGGCGTGGCGGTGAGCTGCCTCGAAGAGGGGCTGCTGCCGCTCAATCAGACGGCGCTGCTCTTCCACGGCGACGTCGGCTACCACGACTTCGAGGGCATCGCGCTCGACCGCGACGAGCAGGAGCGGCTCGTCGCCGACCTCGGCTCGTTCAACCAGCTGATCCTGCGCAATCACGGCCTGCTCACCGTCGGCAAGACGGTCGGGGAGGCGTTCGCGCGGATGTACAATCTCGAGCAGGCCTGCCGGATCCAGCTCGCGGCGATGGCGACGGGCCGGCCGCTCAGGATGCCCACGGCGGCCGTGATGGAGCGCACCGTCCGCCAGTACGCCGCCGACCCGGACGGGGCGGCGGAACTCGAATGGGCGGCGCTGCGGCGGCTGGCGGAGGGAGCGTTCGGGTGAGAAGAGCGGCAATAGGCAGTCGGCAGTAGGCAGTAGGCAATAGGCAGTAGGCAGTAGGCAGTAGGCAGTAGGGTTGTCCCAATCTCTGCGTGAACCCTCCCCCCTCGCGGGGGAGGGCAGGGAGGGGGGGGGCGCGGGCTCGGCGTCCGAGAGGCGAAGGGCGCGTCCAACCGGGGATGCGGCCGCCACCCCCACCGCGGACCCGCACCCGGCCGGCGACGCCCGCCGAGTTGCTCCGCCACCGCAACGCACAATTCCTGGGCGCGATGAAAAATGAGGCTTGACCGACTGCCGGTGCATGCCAGTATGCCGGCATGGTTGCTTTCGCCGCTCGCCCCATTCCCCTCGCGCCGGAGCGCCGCAACACCGTTGCGGCCCGCGTCTATGCGGAGCTGCGCGAGGCGATCGTCACCACCCAGCTGAAGCCCGGCCAGCGCGTCGCCGAGGCCGAACTCGCCGACAGCCTCGGCGTCAGCCGCACCCCGGTACGCGAGGCGTTCGTTCGCCTCGTGGAGGAGGGGCTGATCGAGGTGTCGCCGCAGACCGGCACGCGCATCTCTCTCGTCGGCCTCGAGCGCATCCGCCAGGCGGTGTTCGTGCGGGCGAGCCTCGAGGGCGGCGCCGTGCGGCGGCCGGCCGCGGAGCCCGGCGATGCTGATCTCCGGGCGCTGCGCCGCAATCTCGCCGACCAGGAGGTGGCGATCGCCGAGGGCGACGTCACCGAGATGCACCGCCGCGACATGGACTTCCACGCGATGCTGCTGGCCTCCGTCGGCCGGCCGCTCGCCTGGAACGCCTGCCTGCTCGTCTCGGCCGATCTCGCCCGCGTCGGCTTCCTGCTCGGCTTCGACGTCACCCACCTCGCGCAGGTGCTGGCCGAGCACCGCGCCATCTTCGCGGCGCTCGAGGCGCGCGACTTCGCCGCCGCCGCCGACCAGCTGGAGGCCCACGTCGCCAACATCGAGGGCGACCGCATCGTGCTGAGCGAGCGCCATCCCGAGTACTTCGACCCGCGGCCGGGGGCCTGAGCGATGGCCGCCGCGACCGGTCACCGGCTGGCTGCCGCCGTTCCCAACCGGAGCCGGCGTGGAACCGCCATCACCGGTCGCGAGGCTGCCGGCGTGCGCGGCCGTCGCTGCCGCGGCGCTCGCACGACATCCGGCGCCATATCCGGTCGGGCCGCCCGTCCCGCATCGGTCCAGTCGACCCGCATCACGCTGTTGCGTCATCGCAACAACGCTCCATCCATCCACACAAACGATTTACTAAATCGATTTCCCGCGCCGGGAATCGCAACTATTCTCTCCGTCATGCAGAGGCCGGGTCCCACAATCCAGGAAGTGGCGCGTGTCGCCGGCGTCTCGCCGGCCTCCGTTTCGCGCTACCTGAACGGCCGGCTGACGCTGCCGGAGGCGACCGCCCGGCGCATCCAGGCGGCCGTGCTGCAGCTCGGCTACCGGCCGAACGCCATCGCCCGCCGGCTGCGCTCGGGCACGAGCGAGACGCTCGGCCTCATCACCGCCGACATCGCCTATCCGCTGTTCGCCACCATCGCCAGCGCCGCCGAGGCGGAGGCGAGCGAGGCGGGCTACAGCCTGGTGATGTTCTCGAGCCGCAACCGCGCGGAGAGCGAGATCGGCTTCCTGTCGCGCGTCGAGGACCGCCAGCTCGACGGCGTGCTGCTCCTCACCAACCACCTCGACGACGGCCGGCTGGCCGCCCGCATCAACGCCTGCAAGGCGGTGGTGCTCGTCGACGAGGACGTGCCGGGTGCCGAGGCGCCGCGGCTGTTCGCCCACAACGTGGCGGGCGGGCTCGCCGCCGGCCGCCATCTCATCGCCGCCGGCCACCGCCGCATCGCCCACGTCACCGGCCCGGCCGGCCTGTTGAGCGTCGACGAGCGCCGGCGCGGCTTCGCGGCCGCGCTCACTGAAGCGGGGCTGACGCTCGACCCGGCGCTGGTGGTGAGCGGCCGCTACGACGAGGGCTTCGGGGCCGAGGCGTTCGCCCGGCTCGCGGCGCTGCCCGAGCCGCCGACGGCGGTGTTCGCCGCCGCCGACATGCTGGCGATCGGCATGATCCGTGCAGCGCGGGCGGCCGGCGTGGCGGTGCCGCGGGACCTGTCGATCGTCGGCTACGACGACATCCCGCTCGCGAGCCTGCTCGACCCGCCGCTGACGACGATCCGCCAGTCGGCGGAGGCGTTCGGGCGGCTCGGTGTCAGGATGCTGGTCGACCTGGTGAAGGGGAGGGCGCCCGCCGGTCGGCCGGAGCGCATCCCGGTGGAGCTCGTCGTGCGCGGCTCGGTCGCCGGGCCGCGCGCGGAGATGGAGGCGGCACCCGCCCGATAGAGAGCGGGGCCGCGCGGGAGGCGGAGTTTGGCGGCCGGGCACGGCCATTCAGAAGGGGACGGAGAGGATGACGAAGGAAACCTTCGCGGCGGATGCCGTCAAGATCGCGATGGAGAGGTTCCAGAGCGGACAGATCGACCGCCGCACGCTGCTGACCGCGCTCGGCGCGCTCGGCCTCGTGGCGGTGGCGCGCCCGGGCGTCTCCTACGCCCAGGCCAAGGAAGTGGTGCTGTGCAACTGGGGCGGCGCCGCCGTCGAGGCCTTCCAGAAGGCCTATGGCGAGCCGTTCACGGCGAAGTCCGGCATCAAGGTGGCGATCGACGGTGCCGGCCCGACGACGGGCGCGGTGCGCGCCATGGTCGAGTCCAAGGCGGTGATCTGGGACACCACCGACGGCGGCATGGTCGACGGCGTGGTGCTCGGAAAGGGCGGCTTCCTCGAGCCGATCGACTACACGATGGTCGACAAGTCGAAGGTCGGCCCGACCGGCGCGGCCGAGTTCGGCGTCGCCAACTACGCCTTCGCCAACGTGCTCGCCTATGATGTCAGCAAGGTCGGCGCCACGCCGCCGACGAGCTGGGCGGACTTCTTCGACACGGAGAAGTATCCGGGCAAGCGCACGATGTGCAAATGGATCCAGGGCCAGCTCGAGCCGGTGCTGATCGCCGACGGCGTCAAGCGGGAGGATCTCTATCCCCTCGACGTCGACCGCGCCTTCAAGAAGCTCGAGCCGCTCCTGCCGCAGCTGATCTTCTGGGAGGGTGGCGCCCAGAGCCAGCAGCTGTTCCGCGACGGCGAGGTCGTCATGGGCAACATCTGGCACACCCGCGCCAACCTCCTGAAGAAGGAGGCCCCGGAGCGCTTCACCTGGACCTGGAACGAGAACGTCCTGTTCTGGAGCGCCTGGTCGGTGCCGAAGGGCAACCCGGCCGGCAAGCTGGTGTTCGAGTTCATCAACTCGAGCCTCGATCCGGAAGGCCAGATCACGCTGCTGCGCCTGATGGGCAATGGCCCGTCGAACCCGGCCGCCCAGGCGGTGATGACGGCCGAGGACAAGGCGGTCGACCCGGCCTCGCCGGAAAACACCAAGAACAACATCGCCATCAGCACCGAGTACTATGCCGACAACGAGGCGGAGCTGCAGAACAAGTTCCTCGACTTCATCGCCACCTGATCGGACGGGGCCGTCGCCGCCACGGCGGCGGCCCCTCCACCGACGCCCCGTTCCGAGGGACTTCCGGATGCGCCCGTTCGACAGGTGGGCGGTCGGCCTCACCGTGCCGGCCGTGTTGCTCACCACCCTCTTCTACGTCCTGCCGATCGCACAGGTGCTCGTCCTCAGCGTGACGGAGCCGGTGACCGGCCTCGGCAACTACGAGCAACTGCTCGGAAGCCGCGCCGTCGCCCGCGTCGTCGCGACGACGCTCCAGGTGTCGCTGTGGACGACAGCGCTGACGATTGCCGCGAGCTACGTCGTCGCCTACGCCCTCGTGCAGATGCTCCCGGGCGTGCGCCGCGTCGCCCTCTTCATGGTGCTGGTGCCGTTCTGGATCTCGGTTCTGGTGCGCGCCTTCTCGTGGATCACCATTCTCCGCCGCGAAGGCCTTGTGAACCTCGCAGTCACCGGCCTCGGCATCGTCGAGGAACCGCTGCAGCTCGTCCACAACCGCACCGGCGTCATCATCGGCATGGTCCACTACATGATGCCGTTCGCGGTGCTGCTGATCTACGCGAACCTCACCGGTATCGATCGCCGCATCATGCAGGCCGGCCGCTCGCTCGGCGCCCGGCCGATGACGGTGTTCTGGAAGCTGTGGGTGCCGCTCAGCGCGCCGGGTATCGCAGTAGCGACGCTGTTCGTCTTCATCTTCTCGCTCGGCTTCCTGATCACGCCGACCCTGCTCGGCGCGGGCCGCACGGTGATGGTCGCCGAATACATCTCGGTGCAGATCACCAACACGCTCCGCTGGGGCGTCGCCACCGGCCTGTCGACGATGCTGCTGGTCGCCGTCGGCTTCGTGGTCTTCGTCGCCATGCGCCAGCCGGCGCTGCGCGCCGCCTTCTCCGGGAGGCAGGGATGAGCGCCGCGACACTGAGCGGGGAGCCGCGCCGGCGGGAATCGACGCCGCTCGGCCGGGCGGTGGCGAGGGTCTTCGCTGTCGGACTGCCGTGGCTTCTGCTCGGCTTCCTGTTCCTGCCGGTGCTGGTGCTGGTGCCGGTGGCGCTGACCGACCGGGAATATCTCTCGCTGCCCGAGCACGGGCTGTCGCTGCAGCACTTCTGGTCGCTGACGGAGTGGGAGAAGGGGTGGCTCCCCTCGATGGTGACGAGCCTCGTCGTCGCCGCCATCGCCACGATCGTCTCCGTCTCGGCCGCCGCGACCTATGCGCTCGGCGCCTGGGCGCTGACCGGCTGGTGGCCGTCCTTGACCCGCGTCATGCTGCTCGCGCCGCTGATCGTGCCGCCGATCATCTATGCCGTCGGCATCTTCAAGCTGTGGGCGCGCCTCAGCCTGCTCGACAGCTACCCCGGCGTCATCATCGTCCACGTCGTGCTGTGCCTGCCGTTCGCGATCCTGGCGATCGGCGCGTCGCTGGCGCAGCTCGACCCGCGGCTGATCCAGGCGGCCCGCTCGCTCGGCGCCCGGCCGCCGACGGTGTTCTTCAAGGTGATCCTGCCGAACGTCACGCCCGGCATCGCCGCGGGCGCCGTGTTCGCCTTCGTCACCTCGTGGGACGAGATCACCGTGACGCTGTTCATCACCAGCCGTGCGGTCGAGACGCTGCCGCGCCGCATCTTCACCGGCATCGCCGATTCCGTCGATCCGGCACTGGCGGCGATCTCCGCCGTGCTGCTCGCCGTCACCCTGCTGGCGCTCGCCGCCCGCACGTTCTGGTTCGACCGCTCACCCAGTTCCTGAGCCGGTCCCGCCCCTCGACCCGCAGAAGACCCGAACACCACCAAGCAAATCGCATCAACAAGGACGGACGTGTCATGGCCCACCTGCCCGCAATGAGCGAGCACGAGTATCGCGAGAACAAGTTCTTCGAGATCTTCGGCTCCGTTCCCGAGCCCGCGTTCGAGAGCGAGGCCGAGCTCGTGGACGGCTGGGGCCGCAACTGGGGCGTCTCCAACGACGTCGGCAAGCTGCGCGCCGTGCTGATGCACCGCCCCGGCGACGAGCTCTCGGTCGTGAAGAACCGGCCGCTGCAGGAGATCGGTGGCTTCGGCGACCCGGACGAGGGCTGGTACTGGATGGGCAAGACGATGCCCGACCTGCCCGCCATGCAGAAGGCGCACGACGCCTTGACCGCGGCGCTGAAGGCCGAGGGCGTCGACGTCATCATGGTGGGTGACGCCGCCAAGGGCCGTATGAAGCAGATCTTCACCCGCGACAGCGTCATCGGTGTCGAGGGCGGTGCCATCGTCACCCGTCTCGCCCGCCGCGTTCGCCGCGGCGAGGAGTTGCCGGTGACGCGCGCGCTCGCCAACGCCGGCTGCCCGATCCTGGCGACGCTCAACGGCACCGCCGTGTTCGAGGGCGGCGGCTTCGCCCACATCGACGCCAAGACCGCCGTCTGCTCGGTCAGCGTCGCCTGCAACCCGGAGGGCGTCGCCCAGGTCGAGCGCGTGCTGAACGGCCTCGGCGTCACCCTCATCAAGGTGCCGATGCCGGGCTACCGCATCCACATCGACGGCTCGTTCATGATGGTCGATGTCGAGACCGCGATCGTCAACAAGAACGAGCTCCCCTACGTCTTCATCGACTATCTGGTGAAGCGCGGCATGAAGCTGATCGAGCTGCCGCCGGAAGACAATGCCTTCTCGCTGAACTGCTTGGCGGTGGCCCCCGGCCGGCTCATCATGCACACGACGACGAGCCCGCGGCTGGCCGACCGTCTCGACCAGGCCGGCATCTCGATCATCGAGGTCGACTACGAGGCGGTGGAACTCGGCGGTGGCGGCATCCACTGCTCGACCGCGCCGCTGATCCGCGACCCGATCTGAGCCGCCGCGTCCCGACAAGCCGAAGAGAGCCAGAAGAGAGCTGATGTCGTTCCTCGTCGCCCGCGATCTCCGCAAGACCTACGGACCCGTGACGGCGCTGGCCGACATCGGCCTCGAGGTCGAGGAGGGTGAGTTCGTCACCCTCCTCGGTCCCTCGGGCTCGGGCAAGACGACGCTGCTGATGGCGATCGCCGGCTTCACCCGGCCCGACAGCGGCACGATCTCGCTCGCCGGCCGCGACATCACCGGCGTCGAGCCGGAGGACCGCGACTTCGGCTTCGTCTTCCAAGGCTACGCGCTGTTTCCGCACATGAGCGTGGCGGACAACATCGCCTTCCCCCTGAAGGTGCGGAAGTGGGACCGCGCCCGCATCGCGGCCCGCGTCGAGGAGATGCTGGCGACGGTCGGTCTCGCCGACCTCGCCAAACGCAAGCCGCGCGAGCTCTCCGGCGGCCAGCAGCAGCGTGTCGCGATCGCCCGCGCGCTCGCCTTCCACCCGAAGATCCTGCTCCTCGACGAGCCGCTGTCGGCCCTCGACCGCACGCTGCGCGAGACGATGCAGCGCGAGCTGAAGCGCCTGCACCGCCAGACCGGCGTCACCTTCCTCTACGTCACCCACGACCAGGAGGAGGCGATCGCCATGTCGGACCGCATCGCCGTCTTCCAGAAGGGCCGGATCGTCCAGGTGGGCGCGCCGCGCGACCTCTACTACGCGCCCTCGACGCGCTTCGTCGCCGGCTTCCTCGGCGTCAACAACCTCGTCGACGCCCGCGTCGTGCGCGGCGCCGGCGGGGCCGTGGAGATCGAGGCGCTCGGCGCCCGCGTGGCGCTGCCGCCGGGCAAGGTGGCGGCGCTCCCGGAAGGTCCCGCCACCGTCTTCATGCGCCCAGAGGACATCGCCCTCGAGCCGACCCCCGGCGAGCCGTCGCTCGCCATCGCCGGAACGGTGGCCGACGTCTCCTTCGTCGGCTCCTTCGACCTCGTGGTGATCGAGCCCCGCGGCGGGCCGGAGATCACCGCCCACCTTCCCGCCGACCGCACGCGCGCGCTGCCGGTCGGCGCGCCGATCACCGTCCACGTCCGCGCGGACGCCATCGGCGTCGTCCCCAACGCCTGATCCCCGCGCCGCCCGAAACGAGCCGGCGGCACGAGACGGCACACACACGCCTCGAGGAGACCCCAACAATGAAGAAGATCCGCGTTCTGCTCGCCGGCGAGACCTGGTCGAGCGCCACCACCCACACCAAGGGCTTCGACCAGTTCTCCACCGCCGAGTACCAGACCGGCATCGCCCCGCTGCTCGCAGCACTCGAAGGCTCGGACGTCGAGATCGTCCACCTGCCGGGCCACGAGACCCACACCCGCTTCCCGTTCACGGCGAAGGAACTCGAGGCCTACGACGTCGTCGTGCTGTCGGATGTCGGCGCCAACTCGCTGCTCCTCCACCCCGACACCTTCGTCCGCGGCAAGCGCACGCCGAACCGCCTGAAGGCGATCGCCGAGTGGGTCGAGGGCGGCGGCGGCTTCATGATGATCGGCGGCTACTTCTCCTTCCAGGGCCTGAACGGCGCCGCCCGCTACGCCCGCACGCCGATCGAGACGATCCTGCCGGTGACGATGCTGACGGCCGACGACCGCGTCGAGGTGCCGGAGGGCTTCCACCCGACGCCGACCGGCGCCGCCCATCCCGCCATCGACGGCATCGGCGGCGACTGGCCCTACCTGCTCGGCTACAACGAGACGAAGCTGAAGGACGACGCGACGCTGCTGCTCTCCGTCGGCTCCGACTATGGCGACCAGCCGCTGCTCGCCGCCGGCACCTACGGCCGCGGCCGCACGATGGCGTGGACCTCCGACATCGGCCCGCACTGGCTGCCGACCGAATTCACCGAGTGGGACGGCTACCGCCGCCTCTGGACGCAGGCCTTCGCCTGGCTCGCCGGCCGGAGTTGAGATGACCGACACCGTGATGCCGGCAGCAGTGCCCGGCGAAGCTGCCGCGCCGGCCCCGCCGCGCCGTCGCTTCGGCCGCCTCGATTTCGACGTCACCGAGATCGGCTACGGCGCCGCCCCGATCGGCAACTTCCTCGCCCCGATCGAGGAGGGCGTCGCGGCGGCGATGCTGGAGAGCGCCTGGGCGGCCGGCCTCAACTATTTCGACACCGCGCCGCTCTACGGCAACGGCCTGTCGGAGCACCGCGTCGGCCAGGCGCTGCGCTTCAAGCCGCGCGACGAGTTCGTGCTGTCGACCAAGGTCGGCTACCTGCTGCGGCCGGGCCGCGTCTTCTCCGAGCGCGACCCGTGGCGCTACGGCCTGCCGTTCACCCCCACCTATGCGTATGGCTACGACGCGACGCTGCGCTCGGTCGAGGACAGCCTGCAGCGCCTCGGCATGGATCGTATCGACATCGCCTTCATCCACGATGTCGACGTCATCAATCACGGCGTCGCCCGCCAGCGGGCGCACTTCGAGGTGGCGATGGCCGGCGGCTGGGACGCCCTCGTCCGCCTGCGGGGCGAGGGGGTGATCAAGGCGATCGGTGTCGGCGTCAACGAGTGGGAGGTCTGCCGCGACGCGCTGCTGGCCCGCGACTTCGACTGCCTGCTGCTCGCCGGCCGCTACACGCTGCTCGAGCAGGAGGCGCTCGACGAGCTGATGCCGCTCTGCACCGCCCGCGACGTCGCGGTGGTGCTCGGCGGCGGCTTCAACGGCGGGATCCTGGCGACCGGCGCGGTGCCCGGCGCGAAGTACGAATACAAGCCGGCACCGCCGGAGATCATGGCGAAGGTGGCGAAGATCGAGGCCGTCTGCGCCCGCCACGACGTCCGCCTGATCGACGCGGCGATCCGCTTCGTGCTCGCGCACCCGGCGATCGTCTCGATCATCCCCGGCACCCGCACGCCGGCGCAGCTCGCCGACAACCTCGCCGGCCTCGCCCGCACGATCCCGTCCGACTTCTGGGCGGAGCTGAAGCACGAGGGGCTCCTGCGCGCCGACGCGCCAGTTCCCGCGTAGCAGCCCGCCCGACCCCTGGAGAGCTCCGATGTCCCCCCGTCTCGCAACGATCGCGATCCCTGACTTCGGCCTGCCGGAGGCGGCGCCGGAAATCCCCGCCGCCACCTACGAGCGCCGCTGCCGCGAGGCCTACGCCACCGCCGGCCGCACCTGGCTCGCGGTCTACGGCGACCGCGAGCACCTCGCCAACATCCTCTTCCTCACCGGCATCGAGCCGCGCTTCGAGGAGATGCTGCTGCTGCTGGGGCCGGACGACCGCCGCGTCATCGTCGTCGGCAACGAGTGCATCGACTACGCACCGCTCGCCGTGCTGCCGGGCCTCGAGATCGTGCTGTCCCAGTCGTTCGGGCTGATGGGGCAGGATCGCACGGTGGCGCCACGGCTGCCGGTGGTGTTGTCCGACATTGGCCTCACCCCCGGCGACACGGTGGGACTTGCCGGCTGGAAGTATCTCGAGGTCGAGGAGTGGGGCGGCGAGCCGAGCTTCTTCGTCCCCGCCGTCGTCGTCGACGCGCTGGGGCTCGCCGTCGGTGGCCGCGAGGGGGTGTCGGATGCGACGCGCGTGCTGATGCACCCGGCGAGCGGCCTGCGCTCGGTCGTCGACGTCGACCAGATCGCCGCCTACGAGTGGGGCGGCGCCCACTGCTCGGCGATGGTCTGGCGCATCCTGACGGGCGCGCGGCCGGGCGACAGCGAGTTCGCCGCCGCCGCCCGCATGGGCTATGCCGGCGAGCCACTCGCCTGCCACGTGATGATGTCGGGCGGCGACCCTGCCCATCCGGTCGTCGGCCTGCGCAGCCCGTCGGCCCGTCGGCTGGCCGAGGGCAACGGCGTCACCACCGCCGTCGGCCTGTGGGGCGGCCTGTCGGCCCGCGCTGGCGTGCTGGCGAAGCACGACGACGCCTTCGAGGCGGTCGCCAGCGGCTACTTCGCAGGCCTCCTCGCCTGGTACGAGACCGCCGACATCGGCATTTCCGGCGGCGAGATCTTCGCCGCCACCACCGAGGCGCTCGCCCGCGCCGGCCTGCGCTCGGCGCTCAACCCCGGCCACCTCACCGGCCACGACGAGTGGACGCACACGCCGATCCGCCCGCACTCGCCGGAGACGATCGATTCCGGCATGCCGATGCAGGTCGACATCATCCCGGTGCCGATGCGCCCAGGCGCCGCGCTCAACTGCGAGGACGGCATCGTCTTCGCCGACGAGGCGCTCCGCGCCGCGCTGGCCGAGCGCCACCCGGCGGTTGCCGCCCGCATCGAGGCCCGCCGCGCCTTCGTCCGCGACGTGCTGGGCATCGACCTCAAGCCGTCGATCCTGCCGACGTCCAGCATCCCGCTGATCCTGCCGCCGTGCTGGCTGACGCCGGACCGGGTGTTCGTGGCTGGGTAGGGGGAGGGATGGGCGCCGCCGCCGCATTTCCCCTCCCCCCTCGTGGGGGAGGTGGCCGGCGTAGCCGGCCGGAGGGGGCCGCCGCGCGCGAGCGCGGCGGTACGGCGTCCGAGACTGCCGAGCCGTCGCACCGCCGTCGGCTACGCCGCCGGCGGCCCTCCCCGGACCGCTGACGCGGTCCGACCCTCCCACAGGGGGAGGGTGGGCGCGCGGCCGGAAACAGGGGAGGGACGGGCGTCGTGCTACTCCCCCCTTACTCCGCCCCCTCCTACTCCCCCACCGCCGCCCCCGCCGGTCTCCGGTTGTCGTTCGCGCCGTATTTCCACCCCTCGCGGATCGGCCGCCCCCTCAGCACGTCGTCGCCGAAGCTCGGGGGCTCGCCGGCCTTCGGCTCGCCGCCGCCGACGAGGATCGCCTCGACCGCGCCCCACGGGTTCTGCACCACCACGGTGTGGCCGCGCTCGGCGAGGAGCTTGCGGGTGTCGACCGACAGCGCCCGCGGCTCGGCATAGAGGGTGTCCGGCATCCACTGGTGATGGATCCGCGGCGCGTCGACGGCTTCCTGGATGGTCATGCCGTGGTCGACGACGTTCATGATCGTCTGCGCCACCGCCGTGATGATGCGCGAGCCGCCGGGGCTGCCGAGCACCATCACCGGCTCGCCATCCTTGAGCACGATCGTCGGGCTCATCGACGATAGCGGCCGCTTGCCGGGCGCAATCGCGTTCGCCTCGCCCTGCACGAGGCCGAACATGTTGGTCGCGCCGGGCTTCGCCGCGAAGTCGTCCATGGTGTTGTTGAGGAGCACGCCGGTGCCCGGCGCCATCACCTTGGCGCCGAAGTAGGAGTTGAGCGAATAGGTCACCGCCACGGCGTTGCCCTCGGCGTCGATCACCGAGAAGTGGGTCGTCTGCGTCCCCTCGTGGGCGCCGGTGCCCGGCTTCAGCGTCGATGAGGGCGTCGCGACGTGGCGGTCGATGGCGCCGCGCAGCTTCGCGGCATAGTCCTTCGAGGTGAGGTGGGCGACCGGGTTGTCGACGAAGGCCGGGTCGCCGAGGGCGGCGTTGCGGTCGACGAAGGCGTGGCGGAAGGCCTCCGTCATCAGGTGCACGGCGTCGGCGGAGTTGTGGCCGAGCCAGCCCATCGGATAGCCCTCCAGCACGTGCAGGATCTCGCAGAGCGCGATGCCGCCGGAACTCGGCGGCGCCGCCGAGCGCACCTCGTAGCCGCGGTAGCGGCACTCGATCGTCTCGCCGAGCGTCACCGTGTAGTCGGCGAAGTCGGCGGCGGAGAGGATGCCGCCCCCGGCCGCACTCGCCGCAACGATCTTCTCCGCCACCGGCCCCTTGTAGAAATAATCCGGCCCGTCCTTGGCGATGCCCTCGAGCGTCGCCGCGAGGTCGGTCTGCACGAGCCGGCCGCCGGGCGCAAAGGGCTGGCCGTCGTCGAGGAAGATCGCGCCGAGCACCGGGTTCGCCTGGAACGCCTTCGTGCCGGTGGCGAGGATGTCGGTGTCGCCGCGCGTCAGGGCGAAGCCGTCCCGGGCGAGCCGGATCGCCGGCGCCATCACGGTGGCGCGGTCCTTGGTGCCCCACTTCGCCAGCACCGTGTCGAGCCCGAGCACGCTGCCGGGCACGCCGACAGCCTTCCAGCCGTCGAGGCTCGCGCGCGGGATGACCTCGCCCTTGTCGTCGAGGTACATGTCCTCGGTCGCCTCGCCCGGCGCCTCCTCGCGGAAGTCGACGAAGATCAGTTCTCCATCGGCGAGGCGGATCGTCATGAAGCCGCCGCCGCCGAGGTTGCCGCAGCACGGGTTGACCACGGCCTGGGCGTAGCCGACCGCCACCGCCGCATCGATGGCGTTGCCGCCGGCGCGCAGCACCTCGGCGCCGACCTCGCTTGCGAGCCTCTGGTCGCTGACCACCATGCCGTGCTCGCCCTCCACCGGCTGCGGCGAGATCGCTGCGGCGGAGGCGGCGGCGAGAAGGGCGGCGGCGAAGAGGGCGGAGCGGACGGAAACGGAAAGGGGGTGCGGCACCGTCGGTCACTCCTCGGTGGATCGGGCAGTGTGCAGCATCCGTCGATCCGCGCGTCCTGTCGACAGCACCGCCGCATCAGGCCGGCTGATGGCGGCGACCAGCACAGATAATTTGAACGCGGGGCGCGCCGCCCCGACAGTCCGCCGCGAGAGCCGCGCCCGCGACGCGGCCGCAATCCGAGGGAGGGCCGCCATGCACGTCTTCGACATCGTCGCCGAGAAGGCCTTCGACCCGAAGAAGCACGTCGAGAAGATCCTCGGCGAGACCGGCGGCGGCGACTACACGGTCGCCTGCTGGGAGCCGGGCCAGGCGAGCCCCTACCACTGCCACCCGGACTGCACGGAGATCTATTTCTGCTTCTCCGGCGGCGGCACGATGCGCACGCCCGACACCCTCGTCGACGTCACCCCCGGCTCCTTCGTCGTTCATCCGCCGGGCGAGTTGCACGAGTATATGAACGGCCCGGAGCGCACGCTTCTCTACCGCATCCGCTACGGCACCGACATGAAGGCCCACGCCATCCGCTGGCACGGCCACCCCGAGTGGGTGCAGCCGGAGGCGGACAAGGCCTACTTCGCGAAGCACCCGGTGCCGGCGGGGGTGTGAGGGGCTTCGGGGAAGGCCTTCCCAGCCACCCCGCACTCGGCCATCCCGCCGCATTTGGCCCCCGCACCCGGCCCCCCCCGCGCGCTCTTGCGCCCCCCCCCCACGACCGTCATCGCCCGGCTTGACCGGGCGATCCATCCCACCCGGAAGCGGTTGTGGTTGCCGCGGCTTGACCAGCCTCATCGGGTGTCCGCCGGGCCCCCGACGGCTTGGGAAAGACGGATGGACCTGCGTTCGGGATGGATCGCCCGGTCAAGCCGGGCGATGACGGATCAATAGGTTCGAGACCTGAGGCCTACGTCTCCCGCTTCCACCCGCCCCCTCAAGGTTCGGCTACTCCAATGCTCACCCGTTGCAGAACTGCTTCGGCGTCAGGTTGCGCACCTTGTGCACTTTGGCGCCCTGCTTCACCACGTATTCCGAGATGCCGTAGTGGTCCTCGGAATCCGGGTTCCAGTTGTAGGTCCAGCCCATGCCAGTGAAAGGATAGCCCGGCGACGGGAAGCCGACGTTGAACGACGTCCACATCTGCGCGAAGACGAAGGCCTGGGCGGCCTCGACCGCCTCCTTCTCCTTCTTCGACTTGAATTTCGTCGGCAGGGCGAAGTCGCACTTGGTCGTGGTGATGTCGGGGCTGCTGGCGCAGGGGCGGAAGATGTGCTTCGGCTCCACCTCGAACTGCACGAGCTCCCAGTCGCCAGCCGCCGGCGGCATGCCGAGGATCTGTTCCAGCGCCAGCACCGGGTCCTTGGCGCCCTTGCAGGCCTTCGAGGATTCGGACGGCTGCGACACCCAGGTGTCGAACTTCAGGACGCCCTTGTCGCCGGACGTCGCCTCGATCGTCTTGCGGCCGCGCGTGTGGGTGAAGGGATGGTTGCCCTTCACCGGCTGGCCCTTCTTGTAGGTGAGCGTGATCACCTTCACCCGCGCCTGCGAGGCGTCGATCGGCTTCAGCTTGAGCTGGAACGACGGCCGCTTCACTGCCGCGTCGGCGATCGACTTGCGGTAGAGCTCGTTGTTGGTCTTGGCGGCTGCCGAGGCGACATCGGCGACAGCTGGCGCGGCCGGCAGCGCCGCTCCGCCGATGGCGGCGAGGACGGCGGCGGCAAGGCATGGGCGGCGAAGGCGGGCGGGGCGTCGGCCGGACGGGGCCGGCGGGGTGGCGTGCAACATCGCGTGTCTTCCCTGGATGTCCATCGCGCGCCCCCGCCCGTGGCTGCACGGTAAGGGCGCTATCATCAACGACGCAACGGTCGCGTGCGAGCCCGCCGTTCACGCCCCCGCGATCGGCTCGATCGTCAGCATTCGTCCGCCAAGGGAGGCGAAGGCGCGGGTGCGGCAGGTGAGCACGATCACCTGCTGGCGGTGGCCTGCGCGGTTGAGCGCGTCGAACATCTGGGCGATGCGGCCGTCGTCGGAAAACACCAGCGCGTCGTCGAGCACGATCGGCACCTCCTCGCCGCGATCGGCCAGCATTGCCCCCATGGCGAGGCGGACCAGCACCGCGATCTGCTCCTTGGTGCCGTCGGAAAGGCGCTGGAACGCTTCGGCCGCGCCGCCGCGGTGGAGCGCGTCGACACTGAAGCCGTCGCCGAGCGCGATCTCGGCGGCGGGGAAGAGGTCGTTGAGGTAGGGGCGCAGATGACGGCGGAGCGGCGCGTTCAGCTGCTCGCGCTGCTCGGCGTAGCAGGCCTCAACCGTGTCCCGCAGCAGCGCCAGCGTGTCGGCGCGCGCCTGCAGGCGGTCGCGCTCGCGGGCCACCAGCGCCACCTCGGCCTCGAGCGCCGCCGCCCGCTCGCCGAGCCCGTCGCCACCGGCGCTCTCGATGCGACCTTCGAGGTTGGCGATGTCGCGCTCCAGCGCGGCAAGGCGCGCGGCGTGGTTGGCGAGCGCCTCTTCCAGGCGCTGCACGCGTCCGCGCCGGCGCTCGATCTCCTCGGCCGGCGGTGCGGCGCGCCGCTGCGCCTCGAGCGCGGCGGCCTTGGTGCCGTGGTCGTCGCTGGCGGTTCGCTCGGCGGCTTCCGCGGCGAAAAGCGCCTCGGCGCGCGCGGCGTCGGGCAGCACGGCGAGGTCGGCAGCGAGGCGGGCACGCACCTCGGTCAATGTGCCGGCGAGGCGGCCGCGCTGGTCGGCCAGACGGGCGAGCGTCGCGCCGTGCGCCTCTAGCGTGCCCTCGTGCGACTGGCGGCGGCGGCGGGCCTCGTCGCGGCCGGTGCGCACGGCGTCGAGCCGCTCGTCGAGGGCGTCCGGGGCGGGGAGAGCGGTGAAGCCGGCCTCGGCGAGCGGGGCGGTGGCGATCAGCGCGTCGATCGCCGCGAGTTCGTCGCGCGCCGCCGCGAGAACGGCGGCGACCGTCTCGGCGCCGCCGCGCGCACCGCGCTTGCCGACGCCGGCGGCGGCCGCCTCGGCCTCCAGCCCCGCCCGCTCGGCTTCGAGCTCCTGGCGGCGGGCGCGGGCGGCCCGGAGCGACGCCGCGTCGGTGAAGCCGGTGTCGTCGAGGAGTTTTGCGAGTTCGGCGCGCAGCGCCTGCCGGCGCGCCTCTTCCGTGGCCCCGGCGCCTGCCGGCGGCAAGACGGTGATGGTGGCGAGGTCACTGAGCGTGATCACCAACGGGGCGAGGGCGGCGCGGCGGACCCCGGCGGCGAGCGGCTCGCCGTCGATGCTCACGCGGCCGGCGCCGGCGGGGCCGAGGGTGATCTCCACCTGCGGCGCCGCGGCCTCCAGGCGGGCGGCGACGAGGCCGAGCTCGCGCTCCAGTGCGTCGAGGCGGCCGATCGCACTCGCCTCGGCGCGGTTGGCGGCGAGTGCCGCCGCCGTTTCGGCGAGCCGCTGGTCGAGGGCGCCGAGGCGATCGAGGCGCTCGGCCAGCCGGTCGCGCTCGCCAGCGCGGGCGAGGATGGCACCGAGGCGGTGCAGGGCCCGCTCGCGCGCCTCTTGGGCACCCGCGGCCGCGTCGATCTCGGCCAACGCCGCGCGGGCCGTGGCGATCTGCGTCTGGGCTGCGTTCTCCTCGGCGTCGAGGGGCGCCAGCCGGGCGGCGATCTCGGCCTCGCGGCGGCGGTCGGCGTCGATGCGCGCCGCCCGCGCGGCGATCTCCTCGCGGCGGGCGCGCGCCCGCTCGAGGTCGCCGCGGGCGCGGCTCTCGGCCGCCTCGCAGAGCGCCACTTCGGCGCCCGCCGCCTCGCCCTCGCGCAGCAGCCGGCGCGCCTCGGCGAGGTCGCGGCGCATCTCCGCCTCGGCGGCCGGATCGGCATGGCGGGCGCGTTCGGCCCGCTTGGCGGCGAGTGCCGCGAGTTCGCCGTCGAGCACGGCGAGGCGGGCCTGCGTCGCCTCGAGCGAGGCCGTGAGGTCGGCGTGGCGGGCGGTCGCCTCGGCGAGCGGCCCGCCGGCCTTCACCCGGCCGCTGGCGGTGACGAGCGTGGCGAGCTCCTCGCCGAGCGCCTTCAGGACCGTGCGCGCCCGTTCGCCGCCGAGCAGCGTCCCGACCTCGGCGTGGACGGCGGCGCTGAGCGCGCTCGCCGCCGCCCCCGTCGGCTCCGGCACCGCGAAGGACTTGCCCTGCTCCACCCACAGGATGCCGAAGGCCGCCTCGTCGATCGTGCGGCCGCCGCCGGGGTCGATGCCGAGGAGCTCCCACGTCCGCTCGTCCGCCTCGCGGCCGCGGGCGATCTCGACGCCGGCGCGCGACAGGCTCGCCGAGGCGCTGCGCAGGAACTTCTTGGCGAGCGTGTAGGCCGTGCCGGCGTGCTCGAACTCCACGGTGACGCAGGCCGGCAGCGTCAAACCCTCGCTGGCGAGCCGGCGGAGCGTGTCCTTGCCGCTGTCGTGCCGCTCGAACAGGCAGGCGCGCACGGCGCGGAACAGCGTCGACTTGCCTGCCTCGTTCTCGGCCGCGAGCACGTTGACGCCCGGCCCGAGCCCGGCGACGCGCACGCCCGTCGCGAAGCGCCCGACCCCTTCGACGGAAACGCCGGTGATCCTCACGCGCCGCGCTCCCCGTCGGCGGCCATCAGGTAGAGCTCGACGAGGGCGTTCTCGGCGCGGCGGCGCTGGTCGGCGGGGCGGCCGTCGTCCTCGGCGAGGCCGCGCAGGCGGTCGGCCGCCTGGCGCAGGACGCCGCCGAAGTCGATCGCCTCGAGGTCGGCGGCGGTCGGCCGCGCCGAAAGGGCCGACAGGTCGGCGTCGAGGTGGAAGACGGCGGCGGCAAGGCCGGCGAGGCGGCGGTCGAGCTCGGCGCGACCCGACAACGCCAGCGTGCCGGCGAGCCTGAGCCGCAGCACGGTGGCCGACAGGCTCGGCAGGGCGCGCAGCCGCGCCTCCAGATCGGCGAGATCGCCGTCGTCGCCGACGCGCTCCTCCCGTGTCGTCCAGCGGAACGAGCCGACGGTGCGCTCCTCCACCACCGCCGGGGCGCCGGGGCCGGCGACCTCGACGAGGAGGGCGCGGCCGACCTCCTGGCTACCGGCGCGGTCGGGCTCCGGGGTGCCGGCGTACCAGCAGGCGGGCCCGATGCGCAGCGTCCGGTGCCAGTCGCCGAGCGCGAGATAGGACAGCCCGGCGGTCTCCGGCCGGCGCGGGTCGATCGGATTGGACGCCTCGCCGTCGCCGTCGAAGCCGACGACGGAGCCGTGGGCGAGGCCGATGCGGACGAGGCCGGGCGCGCTCTCGGCCCGGTCCATCCAGGCGGAGAGATCGCCGCCCTCGGCCTTGCGGGTGAGCACCGCCGGCAGCAGCACGGCGGCGTCGCCGAGCGCCACCGGCTCGGGGGCGAGGTGCAGGTGGACGTTGTCCGGCGCACCGGCCGCCGCGACGCGGTCCCAGACGCCCTTCGGCCGATGCGGGTCGTGGTTGCCGGGGATGAGGTGCCAGGCGACCGTCGGGAAGGCCCGCATCCGCTCCAGCGGCTCGCGCAGCGTCTGCGGCGCCGGCGTCTCGCTGTCGTAGACGTCGCCGGCGACGAGGACGTGCGCGGCACCCTCGGCCATCGCCAGCCGGCCGATCGCCTCGATGGCGTCGAGCCGCGCCCGCTTCAGCACCGCCTCGCGGTCGCCGAACTGCCGGAACGGCTTGCCGATCTGCCAGTCGGCGGTATGGATGAAGCGCATGGCGGGCGGGGGTCCGTCTCGTCTCGGCTCGGCGTCTGGCCCGGCGTCCTCCGGGGTGGCGATTCGCACCGGATTGGACCGGCGGGCGGTGTCCCGGTCAAGGCGCGCCGTCGGCGCCGGGGTGACGGCGCGACATTCGCGCGCTTGCGAACAATTCGTACGAGTGTATGAATTCCTGTGAGCCGCCTCCGCGGCGCGGCGACCGCCGTCGCCCTCGCACGCCATCACTCCTGCCGAGCCAACGGCCCGGCCACCCGCCGTCCCGAGGACCCCGCCCGCATGTCGAACCATCCGACCGTCGCCCAGGCCGTCGCGGCGGCGCTCGCCCGCCACGGTATCCGGGTGCTGTTCTCCCAGAGCCTGCCGTCGATGGTGCTGCTCGCCTGCGAGGACGCGGGCCTCACCCAGTACACCTACCGCACCGAGAACGCCGGTGCTGCGATGGCCGACGGGTTCGCGCGGCTGTCGAACCGCGTCACGGTCGTCACCGCCCAGAACGGCCCGGCGGCGACGCTGCTGGTGCCCGGCCTCGCCGAGGCGCTGAAGGCGTCGGTGCCGATCGTCGCGCTGGTGCAGGACGTCAACCGCAAGGAGACGGACCGCAACGCCTTCCAGGACCTCGACCACATGGCGCTGTTCCAGGGGTCGGCGAAGTGGATCCGGCGGGTCAGCGAGCCCTCGCGCATCGACGACTACATCGACATGGCGTTCACCGCCGCCACCAGCGGCCGGCCGGGCCCGGCGGTGCTGATGCTGCCGGCCGACTTCCTGCTCGACGCTGCGCCGCCGCCTGCGAGCCCGCGCCGGGCCGACCTCGGCGCCTTCCCGCTCGACCGCATGCTGCCAGCCGCCGACAGGCTCGACGCGGCCGCCGATCTGATCGCCTCGGCCGAGCGCCCGCTCGTCGTCGCCGGCGGCGGCGTGCACCTGTCGCAGGCGGCGCACGAACTGGCGGCGCTGCAAGCGCACGCGCACCTGCCGGTGGTCACCACGGTCATGGGCAAGGGCGCCGTCGACGAGCGCCACCCGCTGTCGCTCGGCGTCGGCGGCAACGCCTATGGCCGCCGCGCGCCGGGCCACTACCTGAAATCGATCGTCGCGGAGGCCGACGTCGTCGTCCTCGTCGGCACCCGCACGGCGCAGAACGGCACGGATTCCTGGTCGACGTTTTCGCCGACGGCGAAGTTCGTCCACATCGACATCGACCCGACCGAGATCGGCCGCAACTATGAGGCGCTGCGCCTCGTCGGCGACGCCAGGCTGACGCTCGCCGCACTCACCCACCGCCTCGCCGGCCGCCGCGCGTTCCCCGAGGGGATCGCCGACGCCATCCGCGATGCCCGCGCCCGCAACGTCGACGCCTTCGCGGCGCTGTCGGCCTCCACCGCGTCGCCGATCCGCCCGGAGAGGCTGATGGCCGAGCTCGAGACGGTGCTGACGCCCGAATCGATCGTCGTCGCCGACGCCAGCTACTCAACCATCTGGATGTCGAGCTACCTGACGGCACTCGCGCCCGGCCAGCGCTTCATCAGCCCGCGCGGCATGGCCGGCCTCGGCTGGGGCCTGCCGCTGGCGATGGGGGCGAAGGTCGCCGATCCGTCGCGGCCGGTGTTCGCCATCGTCGGCGACGGCGGCTTCGCCCACGTCTGGTCCGAGCTCGAGACGGCGGTGCGCAACCGGACCGCCGTCGTGCTGACGGTGCTCAACAACGGCGTGCTCGGCTTCCAGAAGGACGCCGAGGACACCAAGTTCGGCCGCCACACCGGCGCCTGCTACTTCGCCCCCGTCGACCACGCCGCGATCGCGCGGGCCTGCGGCGCCGGCGGCGTGCGCGTCGAGGACCCGGCCGACTACCTGCCGGCGGTGCGCGAGGGCCTCGCGAGCGGCGGCCCCTTCGTCATCGACGTCGTCACCGACCCCGAGGCCTACCCGCCGATCACCGCCTTCGACAAGCTCGACGACCTCCGCACGAGGCTCGGGCGGTGAGTCCCGTGCATCCCGCCATCGTCATCCCGGACGCGAAGCAACGCGAAGCGATCCGGGACCCAGCGGAAGAGTCGTCGCGCGGAGCGCGACGCAATAGACGCGCCTCCGGCGCGGAGTCTTGCGCTGGGTCCCGGATCAGCGCTCGGCTGCGCCTTGCTTGTCCGGGATGACGCCAAGAGGTTGAAGCGCCGGCCTTATTGGGGCCGGTCACCACCGCACACAATCCACCGCCTCCGGGCGTGAGACATCGAAACTGGAGGCGCCCGTGCCCTTCGAGGACTATGCGACGAAGTTCAAGACCATCCGCTTCAAGCGCGAGGACGGCATCCTCGAGATGACCGTCCACACCGACGGCGGGCCGCTGCGCTGGGGGCGGCTGCCGCACGGCGAGCTCGAGCAGGCCTTCCTCGACATCAACCGCGACCGCGAGAACAAGGTCATCATCCTGACCGGCACCGGCGCCGAGTTCTCGGGCCCCGCCCCGGAGGTGAAGGCGAACCTCGAGGCGCACCGCCAGTCGCCCGAGGAATGGGGCGTGCTCGGCTGGGAATCGAAGAACCTCCTCCTCAACATGCTGGCAATCGACGCGCCGATGATCGCCGCCGTCAACGGCCCGGCGGTGCGCCACGCCGAGCTGCCTGTAATGTGCGACATCGTTCTCGCCTCGGAGACGGCGGCCTTCCAGGACAGCGCCCACTATGTGGGTGGCCTCGTCCCGGGCGACGGCGTGCACGTCGTCTTTCCGCTGGTGATGGGCTACAACCGCGGCCGCTACTTCCTGCTGACGGGCCAGACCATCCACGCCGAGGAGGCCAAGCACGTCGGCCTCGTCAACGAGGTGCTGCCGGGGGAGAAGCTGCTGCCACGGGCGTGGGAACTCGCCCGGCAGCTGATGAAGCAGCCGGAGCTCAACCGCCGCTATTCGCGCATCCTCGTCACCGAGGTGATGCGCCGGCAGATGCACGAGCTGCTGCCCTATGGCCTGGCGCTCGAAGGCCTCGCGCTCGTGAAGTGATCCCGGCTGCGGCCGGTCCCGTTCGTTTCGTCTTTTTCCGTGGGTTGGGAGTGCCTCACATGGCGAAGATCGCCTATCTCGGCGGCGGCAACATGGCCCAGGCGATGGGCACGCGCCTGCTCGCTGCCGGCCATGACCTCACCGTCTACAACCGCACCGTCGAGAAGCTGAAGCCGCTCGTTGACAAGGGCGCGAAGACGGCCGCGAGCCCGCGCGAGGCGGTCCAGGGCGCCGACGTCGTCTTCTGCTCCGTCACCGACGACACCGCCTCGCGGGCGATGTGGATGGGGCCGGACGGCGCTTTGTCGGGCGGCCTGCCCAAGGGCACGCTCGTCGTCGAGCACTCGACGATGTCGCCCGACTGGGTGAAGGAGCTGTCCTGCGCCGCCAAGGAGAAGGGGCTGCGCTATGTCGACTGCCCGGTCGCCGGGCGGCCCGACGCGGCGGCGGCCGGCAAGCTCGTCGTCTTCGGCGGCGCCGACGACGAGGCGGATTTGGAAGCGGTAACGCCCTACATCTCGTCGATCAGCCGCAAGATCTACCACCTCGGCCCGGTCGGCACCGGCACCGCCTTCAAGCTCATCTACAACCTGCTCGGCGTCGTGCAGATCGTCGGTCTCGCGGAAGGCCTTGCCGCCGCGGAGGCCGCCGGCATCGACATCGAGACGGCCGCCACCGCGTTTGCCGACGGCAACACCGGCAGCCCGCACGTTCTCAAGCACGGCGCCTACATGGCGCAGAACGAGCACGAGGACCCGCCGGGCTTCACCGCCAACGGCCGCCTGAAGGATTCGTCCTACGGTGTGGCGCTGGAGGAGGGGCTCGGCATCACCCCGCTCGTCGGCCGCGCCGCCATGACCGCCTACAAGGGCATGGTCGAGAAGGGCATGGGGGCGGCCGCCGACAGCCGGCTGTTCGAGGTTATCGCCGGCAAGCGGACGGACTGAACGGCCGCGCAACAGGCCCGCCGCCGCGGGATGGCCGGGCGGCGCGCTGTCGCCTAGGCTGCGGTCGAAAGAGGGATTCGAAGCACGGGGAGCGAGGCCGGTGACGCAGACGGTGGAAAAGGCCCCCGCGCCACCGAGCTCGCGTGAGCGGCTGCTCGACGCCGCCGAGACGCTGTTCGCCGATTTCGGCTTCAACGGCGTCTCGGTGCGCCAGATCGTCGAGCGCGCCGGGGTCAACCTCGGCGCCATCCCCTACCACTTCGGCACCAAGGAGAACCTCTTCAAGGAGGTGCTGCTGCGCCGCGCCACGCCGCTGCGCGAGGAGCGCCAGCGCCGCCTCGACGCGCTCGCCGCGGTCTCGAAGGACCCGCCGCTCGAGGACGTGCTGCACGCCCTGCTCGAGCCCGCCTTCCGGGCAAACCGCGAGAATCAGGCCTTCCGTCGCCTGCTCGGCCGCGCCTCCATGGACCCGGCGCCGGAGGTGCGGCGTCTGCTCGTCGAGATCTACACTCTGGATTTCATGACGGTGCCGGGCGCGCTGCGACAGGCTCTCGCCGGATTGCCGGAGGACGAGTTCTTCTGGAAGCTGAATTGTTTCTATGGCGTGATGCTATTCGTGCAAGCCGATACGGGTAAAATTCAGACGATCGCCGGTGATTCCTTCGATACCTCGGAGCCTGAAGTTGCCTTGAAGTACGTGATTCCGTTTCTCGCCGCAGGTTTTCGCGCGGCGATCGCATCGGAAAGCGGCCGGGACGACTGAGGCAAGCTCCTGGAAAGCTTCCAGGCTCAACAAGCCGTGATGGGGGCAGCCGGCCCTTGCCGGCTTTCGACCACATTTGACCCCGTTCAATCCTCGTGGGGACGGGGAACGGTGCATTTTCGAGAAGGGGATGATCGCTTGCAATCCAGCCAGAAAACCCACCGCACGTCACGCCTCGCCGTCGCGGCGAGCCTCATCGCCGGCCTCGCGCTGGCGCCCGCCGCTGCTCACGCGCACGGCGCCATGGAAGAGCCGCTGAGCCGCATCTACCTTTGCTACAAGGAGGATCCGGAGAAGCTGAAGGGCAGTTACGACGGTGTGCCGGCTGGCGCTCCCCCGTGCGTCGATCTGGTGGCGATGAGCGGCACGCAGCCGCTCTACGACTGGACCGAGGTCAACCGCTTCGACGCCAACGGCCAGCACAAGAAGGTGGCCAAGGACGGCCAGCTCTGCTCGGCCGGTCGCGACAAGTACAAGGGTCTCGACCAGCGCCGCGCCGACTGGCCGACCACCCGGGTCAGCCCCGACGCGAACGGCAAGTACACCTTCCGCTTCCACGCGACGACGCCACACGCCGTCAAGTATTTCCGCTTCTACGTGACCCGCGACGGCTGGAAGCCGACCGACGAGCTGCGCTGGCGCGACCTCGAGCTGTTCGCCACCGTCAAGAACATCGAGGCGAAGTCCGATCCGAAGCAGAGCTACGGCCAGTACTACAACATGACGGTGAAGATGCCGGAGGGTAAGACCGGCCGGCGGCTGATCTTCGCTGTCTGGCAGCGCTCGGACAGCCCGGAAGCCTTCTACTCCTGCTCCGACGTCCGCATCCAGTCGCCGAAGTCCGCCACTTCCGCGGCGGCCGATGCGCCGACGTGGGACGAGGCGGGCCGTGCCGTGGCGCGCAACGACCTGCCGGCCGGCACCACCGTCACCTTCCGCGTCTTCGACGCCAAGGGCGGCGACGTCGACCGCATTTCGCTGAAGCTCACCGGGGAGACGGGTGCGTCGGCGCAGTGGCCGTTTGTGCTGGCGAAGAAGGTCAACGGGGCGACCGACGCCTTCCGGATCGGCGTCGAGGGCGACGACGAGGCCATCGCGCCGGAGAAGTCCGCCACGGAGAACCGCGTCTGGCGGTCGAGCCAATTCGACGGCTACTCCTACGTCATCGACGTCGACACGCCGTAGGGCGGCGGTTCGGGACAGGAACTTCGGGACCACGACGCCCGCCGCGCGCTTCCTCCCCCCTCGTGGGGGAGGTGGCCGGCGAAGCCGGCCGGAGGGGGCGCCGCGCGCGAGCGCGGCGTGCGACGCCGCAGTCAATCGTTGCCGCCGCACGCCGACGGCTCGCGCCGTCGGCGCCCTCCCCGGGCCGCTTCGCGACCCGACCCTCCCACAGGGGGAGGGTGGGCATGCCTTGCGATAGTCCGCCACAAGCGGCCCTCGCGACAGGCGTCCTGCACTGTCTCATTTTTCGCTGTTCAAGGAGCGTGGCCGCCGCTTCCGCTTGCCGTGCATCTTCGGTGGCCTCCGAGACTGCGGTCTAGGCAGCAAATATTGATGTCTCACACATCACCATCCATGCTTGAAGTCGGACTAATCATCCGCTACGGATGAGAGGCAGACACCGCGCGCTGACCGCGTCGGTGCTACCGCCTCGAACCATGATCTCTGATCCATGATCACATCCGCCCAGCTGCGCGCCGCGCGCGCCATCCTCGGGCTCGACCAGCGGGCGCTGGCGGAGCGCTGCGGGCTGTCGGTGCCGACGATCCAGCGAATGGAGGCGAGCGAGGACGTCATTCGCGGCAACGTCGATTCGCTGATGAAGCTCGTCTGCGCCCTCGACGAGGCGGGTGTCGAGCTCATCGGCGACGGCGCCGCGAGCGCCGGCGGCGGCCGCGGCGTGCGGCTGAAGGAGCCGCGCGGCGCCACCTCGAATTCCGCGGGGCCGGACCCGCGCCGGGGGAGCTGAGGCGATGTCGGCGACCGTCGCGGCGCTCCTCTGCCCCGCGGCCCTCCTTCTGATCGCCGCCCTGACGGTGGTGGCGAACCGCGGCCTCGGTGCCGACGCCGCCCGCCGGCTGGTCTACGGCGGCGCGCTGGTCGTCTGCGTCGCCGCGTTCGGGATCGCGCTCGTCGCGCTCATCTCGTCTGCCCGCACCGGTGGCCAGGTCCCGATAGACCTCGTGCTGCCGCTCGGCTTGCCGTGGATCGGCGCGCGCTTTGCCCTTGACGCGCTGTCGGCGGTGTTCCTCGCGGTGGTCGGCCTCGGCGGCGCGGCGGCGAGCCTCTACGGCCTCGGCTACGGCCGCCACGAGCACGAGCCGTGGCGGGTGCTGCCGTTCTACCCGGCCTTCCTCGCCGGCATGATGCTGGTGCCGCTCGCCGCCGACGCCTTCACCTTCCTCGTCTCCTGGGAGTTCATGTCGCTCGCCTCGTGGGCGCTGGTGCTTGCCCACCACCGTCTGCCGGAGAACCGGCGGGCGGCGACCGTCTACATCGTCATGGCGGCGGCCGGCACGTTCGCGCTGCTCTTTGCCTTCGCATTGCTCGCGGGTCCCGCGGGCGGCTTCGCCTTCGCGGCGATGCGGGCGGTGCCGCCGGATGCGGTCACCGCCGGCGTCGTGCTGGCGCTGGCGCTGATCGGCGCCGGCTCGAAGGCGGGGCTGGTGCCGCTGCACGTCTGGCTGCCGCTCGCCCACCCGGCGGCGCCGAGCCACGTCTCGGCGCTGATGAGCGGGGTGATGACGAAAATCGCCGTCTACGGCTTCCTGCGCCTTGTCTTCGACCTCGCCGGGCCGCCGGCGTGGTGGTGGGGCGTGCCGGTGCTGGCGGTCGGCGGCATCACCGCCGCGGTCGGCGTGCTCACGGCGCTGATGCAGACCGACATCAAGCGCCTGCTCGCCTGCTCCACCATCGAGAATATCGGCCTCATCTTCGCCGGCCTCGGGCTGTCTCTCGCCTTTGCCGCGAACGGGCTTGGCCCCGCCGCGGCGCTGGCGCTGACGGCGGCGCTCTTCCACGCCGTCAACCATGCCCTGTTCAAGAGCGCGCTGTTCTTCGGCGCCGGCGCGGTGTTGACCGCCACCGGCACGCGCGAGCTCGACCGCCTCGGCGGGCTGATCCACCGCATGCCGCTGACGGCGCTCGCCGTGCTCGTCGCCTGCGTGGCGATTTCCGCACTGCCGCCCTTGAACGGCTTCGCGTCCGAATGGCTGCTGTTCCAGGCGATCCTGCTGTCGCCGGAGCTGCCGCAATGGGGGCTGAAGCTCGCGGTACCGGCGGTGGGCGCGCTGCTGGCGCTGTCGGTGGCGCTCGCCGCCGCCTGCTTCGTGCGCTTCTACGGCATCGCATTCCTCGGCCGGCCGCGCTCCGAGGAAGCCGCGACGGCGCACGAGGTTGACCGCTTCTCGCTCGCCGCCATGCTCGGCCTTGCCGGATTGTGCGTGCTGGCGGGCATTCTGCCGGGGCTCGTCATCGACGCGCTCGCGCCCGCGGCGGCGCGTCTGGTCGGCGCGGCGATGCCGCCCCAGGGCGGGCTCGCGTGGCTGTCGATCGTGCCGATCGCCGAGAGCCGCAGCTCCTACAACGGCCTGCTCGTGCTCGTCTTCATCGCCGTCTCGGCGCTCGGCACCGCCTTCGTCGTCCACCGCCTAGCCGGCGGCACGGTGCGCCGCGCTCCGGCGTGGGATTGCGGCTTCCCGAACGCCGACCCGGCGACGCAATACACGGCCTCCAGCTTCGCCCAGCCGATCCGCCGCGTCTTCGCCGGCGCGATTTTCACGGTGCGCGAGAGCGTCGAGATGCCACCGCCGGGCGACCTGTCGCCGGCGCGCTTCCGGCTCGACCTTTCCGACCCGATCTGGGAGCGCGGCTATCTCGGCCTGGCTTCCCTCGTCGGCCGCGCGGCGGACTTCGCCAACCGCCTGCAGTCGCTGACGATCCGGCAATATCTCTCGCTCGTCTTCCTGTCGCTGGTGGCGCTCCTCATCGTCCTGGCGGTGTGGCCATGATGGCGAGCCTCGCCGACCTCGCGGTGCAGGGCGGACAGATGGCGCTGGTGCTCGCCGCGGCCCCGCTCGTCACCGGCCTCGTGCGCAAGGTGAAGGCGCGGCTGATGCGCCGGCGCGGGCCGCCGCTGCTGCAGGTCTACCGCGACCTCGCGCGTCTTTTGCGCAAGGAGGCGGTGCTCGCCGACAACGCCTCGTGGCTGTTCCGCGCCGTGCCCTATCTCGTCTTCGCAGCGACGTGGGTGGCGGCGGCGCTGGTGCCGACGTTCGCCACCGGGCTGACCTTCTCGTGGTCGGCCGACCTCATCGCCATCGTCGCGCTGCTCGGCAGTGCCCGCTTCTTCCTGGCGCTTGCCGGCATGGATGTCGGCACCAGCTTCGGCGGCATCGGCTCGAGCCGCGAGGTGATGATCGCGACGATCGCCGAGCCGGCCTTCATCATGACCGTGTTCACGCTGGCGCTCGTCGCCGGCTCCACCCAGCTCTCCACCGTCGCGGCCGAGATGGCGACGGGCGAGGTCGGCCTGCGCGTCTCCCTCGGCCTCGCGCTGATCGCGCTCGTCATGGTGGCGGTGGCCGAGAACGGCCGCGTACCGGTCGACAACCCGGCGACGCACCTCGAGCTGACGATGGTGCACGAGGCAATGGTGCTCGAATACTCCGGCCGCCACCTCGCGATGATCGAGCTCGCCGCGTCGCTGAAGCTCACCCTCTATCTGTCACTCATCGCCTGCGTGTTCGTGCCGTGGGGGCTCGCCGGGCCGGGCGATGGCATCGCCGCGCACGGCGTCGCGCTCGCCGCCTGGGCAGGCAAGCTCACTGTGGCCGCGGTTCTGCTCGGCCTGTTCGAGACCTCGGTCGCCAAGATGCGGGTGTTCCGCGTGCCGGATTTCCTCGGGGCGGCGCTGATGCTCGGGCTGCTCGCGACGCTGCTCCTGTTCGTGTCGAGGAGCCTCTGATGACCGGGCTCGGCTTCGACATCGCCCACCTCTTCGCCGGCGGTCTGGTGCTGGTCAGCCTGATGCTGCTCTACCAGGACCGGCTGACGGCGATGATCCACGTCTTCGCCGTGCAGGCGCTGGTGCTGACGGCCTCGGTCGCCTGGCAGGGCTTCGTGCAGGACGCGCCGCACCTCTACGTCACGGCAGCGATCGCGCTCATCTTCAAGGCGATCATCATTCCCGTGGCGTTGTCGCGCATGGTGACGCGCCTCGGCATCCACCGCGAGATCGAGACGGTGGTCGGCGTCGGCCCGACGATGCTCGCCGGCATCGGCTTGGTCGCACTGTCGATGGTAGTGATGCTGCCGGTGACGGCGACCGCCGACCCGCTCGCCCGCGAGGACCTCGCCTTCGCGCTGTCGGTGGTGCTGCTGGGCCTCCTGATGATGGTGACGCGGCGCAACGCGGTGAGCCAGGTGATCGGCTTCATGTCGCTGGAGAACGGCCTGATCCTCGCCGCCGCCGGCGCCAAGGGGATGCCGCTCGTCGTCGAGATATCGGTCGCCTTCTCGGTGTTGATCGCCTTCATCGTCATCGGCATCGTCATCTTCCGCATCCGCGAGCGCTTCGACACCGTCGACGTCGAGGCCCTCGACCGCTCCCGGGGCGACCAGCCATGAGCGGGATCGGCCTCGATGGCGTGACCGTGGTGCTGGCGCTGCCGGCGGCCACCGCGGTGCTGCTGGCGCTGGTGCCCGCCTACCGCGTCGCGGCGCTCGTCAACGTGATCTCCTGCGGCGTGACGTTCCTGGCGGCGCTGTCGCTCTTCGTGGCGGCGCCGGCGACCGGGCCCTACGTGCTCGTCGACGCGCTCAACATCGTCTTCATCGTGCTGAACACCTTCGTCGCCTTCACGACCAGCGTCTTCAGCCGCAGCTACATCGCCCACGAGCTCGAGACCGGGCGGCTGACGCCAGTGCACCTGCGCTTCTACCACGCGATGTATCAGGTGCTGCTGTTCGCCATGAACCTCGCGCTGGTCGCCAACAACATCGGGCTGATGTGGGTGGCGATCGAGCTCGCGACGCTGACGACGGTGCTGATGGTCGGCCTCTACCGCACGCCCGAGGCGATCGAGGCGGCGTGGAAGTACTTCATCCTCGGCAGCGTCGGCATCGCGCTCGCCTTGTTCGGCACCATCCTCGTCTACATGGCGGCGCAGCCGGTGGTGGGGGAGGGCGCCGACGGCATGGTGTGGTCGGTGCTGATCCAGCACGCGGCCGCCTTCGACCCGGCCCTCCTCAACCTCGCCTTCGTCTTCCTGCTGCTCGGCTACGGCACCAAGGTCGGCCTTGCGCCGCTGCATTCCTGGTTGCCGGACGCCCATGCCGAGGGCCCGACGCCGATCTCGGCGGTGCTGTCAGGGCTCCTCCTCAACGTCGCGCTCTATGCGGTGCTGCGCTTCAAGCTGCTGCTCGCGGCGAACCCCGACGCCCTGGCGCCGGGGCCCCTGATGATGACGATGGGGCTCGGTTCGGTGCTGCTTGCGGGCCTGATGCTCTACCGCCGGCGCGACATCAAGCGGCTGTTTGCCTACTCGTCGATCGAGCACATGGGGCTGATCGCGTTTGCCTTCGGCATCGGCGGGCCGCTTGCGAACTTCGCCGGCCTGCTGCACATGACGATGCACAGCCTGACGAAATCGGCGATCTTCTTCGCCGTCGGCAACATCGCCCAGGTGAAGGGCACGCAGCGGCTGTCGCAGATTCGCGGGCTGACGGTGACGCACCCGGCGCTCGGCTGGGGCCTCGTCGCCGGCGTCGTGGCGATCGCGGGGATGCCGCCGTTCGGGGTGTTCATGAGCGAGTTCCTGCTCGTCTCCTCGACGTTCGCGCGGATGCCGCTCCTCGCCGTGGCGCTGGTGGCCTCGCTTCTGATCGGCTTTGGCGCGCTGATGCTGCGGCTTTCAGGCATCGCCTTCGGCGAGCCGAGCTCCGGAACCGCGCCGGTGGCGGCCTCGACGGTGCCGATGTACGTCCACCTCGCGCTGGTGCTGATGGCGGGCGTCTGGTTGCCGCCGCCGCTCGTCGCCTGGTTCCAGACCATCGCGGGGATGCTCGGATGAGCGCCCCCGAAACACCCGCGGCTTCGTCGGTGCTGGCCGACCTCCTCGCCCTCGGCCGGCCGATCGGCGACCTGCGGCCGTGGCAGGCGGTCGAGGTCGGCGCGGCAGCGTGGGTGGCGATCGCCGAGCGGCTCGCCGCCGGCGAGGCGGACCTGCTCGCGCTCTGGGGCGAGCCCGGCGCCGTGCGGCTCGCGCTGTTCGACGCGGCGACACGGCGGCCGGCGCTGGTCCGGCTCTCCTGTCCCGAGGGGCGCTACCCGTCCGTCGGCGCGCTGCATCCGCCGGCGATCCGGCCGGAACGGGCGATCCGTGAGCTGGTCGGTCTCGAGCCGATCGGGCTGCCGGACGGTCGCCCCTGGCTCGACCACGGCCGCTGGGGCGTGCGGACGCCGCTCGGCACGCCGCAGCCGTCCTCGGACACGGGCGAGCCCTACGCCTTCCTGAAGGCCGAGGGCGAGGGGCTGCACCAGATCCCGGTCGGGCCGGTGCATGCCGGCATCATCGAGCCCGGCCACTTCCGCTTCACCGCCAACGGCGAGACGGTGGTGCGGCTGGAGGAACGCCTCGGCTACGTCCACCGCGGCCTCGAAGGGCTGATGACGGGCGCGCCGATCGCCCATGCTGCGATGCTGGCGGGGCGCGCGTCGGGCGACAGCACGGTCGCCTACGGCATCGCCTTCGCGCGCGCCGTCGAGGCGGCGGCGGGCGCCGAGCCGCCCCCGCGGGCGGTGTGGCTCCGGGCGCTGATGGCCGAACTGGAGCGGCTTGCGAACCACCTCGGCGATGTCGGCGCGATCTGCAACGACGCCGCCTTCGCGCTGATGCACGCCCACACCGCCGCGCTCCGCGAGCGGGTGCTGCGGGCGAGCGCCGCCGCCTTCGGGCACCGTCTGATGATGGACGTGATCGTGCCGGGCGGTGTCGTGATCGATCTCCGCAAGGACGGCTCGGACGCGATCCGGGCGGTGGTCGGCACCGTGCGGACGGCGCTGCCGGCGCTGGTCCGCCTCTATGACGGCACGCCGTCGCTGCAGGACCGGACCGTCGGCACCGGCCGGGCGACGGCGGCGCTGGTCGCCCGCTTCGCCTGTGGCGGGCCAGTGGGGCGTGGCTCGGGACGCGATTTCGACGCCCGCCGCGACCTCGCCTACCCGCCCTATGACCGCCTCGCCTTCAGCGTGCCGGTGCTGACGGCCTGCGATGTCGACGCGCGGGTGCGGGTGCGGCTCGCCGAGATCGAGGCGAGCCTGTCGATGATCGACGAGATCCTCACTGGTCTGCCGGGCGGACCAGTGCTGGCGCCGGTGGATATCACGGTGGCCGGGGAGGGGATCGCCGTGGCCGAGGCCTTCCGCGGCGACGTGCTCGCTTGGGTTCGGCTCGCAGGCGATGGCACGGTGGCGCGCTGCCATCTGCGCGACGCCTCGTGGTTCCAGTGGCCGGTGCTGGAGGCGGCGATCGAGGGCAACATCGTCGCCGACTTCCCGCTCCTCAACAAATCCTTCAACTGCTCCTATGCGGGGCACGACCTGTGAGGGCGCCATGCGCCGCCTGCTCTTCGACGGGCTGACGAAGCCGCCGCTGACGGAGGCGGGGCCGGAAGCGGGCGAGATCGCCGCGCTGGCGGCGACGCTCGACACTGGCGCCCGCGCCGTGCTCGGGCGCAGCCTGTCGATCCGCCAGGTCGACGCCGGCTCGTGCAACGGCTGCGAGCTCGAGATCCATGCCCTCGGCAACGCCTTCTACGATCTCGAGCGCTTCGGGCTGCGCTTCGTCGCCTCGCCACGCCACGCCGACGTCCTGCTCGTCACCGGGCCGGTGACGAAGAATATGGCCGAGGCGCTGAAGCGCACCTTTGACGCCACGCCGGGGCCGAAGTGGGTGGTGGCGGCCGGCGCCTGCGCCGCCGACGGCGGGGTCTTCGCGGGAAGCTACGCCTGCCGCGGCGGCGTCGGCGTGGTGCTGCCCGTCGACCTCGTCATCCCCGGCTGCCCGCCGACGCCGACGGCGCTGCTGACCGGGCTGATCGCGCTGATGGCGAAGGCGAAGGGCTGAGCGGGAACTCCTCTGCCGGCAAAGGGTTTTGCGGACACCCGCCGCTGACCCACAGCCGGAAAGGGCACGCCCATGCCGGATCTCACCGCCGCCATCCTCGATGACCTGCTGCGCCTCGGCGTGGCGGCGCTGGTCGGGATGCTGGTCGGGCTCAACCGCGACGTCCGCGGCAAGGCGATGGGGATGCGCACCCTCGGGCTCGTCTCGCTCGGAGCGGCGCTGATCGCGGTGGCGGCTTTCGAGTTCGTCGATCTCGCCACTGAGGAAGAAACCAGGGCGCGCCTCGTCCAGGGCGTCATCGTCGGCGTGATGACCGGGATCGGCTTTCTCGGCGCCGGCGCGATCCTGCGCGGCGGTGGCGAGGTGCACGGGCTGACCACGGCGGCGACGACCTGGGTGGCGGCGGGCCTCGGCGTCGCCTGCGGCTTTGCCGCCTGGCACCTCGTCATCGCGAGCGTCGTCGTGACGCTCGTCATCCTGGTGGTGATGCCGCCGGTCGAGCGCGCCTTGGTGCGGCTCTTCGGCGGTGACCCGGATGCGCGCCCGTTGCTGGCCGAGAAACCCGCGACGGGTGTTGCGCAGAAGGGCGTGGCCGGTGCCGAGGAGGCGGACGACGACCGCGTCGTCACCCGCCTCACCGGCTACAACTGACGGCACCCACGGCCCGGCCGCAGCGACGATCCAGGCCGCCGCGGCGTGGCTGTCTCAGCGACGCTCGTTGACGAGGGCCATCGCGCCCGGGCCGGTCAGCGCCACGGCGGCGCAGGCGGCGATCAGGAAGGCGATGTATTCCCAGCCGCCGCCGGCATTGGAGAACAGCCAGCCCTTGTCGGCGTGGGCGAAGTACCAGGCGCCGGCGAGCACCGGGATCAGCAGCACCGCGACGACGCGGGCGTAGATGCCGAGGATGAGCAGGATGCCGCCGCCGACCTCGGCGAGGATCGTCAGGTAGGCGAGCGCCGAGGGCAGGCCGAGGCTCTCGAAGAAGCCGGCGGTGCCGGCGAAGCCGAACACGAAGACCTTCAGGAGGCCGTGGGCGAGGAACATCGCGCCGAGCGCGAGGCGGATGAGGAGGGCGCCGTAGGGGGCGGTGCGCGTGTCGATCATGGCGGGTATCCGAAAGGGCCGGGCGGGGGCCGGCGGGAAGAGGGGAGAGCCTGTGCGGTGACGGGGGAGGGGAACCGCGCCGCAGCAGATGCGCTCAAGCGTCAAAGTAGACAATTCGACTTATCAGTGACTGTTTGTTCAATCAGGATGAACGAATGGACACGCTGACCCGCATGCAGGCCTTCGTTCGCGTCGCAGAGGCCGGTGGCTTCTCCGCCGCCGCCCGCCGCCAGGGCAAATCGAAGGCGCTGTTGTCGAAATATGTGCGCGAGCTCGAGGACGAGCTCGGGGCGCGCCTCCTCAATCGGACCACGCGCCAGCTGTCGATGACCGAGGCGGGGCAGGTCTACCTGCGCGAGGCGGTCGACATTTTGCAGCGGATCGACGACCTGAAGTCGACCGTGCACGACACCCACCGCGAGCCGCGCGGCCTTCTGCGCATCGCCGCGCCGCGGACCCTCGGCGACGGCGAGATCGGCCAGGCGATCATGGAGTTCCTGCAGAAGGAGCCGCTGATCACCGTCGACGTGCGCCTCGAGGATCGCTTCGTCGACCTCGTCGAGGAAGGCTTCGACGTGGCGGTGCGCGTCAGCGAGCTCACCGATTCGAGCCTGATCGCCCGCACGCTGGCGCCCTTCCGCATCCTCGTCTGCGTGCGCCCCGACGTGCTCGCCGCTACCGGGCGGCCGATGACGCCGGCCGAGCTCGCCGAGATGCCATGCATCGTCGACACCAACGCCAAGGTGCGCGCCAACTGGACCTTCAAGGTGGACGGCGAGCGGCGCTCGGTGACGGTGCGCGGCCGCGTCGAGGTGAACAGCCCGCGCGCCGTGCGCGCCGCGGCGCTGGCCGGGCTGGGGTTCGCCAAAGTGCCCTACATGACGGTGCGCGAGGACATCGCCGCTGGGCGGCTGGTGGCCGTGCTGGAGGAGTTCGAGGTGGGCGCCTCGGCGATCCATGTCGTCTACCCGCACCGCCGGCACCTGTCGGGCAAGGTGCGCGCCTTCGTCGATTTCCTCGTCGCCTGGTTCGAGAAGGCCCAGCGCGCCGGGCGGACCTGCTGAGAGCGCGGGCGGCGGTCGACGCGCCCGGCCAGTTGACGCCGCGGCGCGGCTTGGCGATCAAGAGGTGCGCCACGCTTCCGCCATCGGCGGCCGGCAGGGTCGCGGCGGTTCGGGGGCCAGGGAGCGACGTGCGGGACCTTTCTCGATTCGCATCGGTGATGTCGCGGCGCTGCGGGGCGCTGCTGCTGCTCGTGCTGGCGCTGTCGGCGGCGGCAGCCGGCATTGCGCAGGCGCACCCGCACGTCTTCGTCGTGGCGCGCGAGGAAATCTCCTTCGACGCCGAGGGCCGCGTCGCCTCGATCGGCCACGCCTGGCTCTTCGACGAAGGGTTCTCGGCGTTTGCGACGCAGGGCCTCGATGCCGATCGGAATGGCGAGTTCTCGCGCGACGAGCTCGCCCCGCTCGCCCAGGTCAACGTCGAATCCCTCAAGGAATACGCCTACTTCACCTTCGCCGAACTTGACGGCAAGCCGGTCGCGCTCGGCGACCCGACGAATTACTGGCTGCGCTACGAGGACGGCCGGCTGGTGCTGTTCTTCGACACGCCCCTCGTCGAGCCGGTGGCCCTGGCGGGCCGGATGTTCACCGTCGACGTCTATGACCCGCAGTACTACGTCGCGATCGACCTCGTGCCGCAGAACCCGTTCTCGCTCACCGGCGACGTGCCGAAGGGCTGCAAGGTCGAGGTGAAGACGCCGGAGGAGATGGATCCGCAGACCGCCGCCATGCTGGCGGTGATCCCGCCCGATGTGCGCGACATCCCGGCCAACCTGCGCTCGGTTACCTCGGCGCTTGCCAACACCGCGGTGGTGACGTGCCCGGCCGCCGCCACTCCGGCGCCGGCGCCGGGTTCGGCCGGGCCGGTGCTACCGCGGCTCGGTGCGTCCGGGCCGTTCGGCGTCGGCATCACGGAATCGGGCAGCGTGCCGCCGACCGGCGTGTTCGCCGTCATCGCCGAGTGGCAGCGCGCCTTCTACGAGCGCCTCACCGACGCGGTGAAGCGGCTGAAGGACGATAACCTCGCGGTGCTGACGCTGATCGCGCTCGGCTTCGGCTACGGCGTCTTCCACGCTGCCGGTCCGGGACATGGCAAGGCGGTGATCGCCGCCTACCTCGTCGCCAACGAGGCCTCCGCCCGGCGTGCGATGACGCTGTCTTTCCTGGCGGCGATGCTGCAGGCGGTGGTCGCGATCGGCATCGTCGGCATCGCCGCCGCCCTCCTCAACCTGACGAGCTTCGCCATCACCGCGACCGCCCGTGTCGCGGAGATCGGCTCGGCGGTGCTGGTGCTGGTCCTGGGTGTGGTGCTGGTAGCGCGGAAAGTGCTGTGGCCGGTGGCGGCGGCCGTCACCGCCCGTCTGCGCCGCCCGCAGATGTCGCTGTCGGCAGCGGCGGTGAGCGGGCCGACGCCGCGCGCGATGCCGTCCGCGGCCTCGCGTTTCGTCTGCGACGAGCCGGACCCGAACCATGTGCATGGCCCGAGTTGCGGCCACGTCGTGTTGCCCGAGCAGGTCTCGTCGACGGCGAGCCGCGCCACGACGCTCGCGGCTGTGGTGTCGGCGGGGGCGCGACCCTGCACGGGTGCGCTGGTGGCGCTCGTCTTCGCGCTGTCGCAGGGCATGTTCCTGGCCGGCGTCCTGGCGGTGTTCGCCATGGCGATCGGCACGGCGCTGACGACATCGGCGCTCGGCCTGCTGGCGCTCGGCGCCAAGGGCGTGGCCATGCGGCTGTCCGGCTTCGGGGGACGCGGCGGCGGAACGGCGATCGCCGTGCTCGAAGGCGCGGCGTCGTTCGGCATCCTGACGCTTGGCGTGCTGCTGCTCGGAGCGGCGCTCGCCCTCTGACAGCGCCGGACGCGCAAGTTCGTTGCATTTTTACAACGTTTCTGGTCCGACCAGACGCCGCACTTGTCTTGCAGATTGCCTTCCACGCGGCGATGCGGCATTTTCTGACTGTCTCGCTCCGTCGACATGCATTTTTGGCGGGGGCAGAACGGCAAGAACGCATCGGCAGGGGGTATGCCGCGCGATCAGGCTGAACGGGGGTTGGGAGGGCAGGTGGTTTCGGCCACCTGCCCTTTCCCGTTTCTGAGGCTTAGTCGCGGCCCTGAGCGGCGCGGTTGGCGCAGCCGATCAACGGCGCCCCCGACCACTGGCGGGACGGAGCCGCGCCATCGGCGCTGCACACGCGCGGTGGTCCGACCGGCGGGCAAACCAGCATCAAGCGCCGGTAACGCAGAGATGTCGTCGCGTCGCCGGTGGATTACGGCGCAGTGACGGTCAGGCGGCGCCCAGTTTCGCGGCCACGGCGGATGCGGCGGTGATCGCCGCATAGTCGCCGGCGGCGACGTGCTCGCGACGGATCATCCACGAGCCGCCGACGCAGACGACGTTGGCGAGCTTCAGGTAGCGCGGCGCGCTTTCTGGCGTGATGCCGCCGGTCGGGCAGAAGGTGAGCTGCGGCAGCGGCGAGGCGAGCGCCGCGAGATAGGTCGCGCCGCCGGCGGGCTCAGCCGGGAAGAACTTGGCGTAGCGGTAGCCACGCTCGATCAGCGCCATCGCCTCGGACGCCGTGGCGATGCCCGGCAGCAGCGGCATCGGCGAGCCCGTGGCGGCATCGAGCAGGCGGTCGGTGGCGCCCGGCGAGACGGCGAACTTCGCGCCGGCCTTCATCACCGCCTCGAACTGCGCGGCGTCAAGCACCGTGCCGGCGCCGGCCACCGCCCCCTCGACCTCGCCGGCGACGCGGCGGATCGCCTCCATCGCGGCGGGGGTGCGCAGCGTGATCTCGATCGCCTTCAGGCCGCCGGCGACGAGGGCGCGGGCGAGCGGCACCGCGTCGGCGGCGTTCTCGACGATCACCACCGGCACGACCGGCGCGAGCGCCAGGATGGGGGCAAGGCCGGGCTGGACCTCAGGGCTCATCATGCGTCCTCCGTCTCGTGCACGGCGAAGATGCTGGCGCCGGCATCGGCGAGGCCGACGGCGGCGCGGAAGGGGGCGAAGAGCTCGCGGCCGACGCCCTCGTGCATGGCGGAGAGATCGGCGGTGGCGAGCGGGCGGGCGGCCCACTCGTCCTCGTCGATGATCACCTCGAGCTTGCCGCGCACGGCGTCGACGCGGACGATGTCGCCGTCGCGGATCTTGGCGATCGGGCCGCCGTCGACCGCCTCCGGGGTGACGTGGATCGCCGCCGGCACCTTGCCGGAGGCGCCCGACAGCCGCCCGTCGGTGACGAGCGCCACCTTGAAGCCGCGGTCCTGCAGCACGCCGAGCGGCGGCATCAGCTTGTGCAGTTCCGGCATGCCGTTCGCCCGCGGACCCTGGAAGCGCACCACCGCCACCATGTCACCGCCGAGCGTGCCGGCCTTGAAGGCCGCCTGCAGCTCTTCCTGGCTGTGGAAGACCCGCGCCGGTGCCTGCACGACGTGGCGCTCGTCGGCGACGGCCGACGTCTTGATGACGGCGCGGCCGAGGGTGCCGTCGAGGACGCGCAGGCCGCCGGTCGCCTGGAACGGCTCTGCCGCTGGCCGCAGCACGGCCGGGTCGGCGGAGACGGCCGGGGCGTCTGTCCAGTCGGCCTCGCCACCGGCATCGAGCCGCGCCTCGACGGTGTAGCCGTCGAGGCCGGTGCCCCAGATCGTCGTGACGTCGGCGTGCAGCAGGCCGGCGCCGAGGAGCTCTCGGATCAGGAAGCCCATGCCGCCGGCGGCGTGGAAGTGGTTCACGTCCGCCTTGCCGTTCGGGTAGATGCGGGCGATCAGCGGCGTCACCTCGGCGAGGTCGGCGAAGTCGTCCCAGGTGAGGCGGATGCCGGCGGCCGCCGCCATGGCGATGAGGTGGATCGTCAGGTTCGTCGAGCCGCCCGTGGCGTGCAGGCCGACGATGCCGTTGACGAAGGCCTTCTCGTCGAGCACGCGACCGACCGGCGTGTAGGCGTTGCCGAGGGCGGTGAGGGCGAGCGCGCGCTTCACCGCCACCTTCGTCAGCGCGTCGCGCAGCGGGGTGTTGGGGTTGACGAAGGACGCACCCGGCAGGTGCAGGCCCATGATCTCCATCAGCATCTGATTGGAGTTGGCGGTGCCGTAGAAGGTGCAGGTGCCCGGCCCGTGATAGGACTGCGCCTCCGCCTCGAGCAGCGCGTCGCGGCCGACCTTGCCCTCGGCATAGAGCTGGCGGATGCGCGACTTCTCGTCGTTCGGCAGGCCCGAGGTCATCGGACCGGCCGGCACGAACACCGCCGGCAGGTGGCCGAAGGAGAGGGCGCCGATGACGAGGCCGGGCACGATCTTGTCGCAGACGCCGAGATAGACGGCGGCGTCGAACATCTGGTGGGAGAGCGCGATCGCCGTCGACAGCGCGATCACCTCGCGCGAGAACAGCGACAGCTCCATGCCCGCCTCGCCCTGGGTGACGCCGTCGCACATCGCCGGCACGCCGCCGGCGACCTGGGCGGTGCCGCCGGCCTCGCGGGCGGCGGCGCGGATGACGTCCGGGAAGCGCTCGAACGGCTGGTGGGCCGACAGCATGTCGTTGTAGGCGGTGACGATGGCGAGGTTCGGCGCGTCGCCCGAGCGCAGCTCCGCCTTGTCGCCGGGGCCGCAGGCGGCGAAGCCGTGGGCGACGTTGGCGCAGCCGAGGCGCTTGCGGGTGGGCGCGCGCTCGGCGGCGGCGGCGATGCGGTCGAGGTAGCGCTCGCGGCCAGCGCGGCTGCGGCGGACGATGCGGTGCGTCACCTCGCCGAGGCGGGCGTGCAGCGAGCCGGCTGGCCGGTGGCCGGAGTTCGGGGTGCCGGTCATGACGGGCCTCCTAAGCTGTGCGGGGCGCGCGCGTCGCCGACGTGCGGAGCACGGTCGCCGACATCTAATGCACGCGGCGTGCCGCAGGGCGCTCGCGCCGATATCGGCGCGGCGGTCGTGTCCGGAGCGTTTCGCTCACGGACACCAGAAGACGTCGATGCCGCGGCTGGCGCTGCGCAGCACCGCCCGCACCGGCATGTCCTCGACAGGGCCGTCGGCCAGCGCCGCATCGAGCGTCGTGCGCTTCTCCGCGCCCTCGATGTGCAGCGCCAGCGTGTCGGCGGCGCGCACCACCGGCAGCGTCAGGGTGATGCGCGGCTCGACGGCGGCCTTGGCGCTGACTTCGGCGACGCGGCGGTCGCGCGGTGGCGACAGCGCCGCAGCGAGGCCGTCGCCGTGCGGGAAGTAGGAGGCGGTGTGGCCGTCGTCGCCCATGCCGAGGATGGCGACGGTGAGCGGCCAGGACAACGCATCGAGGGCCTGTTCGAGAGCGGGAAAGCCCTCCTCGGGCGTCGCATCGCCGGTGTAGAGCGGCACGAAGGTGGCGGCGGCCGCCGGACCCTGCAGCAGGTGCTTGCGCACCAGCGCGCCGTTCGAGCGATCGGAGGTTTCGTCGACCCAGCGCTCGTCGATCAGCGTGACGAGCACCTGGCCCCACGGGATCGCGGCCTGGGACAGCTTCTCGAAGAAGCGCGACGGCGTTTTTCCGCCGGAGACGGCGAGGCTGGCGCGGCCGGAGATGGCGATGCGGGCGGACAGCTTGCCGGCGACGAAGGCGGCGAAGCTCGCCGCCAGTGCCTCGCGGTCGGCCGCCTCGTGCCAGCGCAGAACCGGATCGCTCATCGTTCGTCCTCGTGCCAGGTGCGGCCGTCGCGCTCGATCAGCGCGATCGACGCGGACGGCCCCCATGTACCGGAGGTGTATGGCTTCGGTGCGTCGCTCGACGCTTTCCACGCTTCGAGGATCGGGTCGATCCAGCCCCAGGCCGCCTCGACCTCGTCACGGCGCATGAACAGCGTCTGGTTGCCGCGCACGACGTCCATCAGCAGACGCTCGTAGGCCTCGTGGTGGCGGACGTTGAAGGCCTCGGCGAAGCTCATGTCGAGGGGAACGTGGCTGAGCCGCATGCCGCCCGGGCCGGGGTCCTTGATCATCAGCCAGAGCTTCACGCCCTCGTCGGGCTGCAGGCGGATGACGAGGTGGTTGGCCGAGATCGGGCCGGCGGAGTTGCCGAACAGCGAATAGGGGATCGGCCGGAAGGCGACGACGATCTCCGAGACCCGCGACGGCAGGCGCTTGCCGGTGCGCAGGTAGAACGGTGTGCCCGCCCAGCGCCAGTTGCCGATCTCGGCCTTGATGGCGACGAAGGTCTCGGTGGTGCTGTCGGTGCGGCCGAGCTCGTCGTGATAGCCCGGCACGGCGCCGCCGTCGCTGGCGCCGGCGCGGTACTGGCCGCGCACGGTGACGGTGCCGACGGACGACGGATCGATCGGCTTCAGGGCCTTCAGGACCTTGAGCTTCTCGTCGCGCACCGCGTCGGCGTCGAGGGAGGCCGGCGGCTCCATGGCGGTGAGGCAGACGAGCTGCAGGATGTGGTTTTGCACCATGTCGCGCAGGGCGCCGGCGGTGTCGTAGTAGCCGGCGCGGCCGCCGACCCCGATCGTCTCACCGACGGTGATCTGCACGTGATCGATGTGGGCGGCGTTCCAGAGCGGCTCGAACAGGGCGTTGGCGAAGCGCAGCGCCATCAGGTTCTGCACCGTCTCCTTCCCGAGATAGTGGTCGATGCGATAGATCGCCTCTTCCGGGAAGTAGGCGCCGACCTCGTCGTTGAGGGCGCGCGCGGTGTCGAGGCTCTTGCCGATCGGCTTCTCCAGCACGACGCGGACGAGCGGCGTGATCAGCCCGGCCTCGGCGATGCGGCGGGAGATCTCGCCGAACAGCTCGGGGGCGGTGGCGAGATAGAAGACGCGCACGCGGTCGGCGTTGGGGGCGAGCTTCTCGGCGAGCGCCGGCCAGCCGGCGTCGGAAGTGGCATCGACCGAAACGTAGGACAGGCGCTCGATGAAGCTCGCGGCGACGTCGTCGTGCAGTTCGTGGGCCGGCACGTACTCGGCAAGTGCCGCGCGTGCCTCCTCGCGAAAAGCCGCGTCGCCGACGGGGCGGCGGGAGGCGCCGATGATGCGGGCCTCCTCGGGCATCTGGCCCGCCAGATAGCGGTGGTAGAGCGCGGGGATGAGCTTGCGGCGGGCGAGGTCGCCGGTCGCTCCGAAGACGACGAGGTCGAACGGCTCGACTGAAATGGTGCGAGCGATCACGGGGGCGATCCTTTTCGTGCCGGCGCCGGGGGAGGCCAGCGACGGACGCGGTCCATGCTGCAGTGCAGCAATGGCGACAATGCGGCCGCGGCTTCCCCGCCGCGGACGCGCGGCCGAGTAGCAGTCTCACCGGGTGAATGGCAAGGCGCCGCGCCCGCCGAACGTGCACGTCGTCGCCGGTCGTGGCAGCCTGGCGACAGCTTCGCCGGGCGGGGCTGCACTGACGGCCCTGCGTTTCTGTGGAAGCAGTCTCAGAAGGTGTAGCCGAAGGCCTCGATCTCGCGGGCATAGAGACGTGCCACGGCGGCCCTGGTGGCATCGTCGTAGTAGGCCCGGTAGTCCGGCTTCTCGCCCGGCCGCGAGACGTTGAGGTGGGCGAGCGTCGGTGGGTCCTCGATGCCGAGACGCGCCATGACGGCGTTGAAGTCGGCCGAGAGGGTCTCGAAGCGCATCACCTCGTCGGCGACGATCTTGCCGCCGATCGCGTAGATGTCGAAGTTCGGGATGGTGCGGCGGCGCCAGCCACGGCGGACGAACTCGGCGAAGCTGCCGGATTCCTTGCCGTTGCGCTTGCGGTAGAGGTAGTGCGAGACCTCGCGGTCCCACGGATTGCGCTCGATGGTGATCTTGGTGAAGCTCGCCCACTGCTCGGGCGTGCAAAGGCGGCGCACCGTCTTCGCATAGGCGTGGTTGGGCAACTGGATGCCGGCCTTCTTGGCGTCCATGCCGAAGGCCCAGGCGAGGCGCGACCAGAACGGCACGGTTTCCAGCGGCAAGATATTGTTCTGCTGGCCGCGGCCCTGGCGGTGCTCCTCGAACCTCGAGACGTTGGTAAGGATGTCCTCCGGGCCGCAGAGTTCTGCGAGCGCGAGCTCGACGCTGGTGGAACCGGTCTTCATGGTCCGAAGGAAGATGAACCGGCGCTCGAACGAAACGATCATCGTGCCCTTCTATCGCGCGCCGGGGGGCAGTGCGGCGGGGTCGACCCTGGCGGGATCGGTCGTGTGGATGCGGGAGCGGTTCTAGTCGCTTCACCGCCGCCGTCCAAACGGAAAGCGCGCCGCCGACGCCCCCCGGCCGGTCAGCGCGGCGGGGCGTGAAGGTCGAGGACGAGGGTGCGCTCCACCGCCGGCGTACCCCAGTGGGCGCCGGCGTGCTCCTCCGCGAGACGAAAACCGGCCTCGCAGTAGAGGTGGTCGGCAGCGTCGAGCCCCGCCAGCGTCGACAGGGCGAGGCGGGTGTGGCCGGCGGTGCGGGCGGCCGCGATCGCCTCGTCGAGGAGGCGGTGACCGAGGCCGCGGCCGCGCACGGCATCCGACAGGATGAACCAGCGCAGGCGGGCCGGGTCGCCCGCGCCATCGACAGCGATGCCGCCTTGCACCTCGCCGTCGAGAACGACGGTGGCGAAGTGATCGCGGCCCTGGGCGAAGCCGGTGAGGAAGGCCGAGAGTTCGGTGGCGACGCGGGCCTCGAAGGCAAGGCCGAAACGGTGGCTTTCGGCGTAGTGGCGGGCGTGCAGCAGGACGATGCGGCCGACGGCGCCGGGCGTCCAGCCGGCGACGACGCAGGCGTCCGCAGCGGGGGCGGATACAGTCTCCGTCGCGGGGATCATCGCGGTGCCAGCCCGCGCACGACGAGGGCGGCGGTCTCGGCGGCGAAGGCGGCGTCCAGCGTGCCGCCGCCGGCGAGGATGCGGAACCAGACGATCGCAGCGACGTGGTCGGCGACGGCGTCGGCCGAGACGTCGCGGCGCACGCGGCCGCGGCGGCGGGCGGCGGCGACGATCGCGCCGACGATACGCCGGCGCGGCTCGACAAGGCGGGCGAGCAGGCGCGTGCGCTCCTCCGGCGAGGCCTGCGCGTCGACGACGAGGCCAGCGAGCACGGCGACGAGGCCGGTGCGCTCGAAGAGCTCGAACAGCCGTGTCAGCAGCGCCGCGATGTCGGCCTCCGGATCGCCCGTCGGCGGGTCGAAGCGCTCGTCGGCGGCGAAGCGGTCGTAAACGGCGATGAACAGCGCGGTGCGGTCGGCATAGCGACGATAGAGGGTCGGGCGGCCGACGCCGGCGCGGGCAGCGACGGCCTCGATGGTGACGGCGCGGTAGCCGGTCTCGCGCACCAGCGAGAGGGCTGCGTCGAGGATCGCCCGATCGGCGGCGCGCGAGCGTGGCCGGCCGGGACGGCGGACCGACTCGCGGGCGGGCAGGACGGGTTCGAGGGCGGGGACGGTGGCGGTCTGCATCGGCTGTGGGCCCGGACGATGATGTTACGGTACATCCTGTATCGGAAGTCGCGCGGGTGCGCATTCCGAAAACCGACTCGGCGCTCGTCGTCCGAGGGCCGGCCGCAGCGTGGCGTTGCCGCATGACCTCGGAGGTCATCGATCCGGGGTGGCGGGACGGCGAGGGTGGGGAGCAACGGCCGGAGGGTCCGGCCGCACCGGAAAAGGGAGCACCCCCATGCAGAGCTTTGCGATCGGCCGCCTGCGCGACGTCACGCTCGGCGCCGACATCGTCGCCTACCTCGAACACATCGACGCGACGCTCGCGCCGTTCGGCGGCGAGTTCATCGTCCACGGCGGACCGGTGACGGTGCTGGAGGGGGCGTGGGAGGGCGATCTCGTCGTCATCGGCTTCCCGAGCCGGGCGGCGGCGGAGGGGTGGTACGCCTCGCCGGCCTATCGCGAGATCGTGGGGCTGAGGACGCGGAACGCCGCGTGCGACGTCATTCTCATCGACGGCGTCGAGGACGGACATCGGGCGACGGACGTGCTCGCGCGGGAGCGGGCGGCGCGAAGTCCTGCCGGCTGATGGGGCGATGGGGGCGCGTGCCGGTACTGCAAACGCGAACGGGCGGCGCCCGGCGCCGCCCGTTCCTGGGTCGAAGGGGCGGCGGGCCCGGCCCGCGAACCCTCAGAGCTCGAAGTCACCCGCGGTGAGCTTCAGTTTGCCGTCGAGGTCAAGGGCGATGTCGGCCTTGCCGTCGCCGTCGAGGTCGCCCAGCACGACGGTATTGCCGTCGACGTACTGGTAGACCAGCGAGCCGGCCTTGCCGGAGAGGTCGCCCTTGCCGTCGAACTTGAAGGACTGATCGCCCTTCTTGGTCAGGTTGGCGTCGATGCCGGAGAAGTCGATGGTGTCGTCCTTCACCGAGAAGTCGGTGATGACGTCGGTCTTGCCGGACTTCGAGCCGAGGTCGGAGGCGTTCTTGAAGACGAAGTCGTCCTTGCCGGTGCCTCCGGTGAGCTTGTCGCGCCCGGCGCCGCCCTCGATGGTGTCGTCGCCGGCGCCACCCTTCAGGGTATCGTTGCCGCCGCCGCCCTTCAGGATGTCGTTGCCCTTGCCGCCGGAGAAGTTGTCGTTGCCGTTCTTGCCGTCGGCCCGGTCGTCGAACTTCGTGCCGGTCCAGCGATCGTTGCCCTGCGAACCGACGATCTTCTGCGCCTCGCCCTTCAGCGCCTCGAGCAGAAGCGAGCCGTCGGCCTCGCCGGTGGCCCAGCCCATCAGGGCGTAGATGACGTCGCCGGAACTCGGATCGTCGTCCGCGTCGATCGAGAATCCGGAGATCGTCAGTTCGGTGTTGTAGCCGGTGAAGTTGCCGTTGCTGTCGACCTTGCCCTTGCCGTAGGTGCCGAAGTCGATCTTGTCGATGGTGCCGGTGAGCTCGTGGGTGGCGAGCACATAGGCGAAGTCCTCGCCCCACAGGGAGACCAGCTTGTTCTTCGCGGCATTGTCGCTGGTGGCGTAACCGTTGACGATCTGGTCGCCATCGAACTGGCTGTTGTCGCCATAGAAGGTCGGCTGGCCAGACGTGTCGGGCAGGAACGATTCGATGTACTTGTTGAAATCGATGCCGGAAGAGGGCGCGTTCTTGCCCGCCTTGAAGGTGATCGCCATGGCGAGGGTCTCCGCATGCGAGTGAGCGAGGAGGCCGGCCGCAGTCACGGCCGACCGGTCGCCGGCGACTGACGCCGCCGGCGGTCGGTGCGTTGCGTCAGAGCACGAAGTCGAGCTCGGTCAGGTCGATCTTGCCGGAGAGGTCGATCTTGAAGTCGGCCTTGCCGTCGCCGTCGACGTCGCCGGCCACCACCGTCACCTTGTTGTTGAGCTGGTAGCGGAGCTCGCCGGCCTCGCCGGTGAACTTGTCGGTGCCGAGGAAGATGAAGGCGTCGTCGGCCTCGCTGGACGGGTCTGCATCCATCGCCGAGAAGTCGAGGATGTCCTTGCCGGACTTGAAGTCGGTGATGAGGTCGCGGTCGGCCTGAGCGAGGCCCGAGTCGAAGACGCCGTCAGTGGGGTTGTAGTAGCGGAAGGTGTCGGCTCCGCCACCGCCGCTCATCACGTCGGCGCCGAGGCGGCCGGTGATGTCGTCGTTGCCGCCGCCGCCGATGACGCGATCGTTGCCCGAGCCGGCGTGGATGATGTCGTTGCCGCTGCCGCCGGAGATCATGTCGTCGCCGTCGAGGCCGTAAATCCGGTCGTCGCCGTGCCCGCCCTTGATGGAATTGGCTTCGGCACTGCCGAGAATGATGTCGTTGAAGGACGAGCCGACGACGTTCTCGATGTTCGAAAGCACGGTGCCGTTCGGGCCGGTGCCGTTGCCGAGGTCGACCACGACGCCCGTCTCGAAGTTCGAGAAGGTGATCATGTCACTGCCTTCGCCGCCGTCATAGGTATCGGCGCCGAGCGTGGCGACGATCTTGTCGTCGAAGGCCGTGCCCGTGTAGCTGTCGTCACTGTCGGTGCCGACGAAGACCTGTGCCTGCTGGGCGAGGAGCGCATAGAGGCCCTCGACATCGCCGGCGTTGATCAGGTCGTAGAGCTCCATGACGCCATTGTCCGTGGCGCCATGGCCCGCCTCGACGGAGATGCCGAGGCCCTTGATCACCAGCATCTCGTCGAGGCCGGTGATGGCGCCCGCTTCGCCGGTGCCCTGCTCGCCTTCCGACTGCCCATCCACCCAGTTGCCGAAGACCAGTTCGTTGACGTCGCCCGACAGCGCATGCGGATAGGTCGTGCCGTAGTGGATCCAGTCGTAGGCGAGATCGGCGCCCTGCATGAGGACGCGCGCAGCCGAACCCTCGTACTCGTAGGCCATCTGCGACCCATTCATGTAGTAGGTCTGGCCAAAGACGCTGTCCGGGGTGCCACCATAGAATTCGTAGCTGGGGCTCGTGTCGGGGAGGTAGTCTGCAATGAAGGTGTTGTAGTCCAAGCCGCCGGAGAGTGCAGCGCCAGCCTTGATCTTGATCGCCATTGGTGCGGTCCTCGCTACAGTGACGACGCCAACCGGATGGTGGCGCTCGTTCCGTCCACGCTGATAGTGCGAACCGCTCGCAACGTCAAAGGTCATCGCAAAGATTATACTTAGAAGTATTTTACAATTACATTATAGGAATTCGATATTGGAAATAGAATTGTTAAAAACTAAGATCAGTATGGCGCTAGGGAGCCCGCCTTCTGAACGGATATGGAGAAGCTC
>NZ_JAWDIR010000010.1:0-50830 GCF_046156265.1 Pseudoxanthobacter sp. M-2
GAGGCGCTGGACCGATGTTCAAGCTCATGTGCGCGTTGCCGATGGCGGTGTCGCAGAGTTCGAAACCAATCCTGGAAACGCCGACCACGAGATGGCGTATCAGATCGGCGAGGCGGCATCCGTGATGATCTGGCGTGGGCTGGCGATCCTCGCCACGGCTGCGGACGTGACGGAACGGCATGTGCCGCGCGCGCGGCGCACGCCCTCGATGCCTGGCAGCCTGCACGGTTGGGCCTGGCGCCAGGTCACTATCGATCCGGCGCGTCTACAGGCGGCAAGCGCCGACCAGGGCGGCACCCATGCCAGTCCCCGCTGGCACATCCGCCGCGGTCATTGGCGGCAGATGGGAGATGGCCGTCGGGTCTTCGTGCGTCAGTGCGAGGTGGGCGACCCGACACTCGGCGGAATCGTCAAGGATTATGTGGTGGAGGCGAAAGCCGCATGAGCGCGTTCACCCCCTCCCCCACGCAGACGGCTGCGATCCGCGCCATCAAGGAGTGGTTCGAGACGCGGACGCACGAGCAGCAGGTGTTCCGGCTGTTCGGCTATGCGGGCTCGGGCAAGTCCACCGTGCTGAAGTTCGCCCTCGACGAGCTCGGCCTGTCGCCCCACCGCGGCGCGAAGGACGGCGGCTGCGTTCCCGGTGTCGTCACCGCCACCTTCACCGGCAAGGCGGCACTGGTGCTCTCCCGCAAGGGCACGCCAGCGCGCACCATCCACAGCCTGATTTACTCGGTCATCGCTGCGACCGAGGAGGAGATCGAGGCCGCGGGCAAGCGCGTCCGCGAAGCCGAAGAGACCGCGCGAACTCTCAGCGGGTTTGACCGGACCGCCGCGGAGGCGGCCATCGAGGCGATGCGGCAGGCGCTCTCGGCAATGAAGCATCCCCGCTTTGCGCTGAACCCCGAAAGCGACGCCGCCGAGGCTCGCCTCATCGTCCTCGACGAGGTCTCCATGGTCGGCGGGGAGATGGCGCGCGACCTGATGAGTTTCGGTAAGCCGATCCTCGTGCTCGGCGACCCCGGTCAGTTGCCGCCGATCAAAGGCGAAGGCGCCTTCACCCGCGACGGGCCCGACATCATGCTCACCGAAATCCATCGTCAGGCGGCCGAGAGTGCGATCATCAGGTTGGCGACGATGGCCCGGACCGGCGAGCCGATTGGGTTCGGCAGCTACGACGCCCACGTCGCAAAACTCCGCAAGGGGGACATCACGCCGGAACAGGCGCTCCGCGGCGGCCAGCTGATCTGCGGACTTAACGCCACACGTCTGCAGCTCAATAACGCGATGCGCGCCGCAGCGGGCTTCACCGACACCTGGCTGCCCACCGGCCCCGCCGAGAAGATCATCTGCCTGAAGAACGAGAACGCCCTCGGCCTCGTCAACGGCATGTTCCTGGCGCTTGAGGACATAGTCGACGAGGGCAGCATGTTCTTCTCCGCGGTCGTTCATGACGAGGAGGGTCGACGGGTCGGGTTCCTCGACCGTGAGGGCCGACCCGGCCGGCTGCGTCTCTACAAGGGTCACTTCGAGGATCATGTCGCCCACGATGCCCGCCGCCACGACCGCGACTGGAAGGAGAAGCGCCACCTGACCGAAGCGACCTTCGGTTGGGCGATCACGGCCCATAAGGCTCAGGGGTCACAGTGGCCGAACGTCATCGTCTGGGACGATGGGCTCGGCCGCAGCGATCTCGACCGTCGCCGCTGGCTCTACACCGCAATCACTCGCGCCGAGACCGGCCTCGTCCTCCTGGCCTGAAGAGGCGCTCGTGATCGACCTCAACGACGTCGCCGCCCCGAAGAGCCGGCACGACCTGGCGGCGGTGAGGGACCGGCTATGCGCCACCGCCGCCGAGTGGTTGCCGGGCCTCTTCCCAGAGGCGGTGCTCGCGCGCGATCGCCGTAGCCTGCGCTGTGCCGACCTCTCCGGCCGACCGCCGCGCAAGGAGGGTTCGTGCACGCTCCATCTCGAAGGGCCCTATGCCGGCTGGGGCTTCGACTACGCCACAGGCGAGCGGGCGGGGCCGATCGATCTCATCTCTCAGGCGACCGGGTTCTGCGACGGCGCACTCTATGACGAGGCGGCTCGCCTCGCGCGGATGAGCCACCCGGCGCCGCGCCCCGTACCGTCCTCGCGGCCCGACCATTCGGCAGAGATCGCCCGCCTGGTTGAGGGGGCAGTGCCGACCGCCGGCACGCCAGGAGAGACCTACCTACGCGCACGCGGGCTGTCGGATCCGGGCTCGCCAGATTTGCTGTTCCACCCCGACCTGCCCGACTTCGACGGTCGCCGCGGCTGGCCGGGCCTCATTGCGATTCCACGGCTGGCGAACGGCGAGCTGGCTTCGGGAATCCATCGAACGTTCCTGATTGAGGACGGCAGCGCCAAGGCACCTCCGGGCAAGAAGATGCTGGGCAGCGTGAAGGACGCTGCCGTTCGGCTGTTCCCGATGTCGGCGACGGGTCACATCGGGATCGCCGAGGGCATTGAGACCGCGCTCGCCGCCCATGCGCTGTTCGGCACGCCAGTGTGGGCGGCCCTGTCGGCGGAGGGCCTGGCTCGGTTCCGGTGGCCTGATGGGACGCGGCGCGTCACCATCTACGCCGATGCCGGCCACGCTGGGCGCCAGGCCGCTGCTGGACTCGCGGACCGTCTGAACCTGGCCGACATTCCGAACGAAGTCGTCCTTCCGCGGCACGGCGACGACTTCAACGACGACCTTCTGCGCGGGGCGCGTGCCGAGAACTATGAACAGCCTCCGGCGCCCGCGGCCGCTGCAGAAGCCTCTGCGCTCATGGAGCCTGACGGCTTCACGCCCTTCGCGCCCGCCGACGATGCCGACACGCTGCTCGCAGCTGCCGAGGCACTGACCAGCCCGCCCGAGCTCGAGCCGCTCTCGAATCTGCTCGGCCGCCTGGCGCTGACGCAGCTAGACCCACTCCCCGAGCGCCAGATCCTCGCCCGCATAAAGTCGGCGACCGGCATCGCCGTCTCCATTCTGGAGAAGCAGCTCGGGAAGCTGCGCCAGCGCGTCGACGCCTCCGGCGACCCGAGCGCGCGCATAGCAACGCCGACTTGGTTCGGCCGACTACGGCAGGACCTCGCCGGCGCGCCCGAGCGCAACGAGGCGAACGTCATCATCGCCCTGTCATCAGATCCGGCATTCGCCGGCATACTCGCTTTCGACGAGTTCGCACAGGAGGTGATCGCCCGTCGCCCTTTGCCATGGGACGACGCTCACACGACGTTCCCACGCCCATGGGAAGATGCGGATGATGTCCGCACCGCCGAGTGGCTCCAGCTCCGCGGCATTAACGTCGCCCCGCTCGTTGTGGGACGATCCGTGGGGGCCGTCGCACGCGAGATCCGCGTCCATCCGGTCCGCGACTGGCTCGATACCCTGACGTGGGACGGCACCCCGCGCATCGAAACTTGGACCAGCACCTATCTCGGCGCCGCGCCGACGCGCTTCCACCACACCATCGGCGCACTCTGGCTGATCTCCGCCGTCGCCCGCATCTACCGGCCCGGCGTCAAGGCCGACCACATGCTGATCCTTGAGGGACCGCAGGGTGCGCGGAAGTCGACAGCCCTGAAGGTGCTCGCGGGCGAGGACTGGTTCACCGACGAACTGCCGGAGGTCGGCTCGAAGGACGCCGCGATTCACATGCAGGGGATCTGGATTGTCGAGATCGCCGAGCTCGACGCGATCGGCCGCGCCGAGGTCTCGAGAATCAAGGCGTTCCTGACGCGCACCACCGACCGCTTCCGCCCGCCCTATGGTCGTTACACTGTCGAGGTGCCGCGGCAGTGCATCTTCGCCGGCACCGTGAATCCCGACACGTACCTGCGCGACGAGACCGGAAACCGCCGTTTCTGGCCGCTGCGCTGTGGGACCATCGACATCCCTGCACTCGCCCGCGATCGAGACCAGCTCTGGGCCGAGGCAGTGCATCACTTCCGTGAGGGCGCGATCTGGTGGATCGACGACGCCAACCTGCTCGCCACGGCCAGGGATGAACAAGAGGCTCGCTACCAAGGCGATGCCTGGGACGCACGCATCGATCGTTGGCTCACCCACGACACCCGCAGTGTCAATCGCGGCCATGCCGGCTACCCGGACTGGCAGGACGAGGAGTTCGAGCGTCCCGAGGCGCTCCGCGACGTCTCGGTCGGAGATATTCTCGAAGATGCTCTCCGGATCGAGCCGGCGAAGTGGACGAAGAGCGACCAGATGCGGATTGGTGCCTGGCTAAAATCGCGGCAGTGGGAAAGGTATCGAGCACGGTCCGGAGAGCTGCGAGAATGGCGCTACCGGAGACCGCGAGCGACAAACTGAGTCCCAGCGGACCACCTATCGCACACCCAAGATCGCCAAATCCCGCCATGTTTGAAATCAGTAGCCGCGGGCGCAGCGCGCTGCTATCTCGCCGTGGGCAAATTTTTGGAGGTGTAGTGCATGCTGGTAAAAGAGACGCTTGAGCATCGACAGGTGTGGATCTACTTCGCAAGCGTTCTCGCTGGCGGTGCTGCCGCCGCCGTTCTCACTGGGACAGACCGGCTCGAGATCCTGATCAATCCGGCGCTCGCCCTCATGCTCTTCGTCACGTTCCTGCAGGTCCCGCTCGCTGACATCGGGAATGCGTTTCGCGAAATCCGGTTTCTATCAGCACTGCTGGCGTCCAATTTCGTTGCCGTCCCGATGCTGGCACTGCTGCTGCTCGCCTTGGTGCCGGACGATCCGCTGGTCCGTCTCGGCGTGCTGATGGTCCTGCTGACGCCCTGCATCGACTACGTCATCACCTTCGCCCAGCTGGGCCGCGCCGACGCGCGCCTCCTTCTCGCCTCGACCCCACTTCTGCTCGCGGTGCAGATGGCGCTTCTCCCACTCTACCTCGCAATCATTCTTGGCGAGGAGGCGTCGACGTTGGTGCAGGTAGAGCCGTTCCTGCACGCCTTTTTGTGGCTGATCGCCGTACCACTCGCGCTCGCCGCGATCGTGCAGGCCTGGGCAAGCCGCAGCACGAGCGGAAGGCGCGTAGCAACCGGGCTCGGAGTGCTGCCGGTCCCCGCAACGGCGGTCGTTCTCTTCATCGTTGTGGCAGCTACCGTTCCGATCCTTGAGAACAGCGTCGACAAAGCGCTCGGCGTGATACCGGCCTATCTCGCCTTTGCCGTGCTCGCTCCGCTGATCGGCTTGGCCATTGGCAAGGCGTTCCGGCTCGGCCCGCGGTCAACCCGTGCCGTGGCCTTCTCCAGTGCCACGCGGAACTCCCTCGTCGTGCTGCCGCTCGCGCTAGCCGTACCGGACGCGGTGCCCGTGCTGCCCGCAGTGATCGTGACGCAAACCCTCGTGGAATTGGTGTCCGAGCTCGTGTACGTCCGCGTCCTGCCGCTGCTTGGCCGCTCGACTGACCCCGCCGAGCACACAGGCTGAGAGATTAGTCCCCGCACCTACGCGGGCGCTCCGCCAGGCCCTCCAGGATGACGCATTCGGAGGCCGGCCCACCGGCACACAGCACGTCGCAGCGTTCGACGAACCCCTCGAGGCTCCTCTCAAGCTCCCTCATCTCGGACATCTTCGCCCGAACCGCGCGAAGGTGGCTGCTGGCGAGGTCGCGCGCGTCGACGCAATCGCGATCACGGCTCGTCGACAACGCGACAAGATCCCTGACCTGCTCGACGCCGAACCCGAAGTCCCGGCAGCGCCGGATGAACGTCAGCCCCTTCGCGTCATCCTCGCTGTAGGTGCGTCTGCCCGCGGCGGTTCGCTTCGCCTTCGGGATCAGGCCGATCTCCTCATAGAATCGAACAGTGGGGACCGAGCAGCCGGAGCGCTCGGCGAGTTGGCCGATGGTCAGGGGCGCTGCACGCGCAGTCCCGCTTCTCATGAACGCTTGCTCCTCAAGTGACTTGAGGAGGTAGCTTCCGGACCTCGATCAGTCAATCCGCGAGGTTCGATCCGTGAAAACGCTAACCGCAGGCTTCGCAATCGGCGGGGCGTGCATGGCCTGCTGCGCCCTGCCTCTCGCCGCGGGCGCCGGCGTCCTCGCCGCCGGAAGCGCATTCGCGGTCGCCGCGTCGGGTAGCGCGCTCGTCGCGATCGCGGGAGCTGCTGTCTGGGCTGGCGTGCGACGCCGGCAGGCGGCGACCAATTCGCGCCGCACCTTGCGGCGGCCCCAGCAGCAGCTTGAGAGAGGGAGGGACAATCCATGATCTCACGTCGCTCGATCCTTGTCGCCGTCGTCCTCGCAGCACTCCCGCTCCGAGCACGTGCGGGGGTGTCCACGCCTTTCAGCCCGGCAGCCTTCGAGAGGGCGCAGGCCGAAGGACGTACCATCCTCGTCCACGTCACGGCACCTTGGTGCGGGACGTGCCGAGCACAGAAGCGAGTGCTGCCAGAGATCCTGGCATCGCAGGATTTCTCGGAAATCCTCTGGCTCGACGTCGACTTCGACAGCCAGGCGGATGTTAGGAAGGCTTTGGACGCCCGCCACCAGAGCACCATGGTTCTCTTCAAGGGCTCGCGCGAGATCGCCCGGGCGGTTGGGGAAACCGATCCGACCGCAATCCGCGCCTTTCTATTGCATGCGCTTTGATGAATGCGGCGTTCGCATTTTTTGCCGGCATTCTGTCGATCCTCTCCCCGTGCGTGCTGCCGTTGGTTCCGATCGTGCTGGGAACCGCCGCATCGGAGCATCGGTTCGGACCTGTCGCGCTCGCGGCAGGTCTCGCCCTGTCCTTCATGACGATTGGGCTCTTCGTTGCAGCCGTCGGCTACTCGATTGGGTTGGATGGGACCTTTTTTCGGTCGGTCGGCGGCTTCCTCATGATCGGGATCGGCGCCGTGCTGCTTGTTCCCGTCCTACAACAGGGCGTGGCGACGGCTATCGGGCCGGTCTCCGTATGGGCCGGGCACCAGTTCGGAAGAACGTCTCAACGTGGCCTGTCCGGGCAGTTCTGCATGGGCGTCTTGCTCGGTGCAGTTTGGGCGCCCTGCGTGGGGCCCACGTTGGGTGCCGCATCCCTCCTCGCAGCGAAGGGTGAGGATATGGTGAGTGTCGCCCTGACGATGGTGGTGTTCGGCGTCGGCGCCGCGCTACCCTTGCTCGCCCTCGGCCTTCTCTCTCGCGAGGCGATACTTCGCTGGCGTGGACGCCTGCTGTCGGCCGGAGGAGAGCTGAAGCGAGTCTTCGGGGCACTCATAATTGTCGTCGGTACGCTCGTCGTGACGGGGCTCGACAAGGCTCTTGAGGCGGAGATGGTCCAATCTGCGCCGGGATGGATGGTCGACCTATCGACCCGCTTTTGAAGGCAACCGCCCCGGGAATTAAGGGAGCGTCCGAATGGACGTACTTCCACATGCACTGTCCCACCTCTTCGCCCGGTCCCATCTCCCTTTCGAGCTGGGACCAGAAAAAAACCGTTCAAAATCAAACGTGTCCCCACAGGTCCCACTAAACCCACCCACTTCCTTCCCTCTATCTAAGGACTAATGTTTTCCGTCAGAAGCCAATTTTCCTCATGCGTTGTAAGAGAGAAGGTAGGCCCAAGTGGGACCAGTGGGGACAACTTTGATTTTACACGAGTTTTTGCCGGTCCCTCTTTATGTATCGGTAGGACCGAAGTGGGACAGAAGGTCATTCGTGACTCCGGCGCGCATTTGCCTTGAACCGGCCTGCCCGGCGTGATCCTCTTTCCGTGACCAAAGCCGAAGGCCCACGCACTGTGAGCCTTCACGATGTTCCAACAGGCCCTGCTGCACGCCACCCGCGCCGAACCGGCAGCGGTCCCCACCCCCTGCATCCTCGCGCTTGACCTCGGCACCAGCACAGGCTGGGCGCTGCGGGGATTCGACGGGCTCATCACCTCCGGCACCGCGTCGTTCCGGCCCGGTCGCTTCGACGGCGGCGGCATGCGCTACCTGCGCTTCGCCAACTGGCTGACCGAGCTCGACCGACTGTCCGGGCCCCTCGCCACCATCTGGTTCGAGGAGGTTCGCCGCCACGCCGGCACTGACGCTAGCCACATCTACGGTGGCCTGATGGCCACGCTCACGGCGTGGGCCGAGCAGCGTGACATCCCCTACGAGGGCGTCCCTGTCGGCACCATCAAGCGCCACGCCACCGGAAAGGGCAACGCGCCGAAGGAGGCGATGATCGCCGCCGCCAAGGCGCGCGGCTTCTCCCCCGCCGACGACAACGAGGCTGACGCCGTTGCCCTGCTCCTGTGGGCGATCGAGACCAAGGGAGGCATCCGATGAGGTGGGCACCACGAGGGTTCGGTGGCCACCGCCGCAACCCCGAACAGGTCAAGCAGGAGGGCTGGCTCGAGCAGAAGGTCCTCGTGGTCAGCGAGGCCGATCCCCGCCTCACCTGGCCCGAGCGCGAACTCGTCCGGCAGCTCGGGGACAAACTCTACGGCATGCGCAAGGAGGCCCGTCATGGACGCCTGGACCCGTGATCAGGTGGAGGAGCGCCTCGCCGAGGCCGCTGACGTGTTGAAGCGGCTGCCGGAGGTCAAGGTGCAGGGCTACTTCAGCACCTGGCCGCGCATCGCCTACGAGTTCTCCGATCTCGTCGGCCAGGAAGCGCCGCGGCTCCGCAGAGGGCCGCCCGCTCCCGACGCGATCTCTCGCATGGAGGCGGCGCTGCCCTGGCTGCAGTGGCTGGAGCCGGAGGATGCCAAGCTCGTCTGGGCGCGGGCCGAGCGCACGCCCTGGAAGCCGATCTGCTGGCGCTTCGGCATCTCCCGCGCCACGGCACACCGCCGCTGGGAGTACGCCCTCAGCGTCATCGTCTGGCGGCTCAGCGGTCGGCGCCCGCCAGCGAAGCGCTCGCAACGGTTCGTGGTCGAGCACGCAGAGCGTCAAGCACAATCGCGTTGGTGACAATTTTTCGGTGAGACAATGCAGGTCGAGACCGAACCGCCTGATTTGGGCTATCCCTTTGGCAGGCTGGCGAGAGGCGCGGGCGGGGCACCCCCCTCCCCCCTCTGGTTCCTCCGCCGAGGCGCACTGAGTGCGGGGGGGGGGGCGCCGCCCGGAACCGCGCCACCGGCACCCTAGAATTTTGAGTTACCAGTTACCACCTGCCGGTTACCAGTCGTGGCGCTAAGTAGCGACGATCTTTGGCGAATTCTGCATCTCCAAGCGAACTCGATGGTGGTAACCATCGGCGCCGACTGCCGTTGGTTACCAGACAAATAAGTAGCTCCGACCTCGCGTCCGCTGTGTTGGTAACTCACTGCTGGATTGGCGCGTCGGCGTCGCGTCGACGAGGTGTCAGGTGACGGCTGAAGGGCTCCGAAGCCGGCGCTGGACCTGCAGACACCGTGTCGTCCCCCTTGCGCCTCCCCCGACCCACGGTTCGTGGTCTAAGAAGTGCGCTTTGCCGAGCCACCGCCACGGTCGGCACAGCGTCTGCAGAGTATCCACATCCCACTCTCGTTCTTTCCGGTAGGCGACAGCTGGCGATCTGCGCCGCCGTCTTCAGAACAAAACAAGACCTCTTCGGCGGTCGAAATAGGGGCGACATCGCGCGGGACGACAGCGGCCAGGGCGCTGCGCTCTACCTCGGGGACAAGGCGGGCCCCGCGTTTCTCGCCCGGCACGGTGGTTCACGCCATTGTGTCGGGCCCTTTTCATCGTGTTGGGCCACTTTCGCGCCTCAGGGCTGATCCGTGCGCGCCGTCAGCCCGTAACTACGGCCGGTTGTAACGCCACTCCCAAGGGCGGGGGCAGCGACGGCTTGGCGCGGGGAATCTGCTGCCGGGCCGTTCTGTCTGGCCAAAGCCGGCGGGGTCGGCTCTCTATGGCACTGCAGTCCCGTCGATCGCCGAGTTGACACTGCCGCGGGTGAAATCCGCCCGCCAGCTGCCGATTGCCGTTCGCGTCCGGCTGAACGCCCCCGCGGCGACACGGTAGTGCCTGGCGCAAATCCTTCGTCGCTGGGGATGCCGCACCGGAGGCGGCCGGGTCTAGCCATCGTCTAGTGGATTGACTGGAACAAAATCTTCCTGACGAGGATTCCCGCTTCTCGGGCCTTGTGCGAGTCAATGGGATTCGCACTGGCGTCTCCCTCGCAATCACCGCCGACGATCGCCGCCGTCTGGAGGCGATCATCGCCGACCGCAAGACGCCGCAAAAGCATCTCTGGCGGGCCCGCATCGTGCTCCTCACTGCCGCAGGAGCGGGCACCAACGCCATCTGTAGCCCACGTCCTGGGCCCCGACCGAGTCGAATTGCCGCCGTGCCGATGAACGGCGGCGCCATTCCCCGGTCCTCGCCGCATCACGCACGCGAGAGGCGATACACCCGCCCTCGCCCCTCCACCTTCTCGGAGGTGACGTTGAGCCCGAGCTTCCTCTTCAGCGCGCCGGCGATCGCCCCGCGCACTGTGTGCTGCTGCCAGCCGGTTGCGACGACGATCTCGTCGATGGTCGCCCCGGTCTCAGCGCGGAGCATCTCGATCAGCATTGCCTGCTTCGTGCCCGCGCGCACCGTACGCGCCTTGGGCGCGGGATCAGCCACCGCCGCGTTGTCGTCGGCGCCCGTCGGCGCACTGTCTGCCGCTTCGGGCTCGATGCCGATGGCGGCGAGCCCGGCGTTGGTCGCAACCAGCGTCATGCCGCGGCCGTCGCCATTCTCGTGCCAGAGCGGGTCGCCCTTGTCGGCATAGACCTCGGCAAGAAGGCCTTTGGCGATCATCGCGCCGACCACCTTGGTGGCGGCGCCGCCGCGCAGATTGCTCGGCAGAGGAAGTGCGAGATGGCCGGAACGCTGGGCGGCTGCGGTCAGGATTACGAGCTGGGTGTCGGAGAGCTTGGTCATCGGTTCGGCTCCAAGAGCGGGGCCGCGCCGATCGCGACCCTCCTACGACCCCGAGCCCGCCTCGCGGCGGGCTGGCGCCGGGTGGGCAGCTCAGTCGGCAAACTCACCCTCGCGGAAGGCGCTGTCGGTGATGCGCTTCAGCAGTTCGGCGTAGTCAGCAAGTGTCCCGACGTCTCCCCAAGTGACCTCGTCGGGATGAACGTTGAAGTGCTCGTCGCTGAGCGGCTTGATCCGCGCCAGCGCGGTGTCGATCTCGGCCTTTCGCTGAATGAAGGCGTCCAGAGGCTTGGCGTTGTTCGTGGGTCGGCGCATCGTCATCTCCGTTCCTGATGGCGACATACATGCTCCGCTTTGCCAACAAGCCAAGCAGATAAGTGCATCACCGCGTTAGGTTTTTCGGTTCCGGAGTAGATGCTTGGGCGTGTCGATCCGCGCCTATGCGCGCAGCCGTGGCGTCTCCCACGTCGCGGTCCCGGAGGCCTCGAAGGCCGGCAGGATCGCACTCGAGCCGGACGGCAGCATCGACTCCGCAAAGGCGGACGCTGCCTGGGACCGATCGACGGATCCGGGCAAAGCCAAGGGGACTGCCAAACCCGCGCCGAAGTCCACGAAGCCCCCGGCAGAGGCGATGAAGCCGGTGGCCGAGGCGGCCGTCGGCTCCGTCCGCGAGACACTGAAGGAACAGGGGCTGCCCGCCAGTGGCAGCGTCACCTTCGTCCAGGCGCGGACCGCCCACGAGATCGCCAAGGCACACCTGGCGCGTCTTCGTCTCCAGCGCATGAAGGGAGAGGGTAACCCGATCGCACTGGCGATCGCCCAGCGCCGGTTTTTCGTGCCGTGCCCGCTCTGTGCGGCCACTTCCAGTGGCTGCGGTTTGAGCGGCTGCGCTGCGAGGCCGGAGTGCCTTCCAGCGCCGCCTATCACTGCGAGGCGTGCGACACAGGTCAGAGCTGACCGCTTCACCGATACGCAGCGGATCCTCTCCGAGCAGTTGGTCGAGCAGCGCGCCGACCTCCGTGCGTCGGCGAGCTGATGCAGCGGATCGAGGCGCGGCTGGACCAGACGCAGTCGCGGCGCAGGCTATGAGGGATCTGGCTGGCGCCCACAGAGGCGCCAAAACAGACAAAGGCTGGAATGCGGGCGCACCACTCCGTACTTGCGCGAGGACATTGCCGGTCGGTGGATCAAGGCGCTCGCGGCACCAGCGTGCGACAGTTGCGCAAGATCAATGCGCCGTCAGAAGGGAACCATATCGTCCAAACGGAAATTTGGGTGCAGGAGCAGGATTCCATGCGGGTGGGTATTGTCATCCTGACCTTTGTTCTTGCGCTGCTGTCCTTCCACGAGAGCGGCGCGACAGCCATGCCCATTCCCGACGCTCACGGTAGCATTCCCGTCGCGCTGTCCTCCCCCACGCCTACCTGTCCCGATCACGCGCCCGTGAGTCATCCGTGCTGCCTCGTCATCTGTGGCAGCTTGATCCCCGCGCCCGTCCAGCCATTTGCTGTCATGCCCGTCCTCCTGGAGCGACTGTCAAATTCGTCAGACGCTGGAAGGAAGAAAATACACGCAACGCGGCTTTATCGTCCTCCAAAGTGCGGACAGCGTTTCATACGCGCCTCGTCTGCTCAGATTAGCTAGCACATTGGAGAGAGTTATGTTGAAGATCATCATCATCGCCGCGATGGCACTTGGAGTTACTGTCGCTACGGCGGCTTCTCAGGATAGTGCCGATCAAGCTCTCGCGGGCCTGCCCAAGGGCTGCCGCGATGCCATTCCGGCCATGCCTATGGGAGGGCCGATGAAGGAGATGATGCAAGGCAAGGGGATGGCAGGAATGCCTGGCATGATGGGCATGATGGGCATGATGGACGCTGCCCAGAAGGCCTCCATGCAGGCCATGATGAAGATGCATCGCCCCATGATGGCCGCGCACATGATCAAGGATCCGGATCTGGCCTTCAACTGCGGCATGATCGTGCACCACCAAGGGGCAATCGACATGGCCAAAGTCGAGCTGCAGTACGGGAAGGATCAGGCCACCAAGGATCTTGCTCAATCGATCATTACGGCTCAGGAGAAGGAAATTGCGGACATGACCCGTTGGGTCGAGGCCCACCAGCCGAAATAGCAGAACCCGCCAGCCGCGGGGAGCGATCCCCGCGGCTTGGTACAGTGGCGACTCGTTAGTCGTTCGAATTTTTCAGGGACTGTATCGTGCAGCCCACAGTACTGCACTGAACAGTGACTTGGCGCCCAGATGTACAGCGGACGTCGTACACCGTCACCGAAGCGTGACCGGTCAACTCGTGGACCGCGCTTGCAGTGCAGGAAGCCTCACGAAGTGCACGCTGCAAGTCTCCGTCACCCGCGATGACTGTGCCGCCGGACGCAAACAGGCCCAACACGACGCCCGCGGGAACCGCAAGGCATTTACTCATACTCATGTACGCTGTGCCTTTCGAGCAACTCAACCGGTGGGCGATGCCCCGGTAAACTTCATGAAGTCGGAGTATGTCCCGTCCGCCATGAAGGCCGAGACCACGTAGGTGTCGGGAACCATCCCCTTCACCTCCATGCCAGGAGAACCAACCGGCATGCCGGGAACAGCGAGCCCGCGGATGCTCGGGCTTTCGGCGAGCAGCCGTAAGACGGCGCTCGCCGGCACGTGCCCCTCCAGCACATACTTGCCCACCTCGGCCGTATGGCACGATTGAAGTTCGCCGGGGACACCGAGCCGGCTCTTTACGGCGTCCATGTCGGCGACATCGACCACGCTGACGGGGAACCCGGCACGCGCCAGATGCTCGCCCCAGGCGCCGCAGCACCCACAGTCGGGGTCCTTCCAGATCGTGACCCGCGGGCGAGTGTCTGCGGCGGCCAGTGGCCCTGCGGTCGCTGCCAGCGCGAGGGTGATCAGGACCGTTCGACGATCGAGGAATGGAGAGTTGCTTCGCGCCATCTGCGTCTCCTATGGGGGCGGCAGGGCGCCAGGCGCCCTGCCCTTCTCGCCTCAACTCGCCTTGTCGATCTTGACGACGGTGATGCGTCCGTTGACGCGGTCCGCCTCGAACCGGACCCGGTCGCCAACGGCGACGCTCTTGAGCATGACGGGATCCGCGACGACGAACACCATCGTCATGCTGTCCATCTCGAGATTGGGGATGGGGTCGTGCTTGAGGGTGATTTTCCCCTGCGCTTCATTGATCTTGGTGACCTGCCCCTTGACGGGCACCGGCTCCGCCTGGGCGGATGCGACAATGAGGGTGGAAGCAACGATAGCGAGCAACGTACGCATTTGGTATCTCCTGATTATTGAACAACGATGGTGCCGGTCATGCCCGACTCCCGATGGCCCGGGATCAGGCACGAGAAGTCGAACTCTCCGGCCTTGGTGAAGCGCCAGACGATCTCACCTTCCTGATCTGGCGAGAGTCGTTTGGCGTTGGGGTCGTCATGCTCCATGTCCGGGTTCTTCTGCATCTCGATCGCGTGCTTCATGTTCTCTTCGAAGGTGGCGAGCACGATCTCGTGATCGATCTCGCCGCGATTCTTGAGCTTGAAGCGCACCTGCTGGCCGCGCTTGAGTGTGATGCGATCCGGCTCGAAGAGCATCTTGCCGTCGTCCGCCTCGCTCATTCGGATCTCGATCGTCGTCGAGGGCTTACTGGGGTCGCCGGGCTCTCCGTAGGCCAAATCACCATCATGCGAGTGGCCGGTCCCGGCAGCGAGAACCACCGCCGGCGTCATGATCAGGGAGGATACGGCTACTATAACTGCGACCATCTTCATGTTTGCATCATCCTTCTACAGTTTGCAGGTAGTCAGTGGTTGCTGTGTCCGCCACCCTGGCGACTGCCGGGCTTGATGACCCGAACTTCCACGGCGGATTCTGCGTCGACAGGTGCGGTGGGCGCTCGAGCGACGTTCTTGGACTCCCCTTTCCATTCGTAGGAAACGGTTCCCTCCGGGTGTTCGAACCAACCGGGGTCAGCGTAATCGTCAGAGCCTAGGCCCGCACGTACCTTTACGACGGAGAACATCCCCCCCATCTCGATCGGCCCGAACTGACCGAACCCTGTCATCATCGGCAACGTGTTGTCGGGGAGCGGCATCTCCATGTCGCCCATTTCGGCCATTCCGGTCGATCCCATTGGCATATAGTCCGGGACTAGCTGACGTATCTTGCCGGCGATATCCTTTTTATTCACGCCGATCCAGGTCCGTACGTCATGACCCATGGCGTTCATGGTGTGATGCGACTTGTGACAGTGGATCGCCCAGTCGCCTTCTGCATCAGCGACGAAGTCGAAGGCGCGCATCTGGCCGACGGCGCAGTCGATGCTGACTTCGGGCCACGCCGCTTCTTCCGGGACCCAACCGCCGTCCGTGCACGACACCTTGAAGTCGTAGCCGTGCATGTGGATCGGATGGTTGGTCATCGTGAGGTTGCCGAAGCGGATGCGAACCTTGTCGCCCTTCGCGCAGACGAACGGGTCGATGCCGGGGAACGCCCGGCTGTTCCAGGTCCACAGGTTGAAATCGAGCATGGTGTTGACCTTCGGCACGTAGGCACCGGGCTCGATGTCGTAGGCATTGAGGAGGAAGACGAAGTCGCGATCGACGCGGCGGAAGGTCGGATCACGTGGATGGACGACAAAGAAGCCCATCATGCCCATGGCCATCTGGACCATTTCGTCGGCGTGCGGGTGGTACATGAAGGTTCCGCTCTTGCGGAGCTGGAACTCGTAGACGAACGTCTTGCCGACCGGGATGTGCGGTTGCGTCAGACCTCCGACACCATCCATGCCGCAGGGCAGAAGCTGTCCGTGCCAGTGGATGGTGGTGTGCTCGGGGAGCTTGTTGGTGACGAAGATGCGGACCTTGTCACCTTCGACGGCTTCGATGGTCGGGCCCGGCGACTGGCCGTTGTAACCCCACAGGTGCGCCACCATGCCCGGCGCGATTTCCCGCACCACCGGTTCGGCGACCAGGTGAAACTCCTTCCAGTCGCCGTTGATGCGCGGGGGGAGTGTCCAGCCATTGAGGGTGACGACCGGCTGATAGTCCGGCCCCGTGGTCGGCACGAGAGGCGGCTGCATCGTCGCCTCCCTCATGACCGGCGCTTCGGGAATGGAGGCGGCCTGTGTGCGGCCGGAGACGGCCGTTGCGCTGACCAGGGTGGCCGCACCGGTCGCACCCAGGAATGTCCGACGGGAAATGGTCATGATGCTTGCTCCCCTAGTGTCCGGCCGGCTCGGCAGCCGCCACGGCGGCTTCGCCGCCCGCACCTCCGCCGCCGCCGCCGCCCAGGATTGAAACTTGAAAGTCCACTTCGGCCAGGAAGAAGTCTCGCTTGGCCTCGATCGCCGCGACGTTGCTGGCGATGCTCTCGCGCGCTGTCGTCAGAAGATCGAAAACATCGATGAGCATTCCGTTGTATTCGAGAAGTGCTTGCTCGTTGATTGTCTGGCGCAGCGGCAGGATACTGTTCCGATATTGCCGTGAGATATCGTAGGATCCTCGGTACGCGACGTAGGCTGATCGCACTTCCGACCTGACGTCTATCGCCCGCGCAGCCAGGCGATTCACCGCGCCCTTATATGTTTCCCGCGCGCGGCGGGTGCGTGCCTCACCCATGTCGAAGATCGGGATCTGCAATTCGACCTCGAACCCTGTTGGAAACTCCTCTTCGTCTATGCCGGTCTCCTCGACACGGCCGTAGTTCGAGATTCCGGTGAGGTCGAAGAGCGAGACGTAACGAGTGGCTTCGGTAAGCCCCAGCCGCTGCGCCATGGCATCCAGTTCAAGACGCGCGACGATCAAGTCGACCCTTCGGCGAACCGCTTCCGCCTCAATCCTTTCGGCAGCTGTTAGCCGCTTGGGAAGATCGGGCAGGCTGGCGGGCAACTTGAAGTCCGTGCCGTTGCCCCACAGCCCCAGCAGTCGCGTCAGGGTCTCTCGCTCCGTATCGGCCCGCATCCGAGCCCGAGCCAGTTGGTTGGAGACCTCGGCATAGAAGGCGGAGGCGCGGGCCTGGTCGAGCTTCGTCGCAGCCCCCGTCTCCCCCAGTCGGCGTGTCAGGTCAGCTGCAGCATCGGCCGATGTTCGAGCCCGCGTGAGGAAATTCACCGTCTGCCGGGCAGCGACCGCACGGAAGTAGGCGCGGCGAGTTTCCGCTGCGAGCCGGAACGTCGCCTCGACGGCCTTGTACTGCGCCGCCTGAAACTCGACGGCTGCGATCTTCTGGCGCTTCGGCAGGGTCGCCAAGGCGAGCACATTCGCGATCAGCCGCCGCTCGGTGTCGAAGAAGCCCGCACCCCACAGCAGCTCGAGCGTGATGATCGGCGCTGGCGGGAGCGTCGCCTCGACATAGTCGGCCTCCGCGACGCCGAGCGCGTTGTACTCGGCCTGCAGTGCTCGATTGTTGAGGAGCATGACCTGCACGGCAGAGTCCGCGGACAGGGACGCGCTCAGCAGGGACTTTACACGGGCCTGTGCGGCCGCGGCCTCCTGCGGGGAATTGATCTTGGTCGCCTGTTTGCTGAGTCCCGTTGCTACCTCCGCGGTGACAGGCGCCATTCCGCCGTCAGCGGTAAACTTGGCGCATCCGCCGATGGTGAGAAGGAGAGTTCCGAGGCAGGCTGCGGTCCGCAACGGCCGTGGGGCAAGGAACGATCGAATCATTCGCCACCTGCCACGCTGTTGTTGCGCTCAGCCCAGGGCTTCGGCTCCACGGGTCGGTAGTCAACCGTTCCAGCGAGAACCGGGGAGTAACCGACAGGCCGCACGCCCGCAGAAGGACTGGCAGGATCAGGCCCGGTCGCCACCGGTGGTGGGAGCCCGGCGCACGCAGATACGGTGGCGGCAGCAGCCACCAGGATAGCAATTTTCATGAAGAACCTCGGAGCCGAGCGGCTCGCAGGTCACCGCGCGGTGACTGCGGCGGAGCTCATCCGTATGCCCAAGTCAGATTGGCTGCGGATAACATCGACAGCCCCGCGAGCCCCGCACCCTGGAGATCAACTCCGGATGCGAATTGTACTCGCGTAAACTGGCCGTCGATCAGGCTCAGGAATGCCTGGGAGGACGATCGAGCCTTGAAGGTTCCGAACGGGCTGCATCTTCTGCGCCCGCGCGTTCAGCCGGCGCACGCAGCACGATCCGCGGGTGCAGCGTCTGTGCGGTCGCCCCTATGACCTGATGGCAAGCCATTGCACAACAAGTCTCCGTCGCGGGCGAAGACTGATGGTCCGCGCAGCCAGCAGCCTCCTGCTCACAATCGCCCAGACCGGCATTCACGCTATCCCCGTGATGCCTCGCATCCCCGGCGTGAACCTCATGCTGAGAGCCCGCACCATGGTGGCCGCCAGGAGCTACGACCTGCACGCCTGCCAGACTCCAGCCCGCGCTCGAAAAAACGAGCGCGAACACGGAGAGCAGAATCACGAAGGGGCGGACGCAGCGGTTCATGTCAGCGAAATGATATAGTGATCGGACCGGATTGCAAGGGCGTGCACGCGACGAACCTCATCAGGCATTAGATGTCGAAACTGTGGCGGCGGCGACCACCATTAGAGATGAGACAAAATGTGCCAGCGCAGGATTCTTGTGTCTGAGAACGAAGAATTGATCAAGTCAGCGCCGCAGGAGGGTCGAGGGTTGCCGCGCTGCTGCTTCGTTTACCTGTCGACCGCCCAACAGGGCGCGGCAGCCGCCAGCCCTTGACCAGCGCATAGATGGCCGGGATGACGACGAGCGTCAGGACCGTCGACGAAATCATGCCGCCAATCATCGGAACGGCGATGCGCTGCATTATCTCGGAGCCTGCTCCGGTGCTCCATAAGATCGGCACGAGCCCGGCCACGATGGCGACGACGGTCATCATTTTCGGCCGCACCCGCTCAACGGCACCGAGCATGATGGCGAGATTGAGATCGGCGCGCGTGAACGGGCGGCCCTCCGAGGCCCGTTTCGCCCGAACCTCTGCCATCGCCTGGTCGAGATAGATGAGCATGACGACCCCCGTCTGCGCTGCAATCCCAGCAAGGCCGATGAAGCCGACGGAGACCGCGACCGACATGTTGAATCCGAGCCACCACGTCAGCCAGAGGCCGCCGACGATTGCGAAGGGTAGCGAAAGCATGACGATCAGTGTCTCGGTCAGCGCCCGAAAATTGAGGTAGAGCAGCAGGAAAATGATCGCCAGCGTGATCGGCACAACGACCGCTAGCCGCGCTTCCGCCCGTTGGAGATACTCGAACTGGCCGCTCCAGCCGACGGTGTACCCCGGCGCGAGCGGCACGCCACCTGCGACAGCCAGCCTGGCTTCGTCGACATAGCCACCGAGGTCACGCTCGGCGATGTCGACGAAGACGTAGACCACAGGCTGGCCGTTCTCGGTGCGGATTGACGTCGCGCCGCGCCTGAGCTCGACCGCGGCGACCTCTCCAAGCGGCACGCTTCCCCCATCCGGCAGCGGCACGTGGACGTCGCGGGCGATCGCCTGAGGGTCGGAGCGCAGGTCGCGCGGGTAGCGGATGGTCACGCCGTAGCGTTCGCGCCCCTCGATCATCGTGGTCACCGTTTCGGCACCGAGCGCGGTGCTGACCACGTCCTGCACGTCGCCAACGGTGAGCCCGTAGCGACCGATGGCGACGCGGTCCGGGACGATGTCCAGATAGTAGCCGCCGATCACCCGCTCGGCGTAGGCGCTCGACGTGCCGGGGACACCGCGCAGCACTGCCTCAATTGCCCGTGCGATGCGTTCGAGCTCGGCGAGGTCAGGGCCGAATACCTTGACGCCGACCGGAGTGCGGATTCCCGTCGCGAGCATGTCGATGCGTGCGCGGATTGGCATCGTCCAGGCGTTCGACACGCCGGGGAACTGAAGCGCCGAGTCCATCTCGGTTTTCAGGTCGTCGATGGTGACACCAGGGCGCCACTCGCTCTTCGGCTTCAGGTTGATGATCGTCTCGAACATTTCCATCGGCGCCGGATCAGTCGCCGTCAGCGCCCGGCCGGCCTTGCCGTACACCGAGTCGACCTCCGGGAACGATTTGATGATGCGGTCCTGCATCTGCAGCAGCTCCGCCGCTTTGGTGACAGAGAGACCGGGCAGAGTGGTCGGCATGTACATCAGCGTCCCCTCGTCCAGCGTCGGCATGAACTCAGATCCGAGTTGCCGAATTGGCCAGAGCGTCGCCCCGAGGACGAGCAGGGCCACGAGGATGGTCGGCGCTTTCGCCTTCAAGATGCCGCGGATGATTGGGCGATAGATCCAAATGAGCAGGCGGTTGACCGGATTGCGGTGCTCCGGGACGATCCGCCCCCGAACGAAAATCACCATCAGGGCGGGCACGAGAGTTACTGAAAGCAGTGCCGCCGCCGCCATTGCGAACGTTTTGGTGAAGGCAAGCGGTCCGAACATCCGTCCCTCCTGCGCTTCGAGGGTGAAGATTGGCAGGAAGGAAACCGTGATGATTAGCAGGCTGAAGAACAGCGCTGGACCGACCTCCGCGGCGGCGTTGATCAGTACCTCGCTGCGCGACCTGCCGGGCGGCGCCCGTTCGAGATGCTTGTGCGCGTTCTCGACCATGACGATGGCGGCGTCGATCATTGCGCCGACGGCAATAGCGATGCCACCGAGGCTCATGATGTTGGAGCCGAGCCCGATCGCCTTCATGGCGGCGAATGAAACGAGAATGCCCACCGGCAGCACCAGAATTGCGACAAGGGCGCTGCGCAAATGAAGGAGGAAGACGAAGCAGACGATTGCGACGATCACACTCTCCTCGAGGAGCGTGTCTCTCAGCGTCTCGATAGCGCGGTCGATCAGCTCTGAACGGTCGTAGACAGGCACGATCTCGGCCCCGTAGGGGAGCGACGACGCGATCCCGGCGAGGCGCTCCTTGACGCCGTCGATGACGGCGAGGGCGTTGGCGCCGAACCGTTGCAGCACGATGCCGCTCGCCACCTCGCCGTTGCCGTCGAGTTCGGCAATGCCACGCCGCTCGTCCGGCCCTATCTCGACGCGAGCCACGTCCGCCAGCCTGAGCGGCACCCCGCGTTCGGTCCGCAGCGCAATGCTCTCGATGTCGGCCGTGCTCGCGAGGTAGCCGCGGCCGCGCACCATGAATTCGAACTCGGAGAGTTCTACTGTCCGCCCGCCGACGTCCATGTTGCTGCGCCGCACCGCCTCGCGAAGCTCGTCGAGGGAGATGCCCTGCGCTCGCAGTCGGGACGGATCGACGACGATCGAGTACTGCTTCACGAAGCCACCAACGCTCGCGACTTCCGCGACGCCCTCGGCTCTCGACGCAGCGAAGCGCACGACCCAGTCCTGGAGCGAGCGCAGCTCGGCCAGCGACGCCGCCTTGGCAACGACTGCGTACTGGTACACCCAGCCGACCCCTGTCGCGTCCGGCCCGAGGGTGGGCGTCACGCCCGCCGGCAGGCGGGTGGCAGCGGTGTTGAGGTACTCGAGCACGCGACTGCGCGCCCAGTAGGGGTCCGTCCCTTCCTCGAAGATGATGTAGACGAAGGACACGCCGAAGAACGAGAAGCCACGAACCACCGTCGAGCGCGGCACAGTCAGCATCGCCGTGGTTAGCGGATAGGTGACTTGATCTTCCACTACCTGCGGCGCCTGGCCGGGGAACTCGGTGTAGACGATCACCTGAACGTCGGAGAGGTCGGGGATCGCGTCGAGCGGCAGCGTGCGCAGCGCCAACACGCCCGCCGCGACGGCGAAGGCGGTGCCGACGAGGACCAGCACGAGGTTGCGCGCCGACCAGGCGATGAGGCGGGCGATCATGGCGTCGGCACCGCCGCGGCCAGGGCGCGGAGCGCTGACTTCAGGTTGCTTTCGGCATCAATCAGGAAGGTCGCCGAGACGACCACCCGGTCGCCGTCGGTCACGCCCTCGATGATCTCGACAAGGTCCGCACCGCGCGAGCCGACCGTGACATCCCGAGGCTCGAAGCGGCCATCGCCGAGGTCGAGGATCACGAGGCGCCGGGTTCCCGTGTCGATTACTGCGCTCGCGGGTACTGTGAGCACGGGTCCCTCGCCGCCCACGGCGATTTCGACGTCGGCGTACATGTCCGGCAGGAGCTCGCCACCGGGATTGGGGAGCTCAATGCGCACGCGCGCGGTTCTGGTTCCGACGTCGACCTGCGGATAAACGAGCGCCACGCGCCCCTCGAAGGTGCGGCCCGGCATCCCGCGCATCCGGATAGTGGTGGCGGCACCTACCCGCACAAATCCGATTTCCGATTCCGGGACATCCGCGACAACCCAGATCGTCGAGGTGTCGGCGAGGCGGAAGAGCAGATCGCCCGCCTCCATCCTCATGCCGTCGACCGCGCCACGTTCCAGGACCACGCCGGCGCGCGGCGCCGTCCAGGTGACAGAGACGGGGACCTTTCTAGTCCGCGCGATTTCTGCGATGGCGCCGGCGGGAACGCCGAGATTCTCGAGGCGCTGGCGCGCCCCGCCAGTCGCCGCACTGCGAGCGCCGCTGCCGAGGTCGGTGACAAACTGCGCTGCGGCGGCCGCGACCTCCGGCGCATAGAGGCGCACCAGGGCCTGACCCTCGACTACCCGGTCGCCCGTCGTGACGTCGGCGACCTCCTCCACGAACGCCTCGCTGCGCGCGGCGACGACCGAGATCCGCCGCTCGTCAAGTTGGACCCTCCCCGGAACTCGCAAAGGCCGCACGATGATCTGCCGGGTCACGGGTTCCGAGCTGACTCCCGTCCGCTGTAGCCTGCCAGGCGGCACCGTGACCGTCGAGCCGTCCCCGTCGCCGCCTTCGTAGACAGGGATGTAGTCCATCCCCATCGAGTCCTTCTTTGGCGTCTGCGAGGTGTCCGCCAGTCCCATCGGATGCCGATAGAAAAGCACGCGGCGGGAGGTGTCGCCCACGGCCGCATCGCTTGGATCCGGATCAGCGTCAAGGCTGACATCCTCGCTGCCTAGGACTGGCCGGAAGTCGCGGCCGTCCGCCGTCCGAGCCGGCGTCGCTGAGTAGATGGGCCGACCATCGGGATCACGGTAGTAGATGACTCCGCCGGACGGCGCCGCAGCGGCCCTGGCTGGCGCCGGCGCTGCATCGAAAAGGATCGCCAGACCGGGCAGTGGAATGCTCCGCTTACCAGCCCAGTAGCCTCCAGTCCCCGCCGCCATCACAGCGGCGAGGCCCAGACCTGCGACAGCCATGATCCTCATGGCAACGCCTCGAGGACCAGTTTGCTCTCGAGAGTTCCGGTTTCTCCTTGCACCTTGGCCGCCAGCGAGAGCTGCCAGCCGCCCTCCATCACGAGGTTGACCTTGAAGCGGTAGATCCCGGGCTCCGTAGATGGCAGCGCCTCAATCGGCGCCGTCATCGTCGGCATCCCGTCAGGCGCCATATCAATCCGTGTTGCGAATATCACCGCGTCCGGGACCGTTTTGCCCGATCGCTTGTCGACGAGCCGGACGTCGACGATCGCGCCGTCGCCGACGCGCGCGTCCGTCCGGACAAGTTGGAATTCGTAGTCGCCGATGTCGGCCCGGGTCGGCTGAAGTCCGCCTGCTGAAAGCAAGGCGGCGAGCGCCGCCGCGACGGCGCGCTTCGAAACGAAGGTCATCATGATATTGGAGGTCCCAGGTGCACCCGTGCGCCGTGCAGTTGCACGGCGGCGCGCGGTTCTCGGTCGCGCGCACATGACCGCCCGACGCGTCGAGCGGCACGATGCGACGCTCGCGCGCCGCAGGAGAACCTAGGTTCTTGGAGGTCGAGCCGGACGTTCTCCGGCTGAGGAGGCAGTGCGCAAGTCGCTGAACTGCTGAAGAAAGGCTTGATCGACGCTCGTGAAGGCCGATGCCGCGCCAAGAACTGCCACGACGGCGGAGCACTTCACCATGCAGACAGACGTCAGTGGACAATCATCCTGGCAATCAGAAAACGTGCCAACTTTGCTTGGGCAACACGGCATGTCATCCATGATGTCCGCTGCCATATCCGACATCAAATCAGTGGGGGACTGCACCTCAGCCGTTGCGCGCTCACTAGCCGCGACCAGCGGGCCGAGCAGCAGCCCAACGATCGCCATGAGCGGGAGCAAATGTCTAAGTGAGCGTCCGATTTTCATTCGCTATGTGATGTCACAGGCTCAGCCGGTTTGAAAGGGACCTTTCGACCGACCTTGTAAGCGAAGGTCACTGCTCCTTCGAGGAAAGCGATGCCGGGCGTGCCTTTATGGCGACGAGAGCATACCCGCGGAAAAGTGTGAGCTTCTGGCGACGGCTCCCCTCCAACGCTGGAGGCGGTCGATGTCAGACCTTAGCGATGGAGCCGTTGGGGCGCGGGCTGGGGGCGGACTCGATGGCTCATGTAGGTGCATCGCAATGGCGTTCGAATCCAAGTGTAAGCTCACTCAAAAAAATGCCACTCGTCTGCCGTCTGGGGCCAGACTTTCCGTTCTAATTGTCGCATCCGCCGGTCAATGAAAGCCCGCGTCAAGGGGGCACCAATGCCATAGCTGGTGTGCATCGGACGCTTTCTGACGCGCAACGTCGGCAATCATCCATGCCTCCTGTAGGAACGGAGGAGTTGTGCGTTTATGGCAACGATGACGGTGCTGGCAGACATGAAAGCGGCAGCCACAGCCGGTGTCATCATGAAGCCTGTTCCGAAGGTAATACCGGCCGCCATCGGCACAGCGATCGCGTTGTAGGCCGTTGCCCAGATGAGGTTCTGCACCATCTTGCGATAAGTGGCGCGCGACAGCCCTAGGATGGCCCCGACATCGCGCGGGTCGCTCCTGACCAGCACGACGTCGGCGGACTCCACGGCGACGTCGGTACCAGCTCCGATGGCAATCCCGAGGTCGGCCACGACCAGGGCAGGTGCGTCGTTCACACCGTCGCCGACCATGGCGACGGAGAGCCCGCGCGCCTGCAGCTCCTCGATCTTCTCTGATTTCTGATCGGGCAGTACCTCAGCAAAGTACTCGGTGATGCCGAGTTCCTCGGACACCGCCTTTGCAACCCCCTCGGCATCGCCGGTGAGCATGACTGAGCTGATCCCGAGGGCCTTGAGTTCAGCGATGGCTTCTTTCGATTCCGGACGGACGATGTCGGCCAGCGCGAAGAGTGCGCGTGGCGCGCCGTCGCGGACGATGACGACGACCGTCTTGCCCTGTCCTTCCAATCGTTTGAGGCTGTCATGAGCGATGGCGTTGCCCTGCCGCGCGAGGTGGCCGGGGCTCACAATGCGGATGTCCTGGCCGTCGACCCTGGCGGAAATGCCCTCGCCGGTGATGTTGCTCACGTCGGTGGCCCTGAGGACGGTCAGGCTACGCTGCTTCGCCTCGGCAACGATGCCGTGAGCGATGGGATGCTCGGACTGGCTCTCGGCAGCCGCCGCATAAGCCAGCTCTTCGTTCTCGTCGCCACCGGCGAGCAGCACGACGTCGCTGACGCCGAAGCGGCCCTCGGTCAGGGTTCCGGTCTTGTCGAACACCACGGTACTGAGGTTGCGAGCCCGCTCGAAGGCGGCGCGGTCGCGGATCAAAAGCCCATTACCGGCGGACAGTGAGGTGCTGACTGCGACGACGAGCGGAACAGCGAGGCCGAGCGCGTGTGGACAGGCGACGACCATCACCGTCACCATCCGCTCCATCGCGAACTCGAGCGGCGCATCCAGCACCAGCCACCAAACGAAGAGAGTGCCGAAACCGACCGTGAGCGCGATATAGGTCAACCATGAGGCGGCACGGTTGGCGAGGTCCTGGGTGCGGGACCGGGTGGCTTGCGCCTTCTTCACAAGCTCAATGACTTGCGCCAGATAAGTGGCATCACCGGTGGCGGTGACCTCGATCGTCACGGCATTGGCGCCGTTGATCGCGCCTCCGATGGCGGTCGCCCCGACGGTCTTCGCGACCGGCCGGGATTCGCCGGTCAGCATCGCCTCGTTGAAGCCGGTTGAGCCCTCGACGATCTTGCCGTCCACGGGCACCTTTGCGCCGGGCCGTATCAGAACGCGGTCTCCCGGCTTCAAGGCCGAGATCGCCACCTCATGGGTCGCACCGTCAGCGTCGACCTTCGTCGCACTGTCGGGCAGGAGCCGGACAAGTTCCTCCAACGCCCGCGAGGCGCCCATCACCGAGCGCATCTCGATCCAGTGACCGAGCAGCATGATCGCGATCAGCGTCACCAACTCCCAGTAGAATTCCTCGCCCGAAAAGCCGAAGGTGACGGCGGCTGAGAAGAAGTAGGCGGCCGAGATCGCGAGCGCGATCAGCGTCATCATTCCGGGCTGACCCTTGCGTAGCTCGGAGGTGAACCCCGTCAGGAACGGCCATCCGCCGTAGACGTAGGCGACAGTAGAGAGCACGAAGAGGACATAGCGGTCGCCTGGGAAGGCCAGTGCCTCGGCTATGCCGAGCCAGTGCTGGATCATCGGCGAGAGCAGGAGCACCGGCGGTGTGAGGATTAGCGTCGCCCAAAAGCGGCGGCGGAAATCGGCGACCATTGCACTATGATCGTGCCCACCATGCCCTCGGTTTCCATTGTGTTTAGGGCCACCGTCCGCGACGACGTCCCCACGTGTTGCCGATGAGGGATTCAAACTCCCATCGCCGTGTACATCGTGGTCGCGGCGTCTGGAGTGGGTCTGCGGCCGATCTACCGTCATTCTGATCTGTCCTGCGGGGGGCGTTTGCGACTCGGACCCGCTTGCCATTCATTGGAAGCTGTAGAATCCTTGGTGTTGCCATGGATTCCCGTTTTTGATATCGACCATTATCCGGCACTATATCTAAACAGACCGGCGGGGCGCGGCAGGAACGCTGGAACCGCGTTTGCATATAGACGGTACCGTTCACCGAATACCGCCCCCACTTCTCGCTCTTCGGTCTTCGCGAGCCGCCAATACATGACCAGCAAAACTGGCAGCATCAGGCCCGTGACCAGCGTCGGCCACTGCAGGAAAAAACCGACCATGATTAGCGCGAAGCCGGCATACTGCGGATGCCGCAGTCGGGCGTATGGACCGGTCGTCGCGAGGGTTCCCTTCTTCTGCGCATCGTGGAGCACCCGCCAGGCAGAGGCGATCAGCATGAAACCGCTCCCGATGAAAACGTAGCTCAGCAGATGGAACGGGCTGAAATGCGGATTCATCGACCAGCCGAACAGGGCTGGCCAGAGATGTCCAGCATCGTGCGAGAGCGGATCGAGAGCCGGAACGGTGCTGCCAACCCAGCCTGCCAGGAGGTAGAGCGTCAGAGGGAACCCGTACATCTCTGCAAACAACGCAACGATGAAGGCCGAAAAGGCCCCAAGCGAGCGCCAGTCTCGCGTCGTGTTCGGCTTGAAGAAGCTGAATGCGAACAGGATGAAGATACCCGCGTTTAAGGCGGCCAGAAACCACAGACCATAGGCCGGAACATCACCGTTCATCGCGGCCACCATTTTGCCCGCCATGGCCGCCGTGACCACGATGCATAAAGAAATGCATGCCGATACAGATAAGTAGTGGAAGAAGAAGGGGAAGTATCCCTAGAGCGTGCGCACGGTGCTCAATCCAGAGTAAAACACCACCAACGGCCAGAAAGACGCATAGCGCAAGTCCCGCTGGTGTGCTCAGGAATGGCCGCCGCACGCCTTCGTCTAGCATTGGGATAACCGGATCATGTTCGTGGTGAGTCATGGCCTGCAACCTCATCCTGGTGAGATCCTGAAGTGATCATCCCTTTTACGTATCGATAAGTGGTTTCGTTGGTTCCGAGGCCAACAGAGAACTCCACAACGACTTTGTGTGCGATGGGGGCGATCGCGGAGACAGTGCCGCGCGACGGAGCCAGCACGGTATCGCGCGTCGAACCTCCGAACGCCTCCTGTTGACCATACCCACCTGGAAGCGACATCCGAGCACGTGCATCGGATGGGCCATGCTGGCCTGGCCGTAGAATGCAGTTTCGACCCTTCTGACTGCGCACACGGCGGCGGCCATTGCTAGGTCGCGCCGGCCCGAAATTGGTGGCGACGGAATCGAGTCGGGCATCCCAGCGGCGATGGTCGACGCCAGAAACTGGCGGTGCGACAGATTTTCCATGCATGGGTCTCTTCGGAACGTGAGGGGATCGGATCGGACCGAAATGGCCAACCGAACGAGCCCGACACACCGAAGAGGTGCGCGGGCTCAGACGTTCGTGGCGAGACTCGGAGGACGCAAACCGGGCGACGGCGCGCTGCCGGCTTGACTATCATCGGTTAGCGCTGTCAGCATCTCAGTAACCGCGGCGGCCCGGATTGCGGCCGTTGATGAACTCAGCGGGCTGCAAAAAGAACAAACACCGGAGATGCAGCAGGTCGTACCATTGTCCTTATCGACAGTGCCGGCACAAGGCTCGTTTCCGATCGTCTCATCACCTGCAGGCACAACCTCATGCGAAAAAGACGCGGTAGATGCGGAATGATTGCCCACCTCAGCATGCACAAGACCGGATCCTGAGATCGAAAACGCTAGTACCAGCAGCAGCACAAGCCAATGTCCCAAGGTCCACGTCAAAAGATGCGGATCCTTCCTGCATTGACATGTACTCGCCCTCGCCATACGAGACCTTTTTCCTCTCACAGGTTTTGTGATATTTTTCTTATAGCAGGTCGATGCTGCTTGTGCAATGATCTGGATCAAGATAGCGATCGTAGGGTTCGGGATTGCCGACAGGCAAAACACTGTGCCGATGAGAGCTGTCTGCACGTCCCGGCGACACTCGAGTGGCGCGCCCGACTCCTTCCTGCGGGGGTCTCTGGCCATCTTCCGGCTGCTCGTCGCTGTGTCGAACAGCGGCTACTTTTTCGTGGTCGTGCCGGCAGTTGTCGGGAAGACATCTTCCGTTGGGTCGACGTCGCGGACAAGGCAAGCCAGCGAGAGGCGGTGAATCCCTGACAGGCCTACGATTTTCCAGCTCTTCGTAGATCCTGCTACGTAAGCAACTCGTCTATCTTACCAAAGCGGCGTGACTTCGTCTTGAGAGACGGCCGAGCATCGTTTTTGGCTAACCCTTCGATGATCGGACAATCCGGCCTATCGTCGCCGTGGCAACGTTCAGCAAGCGCTTCCAGCGCAGCAATCATCCCCTCAATCTCCCTCAGCTTCGCCCTCAGAGCGTCAACATGACCGATTGCGAGTGCTTTCACATCGGCGCTGGCGCGTTCGCGGTCGTTCCACAAGCCAAGAAGCTCCCTGATCTGCTCGACGGTGAAACCGAGATCTCGCGCTCGGCGGATGAAGCGCAACCGGTGTACGTCGGCGTCGACATAACCGCGATATCCACTGGCGCTGCGAGCTGCTCTCGGGATCAATCCGGTCTGCTCATAGTACCGGATCATCTTGGAGCTAACGCCAGACGCGGCGGAGACCTCACCGATGTTCATGATGGTACGTCTCGTTAAAGAGGGCTCTCAAAGCGTTCCAAACTTGGCGGCTCGTCCGACCCTAGGCGGCCGCCTTCAAGGGGGACGACTCTGATCGGGCATCGGCGGCAGGGACGCCCGCCGCCATCACGGGCATGAACATCTTCAGCCGCAGGGCGTTCATGAGGACAAACACACTCGACAGTGCCATTGCGCCAGCTGCAAGAACCGGTGAGAGCAACGTACCCGTGACAGGGTAAAGTGCGCCCGCCGCAACGGGTATCAGGGCCGCATTGTAAGCAAATGCCCAAAACAGGTTCTGCTTGATATTCTTGATGGTGGCGCTGGACAAAGCGACCGCATTGACTACGCCGCGAAGGTCACCGGACATCAGGACAACGTCGGCCGACTCGATCGCCACGTCGGTGCCGGTCCCGATCGCGAGTCCTACATCCGCCTCTGCGAGTGCAGGGGCGTCGTTAATGCCGTCTCCGACGAAGGCGACCGTGCGCCCAGAACCTCTCAATGCCTGGACCGCTTTGACCTTGCCGTCCGGCAGAACCTCCGCGACGACCTCGTCGATGCCGAGCTGGCGGGCAACGGCCTCGGCGGTTCCGCGGCTGTCTCCCGTGATCATGGCGACCTTGAGTCCAAGCCCGTGCAGCGCTCGGATCGCCTGAGGCGTGGTCTCCTTGATCGGATCGGCGACAGCGATCACTGCCGCCAGCTTGCCGTCGACCGCGGCATAGAAGGGCGACTTTCCCTCGGCTCCCAGCCGCGCCGATTCCGCTGCGAACTGCGCCACGTCATGACCCAGCGCGATCATGTAGCGATCGGCGCCGGCTGCGACGTGTCTGCCGCCGACGGTCGCCGCAACGCCATAGCCCGGCACCGCCTCGAACCGATCTGTGTTGCCGAGCTTCAATCCACGCTCCTCGGCCGCCGAGACGACCGCCTGGGCGATTGGGTGCTCGGACTTGGCCTCGACCGCAGCGACCAGGGCCAGCACCTCGTCGCGGCCAAAGCCGGCAGTAGGCGTCAGATCGGTTAGTTCCGGATGCCCCTTGGTCAGCGTGCCGGTCTTGTCGAGCGCAATCACTGAAACGTCTCGGAGCGACTGCAGTGCCTCGCCCTTTCGGAACAACACCCCGAGTTCGGCAGCCCGGCCCGTGCCGACCATGATCGACGTCGGGGTGGCGAGTCCCATTGCACACGGACAGGCAATGATGAGGACCGCCACGGCGTTGACCAGTGCGTACGTGAGCGTAGGGGTGGGGCCGAAGAAGGCCCACAGAACAAACGTCAGCAATGCGACGCCCATGACGGCCGGCACAAACCATGCCGTCACCTTGTCCACCAAGGCCTGGATGGGAAGCTTCGCGCCTTGCGCCTGCTCGACCATGCGGATGATCTGAGCAAGCATCGTATCCGCGCCCACCTTGGTCGCGCGGAAGGAGAAGGCGCCAGTCTTGTTGATCGTGCCACCCACCACCTGTGTGCCGGCAATCTTAGCAACCGGCGACGGCTCCCCGGTGATCATGGACTCATCGACGTAGGAGCTGCCTTCGACCACCTCTCCGTCGACGGGCACCCTCTCACCCGGGCGAACATGAACGACATCGCCGGCGCGAACCTCCGGCAGTGGCACTTCGACCATCCTGCCGTCACGTTCGACCCGCGCAGTCTTCGGCTGCAGTCCAACCAGCCGCTTGATCGCCTCGGACGTCCGGCCCTTGGCCTTCGCTTCGAGATAGCGGCCGAGCAAGATCAGCGTCACGATGACCGCTGCAGCCTCGTAGAAGACGTTGGCTGTACCGACGGGCAGCATCTGCGGCAGGAAGGTCGCAACGACCGAATAGATCCAGGCCGCTGACGTGCCGACGACGACCAGCGAATTCATGTCCGGCGTACCACGGAGCAGGGCGGGTATCCCTTTCCTGAAGAACCGCCGGCCCGGTCCGAACAAAACCGCCGTAGCCAGGACGAACTGGATCAGCCAACTCGCCTTCATGCCGACTGTGTTCATCACGAGGTGATGGATCGCCGGGACGAGGTGCGAGCCCATTTCGAGCACGAAAACCGGCAGGGTGAGCACCGCCGCGACGATGAGATCCCGACGCAGCCAGGTCATTTCGCGCGCGCGGACCGCCCGCTCCCGGTCAGCGGAGGCACCATCGCTCCCGAGGTGGCGCGGTTCGTAGCCGGCCCGCCGGATCGCGTCCGCCAGGTGTTCGACGGAAACGACGCCGGCGGTGAAGCGCACGCTAGCCCTTTCCGTAGCAAGGTTCACCGTGGCGGCAATCACGCCCGGCACCGCCATCAGCGACCGCTCGACGTGCGCGACGCAGGACGCGCAGGTCATGCCTTCCACGCCGAGCTCTATCGTACTCTCTGACACTCCGTAGCCCGCCGCCTCGATGGCGCGGACAACTGCGGGGGCATCGGGGCTTCCGATGAAGGCGACATCAGCCCGCTCGGTCGCGAGATTGACGTTTACCGTCGCCACTCCGGGTACCTTGGCGATCGCCTTTTCGACGTGCGCGACACACGAGGCGCACGTCATGCCCTCAACGGGAATGCTGAGGGCGGGATCGTCTCGTTCGACGCGCTGCAATGGAACGACGCTGGTCATGGCAGTTCCTCCTTCTCGAACCATTGCGCACCCAATTGGGGCTTCCAACGATGGGAAGGTCAAGCCCCGTCGAGGAGGGGAATTTTTTGGGCCGCCGCTTGACCTTGCCATGGTGGCAAGGACCACCTTGATCATCGAGCACCGCAAATCGAGGAGAGTTCGTATGTTCCGAATAAGTGTTCCCGACATGACCTGCGGCGGCTGTGTCCGCCGGGTTACCAACGCGATCCGCAGCGTGGATCCGGCGGCCGATGTCACTGCCACTCCGGCCACGCGCGAAGTGACGATCGCCACGCATGCCAGTGGGCAGGCGGTCCTCACCGCGTTGGCCGAAGCCGGCTATCCGGCCGAACGAAATAGCCGCACGGCGGCTGCGTGAGTGTCCGAGGGGCGCTACTTCGGGTTTCGCCCCTCGCCTCCCCATTTCTGGGCGGATCGATTGAGCGGCTAGGCTCTCGCATGTGAACCACTATCGCAGGCACACGCTGCCGCCAGCGTGCTGCTGGCTAGTGCTCCGCAGGCGGCGGGAAGACTGACAGTCCATCCATGCCTGGCCGATCGCCGAGGGTGCTCTTCAAGGAGCAGCGAGAAGAGTTCGCCTGGATCGCGGCCGCCCGTCGTCAGGACCCGGATCGCCATCAGGATGCCGCTGCGCACAGAAAAGACGGCTTCGGGGTCGAGATTCGCCAGATGCTGGAGCAACTCGGCGCCAAGCCGCTTTCCCTTCGCCAGCACCTCGTTGTCGACGAGGGCGAGTCCTTCCTCCGCTACCGTCTCCACTCGGTGGAAGGCACAAACTTTCGCGCCGGGGGTTGGCCGGACCATCCACTCTGAAGGAGCCGTCTCAGGTCTCGGGACTGGTTTGTCCCAGAATGCTTGCAGCGAAGATGATCGAGACGCCAATTCCCTGCTCGAGCAGAACCGACCAGCAGAGCAGCCGAAGGACGATACCTCCGCCACTAGGATCTTTGACTTTTGGCATTAAATGGAGACGATTCAAGAGCGCGAGAGCCAATATTGCAATGAACAGTTCTATCTTTACGATGAGTATGCGGTCGTATTCTTCCGACAGATTGGGAATCCGTCCGATCACGAGCCACGTATTGAGCATTCCCGTGACTGTTATCATTGCGACGCAGACAATTCCCATGGACGAAAAGTGCATGAGGATGCGCAGCGCCCGTTTGTGTTCTGCTGTCTCCCGGGCCAGCTGCCGAAGGGCGAGTGCTAGAGGCGGCAACCCGCCGAGCCACGCGCCGGCTGGCAGGAGATGAGCAATCTGCAGCACGCGATTTATCGTGCCGCCTATTGCGGCATGACCAACCCAAGCCTGGCTCCCGAGCACGACGGTCGCCAGGGCGAGTGTCGCGACCGTCGAGAGCCTGGAGGCCGCGACGAAAACGAGCAGGAGCGCGAAAGCGAGGCGAACGAGCCAAACCGGGCCGAAGTCGGTTTCGAATAGAATCGTTTTGGACGTGCTGACAAAGCTGGCGGCGTCCGTGCCTCCAAAATCGACGATGACGAGCGCCAGCCAGATCAACGCGGAGAGGAGCGCCAGCACTGCGGCGCCGAAAACGAGCGGCCGTGTGCGCCGCTCTAATTGTTCGCGATCGTCTCGGCCAACGGCATAGAAGGGGAACAGTGCCGATCCAAAGGTGGCCATCGCCGCAGCAAGAAACGCTACCCGGGCGACGATGAGTATCCCGCCTTCGTCGATCACCTACGGCCTGATCTCGAAGGCGAAATCGCCCTTCAATTTGTGCATATCGGCGGAAACCGTCCGCCATCGCACGCGATAGGTCCCGGGCGTAAGCGGGGCGTCGATTCGCACGATGAAGCCCATCGCGTCGCCGGGGTCTGCGGAAGCCTCTCCGACACTGACGGCGTTGCCCTCGGCAGTCATCAAATCGATGCCGGACAGACTGACGGCAATCCGCTCGTTGAACGTCAGCCGAATCTCTCGTGGGGTAGTTGCTGTGACGCTGTTCGCCGCCGGCATGGACTCCACGAGCTTGACGTGCGCGTCAGCGGGTGAAGCCGCCAGCAGAAGGCATATCGGGAGGATCAGGCAGAGCAGTATCCAGCGCAATTTTTTGAACTCCTGCTGGTTCTGGACGGAATTCCGACGATTTTGGGGAGGCGGGCGCGCATGGACTTGGTGAACTGCCACAACTGCAGCCGCTTCGGCAAGGCTCGGCAATTTTCGCGGGGACCGTGAGAACTTCTCGATCCGCGCAGGAGTTTGCGGTGGACGCTCGGTGAAGTTGCGGAGGCGGCATCCCGCCGTACCCGCCCTGCGGCCGCTCACCGTTCGCCAAAGCGCTCCGCGTGCAGCCTCGTTACCGCCTCTCTCCGGTCGCACGAACGCGTACTTTTCCACACGCGCGGGCTTTTCCAGCGCCACGACGCTTAGTCGACCGTGAAGGGATCGACCAACGCGGCTTCCGGGCGGCTCACCTTGACCCCCCCGGCGGTCAGACGGCCGAGGTATTCGGGCCCTCTGGTTGCGAGAACGCGGCGGAACGTGGGGTGCATGCCGCCGTCGGCATAGGCGGACGGCATGGTCACCGCACCACCCTCCAACAGGGCCGTCACCGCAGCCTCGTCTTCCCGCTGCTTCGCTGCAACGAGCTCGCTTGCCGCCGAATCGATTTCGAACTCTGGGCAGGGCGCCAGCGGCTCGAACGGCGCATCCGGATCGCGCGGATTGGCATTGAAAACGTAGCGTCGGCCACAGTAGGCGACCTTCGGCGGCTGCCCGGCGACGTCGAAATGATCCGCCCCTTCCTTGAGATTGCGCCAAAAGGCGAGGTTGCGGTCGCCACGATGCTTCGCCAGGTTCTCCGGCGTCATTCGGAACGGTAGCGCCTGAACCTGGAAGCTGCGCTGCCCGCCGCCGAACGCCTCGCGCGCGACGGCGTAAATCTCGGCGACGCCGTCGTCCGTCAGAGCGTAGCAGCCCGACGAGGAGCAGGCGCCGTGGACCATCAGAGCGGAGCCCTCATAGCCGAGCGCCGCTTCCAGCGGATTGGGGAATCCGAGGTTGAAGGCTAAATAGTAGTCGGACTGCGGGTTCATCAGCCTCGGCGTGACGGAATAGAAGCCCTCTGGCGCTTGGCGGTCGCCTTCCCGCGTCTTGGGCCCGAGCTTTCCCGACCAGCGGCACATCGGGTAGGTCTTCAGCAGGGCGTACCGGCCCGTGCGATCCCGCTTCCAGATTTCGAGTTCGCTCTCCTGCTTGTAGATCCGGACCATGATCGGGTCGGTCTGCGTCATCTTCAGCGCGGACATTTGGCTTTGGAGTTTCGCAGGGATCGGCTCCAAATGCCGCACGTCCATGTCCATCGTCGAGCATGCCGAGAGAGCAAAAGCAGCGGCGATCACCGTAGCGAGTGCACGTAAACGCCCCATCCGGTCAGTTCTTAGCCTCGATCAGTGGGTCGACGAGTGCTCCGAACTGCTCGGGCGACAGCGCGCCCGACTCCATCTGGCCATTGATGAAAAACGTCGGCGTCGACTTGACGCCCGCGGCCGCGCCGCGCCGCGAGACCTCGTTGATGTCGTCGAGGAGCTTCTGGTTTCGCAAGCACGCCTCGAACGCCTCACGCCCCATACTGGTTTGCCTCATAACTGAGTACAGCCCCTCGACTGGATCAGCGGCATGCGCCCAAAGGTCGTCCGAGCGATAGAGCGTGTCGACGACGGGGTACCACTTGTCCTCGCCGGAGCAGCGAGCGAGCATGAAGCCGGCTGTTGCCAGAGGGTCCAGTGGGAATTCCCGCATGATGAATCGAACTTTGCCGGTGTCGACGTACTTCTCCTTGATCGTCGGCCAGAAATTTACGTGAAAGTTCTTGCAGTGATGGCATGTGAGCGAGGCGTATTCGATCACGGTGACGGGGGCGTCCGGCGAGCCGAACACTTTCTCCGGCAGTGGACCCGGCTCCGTCAGCGCAACCTCCGGCTCCGTCTGTGCGAACGCAAACGGAATTGTCATGGCAAGGCTAAGGCCGCAAAGAGCAGCCGTCCGGAGGAGTGTGCGTCGCGTGCCGTGCATGACTGTCCCTCGATGATCGATCGGGGCGACACTCTGCAACTTCGAGCGGCTTGAGCTTCAAGCGGATTTTCGGCCATTTGCCGTCATTCGATCGTGAGGCTTTCCGCGTCCCCGTGGTGCTCATTCTCACAGAGGTCGTGATTACCCAGAACCTCGATGACGCGGCACTCCGCGACGCTCGTATGGCGGCAAGCCGTCATGCGTTGCAACTCCGTTTCCAGGGCGCGCAGGCGGGAGATGCGCCGGCGAACCGCGGCGAGTTGCTCGGTGGCGATCCTGTCAGCGTCCTCGCAGGACTGGTCGGGATCGTCGGCGAGGGTCAGCAACTCCCGGATTGCCTCGAGCGGGAAACCGAGTTCGCGAGAATGCCGGATGAAGGCCAGCCTTGTGAGGTGGCTCACGTCGTAGATTCGCTGGTTGCCGGCGGAACGCGCGGGAGGCGGCATGAGACCGATACTCTCGTAATAGCGGATTGTCGGCGTCTTCGTGCCCGTCCGCCGCGCCAGAGCCCCGATGACCAGTTGTCGAGGTCGTACGCCGTTCGTCGCCATGGCTCGGCCCCCTTGCAGCTCTAGTCGCTGGAAGTTGCATATGGACTGGTGACCCTCGTTGCCCAAGGAGGCAATTCGATGAACGTCAGCGCCCAGCCACGCGAATCTGCGAGCTCACTGCGTTACCGCGTCGACGGTATGGATTGCGCCAGCTGCGCCCTGAAGATCGAAACCGTCGTGCGTCGGATCGATGGGGTCGACGACTTATCCGTAAACGTCACGACCGGCCTGCTGGAAGTGGTCGCGCCCGGGGGGGCCGATCGCGAGGAAATCGCCAACGCGGTGCGCAAGCTCGGCTACGACATCCGTTCGATTTCGGGTCACGCTGCGGCGCCGCCCATAGTGGCCGCCTCGGAGCCCAGCGGCGGCGAAATCGGCAGTCATTACGATCACGCTGGACACGACCACGCCGGACGCGACCACGCTGGACATCAGGGGAGTCGCAACGATCTCGCTCCCAAGGCGGAAAATGCAGTCGTCGCGAAGCCGAAGGCCGATCCGCATGCGGGGCATTTGCACGCTTCCGATCCAGACGAGGGGAACGACGCGAAGCCGTGGTGGCGCAAGGCCAAGGGCCGTCTGGTCATCATGCTCGCCGTGCTGGTCGGTGGCTCGATGCTGTTGGCGCTTGCAGAACCCGGCTACGCCCAGTGGATATTCGCTGCCGCCGCATTGATCGGCGTTGTCCCCTTTGCCTCGCGCGCCGTGACACTCGCCAGGGCTGGCATTCCCTTCTCCATCGAGACGCTGATGTCGATAGCCGTCGTCGGCGCGCTTGCGATCGGCGCGGCGGAGGAAGGTGCCGTCGTCGTATTGCTCTTTGCCGTGGGAGAACTGATCGAGGGAATTGCGGCAGGCAGTGCGCGGTCCGGAATCCGTGCTCTGGCAGCCTTGATGCCGAGTACTGCCCTCATCGAGGAGCTTGGAGCGACGCGCACGGTCGACGTTGGCTCATTGCGACCAGGGCAGGTGCTGGTGGTTCGGCCGGGCGACCGGGTCGCGACCGACGGCGAGATCATCGAGGGCACTTCCGATGTCGATCAGGCTGCGATCACGGGAGAATCGACCCCTGTCAGCCGGGGCCCTGGAGATTCCGTCTTCGCCGGTAGCATCAACGCCAACGCGGTCCTCAAGGTGCGCGTGACGCGCACAATTGCCGACAACACGATCGCCCGCATCATCGAAGAAGTCGAAAACGCCCAGTCCAAGAAGGCGCCGCTCGCTCGCTTTATCGACAATTTCAGCCGCTGGTATACGCCGGGGGCGCTTGCTGCCGCCATCCTCGTCGCCGTCGTCCCACCGCTGCTCTTCGGCGGCGACTGGTCGACCTGGATCTACCGGGCGCTCGCTCTGCTTTTAATCGCCTGCCCATGCGCCCTCGTGCTGTCCACACCAGCAGCCATCGCCTCCGGTATCGCCGCGGCGGCGCGGCGCGGTCTACTGATCAAGAGTGGCGCCGCGCTCGAGGCGCTCGGACATGTCAAGACGGTCGCCTTCGACAAGACCGGGACACTGACCGCCGGCCGGCCCCGGGTTACCGATGTCGTCGCCCTCGTGACGACTGAAGCAGACGTCCTGGCTTTTGCGGCAGCAGTCGAAGTCGGGTCAGCCCACCCGATCGCCAAAGCGATCGTGGACGCGGCGGCGGAGCGCTCCCTTGTGATCTCTGCGGCTACGGGAGCGTCAGCTGATCCGGGGCTGGGCGTCTCGGCGATCGTCGGTGGGCGGCGCCTGTCGGTGCTCTCGCCACGAGCAGCCGCCGAGAGGTTGGCTGGCGAGGCGCGGTCCGTCACCGCCGCAATGGAACAGCAAGGCAAGACGGTCGTGGTGCTAGTCGACGACACCACGGTGCTCGGTCTGATTGCTGTCCGCGACGAGCCGAGAGCGGACGCTGAGGCGGCAATTCGGCAACTGCTGAACCTCGGCGTCCGCTCAGTGATGCTGACGGGCGACAACGCCAGGACGGCACAGGCCATCGCTACGACGCTTGGGCTTGAGGCGAAGGCAGATTTGATGCCTTCTCAGAAGCTCTTGGCGATCGAGGCGATGGCGCTCGACGGCCCCGTCGCGATGGTTGGCGATGGAATAAACGACGCACCCGCACTCGCCGCGGCAAGCGTCGGCATCGCCATGGGGGGCGGCACCGAGGTGGCCTTGACGACCGCCGACGCCGCGCTCCTCGGGGGGCGCGTCGCCGGCGTTGCCGAACTGATCGAGATCTCCCGTGCCACCCTCTTCAACATCCACCAGAACATCGCCATCGCCCTCGGCCTGAAGGCGATCTTCCTGTTCACCAGCCTCGCCGGTGTTACATCCCTCTGGATGGCGATCCTCGCCGACACGGGGGCGACGGTTATCGTCACGGCAAATGCCCTGAGGCTTTTGCGTCGCGGCCGGCCACTGCCCGCGCCCCGCCGAGAGCAACGCGTGGCAGACGGTCCCGATGGCCCTCTTTGACGGTGGCCCGCGCCAGGCCGCTAAGCGTCGTGGCACGCCTCACCGTGCCACTCGGGGCCGCTGCCGGCGTGCTGGCGATCGACCAGGCGACGAAAGCCTTCATCATTGACGTCGTGATGCAACCGGTACGTATCATCACGGTGACGCCGTTCTTTAACCTGAAGCTCGGCTACAACCGCGGGATCAGCTTCGGCCTGTTCGACGGCGTGCTCTCCGGCGTACCATTCAAGCTATCCGTATTATTGCTGATGGTGGCCGCCGCCATCCTATGGGCGGCCACGCAATGTCGCAGCCGGCTCGACCAGATGGCGCTCGGAGCGATCGCCGGGGGCGCCGTCGGAAACGCCTTCGACCGCATGCGCCACGGCGGCGTCACCGACTTTTTGGACTTTCACGCGGGCGGCTGGCACTGGCCGACCTTCAATTTAGCGGATGTCGCAATTTGCATGGGAGCCGGTTTGCTGGCGGCGCGCGCCTTCGCACAGCCCGTAGACACGACCAAGCAAAGCGATCACGACGAGGGACAATAGCCATATGCTCGAAGACACGAAAGGCCACATCACCGCCAGCTCGACCCGGAGACTGGTGCTTATCGCCGCAATTCCGTTAATCCTCGGCGCTTGCACTCAGACGGTCCCACGTGGAGCCGGACCGATACGGCCCCTCCCCGTCCGGCGAGAAGCTGACCCATACTATGCGCAGATGTATGCCTCGGTGCAGGACAGCGGGTTCACTATCCCCGCCATCGACACAACCACCATCGATCAGAGATACCTTCGTCAGGTGGTCGACTATCCGACCCGGCATATTGTCGGCACGATCATTGTCGATCCCGATGCCAAGTTTCTCTATCTCGTCCGGGAGCGCGGCAGCGCCATTCGTTATGGCATCGGCGTCGGCCGTGAAGGTTTCGGCTGGTCCGGGGTGGCAACGATCAGACGAAAGGCAATCTGGCCGACATGGACGCCGCCGGCTGAAATGATTGAGCGCGACCCATCAGTCGCACAGTACGCGAGCGGCATGCCGGGAGGGCTCGACAATCCGCTAGGCGCGCGGGCCCTGTACCTGTACCAAGGAAACCGGGACACCCTGTACCGGCTGCATGGTACAGGTGATCCACGCAGCATCGGCAGGGCGGTATCAAGCGGCTGCGTCCGCTTGCTCAACCATGACATCATCGACCTCCACTCACGGACGCCGATAGGCACCAATGTCCAGGTACTCGGCACCGGGTCGTCGGCGCCAGAGATCTAGGCGAGGGCACCGGCATGCAACCATTCTTCAGAGCTGCGACGGTCGCACTTCTCCTCGTCACGTCCGTTCCTGCTTCCGGCGGTCCATTCGAAGACGGCATCGGAGCGCTCGATTCCGGCGACTACCAGGCTGCCATGGCGGCATTCGAGCAGGATGCCCTCGCGGGGCACGTGCAGGCGATGGTCGAATTGGCGACCCTGTACTTGTCGGGTAGCGTCGGACGAACCGATCGGGTCGCCGCCGCCACCTGGCTCGCCAAGGCGTCGGAAGGCGGCTCCGTCGATGCCCTCTATCTCTACGGGAAGCTGCTGCTCGACGGCATCACCGACGTTCCCGAACCCAAACGGGCTGTGCCCTACCTCAAATCGGCGGCCGAGGCGCGCCATGCGGCAGCGGCCTACGAGCTCGGCCGCATGTCACGCGAGGGCATCGGAGTGCAACGCGACCCCCAGACGGCCGCGCGGTACCTTCGACAGGCCGCGGAAGGCCAAGTCCTCGAAGCCGAACACGCCCTCGGCACCATGCTCGCATTCGGCGAAGGCGTCCCGCAGGACCTCGTTGAGGGGGGGATGTGGATGATGCTGGCAGCTCGCTCCGGAGATGCCGACGTGGCCAGTGACCTCGACCGACTTTTGCCTCTCCTGTCGGCGGAACAGACAGCGGAGATCGAACGGAGGCTACGCGAACATACGGATCCGATGACGCCTGTCATCGGCGGTGACCATGTCCATTCTCAGTGAGTTGTGGGGCGAGCTGACCGGGGCTCCTCACGTTCTGCATGTGCCAATTCCATGGGGACTATGGATGGTCGTCGGATTCCTCGGGACCGCGGCAGTAGCGACGATCATGCGTCTGCTCCGGCGCAAAGCCGAGCAGCAGCCTCCAGCCGAAGGCGACCGCTGACACCTCCGCGCCGGGCCAAATCCTACGGTCGAGAGTGGCACGCGGAACGCCGTGAGCCGAAAAATCCCTCACGCCACCTTCGGCACGCGCATCAGGAAGTGCGGAGCAGGCGACGCAGCTTTTGCAGCTGAATCTCCTCGGATTCGTGAGGGTCGAGGGTCGACACAAAACGTCCGTCGCGCCCCATGAGGTAGACGACTGCCGTGTGATCCATCGTGTAATCTTCGCCCCCCGTCGGGACTTTTCGGTAGAATGCCCGAAAGGTCTTCGCCACGGAGTCAATCTCGGCAAGAGATCCGGTTAGTCCAACGATCCGCGGATCGAACGCCGAAACATACTCTCCCATCACATCGGCCGTGTCTCGCTCGGGATCGACAGTGACGAAGAGGACCGCCAGGGGAGCGGCCTCCGCCCCGAGCGTTTTCAGCCGATCCGTCAGTTCAAACAGCGTTGTCGGACAGATATCGGGACAGTGTGTAAAGCCGAAGAAGACCGCGAAAGGCCGGCCGTGCACGTCCTCATCGGTAAATGCGTTGCCCCGGTGGTCGGTCAGGCTGAACCTGCCGCCGATCTCGACCGCAGCTCCCGTTGGGATCGGAGTCATGCGGTTGACCGACACGATCCCTGTGGCGAGGAGTACGGAGCCCACAGCGGCAATTGCTACAAGCGACCAAAGCCCAATGCGCAGAGCGCGGATCCGACTCACGGTGTCCAGCCCCGCTCGCGTCCGGCAACGATGGCCCGTTCGAACGCATCGAACGCGACGCTCACAGACTGTGCGTTCTCGAAGTCTGTGTTTGCCGTGGACCGCATGCTCTTCGCCTCCATGGCAGAGCCTCAGATTTTTACCAACATCGCAGTGACGAACATGAAGCCGACGCCGGCGGCGAGACCGGCGACCGCAGCCGGCGACACCAGCGCACGCCAGCCGGCGCCCGTCGAGCGGCCGAGGTAGGCAGACACCTCGACGATCACCTGCAGGATGGCGCCGGCGCCGATCGCCAGTGCCAGCGCCGACCATTGCGGCGCGTAGGCGAGGCTGCCGATCCACAGCCCGACCACGGCCGGTCCGCCGGCGAGCAGCGTGAGCGCGGCGAAGCTCCACAGCGGCGGCCGCACCTTCAGGATCGGCGCGGCGATACCGATGCCTTCGGTGATGTTGTGCAGCGTGAAGCCGAGCACCAGGAAGGTGCCGAGTCCAGCCGCCCCGGCGGCGAAGGCGGCCCCGATGGCGAGGCCCTCCCCGAGATTATGCAGGCCGATGCCGAGCGCGATGAAGGTGGCGAGCGCCAGTCCGGTCGGAGCGCCGCGCCGTCGGCCGAGCGCCATCAGCAGCAGGAAGCTCGCCGCCGCCGCCAGCACGACCATCGTCGGCCCCTGGAACAATGCGGCCGCCTCGCCGGCGAGTTCCAGCGCATCCTGGATCGCGTCGACGAGCAGGAAGGCGAGCAGGCCGACCGTCAGCGCGAGCAGGAAGGTCATGCCGCCCTGCCCGACGCCGCGCAGCGCCGGATAGCACATCAGCCCAATGGCGACCGGCAAGAGGCCGACGAACGCCCCGAGCAGCGCCTGCGAGACGAGGCTGGACGACGTCGCCTTGGGCGTCGGCACCGCCACCGCGATCTCGTGCGCGAAGGTCGCGCCGGTACTGGTGACGATGTTGACGGCGTGCGCCTCGCCGAGCACCCAGGGAAACGGCACCGCGATCCAGGCGGTGGCGCCCCGCGCGAGCGGCCCCGGCGGATCCTGGGTGAACTGCCAGTAGGCGTCGTCGACCTGCACCTGGGCGATCACCATCGGCTCAGAGCCGCCGGCCCGCACGAGCACGCGCAAGCCCCCCGGATCGAGGATGGTGCGCTCATAGGTCAGCGCCTCGACCGGCGGCGCGCCGTTGCGGAAGCCGGCGAGCGGATCGGCGGTGACGAGCCAGACGATCGCCAGCGCGAGCACGGCGAGCGGCGCCAGCACCCACAGCAGCATCGCCGGGCGCGGCCGGGCGGCGGCGGCCGGCGGAGGGGTGGCGGCGGGGTCCGAAACTATCATGACGCCACCTTGTCGACGACGTCGAACATGCCGACCCACCCGAGCTCGGTGAACTCCGACTGGTGAGGATGAAACATGTAGAGGCCGGGCTCGTGACCGGCGAACGAGAATTCGAGGATGCCGCGCTGCGCCTGGCACTGCATGATCAGATCAACGATTTTCAGCGTCGGCGTCAACGTCGTGCCCTGGTCGTAATAATCGAAGAAGTTGGCGTGCAGGTGGAACGAGTTTATCGGATCGAATTCCGTGATATTCACGAGGTATATGCGGACCGGCCTGGCGCGATCGATGCGGATCGGTCGTTTCATGTAGGCATGCGCGACGGTATTGACCGCATAGACTTCGTTCTCACCGTCGAAATTGGTGTCGAAGGCGTTCATCATCATGACGAGCTCCTGCCACCCGGCATTCTCCGGGGTTCCGAGCAGGCGGGAGCGGGCGACGTCGGCGTGCTCCGGATGGCGAGTTGGGTCGGGGTCGATGACGAAGGCGCCGTACATGCCCTTGTGGATGTGCCGCTTCAGCGGCAGCGCATGGCAGTGGTAGAGGTGGCAGCCGAACGGCCGCGCATCGAACTCGTAGACGAACTCGTCGCCCGGCCCGATCAGGCCGGCACCCGGGACGCCGTCCATCTTCCACGAATGGATTCCGTGGAAGTGCATCGAGTGCGGGTGCGAACCGTAGTTTTTGAAGACGATGCGCAGGCGGTCACCCTCGGTCGCCCGCAGCGACGGCCCGGGGACACGGCCGTTGTAGGTCCACGCCGGAAACAGGATGCCCGGCGCGATCTCGATCTCCTTGTCTTCTGCCATGATCTCGAAAGTGCGCAGCGTCCGCCCGTCCGCCATCGCCGAGACCGTGCCGACGTCCCAGTCGGTGAGCATCGCAGTCGGGTCGAAGCCGTTGCGGGCGGAGTCCACCTCGCCGACGGTGATCATCGCTCCGTGGGCGCCTAGGTGCGGCGTTCCCTCGACCGCCGTTGGCGCTTGAGTGGCAGCTTTGGTGCCGTGGTCCATCTGCGCAGCGACGGCGCCGATCCCCAAGGTGGTCCCGCTTGCTGCGACCAAGGCCGTCGACAAAACATGCCTGCGGCTCGGCCGATCGACAGGATCCTTGTTCATTGACACTCCGAGGACGGAAAGCTTCAAATGCAACCTATTCGCATTATGAGCTGCATTGCGATGCTCTACAAGGTGCGCCGGCACCTCTTCGCCTTGATTCTGCCCGACGAGCAGCCTCACGCTCCATCGGGCCGTCCGGCCGGTGCTCTTGCTCGAGGTTCAGGAATGTCTCCTTCGATCCGCTGGCTCCTCGCTGCAACCGCAATGCTGGCTCCGATGTCCCTTCAGGCGGCCGAGACCGCACGGGTCTTCAAGACATCCGGCTGTGGCTGCTGTCTCGGTTGGATTCGCCATCTTGAGGAAAACGGCTACACGGTCGAAGCGACGAATTTGGCGATGGGCTCCCTGATGAAGATGAAGCTCGATGCGGGCCTGAAGGTCGGTCAGACCTCCTGCCACTCAGCGATCATTGGGGGTTATTTCATCGAGGGTCACGTTCCCGCCGGAGACATAGCGCGTCTTGTCGCAGAGAAGCCCGATGCCGTCGGTCTGACCGTTCCCGACATGCCACTCGGCTCTCCGGGCATGGATGGCGGAGATGATCGAGAGGCCTACGACGTGTTGTTGGTGCGTCGCGATGGTGCCACCGAGGTATTTGCCCAGCACTGAACAGAACCTGGAAATCGCCGCAGATGGCATGAACGTCTGCCAGAAGGTGCGTTGGCGTGCTTCTGAGAGAATAGTGACGGCGCTCCGTCTCAATCCCCGCCGAGGGCCGCCGGGGCGCCGCCGGCGACCGTCGTGACGTCGCCGAGCTGCACCGGGGCGACGGTATTCGCCGTGGCGTCGGCGCGCCGGAAGCCGAACTTCGCGACCTTCGCCGTCTTGTCCGCCGAGACGCCGCTGACCAGAAGGTCGGCACCGGCCGTCGTGGCGGTGGCGGCGACGCGCACGCCGGCGCCCCCGTCGAACGGCGCGAAGCTCGCGATCTCGCGGAAGGTGGCGCCGCGTCCGTGCTCGACCGGGCTGTGCAGGTAGAGCGAGGGGCCGCCGTCGAGTGACGAGCCGGACGAGAACACCTTCACCGTGCCATCGCCCGCAAGCTGGCCGGTGACGATATTCTGCGCGCCGCCGAACTCGCCGGCCATCCAGCCGGTCGCCAGCGACACGCCGCCCGTGTAGCCGTCGCCGAACGGCTTGAACCTGGAGTTCAGCACCGGGCCGCCGGGGCCGCCGTGTGGCGCTCCGCCGTGCTCGGCTGCCGGAGCGGGCGCGCCCGCCAACGCCTTCAGCAAGGGATAGGCGAACACCCTCACCTCCGCCTCGGTGCCCGCGCCTGGCGCCGTGATGATGCTGTAGCGGCCGGTGGCGAAGTCGACCAAGCCGGTCGTAAGGCTGACGCCCGACGTGTCGCCTTGGTAGGGGGAGAAGGCGGCGAACAGCGGCGGCGCGGTGCCGGTGACGGATGGCAGCGCCGATCCGAACACGCGGACCTCGCTCGGCGCGCCGGGGGGCGAGCCGACGACGATGTTGTCGGCCGAGGTGCCGTCGATCTGCGCGGCGGCGACGCTCAGGCCGCCCGTCGCCGCGGCGTCGAACGGTGCGAAGCGGGCGATCTCGCTCTCGAAGCGCCCGTGCGCGCCCTTGGCGGCGCCGGCATAGACGACCACCTCCGGCGCCCGGCCGGGGCCGGAGCCGACCACGAGGTCGAGCACGCCGTCGTCGTCGACGTCGCCCATCGCAGCGCTCACCGTGCCGGCATAGCCGGGGAACGGCGTCACGGTCGCGATCGGCTCGTCGCCGTCGCCGTCGAACACGCGGACCTCGCTCGCAGCACTGCCCTCGCCGATGCCGGCGATCGCGTAGCTCGACACCGCCGGGATGACGCTGACCAGCATCATCAGCCCGTTGTCCTCGTGGTTGAGGCGGTGGCAGTGCATGACGAACACGCCGGTGTAGTCCTCGAACTTCGTCCTGAGCGACAGGAAGCCCGGCTCGACCACCGCCTCGCCCGACCCCATCGTCGGGGCGGCGACGTTGACGTTGTCGAGGCCGAACATGTCCGGTCCGCTCCGCGTCCCCGTTGTCGGGTCGTAGCTCTCGATCACCTGGAAGTCGTTGACGTGGATGTGGATCGGGTGCTCGTCGTTGTTGTAGTTCTTGAACCGCCACTCCTCGACGGAATCGAGCCGCGGCTGCAGCAGGGGCACGTTCGGGAACGTGCCGCCGTCGAACGAGTAGGTGAACGACTTCGGGTCGTCCTTGCTCGCCAAGCTGTTGAGGAAGCCGCCGTAGATGCCGATCGTGCGGGTGACGTCGGGCGCTTCGTCCGAGACGTCGTCGAACGAGGTGAAGGCGCCGAGCGCCTGCCCTTCGACGAAGGCGGTAGTGGTGCCCTGGCCTTCCGCCGGCTCGGCGCGTAGCAGCGTCTGCGTCGGGAAGCTGAAGAAGCCGTCGAAGTAGCTAATCGCCGTCGGCTCCACCGACAGGTTGCCGAGCACCGCCGGGATCTTGTCGGTACCGGTGTTAGTGTACAGCACGCCCGGCGCGGTCAGCGCCTTGGCGCCGTAGCCGAGCGGCGGCATCTCCAGCACGAGGTCACCCTCCGCCGGCATCGTCACGGCGATGGCGAAGCGGCTCGCCGGCGGAATCTCCAGCCGCGTGCCGTCGTCGGTCGGCGGATAGTGCACCTCCGGGTAGGGATTGCCGTCCTGGCCGACGATGGCGATCTTCGGATGCCGCCCGGTGGCGGTCTCGGTCAGCTTGACGGTGACGTAGGCGAGGTCGGAGATGTTGGCGAGCACCCAAATTTCCGTCTGGCCGGGCTTGGTCTTCAGCACCGGCTGGAACTGGCCATTCACCGTGAACTGCACGTCGCGCTTGTCGTCGGGCAGCGCCGGATCGGGCGGCACGTCCTTGTCGCGGTCGTCGCCAGAGGCGGTGAAGCGCTGCAGATTGCTCGGAATATAGGAGAAGAAGGCGCGCTTGTTCTCGATCGACAGCGGCCCGGCATACCAGACCGTGAAGGCCGACGTGCCGGCTTTCCAGTCCTCGAAGCCCGTCGGCGTGAGCAGCGGCCGGTAGGTCCCCTCCTCGAGCTCGCGGTCCTTCGGCGGCACGATCGTGCTCATCCACATCGGCCAGCTCGGGTTGTTGAGCTCGGCCCGGCCTTCGGCGCGGCCGGCGACGTAGTTGTACTGCAGGGCGATGTTGCGGATCGGAATGTTCCGCTCGGTGACGGCCGGAAGGGCGCCGTCGGTGCGGCCGATCGCCAGCATGCCGGCGAGGCCCATGTAGACTTCCGGCGAGGTCAGCCCGTGCAGATGCGGGTGATACCAATACATGCCTTGCGGCATCGACGTCGGGACGTCGTAGACGAAGGTGTTCGATTTCCCAGACGGAATATGCAGCAGCACGTTATCGGAATTGCCCTTCGGGCTGACGTGCAGGCCGTGGGTGTGCAGGTTGATCGGCGCGGTATCGAGCTGCGGCGGGTAGAGCGGCACGAAGCCGCCGACCGGGGTGTACTGCGGATTGAAGAAGTCGCGGACGGTCAGCCCCGACAGCCCGTTCTCAAGGTGGATGATCAGCTTCTCGCCGGGATACACCTGCAGCGTCGGGGCGGGGTACTGGTTGCTGCCGGTGGTGCTGCCGTCCGACGCCTTGCCGCGGATGAGCTCGTAGTCGAACAGTAGGAAGTTCTTCACCGGCTCGGCGACGGTGTCGAGGAAGGCCTCGCTCTGGCGGGCCGTTAGCCGCACCTCGAGCACGCCGTTCTCCGTCGCGAGCACCACCGGCTCGCGGTAGGGGGGCCGCACAGTGGAATCGGCGGTTGCGGCCGTGGCCTGCGGTGTACAGAGCCGACCGACACATTCGCCGGCCGACTGGGCCCGTGCTCCCGCCACGCCGACGGGCGGCACCATCAGCGCAACTACAGAGCCGAGCGCTGCAAACATTGTGAAGATCCGCGAGAACTTCCTGTGCTCGGCTTCCATTGGATCGGTCCCCCCCGCTGGCGCCGCTGGGCTCATCGGCGCAACCGCGTCCCAACGGGCGCGAACGGCGATTGTCCCACTTCAAGCGACTTGAAGTGCAAGCCTCTGTCGCTACTCCACGGTAGCTAGGCACATGGCGCCTTGGTCGCCGGGGATCGCGACCTTTGCGTTGGACGCTGGGTGAGTATGATGGCGCTCTCGGACCATCCCACGTTGATACACAGCGGCCTGAGGAAGAAGGAAGCCATGCAAAATTTGCCCAGGGGCAATTAATCACAACTTTGGATGCCCCTCGAAGGCTGACGTGGTCTCATGTCAGAACTTCGCGCGTTTGCGAACCTGAGCGAAGGAACCGGAGCAGAAGGTCCGAATGCGGTTTCCGGTCCTCCGCCATTGCGCTGTTCCGAAGCGTCTTTAAGCACTTCCAGCACGGCGAAAACACCAAAGAAAACCAAGGCTTTGCCCCGGTAGGCTGTGGACCGCGCGGCACCGGTCCCGGTCCCATTTGTCTCCGTTTCGGCCGCTTCTCTCCCGAGCTGTGGACTGCGGGGCGCAAGGTACGGAGGTGTAACTCGTTGAAAACTAGGAAATTTCGCAGGCGCGCGCCGGCGTACTTTTCGCTGGCGCAATGGTCGGCGAGCCGGTTCAATCGGGCCCATCAACCTGCTTAGACGTAGCAGACGCGGCATTGAGCGCTGCCGAGAGGGCCACGACAAGCTGGGCGGGTACGAAGGGCTTTGCGATCAGTGCGCTGTTGGGGACGCCTCGGGCAGCCCAGTCATCATAGCTCTGAGCGGTGACGTAGATAACCGGGAGGTTGGGGTTTTGCTCGCGGCCAGCACGAGCGACTGCCCACCCGTCCGCACCGGCGCCCAAATTGATGTCGGTGACGAGCCCCGAAATTGAGGCACCCTCAGTGTGGATGCACTCCATGGCCGCTTTGCCGGTACCCGCCTCAACTACGCGAAACCCCGCCACCCGCATCGCATCGCTCATCTCCATGCGGACGATTGGCTCGTCCTCCACATAGAGGATCGAACCCATTTCACCCTCATCCACAGCTCGCCCCCCATTTCACCTTAAGCGCCAACGCCTCTTACGGCGGACGGTTCCATAGAAGTCCGTGCTTCGGGGTTCTGAATAGTCGTTGAGTATTTCCGCATCGCAATCTCGATGCCCCCCGGACCGAGGCGTTCTGCAGAGAGTCTAGCGTCACCGTGGGGCATAGCGGGCGGCGCTAAGGCACCGCCTCGCCGTTGCTCCGGATTGATTCAGCGCAAGGGGATCTGCTCGTGCTCGGTGTTATGAACGTCAGGCTTGGCGGTTTCGAGTATCGACCTGATTGGCCAAGCGAAGCGTTGGAGCACGGATTGGCAGTCGATCTACTGCCGGCAGAATATCAATAAGCTGGGTAGGGACGACTAAATGGGGGGCAGCCTCTCACGCAGGTACGTCGTCGTCGGGCGACGCGCCGGCCGCTCGCTTGTTAGGACGGTTAGACGATACTACGATAACGTGTTGCAGCATCGTATGCTGCTGCCTGCGATCCTCATCATCGCCTGTCTGGCCGTCCCGACTGGTGTTGGTTGGAACATCCATCTCAGTAGGCAGGCGACTGAACGTGCAGCTCTGAATGTCTCCCAAAACCTGGTTGCTTTGGTTGCACGCGATGTTGAAAACAAAGTCGCAGTCTTCGACATCTATTTACGCGGCCTCGTTGCGACATTTCCCGGCGACGGCCCGCTCGTCTGGTCCCGGTCGCGACAGGAGATAATTCTCGAACTTGCCCGCGAACTCCCGGAACTCGGGGCCATCGTGATCCTCGATCCGGAAGGCCGTCCCGTGGAGGCGATCCCCCCTTTGCAGGCACGAAACGCATTGGCGACAGGCAACCCGCTCCCGGCTTGGTTCACGGAACTGGTCACGGGTCAGAGGCGCGAACTGTACGTCGGCGCACCTGAGCAAAGCCTGACTGGCGACGGGCCGGCAATGGCGCTCAGCCGCCGGATCGAAGGCCCTAACGGCGATTTTCGGGGGGTCGCGATGATCGAGCTGCACATCTCGTTCTTCGATCGCCTCGTCTCCAAGGTGGAACTCGGGCGGGAAGGCGTCATATGGGCCGCGTGGGCCAATCGGACGATCATCATTCGCAGGCCGTCAGTGGGAGACAGGGGCGACACCGGCGTCGACGTTTCGCGTTCGCCCAACTGGAGCTACTTCGCGGCTGCCGGGAGGGGATCGTACACGGCGATCAGCGCCATCGACCGGATCAAAAGGCTCTACGCCTTCGAGCGGATCGATCCTCTGCCCATCAGCATTGCAGTCGGTGAGAGCGTCAGCGAGGTGTTCGCCGAGTGGCGGCTTCGCAGTGCCGTCAGCATCCTGTTGACAGCGGCGCTGTGCTGCGCCCTTCTCGGAGTTGCTATCCTGATCAGACGAGAGGCCATCCAGCGCAATCGCGTTGAGGAGGAACTGCTACTCCAGTCGGAGACGGACACGCTGACCGGCCTCGCCAACCGTCGGCGCTTCGAGAAGACGATCGAGATCGAGATCCGCCGAGCCCAGCGCAACCGCACGCCCGTCTCGGTGCTGATGATTGACGTCGACAAGTTCAAACTGCTGAATGATCGCCTGGGGC